>JAEUHS010000054.1 GCA_016794035.1 Planctomycetota bacterium
CAGCTCGAGGCCGTGCTCGACGGCAGGGAGCTGACGTCGTTCGCGGCCGCGGGCCTGCCGGCACGCAGCCGGCGCATCGGTCCGGCGGACGCCGTCGTCGCCGTCGCCCCGCGGCTGCTGCAGATCGGCCCGCGCTCGCTGCGGCTGACGCGCGTGCCCGACGACGCGCCGCCGGGCCTGTGGCCGCCGCTGGCCGAACAGAACGCGCTGCCGATCCTGACCCGCACGATCGCCGCCGGCAGCAGCCGGCGCGGGGGTCGCGTCGAGGTGCGGGGACCGTCGATCGACGTGCACCACGTCGGCGGCACCGACGTGCTGGTCGAGGCGGTCGCGGACGACGGCGTGCGGCCGACGGTCAACCTGTCGTTGGACTCCGGGCCCGGCGGCGAACCGACCACCGCGTTCTTCCACGCGCAGCGGCTGCGGGCGCTGCCGTTCGTGCTGACCCCCGACATGCAGCTGGCCCACGCCGGCGGCGCGCGCGGCCCGATCGCCGATCTGCTGTTCGCATCGGTCGCGCAGCCGTGGCTGATCGTCGACGACGTGCAGGACTTCCAGCTCGAGGATCCGCGCTACGGTCTCATCGAAGGCAGCGGCGCGCGGCTGGTGCTGTCGCAGGGCGCGCAGGCCGGCATGTTCGTCGGTGATCCGGACCGCGGCATCCCGGCCGTGGTGCGCCGCACCCGCGCCGGTGAGGAGCTGACGACGCGCGGCGCGCGCGTGCGCGTGTTCCGCGAACAGGAACTGCGGCTGCAGGCGCTGCGCACGTTCGAAGACCGGTCGACGTTCCTGCCGCCATCCGTGACGTTGCACCAGACCGGCTCGACGGCTCTGCTCTCGCACATGACCGCCGTCTGCCAGGGCAACATCGACGTGCTGCCGGACCGCGTGCTGTTCGGCGGACCGGTGCGCGCGACCGGCATCACCGCCGACGGCGAGCAAGACCCCGACGGCATCCTGCTCGACGCGAACGAGCTGTCGCTGCGGCGCGACGCCGCCACCGGCGACGTCGTGCAGGCGCTGGCCAAGGACGTGCACGTCGACTGGACGCGGCTGCAGGCGCGGTCGGCGGAGATCGAACTCGACATCCGGCGCACGCGCTGCATCGTGCGGGATCCGGCGAACGCGACGGTCGTGCTGCCCGGCGGACGCACGTTCACGTCGCCGCGCATCGAGGTGAACTACGAGACGATGGCGGTCAGCTACCGCCACGGCCGCATGGTGCAGGCGCGCGACGCCGAGGCCGTGCGGCGGTGAGGAGCAGCCTGCCGATCCTCGCCATCGCCGCGGCGATGGCCGCCACGACCGGACTGCGGGCACAGATCGACGCCCCCACCGACCCCGTGTCCGGCGTACGACCCGCCGGCGACGGCAGCTACGTGCTCGAGGCCGCGTGGAACGACAGCGTCGAACGCGACGACTACCGCGCGATCCGCCTGGCCGGCGGGTTTCGTCTGCGCGCGCCGGGGCTGCACCTCGACGTGCGCGGCAACAACGCCGTGCTGCTGACCGATCGTGAGGACGCGCGCGCGCTGCTCGAACGGCAGGATGGCAGCGGCCTGCCGCGCCGCCGGGTCGAGCCACCGGCGCCGCGGCGCCGGCTGACGCCCGAACAGATGCGCGAGCGCGTCGACAGCACGCTGCGCGCGGTCGGCCGCCCCGAAGGCCTGCCGATCGAGCGCGTCACCGACCAGCAGATCGACCTGCTGCGCTTCCTGTACTTCGAGGGCGGCGTCACCATCGTGCGCGACGGCGTCGAGGTGCTGCGCTGCGACCGCATGTGGATCTCGCCGCTCGACGACCGCATCGTGGTCGAGAACGCCGAGATCCGCTACCTGACGCCGGGCAGCGACGCGCGCAGCCTGCTGGTCGTCAGGGGACCGCGGCTGGTCAAGGAAGGCGGGCGCTGGACCGGGCGCGACCTGACGATCACGACCTGCACCGCCGCCGAACCACACGCCGCGCTCGCGGTCGGCGAGGCCGAGATCATCGAACGCGACGGCGAGTTCGAGGTCGTCGTGCGCGGCCAGACGCTGCAGCTCTCGGGCACCAGCGTGCTGCCGCTGCCGGACGCGCGTTTCTTCACCGGCAGCCAGAGCGAGTTCCCGATCAAGCGCGCGCGCGCCGGCTACTCGGCCACCGAGGGCGCGCAGGCCGAGGTCGTGGTCGGACTGCCCTACAACCGCACCGGCGGCCTCGTGCACGAGTGGCTGACCGGCCGGCCCGCGCACGAGTTCCGCGGCGAATGGGACCTCGGCGTCGGCTGGATCGAGCAGCGCGGCGTGCCGCTGCGCGGCGGTCTGACCTACGCCGCGCCCGGCCTCTACGAGGGCAGCACGCGCGGCTTCTTCCTCGAGGACCGCGGCCGCGACCTGCGCGAGATCCAGTCCCGGTTCGACGGCAGCCCGATCGACACCTCGAGTCGCGGCCTGGTCACGAGCCAGAACCGCGTGCTGTTCGGACCGGACACACACGTCGACCTGGTCGCGTTCCAGGCCTCGGACCCGGCCGTCTACTCGGAGTTCTTCCCCGGCCCCTACCGCATCGAGGAGACGCCCGAGACCAGCGTCTACCTGCACCGCGCCGACGAGAACCGCCTGCTGACCGCCAGCGGCCGCTGGAACCTCGACGACTTCAGCTACCGCGACAACCGTTCGCTGGCGCCGCGCTTCGTCGAGGAGATCCCGGTCGTCACCTACCAGTGGCTGGCGCAGCCGCTCGGCGAGACGCCGTGGGGCACGCCGCTGGTCGTCGATCTGGAGACCAACCTCGGCCAGCGCCGCAGCAACTACGACGACCTCGCCGGCCTGCGCATCGGCGACCGCACGTTCCGCGCCGATCAGGTCGTCGAGCTGTCGGCGCCGTTCCACCTCGGCGCGCTGAACGTGCGGCCGTACGCCTCGGGACGTGGCACCTGGTACGACACGACCGTCGACGGCGACAGCGAGGGTCGGATCGCGGTCGAAGGCGGCGTGCAGTTCGGCACCCGCATGTCGCGCACCTGGTCGTGGTTCGACGCGGACGGCGGCCACTCGCTGCGCCACGTGATCGCGCCGAAGGTCACCTATCGCAATCGCTTCCGCGTCGACGACAACGCCAGCGAGTTCTTCGACTTCGACGCCACCGATCGCCTCGGCGAACAGGAACTGGTGCGCGTCGAACTGCGCAACCTGCTGCAGCGATCGCGCCCCGAGGGCAGCAAGGACGACACCGCGCCGCGCGACTTCCTGATGGTCGACCTGGCGCAGGACTTCTGGCCCGACGCCAACCGCGACAACGGCGGCGAGACGCTGGGCCTGCTCTACTACGACATCCTCGTGCGGCCGACGGTGCAGTGGCTGCCGGTCGACACGTTGGCGCTGGCCGTCTACGGTGACTACGACTGGCGGCTCGGTCTGCGCACGTTCGACACCGAGGTGCAGCTGGGGCCGATCGCCGGCATCACCTGGACCGCCGACTACCGCGAAGACCTGGCCGTCAAGGGCGCCGTCGGTCTGTCGGCCAGCACGTTCCTGCTGGATCGCTGGCACGTCTATGCCGGCAGCCAGCGCGACCTCGAACGCGACGAGTGGCTGAGCTACACCTTCGGCCTGGTGCGCGACGACCACGACTGGTCGATCTCGGTGTCCGCGGTCTACAACCCGTTCTCCGCCGAGACGACGTTCAACCTCGACTTCCTGCCGCGCTTCGGCGGCATGAACGCCGGGCGCCCGGACCGCTTCGGCGGCGAAGCGCTGCGCAACGGCAGCAACTTCGCCACGAGCTACTAGGCGGCCGGCGCAGCGGCGCTGGTTGCTCTGGTTCGCCGGCGTGCGGGCGCCGCGTCGCGGCGGCGCATCGGCGGTGCAGCGGCCCGCGCCTGCGGCGCGGTCTGCGTCAGAAGCTCCAGCCGATCGTCAGCAGGACCCGGTTGTCGGTGCGCTCCTTGCCGGGCGCGGGCGTGTTGTCCCAGTCGAGCACGTGCGCGATCGACGCGATCATGCTGTCGGTCAGGCTGGTGACGATCTCGGTCTTGGCCTGCAGGTAGGTGTCCTCGATGTTCTCGGTCGACGGGAACGCCTCGACGCCGTGCACGAGCTTGGTCTTCTCGCTGAACTTGTGGGTCAGCTTGTACGCCGCGCGTGCGGCGAGGTAGTCGACGCTCATGACTCCTGGCGTGCGGTAGCTCTCGTTGAAGTAGGACGCGCCGAGTTCGGTCAGGAAGGTCGTCGAGCTGTCCTCGATCCAGGTGTAGCCGATGCCGGCGCCACCGGTGAAGCGCAGCTGGATGTCGGCGAGCGTGTCACCGAGCACGCGGGCCGTGACCAGCGCGTACCAGCGCTTGCTCAGGAAGTAGTCGTACTTGAGGCCGCCGCCGGTGCGGCGCTGGTTCAGCTTCCAGACCTTCGTGGTCTGGTCCTGGTCCTGGCTGTAGTCCCACGACGCATCGAAGCTGAGGCGATCGATCTCACCGCGGCGCGAGGCATCGATCGACAGGCCGGCGGCGCGGCGATCGGTGTTGCCGTCGGTCCAGAGGCCGGACAGGTTGACCGATCCGGTCCACTTGGGCTCGGGCTTCTCGGGCGGGTTGATCTGGCCGAGGTTGTCCAGCGACAGCGCGGTGGTGTCGCCTTCCAGGCGCAGGTTGCCGGCCTCCATGCCGACGATGCGCCGCTTCAGCAGGTCGCCGCTGGCCGTCTGTAGACGGACCTGCTCGGCGGTGACCATGTCGCTGATGTTGCTCATCGGCACGGTGACGTCCCCGAGCAACGGCGAGCTGATCGTGACCTTGCCGTCGGCCATCGTCTTGATGGTGCCGGTCAGCACGTCGCCGTTGGCGAGGGTGATGCGGTCCTGGCCCACGGCGCAGGTGGTGAGAGCGGCGAGAGCCGCGATGAGAGTGATGTATCGCATGTCGTCTGGTGGAAAGGTGACCGCGGAGTATCTCGTCCGTTCCGCGCGGCTCAACCCGAAAAGCCCCCGGTATCGCCTCGGCAGAAGCCCGGATAGGCTCTGGTGATGGACCGAGAGGCGCCCGGCACTGCACCCGCCACCGAACGAGGGTTTGGCCAATGGCTGCGTGACATGCCGCGCTGGAAGAAGGTCTCGCTCGGCATCGCGCTGACGACCGTCGTCGTCGGTGCGGTGTGGAGCCTCGGCACCGGCGGCGCATCCGGCGGCACCGGCGGCGCGGGCCAGACCGGTCTGACGGCCCAGTTCCAACCGGGCGGCACCAGCCCCGGCGGCGCGGTGGCCGAGGAACCGGCGGCGAAGGGCGTGTTCCGGCTCGGCTTCAGCTTCCTGGCCGGCTTCTGCATCGGCAGCTTCATCCGCGCGGCGCTGCGTGTGGTCGCGATCGCGGTCGGCTTCTGGCTGCTGATGACCGTGGTGCTCAGCTACTTCGGCCTCGTCGTCGTCGACTGGCACGCGATCGAGAGCGTCTGGGATCGCTTCGCCGCCAACGTCGAACACGAGTGGGGCAACTTCCAGCAGTTCCTGACCGGCAGCCTGCCGGCCGCGGGCCTCGCCGTCGGCGGCCTGGCGATCGGCCTCAAGCGGCACTGACATGGCGCGCACGCCGCTGCGCTACGAGGTCCTGGTCTTCGCCGGCACGCTGGTCGCCTACGTGTTGGCCGTGGCGCTCGGCCTCGCGGCTCTGGTCGCGGTCTGGTGCTGTTTCCCCTGCCCCTCGCCACCTGGATAGCGCCGCTGGCGGCAACTCACAGGCTATCGAGGAACTTGCCGGGCTCGTAGTTGCCGAGGTCGAGGATCTTGGTGCAGATGCGGTCGAGGAAGTAGCGGTCGTGGGACACCACCACGACGCAGCCGGGGAACTCGGCGATCGCCTCCTCGAGCACGCGCAGCGTGTCGAGGTCGAGGTCGTTGGTCGGCTCGTCGAGCAGGATCACGTTGCCGCCGCGGCGCAGCATCTTGGCGAGGTGCACACGATTGCGCTGGCCGCCGGACAGCGAGCCGACGAGCTGCTGCTGGTCGGGGCCGGTGAAGTTGAACTTGGCGACGTAGCTGCGGCTGTTGACCTCGTGCTTGCCGAGCTTGATCAGGTCCTGGCCCTCGGAGATCTCCTGCCAGACGGTCTTGTTCGGATCGAGCGAATCGCGCTCCTGGTCGACGTGGCACAGCTCGACCGTCTGGCCGATCACGACGCGGCCGTGCTGCGGCTGCAGCTTGTTGGTGATCAGCTTCAGGCACGTGGTCTTGCCGGTGCCGTTGGGGCCGACGATGCCGAGGATGTCACCCGGCGCCAGCTCGAACGACACGTTCTCGAGCACGTTGTGCTCACCGTCGTAGGAGAACGTGACCTTCTCGAAGCGGATGATCGTGTCGCCGAGGCGCTTGCCGGGCGGGATGTGCAGCTCGACGGTGTCGTCGCGCTCCTCGACCTCGGTCTCGAGCATCTTGTCGTAGTTCTTCAGGCGCGCCTTGTTCTTGGTCGTGCGTGCCTTCGGGTTCATGCGGATCCACTCGAGTTCGCGGTCGAGGAACTTCGCGCGCCGCTGCTCCTGCGTCTCCTGCATCGACATGCGCTTGCTGCGCTGGATCAGGTACTCGGAATAGTTGCCCTGGTAGGGGATCGCCTTGCCGTGCCAGATCTCGAGCATCCAGCCGACGACGTTGTCGAGGAAGAAGCGGTCGTGCGTGATGACGACGACGGTGCCCTTGTAGTTGGCCAGCGTCTCCTCGAGCCAGCGCACCGTCTCGACGTCGAGGTGGTTGGTCGGCTCGTCGAGCAGCAGCAGGTCCGGGTGTTCGAGCAGCGTGCGGCACAGCGCGACGCGGCGCCGTTCGCCGCCGGAGCAGGCGCTGACCATCTTCTCGCCGGGCGGCAGGTGCAGCTTGGTCATCGCCGTCTCGACGTGGCGATCGATCTCCCACGCGTCCTTGGCCTCGATCTCGTGCTGCAGCCGCTCGAGCTCGGCCATGACCTTGTCCATCTCCTTGGGGTCGAGGTCCTCGGCGAGCTTCATGCTCATCTCCTCGTGCTGCCGCAGCAGCATGCGGATCGGCGCCACCGCCTGCTCGACGTTGCCGCGCACGGTCAGCTCCTCGAGCAGCTTCGGCTCCTGCGGCACGTAGCCGACCGTGCGCGCGTCGGCCAGCCGCGCGACGCCGTCGAACTCCTTGTCCTGGCCGGCCATGATGCGCAGCAGGGTCGACTTGCCGGCGCCGTTCTGGCCGATCACGCCGATCTTCGCGTTCTCGAGGAACACGAGGCTGATGTCCTTCAGGACCGGCTTCTTGCCCTGGTAGCTCTTGGTGAGCTGTTCGACCGCGAAGATGGGCTTGTCGCTCATGAGGGGCGAAGAGGGTACGGACTCCGCGGCCCGTGGTCCATGCCCGACTGCATCTCGGTCGCGTCACGGTCGCCTTGCGCCGCTTCCTCGAGGACGGTTCGACACCAGTCCCCCTTACACCTGCCGACCCCCTGGATCTGGTTCATGGCGATGGCTGCGAGCACCGCCGGCCGCCGTCTCTCAGGCTTGTCGCCGGCGGCCTTACCATTCCCGAATCCTCGCGCGGCACGAGGGATTCCGCAACCTCCGTCCTAGGGTGCGCACTCTTTGCAGGTCCACGTGTAGCTACCTCTTTCCTGCATGCCGCAGAACGCCTTGACTGTCAAGCTTCCTCCACACTCGATCATCTTGCTAACCAAGCCAACCGCGCTGCCTGGGACAAGCGTAATCCCGGAGGCCTCGTGGATCTCGATGTTTGCATTGCAGCCCGCCGGCGTTGCGAAGGTGATCGCACTGTTGATCACGCAGCCCTCCTTCACCTTGGGCTCGCAATCTGGCTGTTCCGTGCAGGCGCCTGGCGCAGGCGGCGCAGTGTCTGTTACGGACCACGCAACACCCGGGCCAGCGGATGACACGATCAGGCAGGAGCATGGTCCAGTGCGCGCTCCCGTCTCCGGCGCCATCAACTTCGCGTGCAGCGGATGCCGCGCGACTGTTGACCCATCTAACGCACCGATGCCAACAAAAAACAACACCAGAGCGATCAACGTCTTCATCACCATGATTGCCTCCAGAGAGAGTCCTCAGACTCAGCCTCAGCGAAAAGGAAACACGCAACACCGCCGGTCCGACGCGGTCCGGGAAAAGTCACCGCGAATCCAGAATCTGCCGAGCACCGGCCGTGGCCATGAGAGCTATCGATTCGACTTCCACGGATAGAGCATCAATCTCGGCTGACTCGCCAGGATTGATACGGACAGCGTACTTCAGACCACCTTCATGCCAGAAGCTGATTATTTGACCAGGAACAGTTGCTCTTGAGAGTGCGGTATCCCTTTCACGTTCCTCTGGCGACTGGGGAATATCCGGACCCACGAGCTCCCTTCGGCTCTCAGCACCAATTCGCTGAGCAATGGCGTTTGCCATGGCTCCTCGTCTTTGAAGGCATCGGTTTGCTTGAGGAGAAAGCCCACGCTCGAGCGACACCAGAGCGACCCATTTCTCCCGTGCCACATTCGACTCTTGGGGCAACTCGTCTCCCACCAACGCTGCCATGCGTTGCAGCCAACGATAGGAACTCAACTCTTCATGCGTCGGCGTGTAGAAGACGGCAGAAGAACGCGATTCCTCGACAGCGGGCGGTTCTGCTGCGGATTCCAATGTCGACACCGAACTGCGGGATAGCATGTCGTTGTTCAACGGGGGGGTGGCATTGCCATGGTACGCATCGGAAGACCCGCGATCCCTGTCCAGAGCAGGATCTCCTGTTACAAATGGCGGACTTGTTTGGCGATCGCACCGCGCGATCTGCACGACGACAACGACGGCGCTCACAAGGACGATCAGGGTAAGCAACTTCATCTTCATGTTGACTCGCGGGGCCCAGTCCTAGATATCCGAGCACCCTCGCACATAGCCAGATCTCGGCCAATCAGGCACGACGAGTTCTTGGTGTCACGCCTTTCGTTACATGACCGCCAAAATGTGACATCGTCTACGCCCACGAGCCCCACTGGGCCGGTGTCCCGTTTCGGTGCACCCTGCAGGTCGTCATGCACTGTAGGACCGAACTGGGGGGATCATCGAGGCTGTTCAAAGTCCGCGTCGACAAGGAGCGCCGCAAGGGACTGCTGGAGGCGCAGGCGACGCCGACGAACCGAGGACGGCGATGAGTCGAGCACTCTGGCAATCGCCTTGTTGCAACGGATGCCCGATAGGATCACTTGAAGTAGCCGGGCGGCACTCGGCCCAAGTCGCTGTGTGAACTCTGGATCCGATTCCAACGACTCCGTCGCCGCCAGGTCCGCATCGCCAACCATCGGTCTGACAGCCTCGTCGTCGCCATCGCCGAGCAGCTCCAGCGTACGTCGGCGCAGCCTGTCGATGCGGCATCGGCGCAGGATGAAGCGCCCGAGTCGGATGGCATCCTCCAGCAAGGCATCCGGGCCCAGACGTCGGTGGAGCCGCAACAGCGTGTCCTGCACGTCGTCGTCGCGTTCCTGCCCCGACGCATGCTTGAGCAGGCAATCGGCCAAGAGGCACCAGTCGACTCTCGGCGTTGCGGCGCCCGCGCCAGAGCACAGGTCGGCACTGGAGGGGGGGGGGGGGCAAATTGGTGTCCAAGCTCGTCCTCCTCTGCGGTCTGGAACTATGTAGCCTCTGCGGCTGGTCGTCAACTGCCCGGGCCACCCTCGGCGAGGCACCGCCCCGACCGACTTCCCCATACCGACCACCACCCGTGCTCGCATTCTTCGATTCCCTCGGCGTGCAGGAGATGTTCCTGCTGCTCGTCATCGGCCTCCTGCTCTACGGCAGGAACCTGCCTGAGGCCGGACGCAACCTCGGCCGGATGATGGCGAAGTTGAAGCGCGGCTTCGATGACTTCAAGCGACAGCTCGATCGCGACACCGACCTGCGCGAGATCAAGGACTCGCTGAAGGATGCGGCCAAGGACCTGAAGCGTGTTGCCGACGTGCCGCGCGCGTTCGGCAATCCGGTGCAGGCGGCGAAGACGATGGCCAAGGACGCGCTGCTGGCGCCGGCGCCCGAGACCCCCGCGGACGCGGACGAACGCGACGACGGCGGCGCCGAGTCCAAGCCGGCCGAGACCGCGGACCAGAACCATCCTTCGGAGCATCACCCATGAGCCAGCCCCTGATGTCCGTCGTGCGAACCGCGAACTCACCCGACCAGGCGAAGATGTTCGTCGCGCTGCTGCAGGCGGACGGCATCCCGGCGCACGTCGACGGCGACGGCCTCGTCGACGAGTTCGTGACCAGCCGCCGCATGATGAACCTGACCGGCGTCAAGGTGCTGGTGCCGACGGCGAGCCTGGAACGTGCTCGGGATCTGCTCGCGCCGGTCGAGATCGACGCGGCCGAACTCGAACGCCAGGCGCTCGAGGCCGAGGATCCGGAGTCGCCGCGGCCGTAGGCGCGGCCGCGCGTCACTTCTTCGGCGCGGGCCTCTTCATGCCCTGCTGGATCGCCTGCTCACCGGCATCGAAGATGCTCATCCAGTCGCCGCCCTTCTTGCCGCCGGCAGCGCGCTTCTTGGCCTCTTCCTCGCGGCGGTGCTGATCGAGCGCCAGCCACTCGGGGTAGTCCTTGTGCATGTCGGTCAGCACCTTCTTGTTCTCGGTGATCAGGCCGACATAGGGGAACACGTCGCACGTGTGCTCCTTCTGGATCCGCATGATCTCGTCGAAGGTCAGCATCACCGGCATCGCGACGCAGACGATGTCGTCGAACACGTCCAGCGGCACGATCGTGTGCTTGAACAGCACTTCCTTCGGCAGACGCGCCTTGGCGGCGTCGTTGATCTGGTAGTTGCCGGCCATCAGGAACGGCAGGCTGAAGTGCTCGGTGACGATCTTGGCCAGGTCCCACTCGGTGATGTGGCCGCCGCTGACCAGCACCTGCACGAACGGCTCGCCGTGGCGGTCCTGGGCGTAGAGGGCATCGGTGATGACCTCCGACGCGACCGTCGCGCGTTCGGTCAGGATCTCGGCGAGCCGGACCGAGGTGATCTTCTCGATACCCTTCACTGTCGTCCTACATCGACCCTCGACGGTGCCGGCCTTGAGGCCCGGTGACGCCGGTGCCAGCGCCGGTTCAGGCGTAGACCAGGAAGGTCAGCGCCGCGTGCACTCCCAGCACCAGCGCCATGCCGTAGACGATCGCCTTGTTGACGGCCTCGCCGACCTCGGCGCCCGAGCGTTTCGGCCCGGTGCCGAGGTGGTAGCAGCACACCGCGACCAGGTAGCCGGACAGCGTCGACTTGGCGAGCACCACCAGCACGTCACGGGCGTCGACGGTCTCGAACCAGGCGGTGGCCCAGCCGACCACCGTGACGCCGGCGACCGTGGTCGACGCGAACGCCGCCGCCAGCGCCGACGCGACCACGCCGGCCAGCGTCACCAGCGGCATCGCCAGGATCATGCCCCACACCATCGGCGTCAGCAGGTAGTCCGCGGGCCGCACGCCCATCATCTGCAGCGCGGCGATCTGGTTGGTGCGCTTCATGGTGCCGAGCCGCGCCGCGGCGCCCGCGGCGATGCGCGCGGTGAAGAAGAAGCCGCTGAGCAGCGGCACCAGCACCGCGGTCGCGACCTTGCCGGTGCCGGTCAGCAGCGCGGTCTCGAAGCCGCCGTGCATCGGGTTGTTGCGCAGCGCGAAGAACGTCGCCAGACCGCCGATCACCGCGCCGGCGACCGCGACGAACAGCGCCGGCTCGACCGCGAAGCGCACCGTCGTGCGCAGCACCTGGCCGAGTTCCACCGGCGGCAGGCGGCGCAGCGACTCGAGCAGGGTCTCCGCGACCGCCGCCGCCTGCAGCGTCCAGCGGCGCAGCCAGTGCAGCACCTCGGGCTCGGCGGCCGGCGCGTCGCCGACCGGCATCTTCGCGTCGGCGGCCGTCGGCTGGAAGTCGGCGGCCTCGAGCCGCAGCGACCGCGCGTCGCGGTCGAGCACCAGCACGCCGTCGACGATGCCCGCGAACGCGGCGACATCGTGCGAGATCACGATCGTGGTGCGGCCGGGATCCTGGTCGTGGGCGTCGCGCAGCAGTTGCACGATGCGGCGCGCGGCGTCGCCGTCGAGCCCGGCGGTCGGCTCGTCGCACAGCAGCAGCTGCGGCGACGAGGCCAGCGCGCGCGCGACCGCGAGCCGCTTGCGCATGCCGCCCGACAGCTGCGCGGTGCGTTCCGGCGGCGCCTCGAGCCCGGCCTGGGCCAGCAGCGCCGGCGCCAGGCGCCGCGAACGGCCGGCCGCGCGCAGCGCCAGCTCGACGTTGGCGCGCGGCGTCAGCTCGTCCAGCAGGCCCTCGTCCTGCAGGATCGCGGCGACCTTGTCGCGCCGTTCGGCGTCGTTGCCGCGCAGCAGCGACGTGCCGCCCGCCAGCAGGTCGCCGGACATGCGCGGCGCCGGCTCGCGCGGCTCGACCAGGCCGGCGAGCACTCGCAGCAGCGACGACTTGCCGCCGCCGCTGCGGCCGACGAACAGGTAGAAACCGTGCGCCGGCAGTTCGAGGTCGACGCCTTCCAGCAGGACGTCGTCGCCACCCGGTCGCCGATGCGCGAGACCGAAGCCACGGAACTCGAGGGCGGGCTGCATGACTGCCGTCACCGCGGCCGCAGATCGTTCGGCAGCAGTTCGAGCGAGACGACGGTCGGCTCGTTGCCGGTGGCCTTCTTGCGACCGAGCACGCCGAACACCACGTCGCCGGCGGCGACCGCACCGCCGACGTGTTCGACCATGCCGACGCCGCTGCCGAGCGGGGTCGCGGGCATCGGCACGCCGTCGGCGGCCGCGCAGCACACCGACGGTTCGGCGCCCCCGGCGGGCAGCGGACCGGCGAAGTGCAGCCGCTGCGGCGGCGTGCCGTGCAGGTCCGGTGGCGCCTCCTCGAGCACCAGCGCCGCGAGGTCCTGGCCGCCGCCGTCGACCCAGACGCGACCGGCGCGCAGCACGGTGCCGTCCGGCAGCAGCACCTGGATCTGTTCGCCGGCGATCTCGGGGTCGCCACCGAACGCGTCGCGCTCGGTGTAGGAGCCGTCGACGAGGCTGCGCGCCGTCACCACGATCGCGCGACCGGCCGCGTCCAGCAGCAACAGGCCGCTGCCCTGGCGGGCGATCGCGTCGTCGGCGCTCCAGGTGTCCTGTTCGACCGCGGCATAGGTGATGCGGACCAGCACCAGGTCGTTGGTCGGCAGCACCGCCACCGGCGCGTCGCGCCGCAGCGCCTCGGCCGGTACCGCCGAGACCTCGACGTTCGGCCGGTTCGCCTGCGCGGCGACGCGATAGCCGTCCTGCACCAGCACGCCCTTGCCGGGCTCGCCGTAGTAGCTGACGTAGGGCGACAGCAGCGCGCTGACGTCGGTGACCGTGAAGCCGGAGAACAGGGCGCCCGAGACGTACGGCCGCGCGACCCAGAACTGCGACTGGTCGGTGACCGTCTGGCGGTGGCCGCGCGCGATGCGCAGCCTGACCTCGACGTGTGAGCCGTCGGGCGCCAGCACGACGCTGCGCACGTCGCCGGTCTGCATGCCGCGGAACACGACCTGCGAGCCCGGGCGCAGCCCGTGGTTCTCCGGCACCAGCACGCTCATCAGCAGGTCGCCGTGTTCGACGTCGTCGAGCGTCTCGGGCTCGGTCGACAGCGGCGGGCGTTCGCGGCCCGGCAGCAGGCTGCCGGCGGCGAGCGCGGAGCCGCGCTCGGCCGGGGTCTGGAAGGTCACGTAGGCGTCCCGCACCAGGGTGTCGAGTCCGGTCGCGCCGCCGGTGAGACCGTTGAGGCGCGGGGTGACGATCCAGAACGTGCTGTTGACGCAGGCCTGCGCCGCGCCGGCCGGTTCGAGCAGCAACTGGGTCACGGCCTTGCTGCCGTCGGCGGCGACCGACACCGAACGCACGGTGCCGACGGTGACGCCGCGGTAGCGCACGTCGGCGCCGGCGCGCAGGCCGCGGGCGTCGCGGAACTCGACCTGCAACGGCAGGCCGGGTCGATCGTCGGCATTGCGCAGCATGCGCACGATCCAGACCGCGCCGACGACCGCGCCGGCGAGGGTCAACGAGCCGATCAGGTAGCGCAGGCTCTGCATGCGGTCGTTCGTGGCCGGTGCTGCGCGGATTCCGTCGCGCCCGGGGTCGGTTGGCCCGGCGACGTCGCAGCGGGTCGGGTGCTGCGCCGCTCCGGCCGAACGGCTGGTCAGATGTCGATGTTGGTGGCTTCGAGGGCGTGCTTCTCGATGAACTCGCGGCGCGGTTCGACCTCGGTGCCCATCAGCACGGTGAAGATACGATCGGCTTCGACCATGTCGCTGACCGCGACGCGCCGCAGCATGCGTCGTGCCGGGTCCATGGTCGACTCGAACAGCTGCGACGCCTTCATCTCGCCGAGGCCCTTGTAGCGCTGGATCACGAGCTCCTTCTCGCACGACTTCTCGATCGTCGTGATCGCCTGGAACAGCGTGTCGGCGGTCATGCCGGTCGCTTCGCCGTCGACCTCGATGCGCCAGGTGCCGGCGGCCTTGGCCTGCGGCCAGTCGATCGGAATGCCCAGCGCGTCGATCTGCCGCATCAGCGTCTTCACCTCGTGCGCGAGGTGCAGCACGTAGACCTCGACGTCGGCGTCCTCGCGCCGGCACGGCGAATCGGGGCCTTCGTAGACGACCAGGTCGCGCCCGGTCTTCTCGGTGAGCTGCTCCAGTTCGGCGGCGAGCTGGACCTCGGAATCGACGAAGTGCGCCTTGCCGTCGACGACGAGGAAGGTCGCGGGTGGGTCGCGATCGGGCACGGTCGCGGCGGCGAGGTAGCCGTCGAACGAGACCGCCCCATCGGCCGGCATGCGGCGTTCGAGTTCGCGCAGGCGCGTGACGGTGTCCATCAGGCGCCGCAGTTCACGGCCGTGCCACTGCTTGCCGCCGGAGTGCACGAGCCGCGTCGAGCCGAGGCCGAGCTCGGCGAGGATCGTCAGCTTGTCCTCCTCGGTGACGGCGAAGCGTTCGGTCTTGCCCTTGCGGATGCCGTAGAGCGGCGGCTGCGCGACGTAGACGTGACCGCGCGACACCAGCTCCGGCATCTTGCGATAGAACAACGTCAGCAGCAGCGTGCGGATGTGCGAGCCGTCGACGTCGGCGTCGGTCATCACGATGATCTTGCCGTAGCGCAGCTTCTCGGGCTCGAAGTCCTCGGTCAGGAAGCCGGTACCGATCGCGCTGACGATCGTCTGGATCTCCTCGTGGTCCAGGATCGAGTCGGCCGAGGCCTTCTCGACGTTGAGGATCTTGCCGCGCAGCGGCAGGATCGCCTGGTGGGACATGCGGCCCTGCTTGGCGGTGCCGCCTGCCGAATCACCCTCGACCAGGAACAACTCGGCCTCGTCGCGCGGCGTCCCCTTCTGGCAGTCGGCGAGCTTCGCCGGCAGGCCGCCTCCTTCGAGCGCCGACTTGCGACGCACCATGTCGCGGGCCTTGCGCGCCGCCTCGCGCGCGCGCAGCGCATCGAGCGCCTTGCCGTAGATGATCTTCGCGGTCGCCGGCGTCTCCTCGAAGTAGGTGCGGATGCCGTCACCGACCACGGTCTCGACGATCGACTGCGCCTCCCGGTTGCCGAGCTTGATCTTGGTCTGACTCTCGAACTGCGGGTCTGGCACCTTGATCGACACCACCGCCGCGAGACCCTCCCGGAAGTCCTCGCCGGTCGGCACCGTGTCCTTCTCCTTCAGCACCTTCTCCTGCCGCGCCCAGTTGTTGAGCGCGCGCGTCAGCGCGGTGCGGAAGCCGACGAGGTGCGTGCCGCCCTCGATCGTGTTGATGTTGTTGACGAACGAGAACACGTTCTCGTGGTACGAGTCGCTGTACTGCAGCGCGATCTCGACGCCGTAGATCTTCTCCGGGTCGTCGGCCGAGGGGATCTCGCGCCGGATGTAGATCACGTCCTTGTGCAGCGCGTTCTTGCCGCGGTTGAGGTCGTGCACGAAGTCGACCAGGCCCTCGGGGAACAGGAACTCCTCGTTCTTGTCGGTGCGCTCGTCGACCAGCGTGATGTGCAGCTTCGACGAACCCATCAGGTAGGCGAGCTCGCGCAGGCGCTTGCGGAGGATCTCGTACGAGAACTCGGTCTCCTCCATGATCGTCGGGTCGGCCTTGAAGCGCAGCATCGTGCCGGTGCCCTCGGCCTTGCCGATGACCTTCAGCTCGCTGGCCTTCTGGCCGCGCACGTAGGTCTGACGATGGATCTTGCCGTCGCGATAGACCTCGACGTCGAGCACCTCGGCGAGCGCGCAGACGCAGCTGATACCGACGCCGTGCAGACCGCCGGAGACCTTGTAGCTGCCCTTGTCGAACTTCCCGCCCGAGTGCAGCTTGGTCATGATCACCTCGAGCGCCGGCAGGCCGCTCTCGTGCATGTCGACCGGGATGCCGCGACCGTCGTCCTTGACCGAGATCGAGCCGTCCTTGTGCACGCGCACGTCGATGCGGCTGGCGCGGCCGGCGAGCGCCTCGTCGACCGAGTTGTCGGTCATCTCCCACACCAGGTGGTGCAGGCCCTTCGAGCCGGTGTCGCCGATGTACATCGCCGGGCGCTTGCGCACGGCGTCGAGGCCCTCGAGGACCTTGATCGAACTGGCGTCGTAGCGGGGCTGGGTTTCCCCGCCTGAGGTGCTGTTGTCAGACATGTCCCGTGCCTCCCAGTCGGAACGTCAACTGGGCGATGGGTTGTTCGGGTAGCAGTTGGTTGATGCGTGCGCGGATCTCCTCGCGGCGGAAGCCGGAGAATTCCGCGAACAGGGGCGCGGCGTCCACCTCGATGACGAGGCGACCACCACGACAGCCGACGACCTGGCAGTGCGGGCGTTGCGCCGGCGCCAGGATGTCGTCGAGAGCACGGTTGTAGGCGCTACGGCTCTTGCTGCGCCCTGCCTGGTGCAGGATGTCGCGCAGGAAGTCAGCGGCTGGTTTCGGGTCGGGCACAGGCAGGCGGCTCAGGCACCACTGATCGGCATGACCACGTAGGTGAACGACTCGCCGAGCGTGAACTTCGCCGGCATCGAGTCGTCCGACATGTCGAGGCGAACGTCGTCCAGCTTGCAGACCCGCAGCGCCTCCAGGATGTAGTCCGGGTTGAAGTTGATGCCGCCGCCGGCACCCTTGATCACCGCGTCGACGGCGACGTCGGCGCGGCCGCGGGCCGTGCTCTCCGCGGTCAGGCGCAGCTGGTTGTCGCCGGCCTCGAAGCGCACCATGCGCATGTCGTTCGGGGCCAGGATCGCGGCGCGACGCAACGCGCTCTCGAGCACCGCCTTCTGCACCTCGACCGTGGTGTCCGCCGACTTCGGCAACACGCCTTCGTAGTCGGGGAACCGGGTCTCGAGCAGCTGGCTCTGCAGCTGCGTGCTGCCGATCTTGAACACGATCTGCTTGTCGCCGACCTCGAGCTGCAGCGCCTCCTTGCCGTCCTCGGGCAGCGCCCGGACCATCGTGTTGAGCGCCCGCAGCGGCACCACCACCTTGAACTCGACCTTGCTGTCGATGTTCTCGTAGCTGATCGCCAGGCGGCGGCCGTCGGTCGCCACGAGGCGCAGGCAGCCGCCGGCGCAGTCGAGCAGCACGCCGTTGATCGCGTAGCGGGTCTCCTCGCGGGCGGCCGCGAAGATCGTCTCCTGGATCATGCGCAGCATCCTGCCGGCCGGGATCTCGATGCGCTTGCCGGACTTGTTCTGCGACTCCTCGGGATACTCCTCGGGGCTCTCGCCGAGCAGCACGAACGAGCCGCCGCCACTCTCGATGCGGCAGCGCTGGTCGGAGCTCTCCAGCGTCACGGTCGGGTCGCTGAGTTCGCGCAGCAGGGCGGCGGTCTCGCGAGCCGGCAGCAGCACCGAGCCCTTCTTCGAGACCTTGACCGCGTCCAGCTGGACCCGGGCGGCCATCTCGAGGTCGGTCGCGAACAACGTGATGCCCTCGGTGTCGGCGCGGACCAGCAGGTTCTGCAGGATCGGCTTGGTGGTCTTCACGGGCACCACCGAGGAGACCACGGTGACTGCTTCCTGCAGCGCGTTCCGGTCGCAGAGAATCTTCATGGGTGCGTGAACAGCGGGGGTCGAGACGATCGGCGAGTGGCGAACACCAACGGCGCGCGCGGCAGCACGGACTGGTCTGTACTGGAGAGAATTTCTCTCTCTCAGTCCTCGTCCGTGCCGTCACGAGTGTGCACAGAATAGCGCCCTGCGGCCCCGAGATCGAAGCAGAAAGCCACCTGCAGAGCGGCCGACACGAGGTGGAGAAGAGCCCGAGAATCGCGGCCAACTTCTCGACTTTTCCGCCGCCGCCGAGGCTCGCCACGACGACCCGTCGCAACCGACCAGAACTGCTCTCGACCTTCCGCGGACCTTCCAGGGACGCCCCCACGCGACTGCACAGATCTCGCGACGCCCGACGCCGCAGCCACTGCCACCCGGACCCGTCGCGACGAACGATGCGTCAAAAGATCGGCGGTTCGAGGCACTCGCAGGAGGACAAAGGGAGGAGACGGAGAGAGCGGAGAACGGCAGCAGAAGCCGGAACGGCGACCGACAGGCCACAGGATCGTCCAGGCAGGGATCGTCGAGGACGGCCACGCCCCGCTCGAATCACCGAGGGCCGCTGGCCAGGTCCGCGCGCCGCCGCCGCGGTGTTGGTTGCTCTCCTCGCCCGCGTCGCATCACCGCGTAGCGGCGGCGCCGACAAGCAGCGAAGCAACCGGCGTGCTGTCACCGCAGTTCCGCAGCTTTCAGCTGCGGAAACTGCGCGTCAGCAACCGATCCGTCTCGAATCACCGAGGGCCGCTGGCCAGGTCCGCGCGCCGCCGCCGCGGTGTTGGTTGCTCTCCTCGCCCGTGTCGCATCACCGCGTAGCGGCGGCGGCGACAAGCAGCGAAGCAACCGGCTTGCTGTCACCGCAGTTCCGCAGCTTTCAGCTGCGGAAACTGCGCGTCAGCAACCGATTGCTGAGCGTCTCGAGCAGTTCCTTGAACAGCCGGTCCTTCTGCGAACGCTCGCGGATCTTGGTGACGGCGTAGAGCACCGTCGTGTGGTCGCGGTTGCCGAAGATGCGGCCGACGTCCTCGAGCGAGTTCTCGGTGTGTTCGCGCAGCAGGAACATGGCGACCTGGCGCGGCAGGCTGACGGTCTGCGTGCGGCTCTTGCCGATCAGCTCGCGGGCGGTGATCGCGAACTCGGTGGTGACCAGGGTCATCACGTCCTCGGACGACACCTGCGCGTGGTGCACGGGCATGCCGCGCACACGCGATTCGGCGAGCGCCAGCGTGATCGGCTGGCCGGTGATGCCGGCGTAGCCGACGACCTTGATGACGGCGCCTTCCAGTTCACGGATGTTGCTGGTGACGCGCTCGGCCAGCAGCCTGGCGACCTCGTCGGGCAGCTCGACGCCGCGGCCCATCGCCTTGCGCCGCACGATCGCGGCGCGCGTCTCGAAGCAGGGCGCCTCGACCTCGGCCACCAGGCCCCACTTGAAGCGCGAGACGAGCCGTTCCTCGATGGTCGGGATCTCGACCGGCGGCCGGTCGGACGAGAGCACGATCTGCTTCTGCGCGTCGTAGAGCGCGTTGAAGGTGTGGAAGAACTCGTCCTGAGTCTTCTCCTTGTTGGCCAGGAACTGCACGTCGTCGATCACCAGCACGTCGGCGTGCCGGTAGTAGTCGCGGAAGGCGTCGAGCTGGTTGTGCTGGATCGCCTGGATGAAGGCGTTGGTGAAGTCCTCACAGCTCAGGTAGACGACGCGCGCATCCGGACCGCGCCGGCTCACCGTGTGGCAGATCGCCTGCAGCAGGTGCGACTTGCCGAGGCCGACGTTGCCGTGCACGAACAGCGGGTTGTAGGCGGAGCCAGGGTTCTCGCCGATGGCGAGCGACGACGCGTGCGCGAGCCGGTTGCACGAACCGACGACGAACTTGTCGAACGTGTAGTTCGGGTTCAGCGGGTTGACGCCGCGCCGCACCGGGTTGGCCCGTGCCGCTGGCGGCTGCGCAGCGAACTGGTGGGCCGGGTACGGCTGCGGGTTCGGCAGCACGACCGGTGCCGGCGCGCCGACGCGGTCGTCGCGGCCGATGGAGTGGCGCTCCGACGGTTCGCTCGCGGCCCGATCCGGACCGGACGCGGCGCCGAGCAGCCCCGGCTCGAGCAGCCGCAGGTTGTCCCAACCGTCTTCGTCACGCAGGCTCAGCAACACCCGGCGCGGCGGCGAACCGAGGCTCGCCACCGACTCCTGCAGCACGCCGAGGAAGTTCCGCTGCAGCCAGTCGCGGACGAACTGGCTGGTGACCGAGAACTCGACCTCGTCCGCGTCGGCGCGGCGCACGTCGAGCGATCGGAACCAGGTCTCGAGCTGCTCGCGGCGGACGCGGGTCCCCAAGGCCTGGAGCACGGACCGGAGCAGTTCGCGATCGAGTTCCTGATGCGCGAGAGACGGTTCCGGGGCGTGGGCATCCGCCATGGTGTCTTTGAGGGTCAAGGTGTCGTGGCAGGGTGGATGGCCCCCCCCTTCGAGGAGGACCTGGGACGATCTGGCTCTGGCGAGTACGGACCGGTGGCCCGAACTGTCCAGGGCGAGTGACCGGTGACCACGCAGGGAAGGCACTCCCACCGCGGTCTGGACAAACGAGAAAGGCTGGCGAGAAAGGCTGGCTCAGTGCCGGGCGACCGCCGTCTGGCGCGGCGAGGCGCATGGCGACGGAGCCCCGAATCAGGACCGAAAGACGGTTAGGCACCCGGCCTTCGGTTCCTCCACGGACCCCCGACTCTTAGCGATCGCCGCGCGTCTTGGGAAGAGCACGCGAGCAACTTCGCGAGCGAAAACTCGACCGCTGCTCACACCGTCTTCACAGCTGTGCACGCATCACGCACGGACGACAACGACTTGGAACACGCGACCGGGTTCGCGAACCGCCGTCGCACGCGCTCACATTTTTTTCTGTAGTCGCCGTACGACGTCGGCGGTGCGGCGCGCGGCGCGCACGACCTCGACCAACGACTCGTCGCCAGCGAAACTGAACCGCACGCACGCGCGCGCCGCGGTCTCGTCGAGGCCCATGGCCGACAGGATGCGCGGCGGGGTCGGGGCACCGCTGGCGCAGGCCGAGCCGTGCGAGGCATGCACACCGGCGAGATCCAGCGCCGGCAGCAGGTTGCGCCCTTCGACCGCGCGGAACCCGATCATCACGGTGTTGGCCACGCTGTTCGCGAGCGGCGTGTGCACCTGGTGATCGATCGCCGCGGCGCGCAGTGCGTCGAGGAACGTCGTGCGCACCGCCTGCATCGCCGCGGCGCGCGCCGGCTGCTCCGCCACGGCGCGTTCGATCGCGAGCGCGTTCGCCGCTGCCAGCGCCGGATCCTGCGAACCGGGCCGCAGCCCGAACTCCTGACCCCCACCGAGCAGCAGCGGCCGCAGGTGCTGCTGCAGGTCGACACCGGCCAGCACTCCGTGCGCGCGCAGGCCACCGGCCTTGTGCGGCGACAGTGCCACGACGGCACCTGACGTGAACAGCGGTCGCAGGTCGGCGCGGCCGAGCGTCTGGGCGGCATCGACGAACAGCGGCAGGTCCAGCTGGTGGGCGAGCGAGCTGGCGAGCGCGACAGGTTGTAGTGTTCCGACTTCGCTCTGCGCGTGCACCAGCGCGAGCAGGCCGACGCGGTCGGTCGGTGCCGTGACCTGGGCGGCGCCGGAGGCATCGACCTGCCAGAGTCGCATGCCCCGCCGTTCGGCCGGCTCGAACACCGCCGGGTGTTCGGCCGGCGACAACAGCACCGGCAACCCGGCAGCCCCGAGACCGAGCACTGCCAGGTTGGCGGCCTCGGTGCCGCCGCTGGTGAACAGCACGTCGCCGGCGTCGAGATCGAGCGCCCTGCCGATCCGCGCCCGCGCGTCCTCGAGCACCGCGCGGGCGCGGCGGCCCGGCGCGTGCACGCTGGCGGGGTTGGCCGGACAGGCGCGCTGCACCTCGAGGAAGCAGGCCAGCACGTCGGCGTGCACCGGACTGCCGGCGTTGAAGTCGCAGAACCAGGAGTCGGGGTCGTTGGCCCGGCGGTCGGTCACTGCAGCACGCGTTCGTACAGGTCCAGGTAGCGGGCCATGATCTTCTCGGTGGCGAACAGCTCGACCGCCCGCTGCCGGGCCGCGGCCGCACGCCTGGTGTGCAGGTCGCCGTCGACGAGCACGCGCAGCGCGGCCGTCGCCAGCGCCGACGGATCGGCGAACGGCGTCAGTTCGCCGGTGTCGCCGAGCACCTCGGCGACGCCGCCGACCGCCGTGCTGACGCAGGGCACGCCGCAACTCATCGCCTCGAGCATCGACAGGCCGAAGCTCTCGGTCTCGGAGGCCGACAGGAACAGGTCCGCCTGCGGCAGCACGGTCTCGATGCTGTCGTGCATGCCGAGATGCTCGACCTTGTGGCTGCAACCGAGGTCGGACGCCACCGCCAGTGCGTGTTCGCGATCGGGACCCTCGCCGACCAGCAGCAGGCGGGCCGGCACGTGCTGCAGGATCTCGGCGAACGCGCGCACCACGTCGGCCACCCGTTTGACCGGGCGGAAGTTCGAGGCGTGCACGAGGATGCGTTCACCGTCGCCCCGCTGGTGCCAGCGCGGTGTGCCGGCGGGCCGGAAGCGCTCGGTGTCGACGAAGTTGGGGATCACCTCCACCTCCTTGCGCACGCCGAACATCAGCCGCGTCTCGTCGGCGAGGTACTGGCTGACCGCGGTGACCGCGTCGGACTGTTCGAGCGCGAAGCGCGTCGGCCGCATGTAGGCGCGGTCGCTGCCGACGACCGTGATGTCGGTGCCGTGCAGCGTGGTGGCGAACTTCATGCAGTCGCCGCACATGCTGCGCGCCAGGAAGGCGCTGACCGCGTGCGGGATCGCGTAGTGCACGTGGAACAGATCGACGCGCGCCTCCTCGCGCACCTCGAGCATGCGCGTCGCCAGCGCCAGGTCGTACGGCGGGTAGCGGAACAGCGGATAGGCCGTGACCTCGACCTTGTGGAAGCGCAGCCCCGGCACGCCGCGGCGCAGCCGGTTGGGGCGGTCGTAGCTGAGCAGGTGGACCTCGTGGCCCTTGGCGGCGAGCGCCAGGGCCATCTCGGTCGCGATCACGCCACTGCCGCCGACGGTCGGGTAGCACACGATGCCGATGCGCATGCGCGGCATCCTACCGGACGCGCGGCGATCGGCTCAGCGGTCGTCGAGCGCCAGCGCGATCGGCAGTTCGAACGCCAGCAGCAGCGTGTCGTCGGCGGCGCTGTGCACGCGGCAGTGGCCCCGCAGCCCGACCACGAACTCGGCCAGCGTCTCGCTGCGCTCGGCCAGGTGCCGGTCGACCTCGACCCCGCGGCTCTCGACCTCGAACAGCACCGTGTCGTGCTCACGACGGGTCGTCACCGCGATCTCCCCGCCCGGCGCGAGGCGGCCGATCGCGAGCACCAGCGCGCGCTGCACCGCATAGGCGAGGTCGGCGGGCGGGCAGGCGATCTTCGGCAGCCGCGGCGCGAGCCGCTGCCGCACGACGATCGGCACGTTCACCTCGCCGACGCAGGACCGCAGCGCGCGCTCGACCGTAGCGTTCAGGTCCGCGTGTTCGTCGACGGCGCAGACCAGCAGCGAACCGACCAGCTCCTGCAGCAGCGACGCCTCGTCCTCGATCGCGTCGGCGACGGCCGGGTCACGACGAGCGTCGGTCTCGTCCTGCAGCTGGAACGCGTGTTCCTCGATGCGACCCAGACACAGGCTCAACAGGTTGGTGAGGTGGTCGAGATCGGGCTCGGGCGACGGCATGACCGTTGCGATATCGGCCAACCACGTCGCCGAACTGAACGGCGGTCCCGATTCGGTCCTGCCGGTGCCCGTTCTCGCCCGCTCAGGCCTCGGCGGCGAATTCCTGCGGCGGCGGCTCGTCGCCGCGAGCCGACTCGTGCGCCGGTGCGGTCGCGCCTTCGGCCGGTGCCTTGTCCGGCGCGTCGGCCGGCTCGTCGGGCGCGTCCACCGGCAGTTCGGCTGCCGCGACGGCGACGGGTGCCTCGACGCGCGGCGCCAGCCCGATCATGCCGAGGAACTCGTTGCCGAACGACTCGTAGTCGCGCGCGCCATTGCTGTCCGGGGCGTGCTCGAAGATCGTGCGGCCGAAGCTCGGCGCCTCGGCGAGCTTGACGTTGTTGCGGATGCGCGTCTTGGTGAGGATCGAACCGAAGTGCGCGTCGATCTCGCGCAGCACCTCGGTGCTGAGGTTGGTGCGCGCATCGACCATGCACGGCAGCACGCAGGCGATCTTCAGCGCCGGGTTGAGCCGCTTCTGCACCAGCTGGATCACCTCGAGCAGCTTCGCCATGCCCTGCAGCGACAGGTACTCGGCCTGCATCGGGATCACGACCCAGTCGGCGGCGACCAGCGCGTTGGCGCTCAGCACGCCGAGCGACGGCGGGCAG
>JAEUHS010000042.1 GCA_016794035.1 Planctomycetota bacterium
CTGTCGGCGTTGACCTTGTCGCGCGACTCGAACAGGTTGTTCGAGATCAGCTGCAGGGCCAGGAACGTGTTCTCCCCGAGGATCGGCTCGTCGCCCTTCCACTTGTTGGTGTTGTAGACGTCGAACAGCCCGGCGCCGCGCAGGATCGGATACTCGCCGGTGCCGTCCGACATCGTCAGCGGGTTCCACTTCTGGCGCCGGCCGTAGCGATCGAACGCATCGAGCCGCATGTAGCGGTTGTGCACCGGCTCGTAGCGATAGCGCGTCGACGCCGGCTGCTGGGGTTCGTTCGGCGTGGTGCCGCTGCCGCCCGGCACCGGCCGCGGTCCGGCGACCTGCGCCAGGGCGACGCCGGCGCACAGGGCGGGCGCGAGCACGACACGGACGAGAGAGCAACGCGATGGCAGGGTGGTTGCGAGCATGCGAGGAGCCTGAGCCGCGACGACTCGTTCGTGGAGAGGCGCGCGACGGGGGAGTGGCTGGCTATTGACCCCGACAGCGCGAAGGGCAGAGTAGGTAGCCTCCGGAATCGAGTCAAAACGAACCTCCGGAACCACGCTCGACGCTCGCCGCGTGCGGGTCGGGCTCGAGTCCCCCGATGCAACGCCTGATGCAACGCCGCGCGACGACGGGCTGGTTCCTGGCCGCCGCGTTCGTCGTCCTGTGCCTGTCGGCGGCCGGCGCGCCGCGCCGCGCCGACGATGGCGCCGCAGACGTCGTCGCTGCGCGGCAACCGTCGCAGGGCCCGGGCAGTGGCGCGTTCCGCCACGGCTCGCACCTCGCCCCGACGTGGCACACGACCGAACGCGGCCAGCAGTTCGAGCAGCATTGCCGGATCTGCCACGACTACGACGCCGCGGCGCCGCTCGGGCTCGGTGCGCCGACGACGAAGTGCGCGGCCTGTCACTTCAGCGACGCGTCCCTGCCGCAGGGTGACGCCGCGCGCCTCGTCGTGCGCGGCGGCGAGCCGACCGGAGCCGCGCGCACGTTCGCCTACGACCACGCCCGCAAGGGCCACCGCGAACGCGCCTGCGCCGACTGCCACGCGTGGACGCCGGGCGCGCGCGGCGACTTCCTGCACGCCGACGTGGTGTTCGCGATGCCGGCGTCGCTGTCGGTGTGTGCCGACTGCCACCACCACGGCGCCGACGATCCGGGCACGAAGTCCCAGCGCGACCTGCACAGAGACGGCGGCGGCGCGGCCTGGCGTGCGACCTGGGACCGCGCGAACGGCTGCGAGAGCTGCCACAAGGCCGGTGGGCCGCGCCTGCTCGACGGCCATCGGCGCACGCAGGCGCGCACCTTCGAACACGCCTCGCACGTGCCGGCCGACGACCTCGGCCCGGACTCGAAGGGGCGATCGTGCCGCGGCTGCCACGCGATCGACGGTGCGGCCGCCGCGGCCTCCGGCATGGGCGTGGAACAGAAGTCGTGCGGTGAATGCCACTATGGCGACCGCGGCACCATGACCACGCGGTGGGTCGACGATGCCAAGGTCGAGCGCATGCCGACGCAGTTCTCGCACGTGACCGAGGGCCACCGCAAGGAGTGCAGCCAGTGCCATCCGATGGCCGCCGGCGCGCGGGACCCGGACGTCGGTCGCATGTACGCCGACTGCACCAAGACCTGCCACAGCGAACGCCGCGTCGAACGGCACGGCGCCTGGAGCTGCAACGACTGCCACCGCAGCGCGGACCCGCGCTCCGAACGTGACCCCGCGGCGGTGCAGGCGATCGCCAGGGTCGCGGTGCGGCGGCCGGTCGACGGTTCGCGGTTCGCGTTCGCGGCGATGCGGCATCCGGGCATCACCGCCGCCGGTGCGGCGGTGCACGCGGCCGCCGGCGACCGCGCCTGCGCCGACTGCCACCGCCGTGAGGTCGCGGGGCTCGCGAACGCCGCGGTGGCGCGGCCGTTCGTGCACGACGGCCACCTGGCGTCGCTGGCGCAGGACATGGCGGACGCCGCCTGCACGAGCTGCCACGTCGACGTGCGCGCCACGACGTCGTCGGCACGCGTGCAGCCGTTCCACGCCGAGTCCGTGCGCGAGAGCGGGACCTGCACGGCGAAGTGCCATCAGAGTCCGAAGCTGACCGTGACGGCTGCCGAGGCGATGGTCGAGGTGCCGGTGTTCAGTCATGCCCAGCACGGCGCGCACGCCTGCACCGAGTGCCACGTCGGCGACGGCGGGATCACCGGCCTGCGCGACGCCGCGCTCGGCGGCAAGACCGGGTTCTCCTGCGCGCGCTGCCACGGCCACAAGGAGCCGGAGAAGATCAAGGTCACCGGCGGCTACGACACGACCAAGGAGAACGACACCTGCCGCGAGTGCCACGCGCCGAAGGCGAAGCCGAGCTACGTCAAGGAGCAGCGGTCGCAGCGGCGCTTCCAGCTCGCCGGCGACGTGCACCAGTTCCACGACAAGGGCGGCGCCTGCGCCAGCTGCCACGGCCTCGAGCAAGGGCGCGTGGCGCCCTCGCGGTCGCCGGTGCAGGTGCTCTCGCGCTACGACCTGCACGCATCGCACAGCAACGTGCGGCGCGCCGACGGTTCCGTCGGTGACATCGCCGCCGTGCGCGGCACCGATTCGTGCCTGTCGTGCCACGCCTGGGATCCGCGCCGGCGGTGACGCGCGGCGTGCGCGGCGCGCTAGCATGCCTCCGATGACCGCAGCCACGAACGCGACTGCGAACGGCGGCGTTCGCCGTCGTCGGCGCCTGGGCCCGAAGCTGCTGCTGCTGGGCGCCGCGCTGCTGCTGCCGCTGCTCTGCTGCGAGCTGTTCCTGCAGCTCGTCGACCCCGGCGGTTTCGGCGAGCTCGAGGACCGCGAGCGGTTCTCGGCCGAGGTGCTCGAGCGCACCGACGACCATGTGCTGCGGCTGGTGCCCGGCGTGACCAGCTCCTACCTCGGCCAGCCGGTGCAGGTCAGCGCGCAGCGGCTGCGCAACCGCGAGGTCGTGGTGCCGAAGCCGGCCGACGTCTATCGCATCCTCGTGCTCGGCGACTCGGTGCCGTTCGGCTGGGGTGTCGGCGAGGACGACCCGTTCCCGCGCCGCCTGGAAGCGGCGCTGCGCGACCGGCCGCGCCGCGACGGCCGGCGCTACGAGGTCGTCAACGCCGGCAGTCCGGGCTGGGGGCTGGTCGAGGAGTACGTGTGGCTGCGCGACCAGGGCATGGCGTTCGAGCCCGACCTCGTGCTGCACTGCATCATCAACAACGACATCGATCCGCACCCGATGGGGCCGCCGCTGTTCCTGACCGAGACCCTGCGCAAGGTGCGCACGCTGCGCCTGCTCGAACGCATCGCGCAGAAGTTCTGCAGCGACCGCGGCAACGTGCCGGGCAGCGGCGTCCCGCCCGCGGACGTCGTCATGGCGCTCGACAAGTTCCAGGAGCTGTGCGCGCCCAAGGGAACGCGCTACGTCGTGTTCGACACGGTCGGCCTGCCCGCGATCGCGATCGAGCACGCGGCCCAGATCGGCGTGCCGCGCATCGACACCGTCGTCAGCGAGGACTGGATCCACGCGCACCAGGTGACGCCGTCGGACTTCCATCCGGGCCCCGAAGGCCACCGGATCTTCGCCGAACGCGCGCTGGCCGGGCTGCAGCCGCTGCTCGAACCCTGATCGCGCCCCGCACCGCGCGGGCTACTGGAACACCTGGTTGGTGTTCCGCGCGCCCTTGGTGTTGGTCAGCACGGTCGCCTGCCAGGTGAACTGCGAGTAGCGGTTGCCGGTGCCGCCGAGCTGCAGCGACAGACCGGCCGCGGTCGAACCGCTCTGGCTGACGCCGATGTCCTGCGAGTCGCGCCCGTGCGCGGCGCCGCCGAGGGCCGTGAACGCGCCCTCGTAGCTGACGAACTGCATCACGACGCCGGCCGGCGTCACCAGCGCGATGCCGTCGGGGCTGCCGTTCTGCAGGCCGGGGAAGTCGACCGCGAGCGTGCCGAAGCCGTTCTGCTGGTTCGGGATCGTGCCGGACAGCCGCGCGAGGCCGTAGTAGAGGCCGGTGGTGCCGTCGTAGGCGAGCAGCATCCAGTCGTTCAGGCTCTCGCCGGCGCGGCCGGCGACCTCGACGAACTCGCCGACATCGGTGCCGACGTTGTCGTAGTGCAGCTCGTTGATCCAGACCTCGGGCACGCGCTGGCGCACGCAGGTGCCGAGGAAGAGGCACGAGACCCACTCGGGATGGTCGATGAACGGGTTGCGGTTGCCCTGGAACGAGTAGACCACGTCGTTGCGGTGCATCTCGCGCGCGTCGACCGGATCCTGCTGGTGCCACTGCAGCAGCGTGCTCAGCAGGCCCATGTAGGCGGTGCCGCCGCTCGTGGTCTGGATCAGGCCCGCGTTGTCGGTGAGGCGCAGGTCGGGTTCGCCGCCACCGCCCTCGTAGCGCACGTCCATGTAGAACAGCGCGCGCGCGACGTCGCCCTTGCGGCCGCTCCAGGTCTGCCAGCCGCTGCTCGAGAACCAGTTCGAGTTGCCGGGGAACGAACCGCTGCCGCCGCCCTGGCCGCCGTTCGCCACCGTCGCGCGTTCGGTCCAGCCCGAGGTGCCGTTCGCGAACGGCAGGTTGGCGCGGTCGGCGTTGTAGGCGACGTCGCACAGGAACAGGTGGTGGCAGTCGGTGTACGGCGTGTCGCCCTGGTTCGGGAACCCGTACGAGTTCGGCCAGCTGTGCTCGCGGTTGTAGGGGCCGGTGCCACCGCCGAACTTCGTCAGCGCCGCGTTCTTGTAGAGGTCCAGGATCTGGTTCGTGTTGGCCGGGTTCTCGTCGGCGAGTTCGAGCACGTCCCAGGTGTCGGTGTTGCTCGACGTGTACGGGACGACGGTGTGGCCGGCGATGCGCGCGTGCAGCGTCGTGCGCAGCGTGGCCGACGAACTGGCGTCCACGCCGTTGTAGTAGCCCGGCGGGACCTGGGCGGTGACGGCCGCCGACAGCAGCAGGACGGCGAAGATCGCGTGGCGCATGCGGCGCGGATGATAGTCGCGCCGCGCGGCGCCGGCGAAGCGTTCCTTGCCCGAGATCGGGGCCGCGTTGCCATCGGCCGCATCAGCGCGCCGTGACCTCGACCCGCAGCGGCGCGGTCCAGCGCTTCTGCTGCGGGGTGTAGTAGAGGTAGGTGCGCGACGCCGGGCCGGTGCTGCGGCCGGGGATGCGGGCCACCAGGTCGAGGGTCAGCTTCGTGGTCGCGCGCGGCGCCACGTCGCGCCAGTAGAGCGCCAGCTCGCGGCCGCGCAGCTCCCAGAACGCGAAGCGCTCGGCGCGCTGCAGGTCCTCGAGCACGCGCGTCGGCAGCTCGAGGCCGGCGGGCAGGCCGACGATCGCCATCGTCATCGGCAGCTGCTCGTCGGTGCGGTTCGTCAGCGTGACGTCGAGGCCGACCGTGTCCCCTTCGCGGACCGTCGTGGCACGCAGGCCGGTCTGCAGCGACAGCCTGGTGTCCGGGTCGTCGGCGGGTCGTTCGCTGTGGTAGCTGACGTCGCAGGCCCAGGGCAGCGGCGCCTCGCCGCCGCCGTCGAGTGCGAGCCGCAGCGTCTGGTCGCCGGCCGCGAGCTGGTGCCACAGCTCGAACGTGATCGCGTCGGTGTCGCTGGCCGTGAACGCACGTTCGCCGAGCAGCGTGTCGCCGGCGAACACGCGCAACGTGCCGGGCTCGCGCATCGTACGGTTCTGCTGCGCGTAGGCCGTCATCGCCCGCAGTGCGACGATCGTCGCCTGCGTCGCGCCGAACGTGCCGCGCGCGTCGCGCGCACCCTGCAGGAACTCGACCGCGCGCCGCACCTGGACGGCGAACGCCGGGTCCGGCAGCCACGCGAGCACCGCGAAGCCGGTCGACTCGACGACGAGGTCCCTGCCGCCACTCATCGTGATGCTGGTCGTGGTGCCGTGCAGCGAACCGTCGGCCTGCTGCAGCTCGGCGAGCCACTGCCGCGTCAGCTGCTCTTCGGGCCGGCCGGCGAGGTGCAGCGCGCACGAGATCAGCGCCAGTTCGTACGGGTCCTTGGTCGCCATGCGCCCCACGAGCGCGGCGATCTCGGTCGCCAGTTCCGTCGCCGGCGTGCCGACCTGCAGCAGCGCATAGGTCACGTAGGCGTTGGTCAGCGGCACCGAGCGACCGCCGAAGCCGTGCTGGTCCTGGCCCTGGTGCGGGTAGTTGCCCGTGCCGTCGCGGCGCGCGAGCAGCCACTGCTGCGTGCGTTCGACCATGCCGGCGTCGACGTCGTAGACCTTGGCCATGTCGTGGAACTGCAGGAGGCCATACGCGGTCAGCGCCTCGTGGCCCGGGTCGTGGCCGAACCACTCGTAGCCGCGCCTGCTGCACTCGTAACCGGTGATCTTCGCGTAGCCCTTCGGCAGCAACTCGCGTGCGCGCGCCGCGACGAGCGGCACGTCGTCGCCGTTCGCCTCGAGCAGCGTCAGCACCAGCGTGTTCGGGTAGTTCGACGAGCTGGCCTGCTCGAAGCAGCCGTGTGGCTCCTGCAGGATGCCGGCGAGGCCTTCGGTCAGTGCCGAGATCGGCGACGGGAACACCTTCAGCAGCACGTGGCCGGAGCCTGGCACCGCGTCGGTCGGCAGCGACAGCGTCGTCGTCGCCGGCGCGCCGGTCGCGACCGTGCCGCCGCTCGAACGGCGGTGCGGGAAGCCGCGCGGCGCGATCGCAATGGTGCGGGTGACGTCGTCGGTGAAGCGGCCGACGCGGCCGCGCATCGTCAGCGACGCGGTCGCCGCCGTGTGGTCGACGGTGACCGGTACCAGCACGCGGCCGCGGGCGCCGCCCGGCTGCTGCTCGAGCAGGATGCTGTCCGGTGCGTTCGCGCCGACGTGCAGTCCGGCCGAGCCGCGCACCTGCAGGTCCACTTCGGCGAGCGGCCGGCCGTCGACGGTCGCGGCGATCGGCAGCAGCAGTTCGTCGCCGGCCGAGACCTCGTCGGGCAGCCTGGCGTCGAGGTGGAACGGCAGCGTGCTGGTGAACGTCGCGCTCGCCTGGCCGACGCGGCCGATCGGGCCGGACGGCACGTGGGCGTCGGCCTGCACCAGCCACGTCGTCACCGCGTCGCTGGTCGCGAACGAGATCGTCGTCTCACCGCGTTCGTCGGTCGGCACCAGGGTGTTCCAGAAGATCGTCGGCGCGAAGTCGTCGCGGGTCTCGTTGGCGACGTGCTGGTGCGCGTACTGGCGTTGGCGCAGATCCACCGGCAGGAAGTAGGTCGGCTGCGCGTCCTCGTCGCGCGAGGAGAAGCGGCGCACGGGCCCGATGTCGCGGTTGGCAGGGTCGCCGGCCGGTCGGGCGAATCCGACGTCGATCTCAAGCGACGAGTCGACCATCGAGCGGATCGCGGCGGCGCGCCGCCCGAGTCCGGGCGAGGTGTTCCAGGCGCCGGAGTCGAAGGCGATGCCGGGATCGTGGTCGAACAGCAGGCCCGGATCCGGCACGAGCCGCGTGCTCGAGCCCCCGTCAGCTTCGAAGTCCCACGTCCCCATGGGTGCCGCGGTCGCCGTCGGCGCGAGCACGTCGCCCTTGCCGGCCGCATGCAGCGCGAAGGCCGCCAGCAGCAGCACGCCCCCGGCCGTCACCAGGCCGGTGAACACCTGCAGCACCGGCGGCGCGTGCATCACCCTGCGCAGCAGCCAGGCGACACCCTCCGCCAGCAGCAGCAGCAGCAGGGCGATCACCGCGATGGCCGCCGCCTCCCGCAGGTGACGGTCGGCACTGTGCGCAGCCGTCTGCAGCCCGTCGCCCGCCGCGCGCGCCGCCTGCAGGTTGCTGAGCACCTGCGGCGTGTGCGAGAAGCCCTCGCGCGCCAGCACGCCTGCCCCGGCCTTGCCGCGCGCGGCGATCGTCGCCTGGGCCGCGGCGTCGTTGCGCCAGACGAACTTGCGCCAGCCGCGCGTGCCGAGCAGCAGGTCGGCGTTGCGCGCCGAGTCCACGTGCCCGAGCAGGAAATCGCCGAGGTCCTCGACGCGCGCCACGTCGGCGAACAGCTGCGCGTAGTCGGCGAGGCCGAGCCGCGGCTCGCTGCCGAGCGACGCGACGGCCTGATCGGTGACGCTGACGCCCAGCACCGCGGCGATCGGCTGACCCCGTTCGTCCCTGGTGCGCACGGTGACCCGCTGCGCGTCACCGGGCAGCACGCTCGCCTGCTGCGCGACCAGTTCGACGTCGATGCGCTGCGCCGACGCGCGGCGCAGCAGTCGTTCGGCGATCGGCTGCAGGGCGCGATCGAACACCGTGGTGCGCAGCACGCCGTTCGCGGAGGCGGGCAGCGGCACCTCGGCGACCGTGTCCAGTGCGCCGCTCGCGTTCGGCCGCAGCGTGGTCTGGCCGACCAGCACGCCGCGGCAGAACACGCCGAGCAGCCAGGGCCCGTCGCCGCGGCCGGCGACGTGCACGCGCAGCGGCTTGCCGGCCGGCGCCTGTTCGTCGAGCGCGCGCAGCGCGATGCCGTTCGCCGCCACCGCGGGCAACGGGAACGGGTCGACGTGACCGGGCAGCCGGATCTGGTAGCTGCCGTGTTCGCGCGGCGTGAACGCGAGCCGTACGCGGCCCTGGTGCGTGGTCGTGAACTTCAGCAGCCGTTCGCCTTTCGCGTCGAGCAGTTCGCCGGTGGTGTCGACCGGGCGGCCGAGCGCATCGCTGCACTCGACGTAGACGCTGTTCTCGACGCCGGCGACCAGATCGCCGCCCTCGGGGAAGCACGCGACCAAGACCTCGCCCGTCGGCACGACGAACGGCCGCACCTCGGTCTCGATCGTGCCGCCGTCGTCGATGACGGCGACGAAGCGCGCCGCGCCGCGTTCGACCTGCGTCGGCACGGTGAAGCCGAACGTCGCCCGGCCGCGGGCATCGAGCGCCTTCTTCTCGCTCGACACCGTGCTGCCGTCGACGACCAGCGTGCCGGTCGCCATCGCGCCGGCGGCGACGCCGCCCGCGCCGAGCCGTTCGGCCGACACCGCGGCCGAGCCGCGCGCGCCGGGCGCGTAGCTGGCGCGGTCGAGCACGATCCGCGCGTCGAGCCGCGGCGTCTGGAACGGCCGCACGACGATCTCGACCGACTCCGGCGCGAACGCGCCGGCCGGCGACGAGACCTCGACGCGATGCGTGCCGCCGGCGCTCTCCGCCGGCACCGTGAACGCGAACGACGCGACGCCGAGTTCGTTGCCGGCATCGGCCTGGGCCGCGACCACCGCGTCCTTGCCGTCGAACAGCTGGGCGCGGGTCGGCCAGCGCGTCGCCAGCGGCAGCAGCGTCACGCGATCGAGCACGACGGCGCGCGCGAACACCGGTTCGCCGGGGCGGTAGACCGGGCGGTCGGTGGTGACGTGCACCAGCGGTCCGGCGGCGGCCGTCGACAGCGTCAGCACCTGCCGCACCTCGTCGGTGGTGGTCGCCGCGACCACCTCGACGCGCTGCGGCACGCGCAGGTCGGCGCGCATCGTGACGGTCGCACTGCCGTCCAGGACCGCTGCCTCACCGGCGCCGAGCACCGCGTCGTCGTCGCCGAACGCCTGCCAGCGCACGCGGCACGCCGCCGCCTCGCCGCGCAGGTCCTTGGCCTGCACCGTGAACGTCCACGGCGCGCCGGCCGGCACCGCCTTCGGCGCGCTGACGGTCAGGTGCAGGTGTTCGCTCTGGTGTTGCTGCAGGCGCCAGTCGGCGACCCGCGCCGCGACGAAGAAGCCGAGCACCGTGCACGCCGCCGCCGCCGCACCGAGCAGCAGCCGCGGCATCGGCCGCCGCCACCACGCCGGCCGGCCGCCGCGCTCCGGCGTCGCGAGGTCCAGCGGCGCCTGTTCGGGCCGCACGGCGCGGGCGAGCAGATCGGCCTGCTGCAGCACCTGCTGCTGCAGCGCGCGCAGCGCCGGTTCGGCCGCGAGCCGCGCCGCGAGCTGCTCCGGGTGTTCGTGGCAACCGAAGTGCAGTTCGAGCAGCTCCTGTTCGAGCTGGTCGCGTTCGGCGGGGGAGAACGGGGTGTCGTGCGGGCTCATCGTGCGCTCCTCGTGGCCTCGGTCGTCGCACCCAGCTTCTGCCGCAGCTTGTGCAGCGCGCTGCGCATGCGCGTCTTCGCCGTGCCGACCGGGATCGCCAGCGTCGCGGCGATCGCGTCGAACGGCAGTTCGCCGCTGACGCGCAGCAGGAACACCTGCTGTTCGGGGTCGCTGAGACCCGCCACGGCGCTCTGCGCGCGGGCGACGGCTTCGCGCTGTTCGAGCGCGCGCACGGGAGACGGATGGATGCCAGGTGCCATGTTCGAGTCCTCGTCCAGGGTCTCGTGCCGCGGGCGCCGCTGTCGCGCCCGGCGGGCGTCGACCGCGACGTTCCACGTCACCACGAACATCCATGCCACCGGGTCGCGCGGCCGCGTGCCGTCCTGCCAGCTGCGCCAACACTTGAGGAAGGCGTCCTGCAGCAGCTCGGTCACGTCGGCCGAACCTCCCAGCACGCTGCGCACCGCCCCCGCCAGGCCCCGTCGATGGGCCTGGAACAGGTCGCTCAGGGTCGGTTCCGCATCGGCCATGGATCGATCGTGCCGCTGAAGACGACCGGCCGCGATCCCGGATTGGCCGGAGTTCGGATTCCGATGCCGACCGGGCTTGCGGCCGCCAGGCCCCGGGCGGCGAACGTCCCAGGACCGTGTGCGCTGTGGTCCGCCATGTGCCGCCTCCGCACCCGCGCGTTCGGTCTCGTGCTGGCCCTTTTGCTCCTTGCCACCGGCGGTTGCACGCTGGTGAAGCCGGTCACCGGCGCGATCGTGGGGCCGTTCGTGATCCTCGGCAGTTCGAACGGCAACCTCTGCGGCTGCGGCTGCGACGGGCGTGCGGTGCTGGTGGCGCTGGCGGCGATGTCGGCGGTCGGGGCGTGTGTGGGCCTGGTGACCGGCATCATCAGCGACGTGCAGGCGCTCGACGGCACGGCCGAGGACCCGACCGCGAACTGGTGGGATCCGCTGAAGACGAACACCAGCAACTGAACGCGTCGCGAACGGCGTCAGCCGTGCCAGAGGAACGTGATGCGCGCGTCGATGTCCGGGTGCAGGCTCTTGTGCACCGGGCAGCCGTGCGCGGCGTTCTCGAGCAGCTTCTTCTGCTCGGGCGTGAACACGCCGGGCACCGACAGTTCGACCGGCAGGCGGCCGATGCGCCGCGGCGCCGCGGTCATGTGCTTCTCGACGCGCACGGTGGCGCCCTTCAGCTCGATGCCGTGGCGGCGGGCGACGATGCCCATCGTCGTCAGGATGCAGGTGCCGAGCGCGGTGGCGACCAGGTCGGTCGACGAGAAGAAGCGGCCGAGGCCTTCGTTGTCCTTCGGCGCATCGGTCTGCAGCGTCGCGGTCGAGGGGCCGTGGGTGGCGGTGCAGCAGAGATCGCCTTCGTAGCGCGCGGTGATCGTGACCATGGTGGGATCGGGGTCGGCAGGCCGTCAGTGCGCCAGTGTCTCATAGGCGCGTTGGATCTCGCGGAAGCGTTCGGTCGCTTCCTGCTGCGCGACCGGACCGAGGTTCGGCTGCGCGTCGGGGTGGAATCGTCGCACGAGTTCGCGGTGGCGACGCCGGATCGTGTCCGGACTCGCGTCGGCGGGCAGCCCCAGCACCGACAGCGCCCGCGCCTTGTCGGTCAGGCCGTCGGTCGCCTGGGCCGTGCGTTCGCGCGATTCGCCGCGCAGGTACTGGGCCTTCGCCAGGTGGAACAGCAGGCGCGCGCGGGGCGGGGCGATGCCGAGGCCGCGAGCGACCTCCTGCAGCGCGCGGTGTTCGGGCTCGCGGTAGTTGTGGTCGGCGAACGCGACCAGGCAGCACCAGCAGAACAGCGTGTCGAGCTCCGCGGGACCGAGCCCGAACGCGATGCGCGCCGCGAGGCCGGTGCGGTCGTCGACCTGCACCGGTTGCGCCTCCCACAGCCGCAGCTCCTCGGCCGACTCGGTGCCGAAGAACCGTTCGCGCACGAACTGCCGCACGGTCTCGCGCTCGGCCGGGCTCATCGGTCCGTCGACTTCGGCGACGGCGGCGAGCAGGTAGTAGATGCGCCGCGGCAGCGACGCGCGCGCGAACGCCTCGGTCGCGGCCTCGCTCCAGGCGCGGCGCGTGCGCGGTTGGACCGACAGCAGCAGCACGATCGGCGTCACCGACGACAGCGCCAGGTAGAAGCCGGCGAAGCCGGGCAGCACCGCCAGCACGCCGCGGAACACACCGCTGCCGGCCGCGACCAGCAGCACGATTCCGCCGAGGAAGCGGAGCAGCCAGTAGCGGAGCGTCGAGCGGGGAGGCATGCGGCGGACGCGCGAAGGTAGCGGGTGGGGACGGCGTTGCGAACCGGTTGGCGACGGCTACGGGCCGGCGGTTAGCATCGGACCGATGCGGGCGCTGGTGACGATCCTGGCCACGGTCGCGATGGCCGCGGGAGTGTGGTTCTGGTTCGCTCGGGACGGAGCGACGACCGTGCCGCCCGCCGGCGGCGCCGCGACCGCGACCGAAGCGGCGCTGTCGGGTCCGGCACCCGCCGCCGGGGCGGGCAGCGAGCGTGCGCAGTGGGACCGCGTCCACCGGCAGCTCGATCTGATCGCCGAGCGCCTCGCGGCCCTGGAGCGCCGGGTCGCCGCTGCCGCCGTTGCCGCGCCCGAGCCGCCGCGCCGCGACGCGGCGCCGACGACCGTGATCGACGCCGCGCAACTGCGGCGCGCGCTCGACGAGATCGACGCGCAGCGTTCGCAGGAGAAGTACGCGGCGATGAGCGACCAGGAACTGCTGGCCGAGGTGGGACGCCTGCAGTGGAAGAGCGTCGATCTGGGCGAGGCCGAGGTGGCGCTGCGCCAACTGCTGGCCCGCGACCTGGACGCCGACCAGCGCGCGAACGCGCTGACGCAGCTCGGCATGCTGCAACGACAGCGCAAGGACGTGGCGGGTTCGGAGCGCACGCTGCAGGCGGTCGTCGACGACCGCGGCATGCGCGACAAGGCCGGTTCCTGGGCGGCCTACCAGCTGGCGTGGACGATGCGCGAACGCGACCCGTCGGCGGCGCTCGGGGTCGCCGACGCGCTGGCGCAGCAGGCGGGCGACGCGGGCATGCGCACGCGCGCGCGTTGGACCGCCGCGCGCCTGGCCGAGGAAACCGGCGACGTCGCGCGCGCGCGCGCCGACTACGAGGCGCTGCTCGGGGTCTGCGGCGACAGCAAGGAGTTCGCCGACGTCGCCAAGGACATCCGCTTCCGGCTCGACCGGCTGAACGGCCACTGATCGCGCCGCCGCGGGTCCGCGCGGGTCACCGCGGCTGCAGGCCGAGCGCGTCGCAGAAGCCGCGGTGCCGCAGCTGGGCCGATTCGGACTGCAGGTCGTCGGCGAGCTCGACGATCGCGGCGCCGTTCGGAGCCAGCAACTTCGCCGCCTCGCCGGCGGCGCGGCCGAGCGTTTGCTGGTCGCAGCCGATGCAGCAGGTGGCGTATTGGCATTCGGCCTTGGGGTCGAGCACGATCAGAGCCACGTTGCGTTCCTGTGCCGCGACGGCGATCGGGCCGAGCGCCGACGGGTCGTCGGTGCTGACCAGGATCGCCCGATGGCCGGCGGCCAGCAGTTCGCGCACGGTCGCCTCGAGCCCGGCTCCGTCGCCATCGGCGACACGATCGACGAAGTCGAGCTGCGGATAGCGCTTTGCCGCGACGTAGGCCTGGTTGCGCACGCGCAGGTGGCGGTCGTCGGCGCGCGACATGACGAGGCCCATGCGGAACACCACGTCGGTCTGCGGCGTGGTCGTCAGCAGGTCCGCGTGCTGCCGTCGCAGCAATTCGACGACGAAGTCGCCAGGTGCCGGCTGCGGTGAAGAGACCCCCCCGGGAGTCACGAAGTGGGTGCCCAACGGCAGGCGCCGCGGTGGCGTGATGCCATGGCACCACAGCAGCGCCATGTCCACCGCCACGGCGGCGCCGGTCTCCTCGAACACGACCGCGGTCTGCTCTGCGCGGCGCCGCTCTTCCGGCGGCAGCGTGGCGGGGAACAGCTCGTCGGGGCTGTAGTCACCAATGGTGACCAGGCGGAATTCGAGCGGCCGATAGCCCGAGCTCCAGATGCCCCGCGGTCCCGTCGCGGTCGCCTCGTCGTGGGCGAAGACGAGCGCTGCTGTGCCGTGGCGCTCGAGTGCTTCGCGGCACGCGTCGGAATGGACCTGGCTGCCGGCGAACTGTGCGACGAGGCGGTAGCGCCCGCTGGCATCCTGCGACAGCGCATGGTCACCACATGCCGCGAGCAGCGAACAAGACCCCAACAGCAGCGCGCGCAGCAGCTTCATCGGCGCGCCATGATGAAGTGCGCGCCGCCGCAGCGCCAGCGCCTCACCCGCCGCTGGCGCGCGTGTAGCAGGCCACGAACGCGGCGACGACGCGTTCGGCCGGCAGCCGGCTCGGCCGCAGTTCGCGCGTGATGCGGCCGTACTCCTGCGTCGACGGCACGCCGAAGTACAGCTCCGGGATCGGCTCGGTCGGCGCGTCGGCGTTCCACGCGGCGCCGTCGTGTCCGGGCTCCAGTTCGGCCAGGTGCGCCGCCAGCGGGCGCAGGTCGAGCCGCGGCCGCGGCTGGAACGTGACCAGCTCGAACCAGCTCTCGGTGCGGTCGTGGTAGCGGTAGCGCCTGCCGTCGGCGCGCTGCTCGACATGCAGCACGCGGTGGGCGCCGGCCAGCGTGTTCAGCGTCATGCGGTGGCAGGGTCCGGGGCTGGTGACGACCGCGAAGTCGAGGTCGCGCCAGTTGCGGCGGTCGAGTGCGCCGCGCAGGCCCGCGTCGAGTTCGCCTTGCACGGCCGCCAGCTCGTCCTGGTAGAGCGGCGCGAACGCGCCCGGTCCGTCGAGCACCGCCGGGGCATGTTCGAGCAGCCATTCGTAGCGACGCAGCGACAGCTCGGCCGGGTCGTCGACGCCGCGGAACGCGCCGGCGACCGGCGAGTCGGGCTCGGCCAGCCGCGCGACGATGCGATCGATCGCGAAACCGCGCCAGGTGTGCCAGCTGCCGAAGTCGCCGGTCGCCGCCGCCGCGAGCAGCAGTTCCTCGCGCGCGAACGCGACCTCCGGCCGCAGGATCGCCAGCAGCGAACCGAAGCCATCGGTGTCGTAGTGGTCGTTCAGCACGACCTCGACCCCACCGAGGAACTGTTCCTGTTCGGCCGCCGCGGCGCGCGCGAAACGCAGCGCGATGCCGGTGCTCAGGTCCGCCTTCCACTTGCCCGGAGTGCGGTTTCCCGGCCAATGCGACAGGTTCGGCCCCGACGGCGTCATGCCGTCGACCGACAGATGCGGTGCCGAGCAACCGCTCGCACCGGCGAATCCGAGGCGCAGACGGGGGACTCCGGTTGGTGGCATGACAGCTTCCCTTGGGCGGCGGAACCGAGCGTCCTACACACCGTAGCAATCGGGCCGGTTGCTCGAAGTCCGGGTCGCAAGATCCTGGCCGATGGGCGGCCGGTTCGACACGAGAGAGCGAAGAGTGGCTTCGGCCGCTGGGCGAAAGCCCGGCGGCCGATTTAATGTCCGGGGCGCGGGGGCAAACGCTCCCGCCAGGCCAGGTGCCCGCCGGGGGAACGTGCTTGCAACGGCGCACGTCGTGGCTACCATCCCCGGCCCTCACGGCGTGGGGGCGTAGCTCAATTGGTTAGAGTACCGGACTGTCGATCCGGTGGTTGCGGGTTCGATTCCCGTCGCCCTCGCCACTGAAGACCCTCCGAAATGGCTATCTAGATCCGGTTTCGGGGGGTCCTTCGTTTCGGGGGCAGAACGAGGGAATCGAGCCTCGAACCGTTGCGGGTGTCACCCGCCGTGTCACCCGATTCCGTTGCACGGGAGAACTTCCCGGCATTCCGGCCGGGGTGGCCCCGAGCCGGCGGCGCCCGGCGCTGCGATCGCGGCTGCTGCACAGGCGATCACCGCGAAGCTGGTAGAGCAGTTCGGCGGGCTGTTCGCTGGCTTCGGCAAGGCATTGCGCCAGGTGCACGCGGCGATCGCGCCGGCAGGTCGCGTGGTCGTCGAAACAGCGCTCGCTGTCGTCCGCACGCTGCAGGCCGAGGTCGTGGTGGGCCATCGGCGGTCGGCCGACCAAGGGGTGGTTCTTCGGCGGGCGCAACAGAGGCCGAGACCGCTCCGCGTACAGCACCGCCGCGCCGTCGCGTTCGCCGGGCGCTGCGCCGCATCTGCGGGCCTGGGCGAGGGAGCGTTGCTGTGCGTCGCCGTACAGCACACCGCCCCGATCGAGACCTGGCAGGGCACCACGATCGAGGCGGAAACACGACACCGAGGGGGGCACCGTGCGCACGCACAGTAGCCCGGCCGCCGATGCGCGTCCAGCGCCGGCGGGCCAACCGGCCTCGCCGCGGCCGAAGCGCGGCAGTGCGCACCTTTGGCTGCCGCGCGAACTGGGGAACGTGGGGCTCGTGCTCGCCCTCGCCGCCGACACCGAAGCCGGCATGGCGCACAACGTTTCGGCGATCGCACGCATGCTCGGCGCCAGCCGACCGGCGGTGCGCGGCTGGATCGGGTGGCTCGTCGACGCCGGTCTGCTTGCGATCGTCGACGGCTACCTGCGGCCGACGGCCGACGGCGCCGTGGCAATGACCCGCAGCGACCCGCTGCCCCGACAACTCCTGCGCCGCCGCAGCAAGCTCCGGCCTGCGCTACTGCGCGCCTGCGCGGCCACGGTGCGCGAGACCATCGGCACGCGGGCCGATCAGCGGTACGTCTGCACGGACGCCGAGCGCGGCGCCGACGCCAACCTCGGCCGGAGGATCATCGCCGCGGCGCGCCGGTTGCTCGTCGCCGAAGGCATCCTCACGGCCGCAGATGTGCAGCGCGGCCGGGCTGGACTCGTGCGCCTGACGGCCGTCCGGAGTGCCAAGGGCAAGCCGGTGTCGGCTGCCGGCCGCCCCATGTCCGAGCAACGGCTGCAGCAGCTCGCCGAGCGTTCAGCGCGCGGCCGGCGAGGTGGAAACTGCAGGACCTCGGTCGGTGGCAACTGCACGGCCTCACCCCTTGCACTACGAAGCGTAGAGGGCTCCCCTCACGCGCCGCAGGCGCCGGCTGAGCAGGGTTGTGAGCCCAGCTTGTCCTTGGAGGGTTGGCCGAAGAGCCAGCATGGCGAGGCGAGCACGGTCGAGGTTCCCACGGCCGACGCACGGCAACGCCGACGCCACGCGCCGGTGGCGGCCGGCGACGTGCTGGGCCAGCTGATGCCAGAGCTACCGGCCGCGCGCGATCAACGCGCCGAAGGGGCCACGTCCGCGAATGCGCGCGCCGTCGCCGAACTGAGGCGCATCGCGACCGACCCGACGGCGGTTCCGCGCCTGCTCCGCATGCCCGCGCCGCGTGCCATCGCGCAGATGCTCGCCGCTACCGGCGTGCTCGACAAGTCGCCGCGGCGGCGCGATGACCTTGCCGTGCAGGTCGGGCGGGTGCTCGACCCGGTGCGGCTGCTGGTGCTCGCGATCGACGTGGTACTCGGCCGGCCGCGCTCCGTCGCCGGCGCGCTGAGATCGCGCCTCGGGCGAGCCGTTGCGGGCGAGCGCGAGCTGCTAACCCGCTGCCGAGCATCCTGGCCAGTCGGCCGGTTCTTCGACGAGATCCGATGTGCCGCCGCACCGAAGGGCTCGGCGCCATCGTCGCCGCCGGCGAGGCCATCGACGAGCACCGTGCCACCATCGGGCGACGCACGCCGCGCGGTCGGTTCCTTCGACGAGCTGCTGCGCGGCCTGGGCATGGGGGACCTCGTCGCCCGGAGAACCACCGCATGATCGAGCCCTCGTGCGAATCGAAGCCAGGCCGGACGGTCCGCCTGATCTGCAGCCTCCTGCCGCCCACCGCCCGTGGCCGCAACGCCGTGCTCGCCGCGGCGGCGCGGCTCGACCGCCAGGCCGGCGCCGATGCCAGCGGCCAGTTGCTGCAGGCGTTCGCCACCTGGCGCCTCACCGGCGAGCTCCCGCCGTCAGCGATGGTCCGTGACTTGGTCATCGGCCTGGCCGAGGCCCTCGGGTCTGTCGGCCCCGAGCTGCAGCTGCGCCATGTGCGCGCGGGAGGCCGGCCATGATGCGCGACCCCGACGACTTCGGCGCGCGTCGCCGCGCCGCCGCGGCCGCCAACCCGCCGGCGCCGGACCCCGACCACGCCGCGCCGTCGCCGCAGCTGATCGAGACCGAGCGCATGCTGCGCCAGCAGCGCGCCGGCGACAACACGTTCTCGGCGCGACGGATCTTGTGCCTGATTCGCTCCGACCGCCGTCCCTTCGACGTCGAGACACTCACCGCGGCGGTCGACGACATCGCCACCGCCGAGAGCCTGTCGGCCGCGGCCGTGCGCGATCTCCTCGACGCCGCGTTGCAGCTCGAGGGCTCGTCCTTCGAGGCGTGGAAGGACGACTTGGCCAAGCGCCGGCCGCGCATCGGCCGCGGCACGAAGCCCGCGCAGCAGCTGCTGCAGGCGGTGCAATCGATCCTGTTCCTGCTGACCCTCGTCGGACTCTGTTCCGCCGAGGCTCTCTCTGCCGCCGCGTCTACGTCCACGGCGGCGGTGGTGGCTGTGCGCTGCGGACCGCGCACAGCCGTTTCGTGGGCCGCCTCCCGCGGCGCAGCTCGTAGCGGCGCAGCGGATCCTTCGGCGCGTCCACCGGTCCGCACTTCGTTTGCAGCTCGCTCCGGCGGGCACTGCCTCCCCCGGCGCACTGGTCGCGCGTCGGGCGAGCATGGGGGCCGCCGCGGCGCAGCTCGTAGCGGCGCCGCGGCACGCATTCCCTCCGGCGCACTTTGCATCTTCGTCGGGACAGACCACTTCTCTCGGCCGTCGCGCATCCGCCCACGCATGGGGATCGGCGGCGCGGCGGCCGGGGGCTTTCTTCCTTCGCGCGACGTGCGCTCGATGCGCGCTCGCGCCTTCACCACCACGAACGGGACTGAGGTAACAGCCACATGGGCCTGATCACGAAACTGAACGAACGATTCCGCGCTCGCCGCCAGGACGCGCAGCGCATCTACTGGACCGCCCTGGCCAAGGTCGCACGCAGTGGCGGCGACCGCGCACCCGGCGCGCTCGTCGCCGAGGTCGAGACGGCCGCGACCGAGCTCGGCAAGTCGCCCGAGGTCATCGAGGCCGACCTCGAGCTGCTCGAGCAGTCGATCGCCCTCGGCAACGCGCCGCAGGAACTCGAGCGTGCGAAGCAGCTGCTGACCGCCGCGAAGAAGGAGAGCGCCGCAGCGAGGGAGCGAGCGGCCGAGCTCGAGAAGCAGATGCACGCGGCGCGAAACGAAGCGGAGGCCGTCTTCAACGCCGCAGTCGGTGCGCACCAGCTCGCGACCCAGCGATTCCAGGACCTGACCGAGACCCAGCACCGCCTCGCGGATGCCGGCCACCCGGACCACAAGCACCAGAACAAGCAGGCGCGGGACCTCCACGTGAGTGTCGAGTCGCTGCAGAACGATCTGCGCCTCGTCGACGCCGAGCTCGCGAGGTTCACGCAGCAGATGCTCGCCGAGCACCAATCGGCGAGCCGGGACCACACACGGCTGCAGTTCCGCCGCGCGTCACTCGTCGAGCAGTTGAACCGGCTCGGAACGAAGACGCCTCCCGAGCCAGCGCTCGCTGCCGGCGAGACGGACGACGACGACGACGACATGGTCGCCCCCGTGCCCGAGCAGATCGAGGAGCCGCTCGATGGCCTGGCGTTGCTCGGCCACGAGGGCAAGGGCACCCGAACCACCATCCATCAGGACGACGGACAATGACCACCACCACCACCACACACTGGGCCTCAACCACCGAGGATCTTCGCCTTCTCGCCGCATCCTGCGAGTCCGGCCACCTGCTGCTGGCCGACCTCGAGCACGGTCTGCGCCTGGGCATCGGCGCTGCACTCGCCGCGGCCGCACCGGACCGGGCCGCCGACACCGCGGCGCGCATCCTGACGCACGACGATGCCGTGCGTGCTGAGTTCGGTGGGCAGGTCGACGTGCTCGCCGGGTACATCAGGAACGAGGGTCGCACGGCCAAGCACCGCGGCGTCCGCAGCAACGTCGAGCCGTTCACGGCGGCCGAGGTGCGTGCCTACTGCATGCAGACCAAGGCCGAGGTTGTGGCCTCGATGCCGCCAGACCAGCGGCCGCAGCCCATCGCTACGACGACGAGAGCGCCTGCGCCCAGCGGTGGCGGCGCATGTCGAGAGGCCGTTGCATCGGCGGGCGCTGCTGCCCGTCGCACGGCGACCATCGACGACGACGAGGACCTGGGTCCACCGTTCTCGTGGACGCAGTCCGAGGCGGAGCGGCGCGCAGCAGCAGAGAAGCGCGGGCACGATTTCATCCCGCGCAAGCGGCCCCAGTGGGCCAGGCACTGCCCGTGACGCCGCCGCCTGCGGCTCCCGCGGCGCGGCCCGGCCCTCCGGTCCTTTCATCGGGGCGTCGGGTCCTTCCGGCGAAGCAGAAAAGCATCGTGGGTAGCGGCGCACCGCATTTATTCGTGCGACCTACGGTTTCGCAAATGTCGTCGTCGCCACCGACCTGGCTCTGGCGTGCGAGAGACGCCGTCACGGCAGGTCGCGAACCCTGACCCACTCACTGACGAACCCCGACGACGACACCACCCCCAACTGAACGACGATGGCAACCGAAACCCGCAGCCTCCAGATCACCACGAAGATGCAGGACCAGGCGACCGCCGGGTTCGCCAAGCTGCTTGCCGTCGGTCGCGGTGTCGCCGGCAGCCTGGTGACGGCGTTCAAGGGGTTGGGGATCACCCTCGGCGCGATCTCCGCTACCGCCGCGACTGCGTTCGTGGCGTTCCGGCGCGTCGCCGCGGACCTCGACGCCGTCGCGAAGGCCTCAGATCGGCTCGGCGTCTCGGCCGAGAGTCTGACCGCGCTGCGCAACGGCGCCGAGCTCGCCGGTGTGTCGTTCGAGGAGCTCACGAACTCGGTCCGCTTCTTCGAGCGCTTCGTCGACGAGGCGAACCAGGGAGGGCGGAAGCAGCGCCAGGTGCTCGCCGAACTCGGCCTCACGGCCGAGGAACTCTCCGGGAGCAACCTCGACCTGGTCGAGATCCTGGGGCGCGTGGGCGACGGCCTGAACGGCCTGGGCGGCTCGGCCGAGAAGACGAATACGCTCCTGCAGCTGTTCGGCCGATCCGGCAGCAACCTCGCCCCGCTGCTGCAGCAGGGGTCGACCGGGATCCAGAAGCTCGCGACTGAAGCGAGAGCCCTCGGCGCTGTGTTCACGCGCGAGGAACTCGCGAGGGTCGAGGCGTTCAACGACTCATGGGACGAACTGAAACAGACGTTCGGTGCACTCTTCCAGCAGATCGCGGTGCAGCTGTCGCCAGCGTTCACTGAGCTGTTCGAGGCGATCAACACCTACCTCAAGGACAACTCCGAGAGCACGAAGCGATCGGTCCTCGAGCTCACGGAGACATTCGTAGAGTCGTTCAAGATCCTCGCGTTCGCTGTCGACACGTTCCGCTCCGTCGTGACCGGCTGGGAGCTCATCACGAAGGAGCTGGCACTGGTCACCGCGAAGCTGCAGGGCAACAGCGATGCGGCCAACATCCTCGAGCGCGACCTCGCCGCACTCGGTGTGAACGCCCAGCTGATCCAGAAGGACTTCGGCTCTGCGAATGGCGAGCTGGACAAGATGCTCAAGCGGCTGCAGGAGCTGCGATCTGCGGCTGCCAAGGGGACGCCGATCCGTGTGCAGGTGACCGGCGACGCGCCAGGCGCTGAACCTGACGTGGTCGAGCCGGGCGCATGGGAGCGGTTCCAGGAAGGTGCGCGGAAGGCCTCGCTGCAGTGGCGCGACTTCGCGCAGACCGCCTACCAGAGCGGCCAGGTCCTGGTCGGCGGCACGCTCGATGCGCTGACCGACAACATCGGCGCGGCCATCTCACGCACGAAGTCGTGGGGCCAGGCCTGGAAGGACCTGGGCAAGTCGGTGCTGGGCATCCTGGCGAACGTCATCGCGAAGCTGCTCACGGTGAGAGTGCTGAGCGCGCTCTTCGGTAGCTCCGCTGGCGGCGGCTCGACAGTCGCGAAAGCGGACGGCGGCGTCGAGCCTGGATCGATCAAGGGCGTTCTGCCGCTGCAGCGGTTCGCCATGGGCGGCATCGCGCGCGGCCCGACGCTAGCGCTGATGGGCGAAGGCAAGGCGCCTGCCGAGGCGTTCGTGCCGCTCCCCGACGGCAAGACGATCCCCGTCTCGTTCCGCGGCGCGGGCGGCGGCGCCGGCGGCGGCCAGGTCGTCAACATCGTGCAGAACTTCCACTCGACCGACGCGCGCGGCACCTACGAGCTGTTCCGCCAGAACCGCGGCACCATCCGCCAGTTCGTGACCGACGACATGCAGCGCCGGAACGGGTTCCGCGGCACGGTGAAGGGGGCCGCCCGCTGATGGTCAACCACGACCCACTGGCTCGCCTGCAGCGCGAGGAGATTGACCTGCGCAACCTTGGCGCCGCCGTCATCGGCCGCGAGACGATGGCGGAGATCGAGGCCATCGTCGACGACGCGCGCACGGTCGCGATCTCGATGCTGCTCGACGACGGCCGCCACGACGCGCCGGCCGCGGCCCTGTCGGCGGTGAACTCCCCGGCCGGGCAGGAGCTGCTGCAGACCGCGGTGCTGTTCGTCGTCTGCACGAACCTGGTGCAGGAGCAGCGCGACCGCCTGGCGGCCATGCTCGCCGTCGGCTGGGTCCTCGGACCGGAGCACCGCCGCACCCTGGCCCGGAACGTCGAGGCCCTGGTCGCGCTCGAGCACGGCGCCGTCGTCGCGCTGCAGAGCCTGGCCGTGCCGTTCGGCAGCGACCAGGCCTGGCGCGCGTCGCACGCGCCGCATCTCGAGGAGCCTGGCCGTGGCCAGGCGCTCTTGCGCCTCGCGACCCTCGGACTCGTCGCCGGTGACCATCCGACCGATCTCGGTCGGTGCCTGGTCCGCGCAATGGCACGAGTCCGGCGATGACGGAGCCGCACCGCACGTCGCTGCACCACTACCCGCACCAAGGCACTCTGCCATGACCACCAAACACCCCGACCCATCGAGCCCAGAACCCACCGCCGAAGCGATGAATACGCCGCCGCCGATCCGCCTGCACGCGAAGGAAGGCCTGCTCGGCGAGGGCAAGATCCACCGGTTCGAGATCCCGTCGGCGGCCGGCATGACGGCGCGCAAGGTGATGGAGGTGGCCCGCGGCGTCCCCGCCCTCTCGAAGCGCCCGCTGGGGGTCGCCGTCAACGGGAGGCGGCTCGAGCCTGCGGAACTCGACCAGCAACTCCCCGACGGCGCGGAGGTCATGGTCGCGTCGCCGCAGCATGGCACCGAGCTTGGTGCGCTGCTGGTGCAGGCACTGATCTCGGCCGTGATCGGCGTCGCGATCAACTACCTGGTCAGCCTGCTGCTGCCGAAGCCGAAGCCGCCAGGCATCCCGCAGGACCGGGGCGACGATTCGAGCCCCACCTACACGTGGGACGGCATCCAAACCAGCTACGGCCAGGGACAGCCCGTGCCGTTCGGCTACGGCCGGCACGCGGTCGGCGGCCAGGTCATCTACTCGGAGGTGGCCGACTACAGCTCCACCCCCGGACTGTCCGGCGAGTACTTGCGCATCCTCCTTGCACTGTGCGACGGGCCAATCCACCGCGTTGGGGACCTGATCGCCGGTGAGCAGAACGGGCTTGGCCTGACGACACCGCTGCCAGCGACCATCAAGGTCAACCAGCTCGAGCTGCTGGGCTCGACGCAGGGCGTACTGGCCTGGATCCGCGCCGGCAACCTCAACCAAACGCCGATCCCACCTCCGTTCTCCGGCGCTGCTGCCACCCTCGCCGTCGGCTATCAGCTGCAAGCCGCGTACTCGGAGGCCTTCTTCGCGATCCTCGGCGATGAAGACATCAGCGCCGTCTACGTGATCGTCTCGTTCCCGAACGGGCTCTGGGAACAGGACGCGACAGGAGCCTTGACCGGTGCGCAGTGGCCGTGGCTGTTGGAGTGGCGATCGGTCGGTGAGTCAACATGGCGACTGCTCGCGCAGAGCGCGCCCGGCGCCTACTACTACCGCCCGGCGGGCGGCATCCTCGGCATCTACGGTGCGTTGCCAGCGGGGACGCTGGCACCGATCGAGCTGCGCCTGCAGAGGCTCGGTCCGACCGTCATCCCGAGCGGGCAGGTCAGCGACCTCGGCGTGTGGCGCCAGGTCACGGCCTACAGCGCTCACCAGTTCGCCTACCCGGGCGTCGCGATTCTCGGGCTCGAACTTCGGGCCGATGCGCGCCTGCAAGGTGCGCAGCCGCAGCTGCAGGTGACGTGCGACCTGCTGAAGGTCCGTGTTTGGGACGAGTCGCTCGGCTGGTCTGAACCGTGCTGGGACGTGCCGGCGGCGCCCTTCAACTGGATGCAGCACCCGCCTGGCAGGAACCCGGCCTGGCAGGCACTGCACCTGCTGCTCGACGACGTGGTCGGCCTCGGCCGCTGGTTCAAGGAGGCCGATGTCGACCTCGAGGCGGCGCGCCGGTGGTCGATCTTCTGCGACACGGAGCCGAACCCGTCCGACCCGTGGGGCGAGCCGTCGTTCACGTTCGACGGCGTGTTCGACTCACCGCGGCCCGCGTGGGAACGGCTCCTGGCGATCTGCGCCGCAGGCAGATGCACGCCGATCCTGCTCGGCCGGCGGATCTCGTTCGTCTACCAGTACCGCGACGCGCACTCCGACAGCCTGGTCACCGTGCCGGCCAAGGCCCCGGTGCAGCTGTTCACGTCGACGAACATCGAGGGGCTTTCGATCAACTGGCTGCCGCGAAGGAATCGCTCGACGGTGATCCAGTACCAGTTCCTCAACGAGTCGAAGGCCTACGCGCAGGACGTGCTCCCTGTTGAGGATCCCGAAGGGAGCGCGAACGACACGAACAACCCGCGGGCCGACACCTGGCAGCCGGAGGTGACGCAGCTCTACGGCGTGACGCGCGAGTCGCAGCTGCTGCGCGAGGGCGTGTTCACGCATCGACTGCAACGGTTGGTGACTCACGAGATCCTGTTCCGCACCGGCCCGTGGGCACTCGGCGCGCAGGTCGGCGACCTGATCTTGGTCGAGAACGAGGTGCTGCGCCCCTTCGGGGCCGACGTGCCGATGTCCTGCGCGATCGAGCAGGCCCAGACCTCGCACGACAAGATGATCGTC
>JAEUHS010000060.1 GCA_016794035.1 Planctomycetota bacterium
GTGGTCGCATAGCAGATGTCCTCCTTGCGCGGCGTGTGCAGCTTCGGGAAGCGGCGCTTCAGCACGTCCATGACCCGCTGCGCCTCGTCGACGCTGAGCGTCGTCTGGGTCAGCACGGCCACCCGCGCCGGATCGGGCACCTGCACTTCCTCGGCCGCCTGGGGCGTCGGCACGACCAGAGTGCGATCCGGCGCTTCGCCGACGACGCCTTCGACCTCGACGTGGTCGGCGTGACCGATCAGCAGGATCGTGAATCCGCGCGCGGCGAACCGGCGCGACTCGACGTGCACCTTGGTCACCAGCGGACAGGTCGCGTCGATCGAGTGCAGCTCGTAGCGCCGGGCCTTGTCGAAGATGTCCGGCGCGACGCCGTGCGCGCTGAAGATCACGTGACTTCCCGCCGGCACCGAGGCGAGGTCGTCGACGAACACCGCGCCCTTCTCGACGAGGTCCTGGACGACGATCTTGTTGTGCACGATCTCGTGCCGGACGTAGACCGGCCGGCCGAACTTGGCGAGCGCCCGTTCGACGGTCTGGATCGCGCGCTCGACGCCGGCACAGAAGCCGCGTGGGCGGCACAGCAGGACCTTCATGGGCACAGAGTCTCGGAGGGCGGCCAGGACCGATCATTGGCAACCGAGGTTCGGTTGCGGGCCCGGCCGCGATGGCCGAGCAGTGTCGGCCCCCGGCACTGGTCGGGCAAGGTACTCCCGGGCGCCGCGCCGCCTGCGACGGGCTACTGCACTTCGATCACGGGGCCGATGCCGTATTGCACCGTGCCCGCGGCGGGCACCGGCTGCGGCGGGGTCGCCGCCGGATCGTAGAACGCGAAGTTGCGGGCCACGCTCAGCGGGCCGCAGACGGTCGACTCGCGGCCGAGCGACGTGATCAGGTGCAGCGGATTCGCGGTCGGCGCCAGCACCATGGCCTGGGCGAACAGCGTCACGCCGACCGAGGCGCGGCCGGCCGGAATCAAGCCGGTGGCCGTGCCGCTCCCGCTCGCGTCGCAGGCGCCCGACAGCCAGCCGAGCGGGTCGACGTTGAGCCAGCACCCCGGCGCCGGCCACAGCAGGGCCGCCAGCGCCGCGGACGGCACCGACGGGTTCGCAGGATCGAACATCGGGTAGGGCAGCGGCCACGCCGGGTTGCCGAGCAGACCGCCGGTGCTGGCGGCGCCGACCATGACCGTGAACGGCGCATTGGCGGGCGCGTTGGCGACGTGCCAGGCGTAGCTGCTGCCGGCGAGCATCGTCGCGTCGGCGGTCAGCACCACCGGCATGCCGCCGGGCACCGCGCACTGCGGGTCCTGATTGCCGAACGACGGGGTCGGCGTGATGCAGCCGCTGAGGTTGTCGATGCGGTAGGCGCCGGTCGGCTGCGAGTGGATCCAGATCTCGATCAGCAGGTTCTGCTCCGGCTCGCCACTGGTGACCGGCGTCAGCCCGTAGGCCCACGGCACCGAGAACGCGAAGTGGATGTTCGCCGGCCGCGGACCGGTGGCGGCCGCCGGCTGTGCCGGCAACTGCACCTGTTGGTTCTGCACCACCCAGATGGCATCGGTGCCGTAGTTCTCGGTGAACGTCGGGCTCATCGTGGTCGACGATCGTGACGTCGTCGACATCAGCACCGAGATCTCGAGGTAGCCCTTCGCCGGCGTCGCGCCCGTGGTCGTGTTCTGGTCCGGTCGCAGCGAGACACCGGTGAGGATGCGCGGACCGGTCCACGGCAGTTCTTCGACGTCGTAGACGACCTGGTAGCGGCACGACTGGTTGCTGCCGAACGGGATGCTGGTGCCGCCGCCGCCTTCGACGCCATCCATCGTCGCCGGCACCGTGGCCGCCTGGCCGAGCAGTCCTGCGACACCGCACCCAGCCGCCGACAGAACGCGCAGAAACTCCGATCGCATGGGCATCCTCCGCTGCGGCATCGTCCGCCGACGCCGCGCGACTTGATCGCCGCCGCGCCCGTGGCCCGTCTCGGCCGGAGACGGACGGGTCAAGTCACGCGCCGGAAGCACCGATCCCGCCGCTGCCGAAGTGTCGGACAAACCGACAACCCAAGGAGATCCCGTGCAACTCGAGAGTCATGCCACTCCCGCCAAGGAGACCCCGCAGCAGCGCTACGCCACCCTGCATCGTGCCATCGAACGAGGCCTCGATTCGGACGAGATCTGGCGCGAACTCGCGGAGGTGAGTCTTCGGCTCGGCCATGCCGACGAAGCCACCGCGTGCCTGCGTCGCGTGCGCAATCCGGTGATCCACGCCAACCTCGAGTCGCGGCTCGTGCGGCTCGGTGTCGTCGACGATCCTGCGGCCCGCAACGGCCTCGCCCGTCGCCATACCGCGGCGCCGGCAGCCAGCCATGCCGGAGCGAAGGGTGGGCACGACACCGGTACTGCTGGCGATGCCCCCGGAATCGGCGAACACATCGTCGACGCGCTCCAATACCTGTTCCATCAGCACATGCCATGGCTGGTGCTGGTGACGACCCTGGCGTTCCCGGTCGTCGTCGGCCTCGGCGGCTTCCTGACCGTCGGCGGCTCGCCGCTGGTGCTGGCGGCGATCGCCGCGGTGCCGGGCCTGTCGGTGCTCGCCGTCGTCGGCGCCATGGGCCGGCAGATCCTGCTCGCCAGCAGCGGCGGTTCGGCCGACGTGCCGAACGTGCCCGAACTCGGCCAGCTGGTGCGCGACGCGCGCACGTTCCTGGTCGACGCCGCGCTGGTGCTCGGCATCCTGGTGGTGCCGACCCTCGTCGCCATGGTGCTCGGGGCACCGCTCTCGACCACGCTGCCCGGCCTGCTGATCGGCGCGTTCTTCACGCCGCTGGCCTGGAGCCTGCGCCAGATCCGTGGCGACTTCGGCGCGCTGTCACCCGTGACGCTGCTGCGCGGACTCGCGCGTTGTGGCCCGCACTACGCCGCGATCGCGCCGGTGTGCTGGCTGCTGTTCGCTCCGGCCGCCGTGACGGCGTGGGCCGTGTTCGGCCGACCCGTGTGGGTGCAGATCGCGGCGATCGGTCCGCTGTGCGTCGTGCCGCTGTTCGTGATGTCGCGACTGCTGGGCACCTGGCTCGACACGCGCCGCAACGAACTGGGCAGCGTGCTGCTCGGCGCGCGACCGGCCGCGAAACCCGTCGCCACGGCGCCGGCGCAACCGGTGCGCCCGTCCGCCCCGACGGCGCCGGCGCCGCGCTTTCCGCGCCGGCCCGAGGCGCTCGAACAGTTCCAGGCGCCGAGCGTCAGGCCGTTGGCTGTGGCCGGCAGGCCCGGCGTCCGGCCGGCTGCCGGTGTCGCCGCCGGTGGCCCCACGCCAGCACCCGGACCTCGTGCCGGTGCCGCGCCGCGGCCGACCGCTGCGGCGACGCCGCGCACGCCGCCGGCGGCGCGGCCGCCGGAACGCGCGCGCGCCGCGCAGCCTGCTCGCCCGGCGCTCCGCGCTCGTCCGACGCAGCCTGTCCGTCCGGCCGCACCGGCGCACCCGCCGGCGGCGCGGCGACCCGAGCCGGCGACGCCCCCGGCACCACCCAAGGCCGCCCGCGCGATCGAAGGCCGCGGCCCGCGCCGCGCCAACACCGTCGCCGAGGACACCCCGGATCTCACACAACTGCCGGGCGCGATGGTGGTCACGGGCCAGGATCGGGCCCGGCATGGCGCTGCGGCGCGCCCGCGGTCCTGATCGCCGCCGCCCGACCGCACGGCGCAGGCTCGCTCACCGGCCGCAGGCGCGGCACGATGGGCGGGCCATGGACCTAGCCGCGTTCCTGCGTGACGTGCCGGACTTCCCGAAGCCCGGCATCCTGTTCAAGGACATCACTCCGCTGCTCGCCGACCCGGGCGCCATGGCGGTGGCGATCGATCGACTGGCAGCGCTCGACTTCGGCCCCGTGCACAAGGTCGCCGCGATCGAGTCGCGCGGCTTCCTGTTCGGCGTGCCGCTGGCCATGCGGCTCGGCAGGGGATTCGTGCCGGTGCGCAAGCCCGGCAAGCTGCCGTGGAAGACCAGCCGGATCGAATACGTGCTCGAGTACGGCACCGACGCGGTCGAGATCCATCAGGACGCCCTGCAACGTGGCGAACGGGTGCTGCTGGTCGACGACCTGCTCGCCACCGGCGGCACCATGGGCGCGGCCTGCGAGCTGGTCGAGGCCTGCGGGGCGATGGTCGCGGGCTGCGCGTTCGTGGTCGAACTCGGCTTCCTGCCGGGCCGCGAGAAGCTGGCGCCGCGGCGCGTCGAGTCGCTGATCCGGATCCCGGGCTGACCGGGCTGATGACTTGCGTGCAGTTCGGACGGAAGCCGGTCTCGAGGGGGCGGGAACGGGCCGCCTCCACGGCTTGTGGATAGTTTTTCTGCTGCCGTAAGATACTTTTGCGCAGTAACTTGCGGAATCCGCTCAAGAAAGTCGCGGACCGCGGCTCAATCGCCGGGGCACTTCCGCCGATCATCAGCAACCGACCCGCCAGGGTCACGATCTTTGGTGTAGCGGCTCCCACCAAGTGCTTCTCGAAACGGCAAACCCGATGAAAGTCGGGGACGCAAAGCCATAGGGCCTTCGGTCCGGCATCCCGCCGGCCATGGCAGCCTGGTTCCCGAAATGAAGCGACCGTTCGCGTCCATGACCAAGCGACCCGACCTCTGCCGAGGCTCGCAGTCGAAACTGGCTCTGCAGACCCGAACGGACGACTCTCCCGCGGCGCGCTCGCACGAGCGCAGCGAGGAGGACAGGAACACGGCCCGGCACATGCCACCGTTCGACGCACCCAGGAGCCGCGCAGCGTCGCCATCGCGCCCCTTCCCCGCGCGACCCGTTCCTCGTCCTTCCCCCGCTCGCCCGTCCCGCCGGAGTCCTCGTCATGGCCAAGTCCTCGGTTGCCGTCCGCACCTCCTCCCGCCCCGCCGCCCAGCCCACCAACCGTCTCAAGGCCGTGGAGCGTGAGCCCAAGCCCGCCGCGGCGGCGGCGGCGCCGGCGCCGACGCAGCCGACGGTGACCGAGATCGACCTCGAGGTGATCTGGAAGACGTTCAAGCGCACGCGCGACGAGAACCTGCGCAACACGCTGATCGAACACCACATGCCGCTCGTGCGCACGATCGCCGAGCGCGTGCTGCAGACGCTGCCGAAGTCGATCGAACTCGACGACCTCAGCTCGGCCGGCACGTTCGGCCTGATGGACGCGATCAACGGCTTCGACCTGTCGCGCGGCATCAAGTTCAAGACCTACTGCACGACGCGCATCCGCGGCTCGATCCTCGACGAGCTGCGCAGCCAGGACTGGGTGCCGCGGCTCGTGCGCCTGAAGGCCCACCGCCTCGACCGCGCGGTCCGCCAGCTCGAGGGCGAACTCGGCCGGGCGCCGAACCAGGCCGAGGTCGCCGCGGTGCTCGGCATCACGCTCGAGGAGCTGCAGGCGCACGAGGCCGAGGCGAACGCGAAGACGATCTTCTCGTTGTCGGAGAAGTGGGACGACGGCGACGAGGAGAAGGAGATGGAGAAGGTCGAGATCCTCGCCGACCGCAAGTCGGTGGACCCCGTCGACACGATCCAGCAGCGCGACGCGCTCGAGATGATCACCGGCAGCCTGACCAAGAAGGAGCGGCTGATCATCCTGATGTACTACTACGAGGGCCTGACCATGCGCGAGATCGGCGAGATCATGGAGCTGACCGAGTCGCGCGTGTGCCAGATCCACAGCAACGTGATGGCGCGCCTGAAGGCGCAGCTCGACCGCAGTGCGAACCAGCTGGTCTGAGCGAACGGCCACGCACCGGTAGCAGCGGCGGCGCAGGCAACCGCATCACGCCCGCGGCATCGGCGGTTCGGCGCGCCGACAGAACCCGCTGCACGCGCACGGGTCGGCCGGTCGATAGCTGCTGCGGCCCGTTCGCGCGGGCCGCGCAACCATGTCGAAGCCGATGTTCGTACTCGCCGAAGGCAGGTCGTCGACGGACTGTCCCAGTGCCGCGGCCACGGCCGGAGCCGACCTCGCCGCCGCGTTGCTCGCCGACGACACCCTGCCGGCGCCAGCGCCCGGTCGGCTGATCCTCGATGACGTGGGCGGCCCGGTCGGGTTCCGCCCGGAACGCGCGCACGACCTCGACCCGGCGGGCCTGAAGTGGGGCGGCCCCACCGGCCGAAAAGACGAAGGATGAGGCCGCGCTCTGCGCACCCGTCGCGGACCTCGCTCCGGCGAGGGCCCTGACGCGGCGCGGCACGCCGACCACCTACGAGACATGCCAGTATCCACCCTCAAGCCCGGCACCGCGAACGAGCTGCTGCGCACCTTCGGGATGCTCACCAGCTCGATCGGCGAGGGCCTCGGTTCGCTGGTCGGGCGCGAGATCGTCGTGCGTCCGGGGGAACCCGAGGTCCACGAGGCCGATGCGTTCCAGGCGGCGCTGCCGCGCGCCGTGACGGTGTCGCGCGGCGCGATGGACAGGACCTACGACGGCAAGACGCTGTACGCGGTGCTCGAACTACCCGATGCCGTGGCGATGGCGGGACTGCTGATGATGACGCCGGAGGACGTCGTCAACGAACGGCGCAGCAGTGGCGCCCTGACCGACGACGACGCGACGGCGTTCGGCGAGCTGGGCACGGTGATGTTCGCCGGCTTCGCCAACGTGCTGCGCGAACGCATCGAGAACTGCGAGGTGCGCTACCAGGACTACGTCGTCGCCAGGCCCGGCGAGGCGACGGACACCTTCGGCACCGGCACGCTGGTCGCGTTCGCGTTCCGGTTGAAGCTCGGCGAGTATCCCGAGTCGCGCGGCTACGTGGTGCTCGACGCCGCCACGGCCGAAGCGTGGAACAAGGGACCGTTGACGATCGTCGCCGAGAGCAAGGCCGCGCGCGCCGGCGGCCGCACCGACGAGGAGACGCTCGAGAGCATCCCGGCGGCGCCGATCCGCGGCACGCTGGCGGCGTTCGTGATGCAGCCGGAGGTGTTCCGCACCCTGCGGCTCAGCTGCCGGCGCGTCGGCCTCGACCTGCGGCGCCATGGCCGCGGCGAGATCCCGAATCCCGCCGCGCATCGCAACGAGATCGTGCTGATGGACGTGCCACCCGGGGAGGACCGGCGCTTCGACTGGTGCCGCCGCATCAAGGAGCTGTCGGACTCGACGCGCGTGGTGCTGCTGATCCAACATCCGTCGCGCCATCGCGTGATGCAGGCCTTCATGGCCCGCGCCGACGCCATCCTGGGCTACCCGTGCGAAGAGCCGCAGCTGTCCCAGAAGCTCGGCGCGATGCTCGACCACCAGCCCGGCGATCCGCCGATCCCGTGATCTGCCGCGCACGCGTCTCCTCGCACGAGGCGCGCAATCACGCGGAGACACCCGCGGCGGTGCAGTGCGGCTCGAGCAGCGTGCGCAGCGCTTGGCGAGCGTGATGCAACGTGCGACGGACCGCGCGTGGGTCGGCGCCGATCGCGGCGGCAGTCTCGACCACGTCGAAATCGAGCACGTCACACAGCAGCAGCACGTCGCCGTGCCGCGGCGGCAGTTCGTCGATGCACGCCCGCAGGGTCGCACGGAAGCGATCGTGCTCGACCGCTGCCGCCGAGAGCTGCCATGGCCGCGCCGGCGCCACATGATGGCCGTCCGGCTGGAAGCGAGGCAGCAAGGACACCAGCGGTGCGCCAGCCGCGTCGCGCTGCTGCTGCCGACCGAGCAGGCACTGACGGGCGATGGCGCGACGGAGGCTCGTTCGCAGACGCGCCGGGCCGTCGGCACCGCCACCGGTGGCAGGCGACGGTACGACCGTCGCGTAGGCCGCCTGCACCGCCGTGGCCGCCGCCGCGGTGCACCCGAGCATCACCTTGGCGATGGCGAACAGCTCCGCGATGGTGTCGCGCACGTCTTGTTCGCGGCTCGGCGCGGGCGACGACCTGGGCCGAGGCTCGGGTGCCGGACCCTGGCCCGGCGTGGCGCGACCGGAGCCGGGCAGCACGCTCCCGGGGCCGGGTCGCGCCGCCGGATTGGCCTTCGAAGGCTTGGGCATGCCCCTCTCGTGCAACTCCCGGACCCGGCCGGGATCACGCCGTCATGGCGACGGCAGCTCGTGGCCGGCCACCGGTGGGCCACGGCCCGCCGTGGTCGCCACGAACGTTCGTGCCGGCCGGCCGACTTCGACGCCCGGGAGGGATAGTCGGCGGCAACGCCGCTACCATGCGCGCGTCCGCCTACCACGGCACCAGGATGAGCCCCGTGGACCGTCCCCTCCCCCACATCCCGAGCCCGGCGTCGGTCGGCGACGACGCCCTGGTGCTGCAGCAGATCGCCAGGGCCGTCACCGCGGGCGCAGGAGTGGACTTCTTCGCCGCGCTGGTGCAGCAGATCCGTTCGCTGCTCGCGTTCGAGCATGTGCTCGTGACCGAACGCGGCGAGGACGGTCTCGTCGTCGCGGTCGCGCATGCGACGAACGACGGCACCATGGTGGGCCTGCCGTGGGACGCCACCGACTCGCCGTGCGCCGCGGTGCTGGCCGGCCAGCCCGTATGCGCGCCGACGGGCCTGCGCGATCGGTTTCCGGCCTCGCGCCGGGTCGCCGAGCTGCGGCTCGAAGGCTACGTCGGCGTGCCGCTGTGCAATTCGGAAGGCATCGTGCTCGGACACCTGTGTGCCTTCGCGACGCGGGCTCTCCAGTGCGGCGAACGGGAGACGGCCATCTTCCGGATCTTCGCCGCGCTGGCGGCAGCCGAACTGACGCGGCGGCAGCTGGAACGCACGCTCGGCGAGAGCCAGGAGCGCTTCCGCGACCTGTTCGACGAAGCGCCGATCGCCTACGTGCACGAGGCCCTCGACTCGAGGTTCCTGCGTGCCAACCGCGCGGCGCAGCGCATCCTGGGCATCCGACCCGAGAACGCGGTCGGCACCTACGGCCGATCGCTCGTCCCCGACACGCCCGAGGCGCAGGAGCGGGTCCGCAAGGCCCTCGAGTCGATCGGGCGCGGCGCCGACACCAGCGGCGTCGTGCTGGAGCTGCGTCGCCAGGACGACGGCAAGCCGGTGTTCATCCAATGGTGGTCGCGACCGGATCCGGGCGGCACCTACACGCGCACGATGTTCCTCGACATCACCGAGCAGGTGCGCATGGAGCAGGAGCAGAGTCAGCTGCGGGCGCAGAACCAGTACCTGCAGGAAGAGATCAAGTCGGTGCACGATTTCGACACGATCATCGGCGCCGCGCCGAGCCTGCGGCAGGCCCTCGAGCACGTGCGCCGCGTGGCGCCGACCGATTCGACGGTGCTGATCACCGGCGAGACCGGCACCGGCAAGGAACTGGTCGCGCGCGCCATCCACTCGGCCAGCAGTCGCCGCGACAAGCCGCTGATCAAGCTCAACTGTGCCGCATTGCCGGCCGGGCTCGTCGAATCGGAGCTGTTCGGCCACGAGAAGGGTGCCTTCAGCGGCGCCATCAACCGGCGCATCGGCCGTTTCGAACTGGCGCAGGGTGGCACGATCTTCCTCGACGAGATCGGCGAAGTGCCGCCCGAGGTGCAGGTCAAGCTGCTCCGCGTGCTGCAGGAGCGGGAGTTCGAACGCGTCGGCGGCGGTGCCCCGATCCAGCTCGACGTGCGTGTCATCGCCGCGACGAACCGAGACCTCACCAGGGCGATCCGCGAGGAGCGCTTCCGCCGCGACCTGTTCTACCGGCTCAACGTCTTTCCGATCGCCCTGCCGCCGCTGCGCGACCGTCGGGGCGACATCCCGCTGCTCGTCGGGTTCTTCCTCGCCAGGTTCTCGGCCCGCACGGGCCGGCGCGTCGAACGCGTCAGCCCCGCACTGCTGGCGAGATTCGAGGCCTATCCGTGGCCCGGCAACATCCGCGAACTCGAGAACCTGATCGAGCGTGCCGTGGTGTTGGCCAACAGCGACACCCTCGACGTGGATGCGTTGCCGTTCCTGTTCGGTGGCGGGCCGGAGATGCCCACGGTCGACGTGGCGTCGACCGCCGCGACCGGGACCCAGGGCCTGCGGAGCATGGCAGCGATGGAACGCGAACACGTGATCGCGGCGTTGCGGCACAGCAACTGGGTGATCGGCGGTCCGCAAGGGGCCGCGCAGGTGCTCGATCTGCATCCCAACACGCTGCGCAGCCGCATGGAGAAGCTCGGCATCCGCCGGCCGAAGGGTGATCAGGCCTGACGGCGCCGGCCGTCGGTCGCGAAACGAGGTCCACCACCGCGCATCGAAGTCGCCGAGGACCCAACCATGCGACGATCGACCTTCTCGACGCCGGCGGCGCTGTGCGTCGCCGTGCTGTGTTTCGTCACCGCGTCAGGCGTGTTGCGCGCACAACTGCCCGCGAAACCCGTCCTGACGCTCGACGCCGCGCGCCGCATCGCCGCGGCTGCGCATGCGGCGGCCGACGTCGCCCACGCCACCGTGGTGATCGCCGTCGTCGACGACGGCGGCCACCTGCTGCTGCTCGAACGGCGCGACGACACGCAGGTGGCGAGCTCGGCCGTGGCCGAGGCCAAGGCGCGTACGGCGGCGATCTTCCGTCGACCGACCCGCGAGTTCGAACAGCAGATCGCCGCTGGCCGCCTGGCGACGCTGGTGCTGACGGGTGCCGCACCGCTGCAGGGCGGCGTGCCACTGGTCGTCGCCGGGCACGTCGTCGGCGCGATCGGCGTCTCCGGCAACTCCCCCGCGCAGGACGAACAGATCGCCCTGGCGGGCGCCGCGGTCGCCCAGAGCCTCGGCCAGCCGCACGCAATCGTCCCGGAACCGGTGGCGACGACGATCGTGCGCATGGACCCGCGGCTCGATGCGATCCTGCCGTTCGACGCCCAGCTCGAACGCATTGCGACGGGGTTCGTGTTCACCGAAGGACCGGTATGGGTCGGCGATGCCCTGCTGTGCAGCGATCCGAACGAGAACCGCATCTGGCGTTGGTCCGCGACCGAGGGCGTCAGCCTGTTCCGCGATCGCAGCGGCTATCAGGGGGCCGACATCCGTTCCTACCAGCAGCCCGGCAGCAACGGTCTCGCGCTCGACCCGCGCGGCAACCTGATCGTGTGTGAGCACGGCAATCGTTGCATCTCGCAGCTGGCCGCCGACGGCACCCGCCGCGTGCTGGTGGACCGCCACCAGGGCCGACGCCTGAACAGCCCGAACGACGTCGTCGTGGCACACGACGGGTCGATCTACTTCACCGACCCGCCCTTCGGGCTGCCGGCCACGTTCGACGATGCGCGCAAGGAGCTGCCTTTCAGCGGCGTGTTCCGCTGGCAGGGCGGTTCGTTGTCGCTGGAGAGCGACGCGTTGCAGGGACCCAACGGCATCGCCTTGTCGCCCGACGAGTCGGTGCTCTACGTCGGCAACTGGGACGTGCAGCACAAGGTCGTGCTCGCCTTCGCGCGCTCGACCGACGGCTCGCTCGGCCCCGGCCGCACGTTCCTCGATCTGACCCAGGTCGCGGGCGACACCGCGATCGATGGCCTCGAGGTCGACGCGAAGGGCAATGTCTACGTCTGCGGTCCCGGCGGCATCTGGATCGTCGGCGCGGATGGCGCCGTTCTCGGCCGCGTCGCCGATCGCCCCGAGGAGCCGCACAACCTGGCCTTCGGCGAGCACGGGCACACGCTGTTCATCGCCGCGCAGACCGGTCTGTACCGGTTGCGCCTGGCGGCGGCCGACGAGCGGGCCGCGGCGCCGATCAGGTAGCGCGCAGACCGCCCACCGCAGCTCGCGCGGCGATGCGAGACGACCCGCGGACCTGCGCCGGGAACGCGCGCCAGGCACGCCTGCGACGCCGACCTCGCCCGCGCCGCGCACCCCGCCGCATGCGCCGGCTCGCACGTGCCGACGCCGGCACGGCACCGCGCAACGCGACGAAACGCGCCGCACCGGTCCGCATCGAACCAGCGCCCCCGACGTGGCGCCGCGCCGCGGTATCGGGGCACTCCGCAACCCAACGAGCAAGGAACCCCATGACTTCGATCCGTCACCGCTTCGCTTCCGTCTGCTTCGCCGCGACCCTCGCGGCCGCGCCCGCCCTCGCCGGCGGCGATCCCGTCACCAGCGCTCCGTTCCAGGGCGTGAAGGCCAACAAGGGCACCGTCACGCTGCAGCAGCAGGGCACCGCCTGGACGCTGACCCTGAGCGCCGACTTCGTCGTGCCCGAGACACCGGCCCCGCACTGGCAGGTCGTCGATGCACGCGGCAACACGTTCCTGCTGCAACGCCTCGTCGCCAAGGACGGCAAGTTCCACCAGACGATCACGCTGCCCGACTACGTGCTCGACGTCGCCAAGGTGCAGATCTGGTGTGCGTTCGCCGAGACCCTGCTCGGCGAGACGACCTTCGGCAAGGTGATGCCGCTGCAGACCGCGCCAGAACTCTGCTCGGCCGTGATGTCGCCGCAGTTCGCCGGCAAGAAGGCCAACCGCGGCACCGTGACGTTCGGTCACCTCGGCGACCAGCGCGTGCTGATGCTCAGCGCCGACTTCGTCGTGCCGGAGACGCCCGCGCCGCACTGGCAGGTCGTCGACAGCGCCGGTCGCACGTTCCTGCTGCAGCGCCTCGTCGCCAAGGACGGCAAGTTCAACCAGACCGTCGTCGTGCCCGCCTACGTCAAGGACGTCGCCAAGGTGCAGATCTGGTGCGCATTCGCCGAGACGCTGCTCGGCGAGACGAGCTTCCCGCAGGCCCAGAGCTGAGGTCCGGGGCACCCCCGGAGCCAACCATGAACACCCGCATCCACGCGTTGCTTCTCGGCGCTGCCCTCGTGGGCAGCGCCACGGGTCAGGTGCCGACTGCCGCCGCGGCGGCCGCCGTCGCCGTGACACCGGTCGCGCCGACGGCGCCGCTCGCAGCCAAGCAGGTCCTGACGCTGCAGGGCGCCAAGCAGGTCGCCGCCGCGGCGTTGGCCGAGGCCCGCCGCCTGCAGGCGCCCGGCGCCGCGATCGCCGTCACCGACGACGGCGGCAACCTGCTCTACCTGGAACGGCTCGACGGGACGTTCGCGATGGCGGCGACCGTCAGCACCGGCAAGGCGCGCACCGCCGCGCTGTTCCAGAAGCCGACCAAGGTCTTCGAGGACCTGATCAACAAGGGGCGCACCGCGATGGCGGCGCTGCCCGACTTCACGCCGTTGCAGGGTGGTGTGCCGCTGCTCCTGGACGGCCGGGTCGTCGGCGCGATCGGCGTCAGCGGTGCCGCCAGCGCCCAGCAGGACCACGACATCGCCAGCGCCGCGGCCAGTCTGCCGCTCACGGCGACGCAGGTGAGCTGCTGCGAAGGTGTCGCGCCAGGGCCCGTCACGCATCTGCCACACGCGGACGTCGCCGCCGCGTTCGCCGTCGGTCGGCCGCTGCTCGAAGTCGCGGACTACAAGATCCACGCGAGTCGGCGCGAGACCGCAGGCCTGGCCGAGGTGCACAGCGACGAGACCGACGTCATCTACGTGCTCGGCGGCAACGCCACGCTCGTGACCGGTGGAACCGTGTCGGAACCGCGCACCGTAGCCGACCACGAAGTGCGCGGCACGTCGATCGTCGGTGGCGACACCCACCAGCTGACGCCGGGCGACGTGGTGGTGGTGCCGCAGGGCGTGCCGCACTGGTTCCGGCAGGTCGAGGCACCGTTCACCTACTACGTGGTCAAGGTGATCCATGGCAGCCATGGCGCCTGAGATCCGTTGCGCGGCGTTCGCCGCGGCGATGCTGGCGTCGCTGTTGGGGGCGCAGGTCCCCACCACGACGCCGCGCGAGCTCGATCTCGGCAGCCTGCTTGGCGCCGAACGGGCACATGCCGAGTGGCGCTACCACGACGCCGAGCTGCACACCGTCGCGTTCCGCGCGCCGGGCGCCGACCGCAAGCCAAGCGGCGCGCCCAACCAGACCTACGACGTCTCCCCGCATGCGGGCGCCGCCGACTTCGACGACACCGGCTGGGACGTGATCGCGGCCGACAGCCTCGAGCAGCGTCGCGGCAGCGGTCGCATCTGCTTCGGTTGGTACCGCCTGCGCTTCGAGGTGCCCGAGCAGATCGACGGCATGCCCGTCGCAGGCCGCACGCTCGAGTTCGAAGTCGTGCTCGACGACTACGCCGAGGTCTGGGTCGACGGCCGCCTGCCGCGCCAGCTCGGTCAGACCGGCGGCTCGCTCGTCGCCGGCTGGAACGCCCCCAACCGCCTGCTGCTGACGCATCGTGCGTTCGCCGGCCAGCGCTTCACGATCGCGATCTTCGGCGCCAACGGACCGCTGTCGGATCCGCCCGCCAACTACCTGTGGATCCGTTCGGCGAAGCTGCTGCTGGCCGCCACCGCGACCTGGGGCGAGCCGCTGGACCTCGCCTGGGAACGCCTGGATCCGCGCCTCGACGCGGTCGTGTCGACGCAGGCCACCGTCGAGCGCGTGTCCGCCGGACACACCTGGCTCGAAGGTCCGGCCTGGGATCGGCGGCAGGGCTGCCTCTACGTCTCCGACATCCCGCAGAACGCCGTGCTGCGATGGGCGCCCGGCGAACCCACGACGACCTACCTGGCGCCGAGCGGCTACTCGGGTACGACGCCGTTCCCGGGCCGCGAGCCGGGCAGCAACGGCCTCGCGGTCGATGCCGGCGGCCGGCTCTGGTTGTGCCAGCACGGCGATCGCCGCATCGCGCGGCGCGAGGCCGACGGCACGCTCGTCGCCATCGTCGACAGGTTCGAGGGCAAACGGCTCAACAGCCCGAACGACCTGCTGCTGGCGCCGAACGGCGACCTGTACTTCACCGATCCGCCGTTCGGCCTGCCGGGCCAGTTCGACGACCCCGGCCGCGAACTGCCGTTCGCCGGCGTCTACCGGCGCACCCCCGACGGGCAGGTGACGCTGCTCGAGCGCGAACTGCGCGGTCCCAACGGCCTCGCGCTGTCGCCCGACGGTCGCACGCTCTACGTCAGCGATGCGGACCCCGAAGCGCCGAAGTGGGTGCGCGTGCTGCTCGACGCGCGCGGCCAGCCGTCCGGCAGAGAACTGCTGCTCGACGCGGCGCGCTGGCGCGGCGACCGACCCGGATTCCCCGATGGCATGAAGGTGGATGCGGCGGGCAACCTGTTCGCCTGCGGGCCGGGCGGTCTGTACGTCTTCGATCCGGACGGCACGCTGCTCGGCGTCCTGCACACCGGGGTCGCGACCTCGAACTGCGCCTTCGGCGCCGACCAGCGCACGGTGTTCGTGACCGCCGCCCAGGCCGTGCTGGCCGTGCGCTGGTGACCGGGGCATCGAGACGTTCACGTGCCGCTGCCGAATCCGGGTGGCGGTGGGTATCCTCGGACCATGCTTCGAGGGTCGCTGCCGTCGTCCGATCCCGCGCCCCTGCCCTGGTTGACGGAGTTCGCTTCGGAGTTCGCCCCCGACGTCTTCGTACCCGGCGCCGCCGCGGCCATGGCGCCGGGGCTGGCGGTCGTCGCGCAGCGCATCGGTTGCCGTCGCGACCTCGCCCAGGAACTCGGTTGCGGCGAGTCGCTCGGCGTCGACCTGGCGCATGCCGCCGTGAACACGTTGCTCGCCTGCGGCGCACTGCCGCAGGTGGCGGCGCTGCACGTAGTGGCGCCCGCCGATGCGGAGCTGCCGATCGCGATCGTCGCCGGCATCACGAACGCCTGTCGTGCGCACGGCGTTCCGATCGTGCTGCCGCTGGCCGCCGCCAGCGGCGGACACGAACACATCGGCCTCGTGCTCACCGGCACGGTGCTGGGCAAGCCGCGCGCGGCGGGCGCCCCGGGTGACGTCGTGCTGGCACTGCGTGGCCGCGGTGCGACCGACAGCGACCTGGCCACCATGCTGGCGCGTGCGGACGAACTCGGGTGCACGCTCGGGGATCGGCTCGCCAACGGCGACACCGTGGGTGCGACCCTGCTCGCACCCCGACCCAGTCAGGTCGGCGTCGTTCAGCAGCCGCTGCGCGAACAGTGGCCCGCGCAGCTGCTGGCGGTGGACGGCCAGGCGCTGGTGCCGACGCTGCGCCGCGCGCTGCCGGCCAACGTCGACGTCGAGTGGACCTTCGCCGGCTGGCGGCCGCCGGCCCCGTTCGCCGAGTGGTTTCCCGGTCCCGACGGCGCTCGGCGTGCGGCCGAGACGACCAGCTTCGGCTGCAGCATGCTGGTGCTGGCGACCGAGGCGGAAGCCACGCGTTGGGTCAAGCTCTGCACCGCCTGGAACGAACCGGCCACCCCGATCGGCCGCCTCGTCGCCGCCGGCGGCTAGCTAGGACCCCGAGTGCTGCGCGACGATGGCCCGCACGAGGTCTTCCGGCACGGCCGGCGTCCGCTCGGCGGCCCGGTGTCGCCGCAGCATGCCGACCGTGACGCGGTAGCTGTCGACGTAGTCGGTGCACGCGTGGCACGTGGCGACGTGCTCGTCGCACGCGCGCTGCCGGTGACGTGGCAGGGTGGCGGCGAGCCAGCCGTCCAACATCAGCTGCAGGAACTCGCGGCACGAGACCACTGCTCAGGCCTGCTTGCGCCGCGATGCCAGGATCGCCTGCACCAGCTCCTCGGGCACCTCGGCCGGCACGTCTTCGCCGGTGGCACCGAGCCGGCGACAGGCATCGACCGTGCGCCGGTAGGTGTCGAGGTAGGTGACGCAATGGACGCACACCGCCAGGTGTCGGTGAAACGCGGCCATCTCCTCGGCGAGCAGCGTGCCGGCGAGAAAGGCGTCCAGGAACTCGGCGAATTCGCGACAGGTCATGTCAGGTCCTCGAGGTGTCGGTCCAGGAGTGTTCGCAGGGCCTGTCGAGCGCGATGCAGTCGGATCTTCACCGCGTTGGCGGTGATGGCGAGGAACTGTCCCGTGGCCTCGGTGGACAGACCCTCGATGTCGCGCAGCAGCACGACTTCGCGATAGGACTCCGGCAGTTGTTCGATGGCCCGACGCAGCAGTCGATGGCTCTCGGCCGCCTGCAGGGATCGTGTGGCATGGTCGCTCCATGGACAGGGCGGTTCCAGATGGTGGCCGTCCTCGGTGAAGCGTGGCACCAGGTCGTCGATCGAGCACTCCGGCCGCGATCGGCGGCTGCGCAACTTCATCAGCGCCGTGTTGACGATGATCCGGTGCAGCCAGGTGGTCAGGCGGCACTTCGCCTCGAACTTCTCGATCGCCCGGAACGCGATGAGGAACACCTCCTGCAGGCAGTCGCGTGCGTCCTCTTCGTTGTTCAGCAGCCGCCTCGCGGTCGCCAGCAGCTGCCGTCCGTGCAGGCGCACGAGCTGGGCGAACGCCGGCTCCTCGCCGCGCCGCAGTGCCTGCACGAGCTGACATTCGTCCGGTTCGGCACTGGCAGCGAGCACCGGAAGGTCGGGAAGTTCGGTCATGGCAGGCCGGGCCACCGCGTCTGGTGGCAGACTAACGCACCGTTTGGTTGCCGGGCGCGGGCGGGGGTTTCTCGGCGCCCCGGATTCGTTTCGGGCCGGGCACGGCGCCTCGAACCCAGGCGGCGGCGGGGCTTGGCACCCCGCCGCCCGGGCGGCTCCGTCCCGAGCCGGTGGCGGGGGTCAGTTCTTCTGTGCCGGCTTGGTGCCGTGCCCGTTGCAGCCGTTCGGCCCGCTGCAACTGTTGGCCTCCTTCTTGTCCTTGCCACCGCAGCCGTTGGGTCCGTTGCAGCCGTTGCGTTCGGCGGCCGACGAGTCACCGCTGCACGACGTCAGCGTCGTGGTCGCGGTCATCAGGCCGGCGACGGCAGCGCCGAGCAGGAGGGTCGAGAGCTTCTTCGAGTGCTTCTTCATGTTCGTTTCCTTGCGGCGCAGCCGCGTGGTTGGATCGGAGACGACCCAGCGGCCACACGCCACTCGCCGTCTGCGCGATTGGATGCGACGCGTCACCATCAGGTTTCGGGGCGACTCACGCGTCGTCCGGTCGCCGGCGTCGAAACCGCAACGCGCACCGGGCATCCCATGGGCCATGAAGCCCACCGCGTCGAAGTCCTTCTACGACCGCGTCGCGATCGCCGCGTTCGATCGCCTGCGAGATCCGTCACTGTTGTTCGTGCGCGTGCTCTGGGGCTGGATGTTCTTCCAGACCGGCTACGGCAAGCTCGGCGATCTCACCGGCACGACCGAGTTCTTCGCCAGCCTCGGCCTGCCGGTGCCGTTCGTCAACGCGGTCTTCGTCGGCGCGCTCGAGTGCGGCGGCGGACTGCTGTTGCTCGGCGGTCTGGCGAGTCGTCCGATCGCGTTGCTGCTGCTCGGCAACATGGTCGTGGCCTACCTGACCGCGCACCGCGACGCCTTCGGCAGCGTGCGCTCGTTCGTCGGGGCCGAACCGTACCCGTTCCTGCTCGCGGCGCTGCTGGTGCTGGCCTTCGGTCCCGGTCGCTGGTCGATCGACGCCCTGCTGCGCCGGCCCGCCGGGCACGAGGACATCGCGGTCGCAGTCGCCGGCTCGAGGCCGCAGGCCTGATTCGCGAGCGAGGACGCCCGCATGAACGCCATGCCAGAGGACCGCGAGTGGCTGGAAGCCGACGGGCTCGGTGGCTTCGCCATGGGCAGCACGCAGCTCGTGCGCCGTCGCCGCTACCACGCGCTGCTCTGCACGGCGACGACGCCACCGACCGGCAGGATGGTCCTGGTCGCCGGCCAGGACGTCGAATTGCGCGCCGAAACGCAGACCTGGCCGCTGAGCGCGCAGATGTACACACCTGGCGTCGTACACCCCCGCGGCGACCGCCTCGTCGCGAGCTTCCGGGCCGGACCCTGGCCGACCTGGGAGTTCGCGCTCGGCAATGGCCGGCGCGTGCGCCACGAGCTGTTCGTGCCGCGCGGCCACGCGGCGGTCGTGCAGCGCTGGACCCTGGTCGGCGATGCGGCGACGCGGAACGGCCCGGGCGCCCCGGGACTCGAACTGGTCGTGCGGCCGTTCCTGGCCGGACGCGACTACCACGCGCTGCGCAGCGAGCACGACGGAATGCACGTCGAACTCGTACCGGCGACCGAGACGGTCGGTTGGCGACTGTCCGGCGCTGCACCGGCCGCCGGGGCGGACACCGTTCCCGACGTCTTCGCGCGCGGCAACGGCGCCTACCGCCACCATCCGACCTGGTACCGCAACTTCCTGCATCGCGAGGAGACTGCGCGAGGCTACTCGGATCGCGAGGACCTGCTGGCCCCTGGCACGTTCCACTTCGACCTGACGCGCGGTCCGGCCGTGCTGGCGATGGCGGCCAGCGACCTGCCCCCGCTGCTGCGCGCCGACGCCGTCGGCGAGGCGGTCGCGACGATGGCCGAACGGGAACGTGCGCGTCGTCACGCGCTGGCGTCGCCGCTGCACCGCGCCGCCGAGGCGTACGTCGTCGCCCGCGGCAACGGCCGCACGCTGGTCGCCGGCTATCCGTGGTTCACCGACTGGGGCCGCGACACTTTCGTGTCGCTGCGCGGCATCTGCCTGGCGACCGGCGATCGTGCTGCCGCCCGCGAGATCCTGCTCGAGTGGGCCCGGCACGTCTCGTCGGGCATGATCCCGAATCGCTTCCCCGACCAGGGTGAGGTCGAGTACCACACCGCCGATGCGGCACTCTGGTTCGTCGTCGCGGCCAACGCCTACCTGGGCGGCGAGGCCGTCGCCGCCGCCGACGCGGAGCAACTCCGCAGGACGATCCTGGCGATCGTCGAGGGCTACGCTGCCGGCACGCGCCACGGCATCGGCATGGATCCGGTCGACGGCCTGCTGCGTGCCGGCGAGCCGGGTCGACAGCTGACCTGGATGGACGCGATCGTCGACGGGCGGGTGGTCACGCCGCGCTCCGGCAAGCCGGTCGAACTGCAGGCGCTGTGGGGCAACGCCCTCGCGATCGCCGCCGGGCTCGACGCGCGCTGGCAGACGCCGGCCCAGCGCGCGCGCTGGTCGTTCGCCGAGCGGTTCTGGAGCCCGGGCACCGGCCACCTGCACGACGTCGTCGACGTCGACCATGTGCCGGGCGCGCTCGACAGCCGCCTGCGGTGCAACCAGATCCTCGCGATCGGCGGCCTGCCGCTGCCGATGCTGGTCGGCGACCGCGCCCGCGCCGTCGTCGAGTGCGTCGAACGCGAGCTGTACACGCCGATGGGCCTGCGCACGCTCGCCCGCGGCGAACCGGGCTACGTCGGCAGCTACGCCGGTGATCCGGCGGCACGCGACCTCGCGTACCACAACGGCACCGTGTGGCCCTGGCTGCTCGGTCCGTTCGTCGAGGCGTGGCTGCGGGTGCACGGCACGTCGCCGTTGCGCAAGGCCGAAGCACACCGCCGGTTCGTGCAGCCGCTGCTGCGCCACCTCGATGTCGCGGGCATCGGCCACGTCAGCGAGATCGCCGACGGCACCACGCCACACACGCCGCGCGGTTGCCCGTTCCAGGCCTGGTCCCTCGGCGAACTGCTGCGGCTCGAGCTGCAGGTGCTCGCCGACCGCAGCCGCGAACCCACCCCCCCCACCGAGCGCCTGCCACGCCCGGCCGCCAACTGACCAGAGGATCCGATGTCACGACCGATCGAGAACGCCGAGGTGCACCGTCTCCAGCAGGACCAGCGCCGCGAACAGAACTGGAAACGCTGGGGGCCCTACCTGTCGGAACGGCAATGGGGCACCGTGCGCGAGGACTACTCCGCCAGCGGCGATTGCTGGAGCTACCTGCCGCACGACCACGCGCGCAGCCGCGCCTATCGGTGGGGCGAGGACGGCCTGCTCGGCATCACCGACCGCGAGTGCCGATTGTGCTTCGGACTCGCGCTGTGGAACGGCAACGACCCGATCCTCAAGGAGCGGCTGTTCGGCCTGACCGGTCCGGAGGGCAACCACGGCGAGGACTGCAAGGAGAACTACTTCTACCTCGACGCGACACCGACGCACTCGTACCTGCGCGGCCTGTACCAGTACCCGCAGGCGGCGTATCCGTATGCGCAGCTCGTGCACGGCAACCGCGCGCGCGGCCTGCACGAACGCGAGCTCGAACTCGCCGACACCGGCGTGCTGGCGGACGGCCGCTACTTCGACGTGGCGGTCGAATACGCGAAGGCCTCGCCCGACGACGTGCTCGTGCGCATCACGATCCACAACCGCGGCCCCGACGCGGCGAACCTGCACGTGCTGCCACAGCTCTGGTTCCGCAACACCTGGTCGTGGGGCCGCAGCGGCGAAGGCTACTGGTCGAAGCCGAGTCTTCGCGTCGAGGGTGCGGACGTGCTCGCCGAGCACGAGACGCTGGGACGCTTCGTCTGGTCCGCCGCCACTCACGGCGGGCAGGCGCCGGAACTGATGTTCACCGAGAACGAGAGCAACGTGGCCCGCCTGTGGGGCGCCGAGAACCCGCAGCCGTACGTCAAGGACGCGTTCCACCGGCGCGTCGTCGACGGCGAGACGGGCGCCGTCAACCCGGCACGCACCGGCACCAAGGTGGCGGCGTGGTATCGACTGGCCCTCGCGGCCGGTGCCGTCACCACGATCGAGTTGCGGTTGCGGCCTCACGGTGAGGCGGGCGCGGCGGCCTTCGGACCCGAATTCGACCGCGTGTTCGCCCAGCGCCTCGCCGAGGCCGACGCGTTCCATCACGCTCTGGCGCCGGCGGGACTGAGTGACGCCGAGCGCAGTGTGCACCGCCAGGCCAACGCGGGCCTGCTGTGGAGCAAGCAATTCTATCACTTCGACGTCGCCGCCTGGCTCGAAGGCGATCCGGCGCAGCCGCCGCCGCCGGCCGAACGTCGGCGCGACCGCAACCACGAGTGGACCCACCTCTACAACCGCGACGTCGTCTCGATGCCGGACAAGTGGGAGTACCCCTGGTACGCGGCATGGGACCTCGCCTTCCACATGCTGCCGTTCGCGCGGCTGGATCCGCAGTTCGCCAAGGACCAGCTGCTGCTGATGCTGCGCGAGTGGTACATGCACCCGAACGGCCAGCTCCCCGCCTACGAGTTCGCGTTCGGCGACGTCAATCCGCCGGTGCACGCCTGGGCCTGCTGGCGGGTCTACAAGATGACCGGCAAGCGCGGCAGCCGCGACCGCGTCTTCCTCGGCAAGGCGTTCCAGAAGCTGCTGATCAACTTCACCTGGTGGGTCAACCGCAAGGACGAGCACGGCAAGCACCTGTTCGCCGGCGGCTTCCTCGGGCTCGACAACATCGGCGTGTTCGACCGCAGCCGGCCGCTGCCGACCGGCGGCCACCTCGAACAGGCCGACGGCACCGCGTGGATGGCGTTCTACTGCGCGACCATGCTGTCGATGGCGCTGGAACTCGCCAGCGAGGACCCGACCTACGAGGACGTGGCGTCGAAGTTCTTCGAGCACTTCGTCGCGATCACGGCGGCGATGAACACGCTCGGCGGCACCGGCCTCTGGGACGAAGGCGACGGCTTCTACTACGACCAGATCCACCTCGGCACCTCGTCGCAGCGGCTGAAGGTGCGATCGATGGTCGGCCTGATCCCGCTGTTCGCGTGCGAGATCCTCGAGCAGGACCTCGTCGAACGTCTGCCCGGCTTCCACAAGCGCATGCAGTGGTTCCTCGAGCACCGGCCGCACCTCGCGCGCCACGTCACGCTCGGCAACGGCGACCACGATGGGCACGGCCACCTGCTGCTGGCCATCCCGTCGCAGGACCGGCTCGTGCGGGTGCTGCGCTATCTGCTCGACGAGACCGAGTTCCTGTCGCCGTACGGGGTGCGCTCGTTGTCTGCGGTGCACAGGGATCAGCCGTTCGTGATCACGGTCGAGGGCCAGGAGCACCGCGTCGACTACGAGCCGGGCGAAGGCAACACGCGGCTGTTCGGCGGCAACAGCAACTGGCGCGGACCGATCTGGTTCCCGGTCAACTACCTGCTCGTCGAGGCGCTCGAGCGCTACCACCACTTCTTCGGTGACGACCTGAAGGTCGAGTGTCCGACCGGGTCCGGCCAGTGGTTGACGTTGCAGCAGGTCGCCGACGAACTGAATCGACGGCTCGTCGCGCTGTTCCTGCCCGACGCACAGGGACGCCGACCGTGCCACGGTGGCGACACGAGTTTCACCACCGCCGCGCATCGGCGGGACCTCGTGCTGTTCCACGAGTACTTCGACGGCGACACCGGCCGCGGCTGCGGTGCCAGCCACCAGACCGGCTGGACGGCGCTGGTCGCGCGCTGCCTCGAGAACCGGGCTCGCAGCCGCGATCACGACGGCCGCGACCACGTGCACGCCGACGACCACCACCAGGTGCCGGTGCCGCGCGCAGCCCCCGCGACCGTGGCCGTTGGTGCCGGCCCGCGCCGACCACGAGCGAACGGCCGGCGGGCATGACGGCCTCGACGGTGCACCGGCGTTCCGTCCCGCCCGTCTGGCTCCGCATGGCGGCGCTGGACGGGCTGCTGCTCGGCCTGTTCATGGTCGCCGCAGCGACGTTCGGCACCTGGCTCGAGGGTCCCCAGTCGACGTGGCGCCACGCGCTGCCCGACCCGTTCGTGCGCCGCGCGATCATGGGCCTGCTGATGGGCGGCACGGCCGTGCTGCTGATCTACTCACCGCTCGGGCAGCGCAGCGGTGCGCACCTCAATCCGGCGACGACGCTGACGTTCCTGCGCCTGGGACGCGTCGGACCGCGCGTCGCGGCCGGCTACGTGCTGGCCCAGTTCCTCGGCGGAACGCTCGGCCTGTGGGTGGCCGGCGCCTGGCTGCAGCCGACGATCGCCGCTCCCGAAGTGCACTACGTCGCCACGCTGCCGGGCCCGTGGGGCCTGGTGCCGGCGTTCGGCGCCGAGGTCGGCATGACGTTCCTGCTGATGCTGGCCGTGCTGCACCTGAGCCAGAGTCGACGATGGAACCGCCATACGGGCCTGGCCGCGGGCGCGCTCGTCGCGCTCTACATCACCTTCGAGGCGCCGGTCTCGGGCATGAGCCTGAACCCTGCGCGCAGCTTCGCCAGCGCGCTGCTGGCGCGGGACTTCACGGCGCTGTGGTTGTACCTGACGGCACCGGTGCTCGGCATGGGCATCGCCGCCGAGATGTTCGTACGCCGCCGCGGGTTGCACGCGGTGCTGTGCGCCAAACTGCATCACGACAACCGGCACGCCTGCATCTTCCGCTGCAACTGGGGCGCGCACTGAAACGGCCGCACGAGCCAGGCATCCAAGGGCCACTCCTTCCTCGGAACGGCGGCCTCATGCAACACTACGACGTCATCCTCATCGGCACCGGCGCCGGCGGCGGCACCCTGCTGCACAAGCTCGCCCCGTCCGGCAAGCGCATCCTGGTGCTCGAACGCGGCGACCATCTGCCACGCGAGAAGCAGAACTGGGATCCGGCCAGCGTGTTCCTCGACAACCGCTACAAGGCGAACGACGAGTGGCTCGACCGTGACGGCCAGCCGTTCCACCCGGGCACGCACTACTGTGTCGGTGGCAACACCAAGGTCTACGGCGCGGCGCTGCTGCGTTTCCGCGAACGTGACTTCCAGCGGCAGCCGCACTTCGGCGGAGTCTCGCCCGAATGGCCGGTGCAGTACGACGAGTTCGAGCCGTACTACACCGCCGCCGAGTGGCTCTACCAGGTGCGCGGCGAACGCGGTGTCGATCCGACCGAGCCGTGGGCGAGCAAGCCCTACGCGTTCCCACGGGTCGAGCACGAGCCGCGCATCCAGCAACTGCACGACGACTGCGAGCGCCTGGGGCTCAGGCCGTTCCACGTGCCGCTCGGCATCCAGCTCGACGACAAGCGCCGGCACCAGAGTCCGTGCATCCGCTGCGCGACCTGTGACGGCTTCCCGTGCCTGGTGCACGCGAAGTCCGACGCCGAGACCCTGTGCGTGCTGCCGGCGCTGCAGCGGCCCAACGTCACGCTGCTGACCGGCGCCAAGGTCGAGCGGCTGCGCACCAACGCGCGCGGCACCGCGGTGACCTCGGTGGTCGTCGAGCGCGCCGGCCAGCAGGAGGAGTACGCCGCCGACCTCGTCGTCGTCGCCTGTGGCGCCGTCAACTCGGCGGCACTGCTGCTGCGTTCGGCCAACGAACGGCACAGCAAGGGTCTCGGCAACAGCTCGGGCGTGGTCGGTCGGCACTACATGTGCCACAACAACTCGGTGCTGCTGGTGATCTCACGCCATCCGAACCCGACGGTGTTCCAGAAGACGATCGCGCTGAACGACTTCTACTTCGGCGCGCCGGACGCCGAGTTGCCGCTGGGCCACATCTCGATGGTCGGCAAGTCGGACAAGGTGGTGCTGAAGGCCGGCGCGCCGAAGTTCGCCCCGGGTTTCGTGCTCGACCGCATGGCGAAGCATGCGATCGACTTCTGGCTGACCAGCGAGGATCTGCCGGATCCCGACAACCGCGTGCGGCTCGACGGCAACGGCCGCATCGTGCTCGACTACCGGCCCAACAACCTGGAGGCGCACCAGCGCCTGCAGCGGCAGCTCAAGTCGATGCTGGGCAGGATCGGCTGCGAAGACCACTCGTGGTTCGAGCACAACCTCTATCTCGGCAAGAAGATCCCGCTCGCCGGCGTCGCGCACCAGTGCGGCACGGTGCGGTTCGGCACCGATCCTTCGACGTCGGCGCTCGACGTGAACTGCAAGTCCCACGACCTCGACAATCTCTACGTCGTCGACGGCTCGTTCTTCGTCTCCAGCAGCGCCGTGAACCCGGCCTTGACGATCATGGCGAACGCGCTGCGGGTCGGCGACCACTTGCTGCAACGGCTCGGCGCGAGCGCCACCGCGACGGTCGGAGCGACGCCGTGACGCGCGCCGCCCGGGCGTCCGCCCGGTCTTCACTGCTGTTCCTGCTGGCGCTGCCGATCGCCGCGCAGCACGGCAGCGAAGCAGACCGCCCGATCGTGCTCTCGGTCGGCGTCACGGTGCGCGACCTCGAGGCATCGGTGCGCTTCTACACCGAGGTGCTGCAGTTCCGCGTCGTCGAGCGCAGCGAACACGACGGCGCCGCCGAGGAACGTCTGCAGGGGCTGTTCGGGCTGCACACCGAGGTGGCGCGCCTGCAGCTCGGCGACGAGCAGCTGGTGCTGACCGAGTACCTGACACCGCGCGGCCGTTCGCTGCCCGAGGACTCGCGCAGCAACGACCACTGGTTCCAACACGTCGCGATCATCGTGCGGGACATGGACGCCGCCTACGCCGAGCTGCGCCGGCACCGGGTGCGCCATGCCTCGCCGCGGCCGCAGACGCTGCCCGAGTGGAACGTCGGTGCCGCCGGCATCCGCGCGTTCTACTTCCAGGACCCGGATGGCCATGCGCTCGAGGTGCTGCAGTTCCCGGTCGGCAAGGGGGACGCGAAGTGGCACCGGCCCGGCGAGAACCTGTTCCTCGGCATCGACCACACCGCGATCGTCGTCGCCGACACCGCGGCGAGCCTGCGCTTCTGGCGCGACGAACTCGGCCTCGAGGTCGTCGGCCACAGCGACAACCATGGCGAGGAGCAGGAGCGGTTGAACAACGTGTATGGAGCCCGGCTCGCCATCACGACCCTGCGTGGCGCCAGCGGCCCGGGCGTCGAGTTGCTCGAGTACGTGACGCCGCGCGGTGGGCGCAACATGCCGGCCGACACCGTCGCCAGCGATCTGTGGCACTGGGTGGTCACGGTGCAGGGCGACCACCTGCGCGAGCACGCAGCGGATCTCGTCCGCGGTGGGACGCTGGTCTCGGCGCCGGCGGCGCCGACCGACCCGGCCAGGCTGCCTCTGCTGGTTCGCGATCCCGACGGCCACCGTGCCATGCTGGTCGACGGTCGGACCCCGGCGCCGGCGGCATCCGCGCCGCGCGAGCCCCGGTAACCGACGCGCGTGCCGTGCATCCAATCGGCATGCACCGCAACACCGAACCCTGGGTCCTCGTCCTCGCCGCCGGCTCGGGCACTCGCCTCAGCGAGCTGACCCGTGACCAGGACGGCATCGTCGTGCCGAAGCAGTACTGCTCGCTGCGAGGTGGGCGCAGTCTGCTGCTGGACACGATCGACCGTGCGCTGCGGCTGACCGTGCGCGAACGCGTCGTCGTCGTGGTCGCCGCCCAGCACGAGCGCTGGTGGGCACCCCAGCTGCGATGCATCGCACGCGAGAACGTCGTCGTGCAGCCCGAGAATCGCGGCACGACCGCCGGCATCCTGCTGCCGCTGGCGCACATCCTCGAATGCGACCCGGACGCGCGCGTCGCGGTGCTGCCCAGCGACCACTACGTCGCGGACCCGCTGGTGCTGCTGCACTCGATGCAGATCGCGCTGCGGGCCGTGCAGCGGGATCCGCGCCACCTGGTGCTGCTGGGCATCACGCCGGACTCGGCCGACACCGAGTACGGCTGGATCGTGCCCGGGGTCCGGGCCGGTGCCGGTCTGCAGTCGGTCGCGGCCTTCGTCGAGAAGCCGCAGCTCGCCCGCGCGCTGGCGCTGCTCCAGGCGCGGGCGCTGTGGAATTCGTTCCTGTTCGCGGCCGACGCCGGCACGTTGTGGGGCCTGTGCGCGCGTTTCGCGCAGCAGACCGCCACGGCGATCCGCGCGGCGAGCCGGCGACCCACCGGCGAACGCGACCTCGCGCTGAGCGCGGTCTACCAGGGCCTGCCGACGATCGACTTCTCCCGCACCGTGCTCGGCGGCTCCGCGTCCACGCTGCGGCTGCTGTCGGTGCCGGAGTGCGGCTGGACGGATCTCGGCACTCCCGACCGGACCGCGGAGTGCCTGGCCGACATCGCGCTGCGCCATCCCAATCGGCCGGTGCGTGTGCCGTGGCACGCCACGGTCGACCTCGCGCACGCCGTGGCACGCCTCGAGCCGACGAGCCAGTCCGCCTGATTCCACGCACCGCGGCAACGCACGGAAACGCCACCGGAAGGACGAGCATCCAACGCGACGAGGAACCACAGATGACCACCACGAAGATGTCCAGTGCCACGATCCGCGACCTCGCGCCCGAACAGCTGCCCGACGTCGTGATGCCGAGCTGCGAGGCCAGACCCGTGCTGGTCGGCCAGACCGCCATCGTGACCGGGGCCGCGTCCGGTATCGGCCGCGGCATCGCCAACGCCCTGTGCGCCGCCGGCGCCAACGTGATCGTCAACTACATCGGCGCCGAGCAGCAGGCCGCCGAGGTGGTCGAGGAGATCACGCACTGCGGCTGCCCCAGCCGCGGCAAGGCCCTGGCCGTGCGCGGCGACGTCGCCGACGAAGCGCAGGTGCAGGCGATGTTCGCGCGGACGATCGAACAGTTCGGCACCGTCGACATCCTGATCAACAACGCCGGGCTCCAGCAGGACGCTGCGATCGAGCACATGACGCTGCAGCAATGGCGCAAGGTGATCGACGTCAACCTGACCGGTCAGTTCTTGTGCGCGCGCGAGGCCGTGCGCGAGTTCAAGCGCCGCGGCGTGCGACCCGAGGTCTCCTGCGCCGCCGGCAAGATCGTCTGCGTGTCCAGCGTGCACGAGGTGATCCCGTGGGCCGGCCACGTCAACTACGCGGCCAGCAAGGGCGGAGTCATGCTGCTGATGAAGAGCATCGCGCAGGAAGTGGCGCCCTGGCGCATCCGGGTCAACAGCATCTGCCCGGGCGCCATCCGCACGCCCATCAACCGCACGGCCTGGGAGACGCCGGCGGCCTACAACGACCTGATGCGCCTGATCCCCTACAAGCGGATCGGCGAGACCGACGACATCGCGCGGCTGGCGGTGTGGCTCGCCTCCGACGAAGCGGACTACATCACGGGCGCCAGCCTGTTCGTCGACGGCGGCATGACTCTGTATCCCGGCTTCGAGGCCGGCGGCTGAGATGGGATGAGCGGGTCAGCCTGCGCCGGCGTCGTGCTCCGGTCCCGCGCGCAGCCGACGGATCTCGTCGCGGGTCCGGCGCGCCGATTCGGCGATGTGCCGCAGCGCCGCCTCGTGCGCCGCGAGCGATCCCTCCAGACCGGCCACCTCGATCTGCACCTCGATGGTGCCGAGCAGGTTGTTGACGCGGTGCACGAGCTCGTCGAACGGGGTGCCGCTCATGGCCGCCCACGGTAGCACGCCGATCGCCGGTGGCCGCGTCGGAGTGTCGTACGTCGCCGCGACGCCGTGTCGTTCCGTGCGACGCCCGCGTCCGCCGTGACCGTCTCCCGACCACTACCGGTTGCGGTCCTGGACCTGGCATGCGCGGTGCTTTCCAGCTGTCGTGAAAGCCTCGCTGAAGTCGTTGCCGAAGTGGCTGCTGCTGCCACCGGCGGTCGCGCTGCTGATGATCCTCGGCCCGCTGTCGATGCAGGGCGGAGCCTCGAACGGCGCCTCGTCGTCCACCCCGACCCCATCGACGGCCGGCCCGGCGGCGCCTGAGTCCGGGCCGGCGCTGGCGTCGGCCGACAAGGTCGTCGGTCGCGCCGCGCCCGCGGTGCCGCGCACGCCCGACCTGTGGCAGATGGGCAGCGCGCTGATCGCGGTGCTGCTGCTCGGCACGGCCGGTGTGATGCTGCTGCGCAAGCTGCGCGGCGGCGCCGTGCCGGTGCGTGGCAGCGCGCCGCTGATCACGCTGCGGCAGACGCTGCGGCTGTCGGCGCGCCAGGCGGTGCACGCGATCGAGTTCGACGATCGCATCCTGCTGATCGGCGAACACGAACGTGGTCTCGCGCTGCTCGAGAGCGGCCGCACGATCGACCGCAGCGACGAGAGCGAGGTCGCCCGCCGCGGCGACGCGACGCTCGACACGATCGAGGAGGACGGCGCGGTGCCGAAGAACCTGGTGATCCCGCGGCCGCCGCGACCGGCCGCACCGGCGCGGCCGGCGCGCGCCGCGACCGCGACCCCGAACCGCAACCCGGGCCTCAACGACTTCCGCGCGCTGCTGCAGAAGGTCGGGCGCGCATGAGCCGCCTGTTCGCGCTGTTGCTGGCCGCGCTCGTCCTGGTGGCGCCGCTCGCGGCCCAGGACCCGATCGCTCCGATCGGCCCGCCGGCGCCGGCGACCACCGGCGCCGCGGCAGCGCCGCAGGGACCCGGCATCACGCTGTCGGTCAACGGCGGCGACGGCCGCGAGAACCTCGGCTCGGCGCTCGAGATCGCGCTGCTGATGACGCTGCTGGCGATGGCGCCGGCGCTGGTGATGACGATGACGTGCTTCACGCGCATCGTCGTCGTGCTGTCGTTCCTGAAGCGCGCGATGTCGATGCAGGACCTGCCGCCGGCGATGATCACGACCGGCTTCGCGCTGTTCATGACGATCTTCGTCATGCGCCCGGTCGTCAGCGACATCTACGACGACGCCTACGTGCCGTACATCGAGAAGCGCATGGACTGGCGCGAGGCGGCCGGCATCGCGACCGGCCGCATGAACCAGTTCATGCTGGCGCAGACGCGCGAGGAGGACGTCGCGCTGATCCTCGAACTGAGCCGCACGCCGCGCCCGCGCACGGCCCTCGAGACGCCGTTCCACGTCGCCGTGCCGGCGTTCGTGCTGTCCGAGATCAAGACCGCTTTCCAGATGGGCTTCGTGTTGTTCCTGCCCTTCGTCGTCATCGACCTGGTGATCAGTTCGATCCTGGTGTCGATGGGCATGTTCAGTCTGCCGCCGGTGGTCGTCTCGACGCCGCTGAAGCTGCTGCTGTTCATCCTGGTCGGCGGCTGGGACCTCGTCGTCGTTTCGCTCGCGCAGAGCTTCGTCACCTGATCGGAGGACCCCATGGGCCACGACACCCTGATCGACCTCGCCAAGTCGACGCTGCTGACCGCACTGCTGATCTGCGCCCCGGCGCTGCTGGTCGGCATGGCGGTCGGCCTGTGCGTCAGCTTCTTCCAGACCGTCACCTCGCTGCAGGAACAGACCCTGACCATCGTGCCGAAGATGCTCGCGGTGCTGTCGACGATCGTGCTGCTGACGCCGTGGATCCTCGCCACGCTGCGCGAGTACACCGCGGCGCTGTTCTCGAACCTGGCGGCGTTCGGCCTCAGCGGCTGAGCTCGCACCCGACCGCGCCATGGACCTCTCGCTGTTCCACGACTACGCGACGTCGCTGTTCCTGCACGTGACCCGTGTCGGCGCGTTCTTCGCCGTGGTGCAGATCTTCGGCCGGCAGGCCGACTCGGTCATCCTGCGGCTGGTGCTGGCGGTGTCGCTGGGCGGCGTGTTCTGGTGGGTCGGCGACCAGCAGATCGACACGCCGACCAGCCTGTTCGCGCTCGGCGTCATGGCCGTGCGCGAGGGCGTCGTCGGGATCGCGCTCGGCTTCGCGCTGTCGACGCTGACGTCGCTGCTGGTCAGCGCCGGCGAGGTCATCAGCATGGAGATGGGCTTCTCGCTGGCGCGCACGATGAACCCCGAGAGCGGCGTCGACGCGACCGTGGTGTCGCAGCTGCTGCAGGTGCTCGGCTTCCTGCTGATCCTGCACTTCGACCTGCACCACGAGGCGCTGCGCGTGCTCGAGCAGACGTTCCGCGCCTGTCCGGTCGGCGAGCCGTTCGACATCGCCCCGATCTGGCACGGCCTCGAGACCATGGTCAGCACGAGCGTGCAGATCGCCCTGCAGTACTCGGTGCCGATCCTCGGGCTGATGTTCCTGCTGTCGGTCGGGCTGGTGCTGCTCGGCCGCGCGGTGCCGGCGATCAACCTGATGGAGTTCGGCTTCGCCCTGCGGGTGCTGCTGGCCCTGTTCGCGATGTCGATGTTCCTGGTCGAGGGCACGCCGTTCCTGATCCAGAGCTTCCGGGCATTGCTCGACAACGCCCGCCTGATGTTCCCGGTGTGACCCATGCCGCTCTTCGGTGACGACCAGGGCAAGACCGAACAGCCGACGCCGAACCGGCTGGCCGAGGTGCGCAATCGCGGCGACACGCCGATGTCGAAGGAGCTGATCCAGGGCGGCGTGCTGATGGTCGCGGCGTGCACGTTCGAGTGGTGCGGCGGCTGGCTCGTCGACTCGTTGAGCCAGGCGATGCGGCGCGGCCTCGACGTCGATCTCAGCCATCGCTCGCTCGGCGAGGTGTCCGGCGCCTGCCGCGAGGTGATGTCGGCGTTCCTGCTGGTCGTGCCGCCGTTCGCGGCGCTGGTGACGAGCCTCGTCGTGGCGACGCTGGTGCTCGGCTACGGCCAGATCGGCGTGCGCTGGTCGCGCGAGGTGCTGGGCCTGAAGCTCGAACGCCTGAACCCGCTCGCCAACTGGAAGAAGGTGTTCAACGTGCAGGCGCTGGTGCGCACCGGCTTCGCGGTGCTGAAGCTGGCGACCATCGTCGGCGTGCTGTGGTACGTGCTCGGCGATCGCTGGCCGATGCTGCTGCGCCTGCACGAACGCCCGTTGTCGGCGGCCGCCGGCGAGATCGGCTCGGTCGCCATGTCGCTGATGTTCTGGATCGGCAGCGTCGTGTTCGCGATGTCGTTCGTCGACCTCGTCTGGCAGCGCATCTCGTTCAAGAACCGCAACATGATGACCAAGCAGGAAGTCGAGGACGAACGCCGGCGCAGCGAAGGCGATCCGACGATCAAGATGCGGCAGCGCCGCGCACGCAACGAACTGATGCGGCAACGCATGATGGACTCGGTGCCGAAGGCCGACGTCATCGTCACCAACCCGACCCACTTCTCCGTCGCGCTGCGCTACGACCGCACGCGCGACGCGGCGCCGACCGTGGTCGCCAAGGGCGTCGACGACATGGCGCTGCGCATCCGCGAGATCGCCCGCGAACACGGCGTGCCGCTGATGGAGGACCCGCCGCTGGCACGCGCGCTGTTCCGCGCCGTCAAGATCGGCCAGACCATCCCCGAACGCTTCTACCAGGCCGTCGCGACGGTGCTGGGCCACGTGTATCGCCTGAAGGGCCGCAGCGCCTGAGGCCTGACGAACCATGACCGACACCCCGGTGGTGAACCCGCGCAACAGCCTGCTGGCGCTGTTCTTCCTCGGCATCCTCGCGGTGATGCTGATCCCGCTGCCGCCGTTCATGCTGGACCTGATGTTGTCGATCAACATCTCGATCAGCCTGCTGATCCTGATGGCGGTCATCAACGCGGGCCGCCCGATCGACTTCAGCACCTTCCCGACCGTGCTGCTGTTCACGGCGCTGTTCCGGCTGGCGCTCAACGTCGCCTCGACGCGACTGATCCTGCTCGAAGGCGACGCCGGCTCGGTGATCCGCACGTTCGGCGACTTCGTCGTCGGCGGTCAGCCCGTCGTCGGCGTGGTCGTGTTCCTGGTGCTGGTGGTGATCCAGTTCATCGTCATCACCAAGGGACAGAACCGCATCAGCGAGGTGACGGCGAGGTTCGCGCTCGACTCGATGCCCGGCAAGCAGATGTCGATCGACGCCGACCTCGGCGCCGGCGTCATCACCAACGAGGAGGCGCAGCTGCGGCGCCGCGCGCTCACGGCCGAGATGGAGTTCTACGGCGCGATGGACGGCGCCGGCAAGTTCGTGCGCGGCGACGCGATCGCCGGCCTGATCATCACCGCCATCAACATCGTCGGTGGCCTGACGATCGCGATGGTGCAGGGCTCGCTCGACTTCGGCCAGGCGGTCGAGAAGTACACGATCCTGACGATCGGCGACGGCCTGGTCGCGCAGATCCCGAGCCTCCTGGTCTCGACCGCGGCCGGCATCCTGGTGACCAAGGGCGCCAACGAGACCGGCCTCGGCCAGGAGATCGGCGACCAGATGCTCGGCAGCGGTCGCGCCGTGCGCCTGGTGGCGATCGTGCTGCTCGGGCTGTCGCTGCTGCCCGGCATGCCGACGTTCCTGATGGGCTGCATCGCCGCGGTGCTGTTCACGTTCTCGTCGCACACCGAGAAGGCGCTCGCCGGCAAGAAGGCCGAAGCGGAGGCCGCCGCGGCGCCGGTGGCGTCCGGCGACGCACCGCCGGTCGAGGAACTGCTCGGCGTCGACCGCCTCGGCATCGAGATCGGCTACCGGCTGATCGGCCTGGTCGAACACGGCAAGCACGGCGGACTGCTCGACCACATCAAGGCGCTGCGGCGGCAGTTCGCGCAGGGCCTCGGCCTGGTCGTGCCGCCGATCCGCGTGCGCGACAACGTGCAGCTCGACCCGAACGCGTACCGCATCATGCTCGCCGGTCAGGAGATCGCGCGCGGCAGTCTGCGCGCCGGCCACTTCCTGGCGATGGACCCGAGCGGCACCGCGCAGCCGATCCAGGGCGTCGAGACGGTCGAGCCCGCGTTCGGCCTGCCGGCCCGCTGGATCGCCGAGGCCGACAAGGACCGCGCCGAACTGCTCGGCTACACGGTGATCGACGCCGCGTCGGTGCTGATCACGCACGTCACCGAGGTGCTGAAGAAGGTCGCCGGCGAGCTGCTGTCGCGCGACGACGTCAAGGCGCTGATCGACAACCTCAAGAAGTCGACGCCGGCCGTGGTCGAGGAGCTGATCCCGGGCCAGATGACGCTCGGTCAGGTGCAGCGCATCCTCGCCAGCCTGCTGAAGGAAGGCGTGCCGATCCGCAACCTGCAGACGATCCTCGAGGCGCTCGCCGACGCCTGCATCGAGACCAAGGACGCGCGCCAGCTGACCGAGCACGCGCGCGCGCGGCTGGCACGCACGATCGTCGAGCCGCACCTGGACGCGGTCGGCACGCTGCACGCGGCGTTCCTCGATCCCGAACTCGAACGCAATCTCGCCGAGGCGCTGGCCGGCAACGAGGGCGTCGCCAACCTGCCCGCCGGCTTCCTCGGCCGCTTCGTCGACCGCACCGCCGAGGCGCTGTCGGCGATGGCGCGCGACGGCCGCGACCCGGTGCTGGTCACGCGCGCCAACCTGCGGCCGTTCCTCGCCGAGGCGATCGCCGGCGTGATCCCGAACGCATCGGTGCTGAGCTACCAGGAGACCACGCCGGCCAAGAAGGTCGAGACCGCCCAACGCATCGCCGTCGCCAGCTGATCCCCCCATTCCCACCATGTTGCTGAAACGCTTCGAAGCCAAGACCCTCCCCCAGGCCCTCGCGCTCGTGCAGCGTGAGTGCGGCGAGAACGCCCTCGTCGTCGAGACCCGACCGACGCCGAAGGGCTTCCTCGTCGTCGCCGCGCGCCCCGAGCCGGTGCCGGCACCGACCATGCGCCCGCGCGACCAGGCCGGCGGACACACGCTGCTGTCGAAGTGGACGCGCGGGTTCCAGCCGCTGGCCGAACACGCGACCGACTTCGGCCTGTCGGGCAACGTGCTGCACGCGGTCGAACGCGCGTTGCTCGGCACGCGCGTCGACCTGTCGCGGCCCGGCGACCCGGCGCTGCCGCAGCTCGCGTCGCGCATCCTGTCGGCGCTGGTGCACGTGGCCCCCGAGGTCGAGCACGTCGGCGAGCCGCGCTTCCGCACGCTGGCGCTCGTCGGTCCGACCGGCGTCGGCAAGACCACGACGCTGGCGAAGCTCGCCGGTCGCGCCCGCAGCCGCGGCGAACGCATCGCCATCGTCACGCTCGACACCTACCGCGTCGCCGCCGTCGAGCAGCTGCGCGCGTTCGCCGACCTGATGGACGTGCCGTTCTCGGTCGCGTTCACGGCCACCGACCTGCGCCGACAGCTGCAGCAGCACCGCGACTGCGACCGCGTGTTCGTCGACACGACCGGCAAGAGCCCGCGCGACCGCGAGTCGATGCCGGTGCTCGAGGGCAACCTGCGCGCCGGCGGCTGCGCCAGCGTGCTCTGCCTCGCGGCGGGCACGCGCGCGCGCGACTGCCACGCCGTGTTCGAGGCCTACGAGCCGCTCGGCATCGACGCCGTCTGCCTGACCAAGTGGGACGAGACGGTGGCGCCCGGCGAGGCGCTGGCGACCGTGGTCGAACGCGGCCTGCCGCTGTCGCACCTCTGCATCGGCCAGGAGGTGCCGGCCGACATCGTCGTCGCCGACGCCGGGCAGATCGCGCGCGCGGCGTTCGACTGCGAGCACGCGGAGGCCCAGGCATGAGCCGGGACCAGCGCAACGACGTCGATCGCCAGGCGAACGGACTCGTCCTGCCGCGTCCCGCCGCCACGCCGTGGCTCGCGGTCGCCGGCGCCAAGGGCGGCGTCGGCAAGACCACGCTCGCGGTCAACCTGGCGCTGCTGCTGCAGCGCGCCGGCCATCGCACGCTGCTGGTCGACTTCGATCCCGGCTGCGGCAACGTGGCCGTGCACCTGCGGCTCGCCAGCCGTCGCGACCTCGACGACGTGGCCAACGGCGTCTGCTCCGCGCACGACGCGCTGGTCGACGGCCCCGGCGGCATCCGCGTGCTGACCGGCCGCTCGGGCGCGACCTCGTTCGCCAGCGGCGACCGCACGCGGATCGACGCGGCGCTCGATGCCATCGCCGTGCTGGCCCCGGCGTTCGACGTCGTCGTCTGCGACACCGGCGCCGGCATCGGTCCGGCGACCCTGGCGGTCGCGGCGCGCGCCGACCTGGTGCTCGGCGTCACGACGCCCGACGCGGCGGCGCTGACCGACACCTATGCCCTGTGCAAGGTCCTGCACCAGACCGGCCGCGAACTGCCGCACCTGGTCGTGAACCGTGTGCAGAATCGCGACGAGGCGATGCGTACCGCCGCGAAACTCGGCACCGTGGCGCGTCGCTTCCTCGCCGCCGACGTCGCCCTGTGCGGCTGGGTGGCGCAGGACGCACGGTTCGTGCGCAGCATCGCCGAACAACGGCCGCTGGCGCTGGGCACGGGTTCGAGCGCGCACGACGAACTGAGCGGTCTGTGCGCCGCCGTGCTGGCGGCGCTGCCGGCGACCACGCGACGCGCACGCCCGGCCGCGATGCCCGCGGCAGGCGCCGTGCGTCTGCGCCCGGCCGTCGGCTGAACCCGCCTAGGCACCGCAACTTCCCCGCGTCGATCTCAACCCGCGCCAGCGCCGGAGCCGATGAGACGGTCCGGCAGGATCCATGAAGTCGGGGACAGGCAGCCACGAACTGACGCGTCTTGCGACCGCGTACTGCACGAGCATCGCGTTCGGACTCACGTTCCTGATCGCGTCGTTCGCCGGTGTCGACGGTGGCACCGCGCTGCTGCGCAGCGTCACGGTCGGCGCCATCGCCCTCGTGCTCGGCTACCTGCTGGCCAGCCCGGTCGTCGATGCCGTGCTGACGGCGATGGCCCGCGACGAGGCCAGGCGCGAGGCCGACACCCGCAAGGAGGACGACGCATGAGAGGTGCGACCAAGGTCCGCCGCTCGATCCCCGAGCGGGATCGCCTCGTCGAGCAGTTCCTGCCGCTGGTGCGCTACGTCGCCGCGCGCCTGCCGGTGACGATCCCGGCGTCGCTCGACCGCGACGACTTCTACTCGTGCGGCGTCGTCGGCCTGATGCACGCGGCGTCGACGTTCGATCCGGCGCGCGGCGCGTCGTTCAAGACGTTCGCCTACACCGCGATCCGCGGCGCGATCCTCGACGAGGTGCGCAAGCACGACCCGGTGCCACGCAACCGCCGCGACCGGCTGCGCAAGATGGACCGCACCAGCGCCGCGCTGCACGCCGAACTGGACCGCGAACCGACCCTGGCCGAACTGGCCGCCGCGATGGACTGCACCGAAGCGGAACTCGACCTCGACCTGCAGGCGCTGCACACCAGCCGCACGCTGTCGCTCGACGAGAGCTACGGCACCGGCGAGCAACGGCACTCGCTGGTCGACCAGATCGCCGACACCGCCGGCGTCGACCCCGGCGTCCAGGCCGACGATCGAGAGAGCCTGCAACGGCTGACCAAGGCCATCGCCGGCCTGCCCGAGACCGACCGGCACGTCGTCGTGCTGTACTACCACGAACAGCTCTATCTGAAGGAGATCGGCACCATCCTCGGCGTGACCGAATCGCGCATCAGCCAGATCCTGACACGCGCGACCGAACGGCTGCGCCTCAAGCTCAAGGAAGCGGAGTGACCCATGGAGAGCCTGCAAGGACTCACCGGCATCGTCGGCGCGACCCGCGTGCACGAACGCAACGGCGGCAACCGAGGCTCCGGCGACGCGTTCCGCCGCGCCATGCAGGAGCAGGCCGGCGAGCAGTCGGCGGCGGCCGGCGGCGACGGCGACAGCGCGATGCGAACGGAACTTCAGCGCCGGGCCGCGGAAGTCCGAAGAGACGCCGGGGCGACCTTCCATCACGTCGACGTGATCGCGTGACGGCGCCCGACGGTGCGACCGATGAGCGAACTGCGTGACAACCCTGGCGTGATCCGCCGCGACGCCGTGCGCCTCGGCGTGCATCCGGCCCAGATCGACTGCGGCAGCGATGCCGCGGGCAAGCTCACCGGCACGCTCGCCGTCGTGCCGCTGCTGGACGGCGACCGCGTCGCCGGCTTCGAGATCCGCTGCGGCTGCGGCGCGGCGGCGGTCGTCGAGTGTGTCTACGAGAAGGAGGCATGATGTCCCGCACGCATGTTCCCGCCGGTCTCTGTCTCACGCTGTTGCTGCTGGCCGGCTGCCAGTCGGCGTCCGAGCTGATCTACGAGCCCAAGGCGAGCGACCCGCTCGACGGCTACGAGGGCAGCCTCGCGCAGGCCGGCATCAACACCGAGATGGACTGGGGCCCGAAGCAGAACCTGCTGCTCAGCGAGTTCAAGACGCTGAAGGAGACGCATGCGCGGCTCGAGAAGCGGCTCGAGCAGGTGCTGGCCGAGAACCAGAACCTGAAGAACAACCTGCAGAGCGAAGGCAGTTCGCTGGCGCAGGAGAAGGCGCTGCGCGCCCAGGCCGAGGCCGAGACCGAACTGCTGCGCCAGCGCCGTCGCGACCTCGAGGCCCGCATCCTCAGCCTGTCGATCGAGAAGGCCAAGCTCGAGCAGCTGAACCTGCTGGCGAAGATCGACAACCTGCGGCGCTCGCTCGAGCCGGCCACCACCGGCGCGGCCGAGGCCGCCGCGCCGCCGCCGGGGAACCGCTGATGCGCCCCCTGCACGCGCTCGCCCTGTGCGCCGCGACGCTGCCGTTCGCCGGCTGCAACCTCGAACGGCCGCTGTCGCAGAAGCCGATCAACTGCTACCTCGCGGAGCCGACCGACCTCGCCAACGTGCGGCGCATCATGGTGCTGCCGTTCGCGCACGAAGCCGGCGTGCAGGCCGACTGCGTCACGGTCCGCGACAGCTTCGTCACCGCGCTGCAGAAGCTGCGGCGGTTCGAGGTCGTGCCGTTGCCCGAGGAGGCGCGCGAGGACGACGCCCTGAACGCGTCGATCCACCGCGGGCGCCTGTCGACCGACGCGATGGTCCGCCTCTGCGAACGCTATGCGCTCGACGGCCTGCTGGTCGGCACCGTGACCGCCTGGCGCGCCTACACGCCGCCGTATCTCGGCATGCGCACGCAGCTGATCTCGGTGCACTCCGGCGCGACGGTCTGGGCCGTCGACGCGATGTACGACTCCAACGACCGCACGACGGTCAACGACCTGCGCCTGTTCGCCGAGCACTCGCTCAGCGACGACGGTTCGCTGCACGGCTGGGAGATGAACCTGCTGTCGCCGACGAAGTTCACCAACTACGTCACCCACCGGTTCGTCGGCACCTGGGTCGAGGGCTGACCCCGACCACGGCGGCCGGCGAACGCGCACGCGGAAGTCGAACGCGGCGGGCGGATCCCGTATCCTGCTCGCCCCTTCCTCCAGGCACCCGACCGCGTGTATTCCCTCCTCCTCTGCAGCTGCATCGGTCTGCTGTTCGGCTTCGGCGGCTACCTGCTCGACTGGTGGCACTGGGGCTGGGCGATCCCGTTCTCGTTGATCCTGGCCTTGGTCGCCTGGATCCTGCTCGCGCGGCGCTTCGCCCGCCGCCTGCAGCCGGCGATGGCGCAGGTGCAGAAGCAGATGGAGGCGGGCCTGTGGGCGCCGGCGATGCAGAGCCTCGAGGACCTGCTGCCGATGGGCCGCTGGATCCCGATGCTGCGCGGCCAGGTGCTCGCGCAGATGGGCATGCTCGCCTACCACAGCGGTGACCAGCCCAGGGCGATCGAACTGCTCGAGGGCGCGTCGATGCGTGCGCCCGACGCCCGCCTGCTGCTCGCCTGCATCCACTGGAAGAAGGGCGACCAGAAGCGCGCGATCGAGGTGCTGCAGTTCGCGGCGGCGGTCAACAAGAAGCACGCGCTGCTGCACAACGTCTACGCCTGGATGCTGCACAAGGCCGAGCGCGCCGACGAGGCGCAGGCGGTGCTGGCGAAGTTCCTGAAGAAGGACGCCGGCAACGCGCCGACCAAGGACAATCTGCTGCGGCTGCAGAACCGCACCCGCATGTCGATGCAGGCGTTCGACATGCAATGGTATGCGCTCGGCCTCGAACGGCCGCCGCAGGCGATGGGCACCCTGCGCCGCGCGCCGAAGGGCTTCCGCGAACCGCCGAAGCGCCGCGGCGGCTGAGGTCATGGCCGACCCGCAGCCGATCGTGCGCCATGCGCTGCCGGCCGCGCACTGGCCCACGGCCGACGCGGCCGCGCGTTCGCGGCTGTTCTCGCCGGTGCAGCTCGGCCCGGTGCGCGCCTCCAGCCGCACCTGGGTGCCGGCGATGGTGCCCTGGCGCGCCAGCGACGACGGCTTCGTGACGCCGGACGTGCTCGACTGGTACGGCCGCTTCGCCGACGGCCGCCCGGGCGTGCTGGTGGTCGAGGCCACCGGCATCCGCGACGTGCCGAGCGGGCCGCTGCTGCGCGCCTCTCACGACCGGTTCGTGCCGGGCCTGCGCGACCTGGTCGCCAGGGTGCGCGAACGCAGCGGCGGCGAGACGCGGCTGCTGCTGCAGATCCTCGACTTCCTGGCCATCCGCCGGCGGCCCGAGAAGGCGAAGTTCTTCGCGCGCTTCCTTTCGATCACCCGGCGCCACCACGATGCCGTGCGCGAACGCTTCGGCGCCGCCGCGGCCGGCGACGAGGCCGGCGTGCGCGCACGGCTCGCGACCTGCGACGACGACGCGCTGCGCACGATCCTGACGCCGCGCGAGTTCCGCGACTACGCGTTCGGCTTCCGCGAGGAGGTCAACGACCTGCATCTGCCGCACATCCGCGACCTGCCGCGCGTGCTGCCCGGCCTGTTCGCCGACGCCGCCGCGCGCGCCCGGCAGGCCGGTTTCGACGGCGTCGAGCTGCACTTCGCGCACGCCTACACGATGGCGTCGTTCCTGTCGCGCACCAACGTGCGCGACGACGGCTACGGCGGCTCGGCCACGGGCCGGCGCCGGCTGCCGCTCGAGGTGTTCGCCGCGGTGCGCGCGCGCGTCGGCGACGACTGGTGCGTCGGCACGCGCTACCTCGGCGACGAGGTGATCGCCGGCGGCAGCCGGCTCGACGACGCGATCGAGCACGGCGTCGCGTTCGCACGCGCCGGCTTCGACTTCCTGTCGATCAGCAAGGGCGGCAAGTTCGACGACGCCAGGCAGCCGCACGTCGGCGAGGCGGCGTATCCGTACACCGGACCCTCGGGGCACGAGTGCATGCCGACCGTGCGCAGCGACGAACGCGGGCCGTTCGGCCGCAACGTGCCGCTGGCCGCGGCGATCCGCGCCGCCGTGCGCCAGGCGGGCTGCACGACGCCGATCGTGACCGCCGGCGGCATCTGCGACTTCGCCCAGGCCGAGGCGATCCTGCAGCGCGGCGACGCCGACCTGGTCGCCGCGGCGCGCCAGAGCCTCGCCGATCCGGACTGGTGGCGGAAGATGCGGCTCGGCCGCGGCGGCGAGGTGCGCCGCTGCATCTTCACGAACTACTGCGAGGGCCTCGACCAGCGCCACAAGCAGGTGACCTGCCAGCTGTGGGACCGCGACTTCGCGGCGCCGGACGCCGCCACCGTGCCGCGCAGCAGCGACGGCAAGCGCCGCCTGTTGCCGCCGCCGTGGCAGCCCTGAGCTCGCTCGGTAGCATCGCGGCGTGCACCCTCGACTCACGACGCTCGTTCTCGTTCCCCTGCTCGCCGCCGCCGCCGCCGCCCAGGATCCGCTGGTCCAGCAGGCCCTGCGCCGCATCGACACCGTCGAGAAGGACCTGGCGAAGCTCGCGCCCGGCGATGCCGCGGCCGCCGGCCGGCTGCTGTCCGACCTCGCCTGGGCCGGCAAGCGGCTGAACGGCGTCGTCAAGCAGGACAACGAGCACTGGCTGGCCGCGAAGCGGCGGTACGATGCCGTGCAGGCGGCGATCGAGGCCAGGGCGAAGGCCGGCGCGCCACCGCCGGACGGCGGCGACGGCGGCGCCACCTACGACCCGGCGCAGCTGGCGCAGCTCGACAAGGAGATCGGCAACGCGATCGGCAACTGGCAGCTGCTGCCGCGCAAGCTGCACGCCGACCCGTTCCGCCAGCAGTCGGCGCAGAAGGAACTGGACGGCCTCGAACGGCGGCTGGCCGAGTTCCCGGCCGGTGACGCCGAGGTCCGCAAGGTCGCGGCGCGGCTCACCGAGTTCCGCACCCTGTTCACGACCAGCATGGCGCAGCTGGGCAAGGACCAGGCGAGCAGCGACACGATGCAGCAGCGGCTCGCCGCCCTCGGGACGAAGTACGACGACGAGGCGGTGCCGGGCGAGCTGTCGTATCCCTACAGCGAAGCACAGCTGCGCGCCTGGGCCGCCGAGGTCAAGCGCTGGCGCGACGTCGAGATCCCGCAGGACCTCGCGTTCCTGGCCGAAGCCGCGCAGAACGCGGTCCTCGACCAGCAGCAGGTGTCGAGCCGACGGCACTGGCTGTTCGACCTGCGCGACCGCACGCTGGTGCGGTCGACGCGCATGGTCGCCGACCGCCTGCAGGGCGAGGTGCAGCACGGCGTCGACCTCGCGCAGTGGATCCTCGCGACCGACCCGAAGGACCCGAACCAGGTCACCAACCGCATCCTCGGCAAGGGCCGCTTCGACGAGAACATGAACCGGCTGCGCGACGTGCGGCACGCGGTCGCGATGGCCCGCCTGCACGACGAGCTGATGGCCGGCGAGGTCGCGCCCGAGCGAGAAGCACAGGCCGCCACCGTCGACCGGGCGATCCAGCACCTGCAGCAGCTCGCCGTGTCGACGCTCGACGCGGTGCGCATGCCCGCGGCGGCGTCGACGGACCCCGAACTGCTGCGGATCGCGACCGAGACGCTGCGGCGGCCCGGCCACGACGTCGGCGACTGGCAGCGGCTGGTGATCAACACCGAGAAGGTGCGGCACGAGTCGCGCGAGGCCTGGCTGCGACCCGGCACCGTGTCGGCGACGATCTCCTACTACCACTACGTCTGGGACCAGTTCCAGGTCACCACCGCCGAGCCGCGCGGCGACGAAGTGTGGTTGTACGCCAACACCCTGAAGCGCTACGAGTCCGGCGACCCGACCAGCAAGCTCGGCCAGTGGATCCTGAGCCAGCGCTTCGAGCTGACGCGCATCCTGCCCGAGAACGTCGCCAGGTAGCCCGCGGACCCCGGCCGGGCGAAACGCGTGCGTGCGGCGGCCGGTGGCGACAGTACGCTGGGGCGATGCAACGCCGCCGCCCGGGACGTTCCTGCTCGCCGTTCGCCGTCCTGCTGCTCTCGGCGCTGGCCGCCGCGCAGACGCCCGGCCCCGAAGCCGACCTGCGCAGCAAGTCGGTCGACACGCGCCTCGCCGCGATCGACGCACTCGGCCAGGGCGACCGCGCCGACGTCGATCGGCTGCTGCTGCCGCTGCTGAAGGACAAGGACTGGGAGATCCAGGAGCGCGCGGCGATCGCGCTCGGCAAGGCGAAGTGCGTGCCGGCGGTGAAGGCACTGGTCGAACTGGCGGTCGACGGCGACTGCGTGCGCATCCGCCGGGCCGCCGCGCAGGCCGCGGCCGCGATCGACCCGGCCGAAGCCGCCAGCGGCCTGTGCAAGAAGGCGAAAGGCAGGACGCAGGTCGCGGCGCTCGAGGCGCTGGCGCTCGCCAACCGCCGCCAGGCGCCGCTCGCCGACGCCGACAAGCTGAAGAAGCTGCTGCGCGACGAGTCCGCCGCGCTGCGCGAGGCCGCGGCGACCGCCTGGCTCGAGTGCGCCGCCGACCGCGCCGAGACGCTGCGCGCGCTGCTGGCGGAGCCGTTCCTGGCCGTGCGTTGCCGCGCGCTGGACGCGATCGCCGAATCGCCGCGCCAGGACGACCTGAAGCCGCTCGCCGACCTGCTGCGCGGCGGCGCGCACAACGAGGTCGTCGAGCGCCGCCTGCTGCGCGCGCTGGCCGCGGTGCTGGCCGAGGGCCACGCGGACCTCGCCGGGCGCGCCGCCGACGTGCTGCAGGGCGCCGGCACGGAAGGCCTCGCCGCGGTGCGGCGCGCGCGGCTCGCGGCGCTGCTGGCGCACGGCGACAAGCCGGTGTTCGACCAGAAGCAGGCGGTCGCGGCGCTGAAGCCGTGCCTCACGGCCGACGGCGCCGCGCGCGCCGCCGCCAGCAAATCGCTGCGCGAGGTCGGCGGCGAGGAGGCGCTCGCGGCCGCGCTGGCGCACTGGCCGCGCGAGACCGATCGCCGCGTGCAGCTGCAGCTGGTCGGCACGGTCGGCGCGCTGCGGCCCGCGACGACGCCCGAGGCCGTCAACTGGCTGGCCGAGATCGCCCGGGGCGGCGGCGACGACGCCGTGCGCGAACGCGCGATCGTGCTGCTCGGCACGCCGGGCGCCGACGGCGCCGCCGCCACGCTGATCGAAGTGCTCGGCGAACGGCAGTGGACGCTGGCCTGCTGCGCCGCGGTCTCGCTGGGCAAGACCAAGGCCGACGCCGCGTTCGCGCCGTTGTCGCAGCTGCTGCAGCACGCCGAGTGGACGCACCGCGGCGCGGGCGTGGTCGGCCTGATGCACTGGAACCGCGCCGCCGCGTTCGAGCTGCTGATCGGCATGCTCGACGACGGCAACGGCGTCGTCGCCGGCGCCGCACACGCCGCGCTGCAGACGATGTCGCTGCAGTTCGAGCTCGGCACCAAGGCGAAGGCGTGGCGCGCCTGGTGGGCGGCCAACAAGGACACGCATCAGTTCGTCGATCGCACGCAGTCGATCGACAAGCTGAAGAAGTACGGCTACGCGGTGCCCGACACCGAGATCTACCAGGGCCTCGACGTGGTCGTGTTCAAGAGCCGCGGCGACCACATCGAGCAGCTGCTCGAGCGGCTGAAGATCGCGCACCGCGAGACCGAGGCCGGCGCGGTGCCGACCTGCGGCATCCACCCCGAGGCGATCTTCGTGTCGAACTGCACCGGCGAGATCAAGGGCGAGGACCTGCTGCCGCTGGCTTGGTTCGTGCGCACCGGCGGCTCGCTGTTCGGTTCCTGCTGGGCGCTGTCGGAGACCATCGAACGCATCCAGCCGGGCGTGGTGCAGAAGGCGCGCACGTCCGACCAGGTGCTAGACGACGTGCGCGCGCTGCCGTGCCGGGCCGACAGCCCGCTGCTGACCGGGGTGTTCCCGCCGGCGGTCGTGCCGATCTACCACCTCGAGGGGGCGCACCTGATCGACGTGCTCGACCCCGAGCGCTGCGAGGTGCTGATCGACAGCCCCGACGCCGCCGAGCGCTGGGGCTGCGGCAACCTCGCGGCCTGGTTCTTCTGCGGCCACGGCGTGCTGTTCGACTCGGCCAACCACTTCGACCTGCAGGGGCTCGAGACGCAGAAGGACCTGAAGACCGCCGAGGAGCGCCAGGCCTACGCGGTCGACCACATGGGCCTGTCGTTCGACACGTTGCGCGCGACGCGCAGCGCGGGCTACTGGAAGCAGCAGAAGACCGTCGGCAAGAACGTGCCCGACCTGTCGGCCTTCCGCCTGCTGACCAACTTCGTGCGCAGCAAGCGCATGGGCGAGTACTGACGCCCGCGGATCCGCGGGAAGATCCGCGGGAAGATCCGCGGCGGCGACTCGTCCGAGCCGCGTCCCGGAGGAACCATGAAGACCGCCACGCTGTTCGCTCTCGTCACCCTGCTGCCCGCCCTCGCCGCCCAGGACAAGCCGCCCGCGGCCAAGCCGTTCGTGCTGGAGGCCGGCGAGATCAAGCTGACCGAGTTCGTCGACCGCTGCGCCGGCTACCTGCAGTGGAACGTGCTCAGCAACGCGCCGGAGCTGGCGAGTTGCCCGATGCAGGAGATCCGCACCCAGAACCGCATCGAGGTCGACCACGACGGCTGCGTCGAGCTGCTGTCGAGCATGCTGGCACGCGGCAACTTCGTGCTGACCGTGCTCGACGAGGACAAGCACCTCTACGAGATCATCGCCGCGAACGGCCCCCGCAACCGCGAGATCGTCAACCGCGCCGTGCGGCGCACGCCCGAGGAGATCCTGGCGCGGCCGACGCTGCGCATGCCGGTGACGACGGTGCTCGAACTGAAGCACACCAACTCGACGATCGCCGTCAACGCGCTGCGCCCGTTCTTCGCCAGCGCCGGCAGCGCCGGGTCGCCGTCGCTGACCATCGGCAACATGGGCAACACCAGCACGGTGATGCTCTCGGGCCTGCAGGACCAGGTCGCCACCGCGATCGGCATGGTGCGCACCGGCGACGTGCCGATGCCGGCCGAGGCCGAGACCGGCGACCTGGGCCGCATCGAGGCGATCGAGCGCCGGCTCGCCGTGATCGAGAAGAGGCTGAAGGCGCTGGAGAAGGGCGAGGAGCGGTGAGGCGATGCGGCCTCGCCTCGTGGCGGTCGCGGCCCTGACCGCGGCTCTGCTGCCCGCCCAGCAGGTCGTCGCGCCGGCGTCCACCGGGCGTGGCTCGATCGTCGCCAACAAGGACGGGCTCGTGCTGCCGGCCGGCGAGTTCGCGGTCGCCGAACTGATCGACGCCACCGCCGCGTTCCTGTGTCGCAACTACCTCTACGACGAGGCCACCGTGCGGCGCTGCGGCACGTTCGTGCTGCAGCGCACGATCGCGCTCGACGCGCTCGGCAGCGAAGAACTGCTCTACGCGCTGCTGTCGACGCGCGATCTCGCGGCGCTGCCGATCGACGAACTGCGCGGCGTCTACCAGATCGTGCCGCTGGGCGCCGAGCCTCGCCTGCTGGCGCTGCTGCCGTGGCGCACGCCCGAGGAGATCCGGCGCCGGCCACGCCTGCGCGAGGCGGTGGTCACCGCGCTGGACCTGCGGCAGGTCGACGCGCGCCAGCTGGCGCAGATGTTTCGACATCACGTCGACGCGCACGACCCGTCGCGCACGCCGCTGTTCGCGGCGTTCGCCGCCGACGAGCACCTGCTGCTGCTGCGCGGCTACCGCGACCAGCTCGCACCGGCGATCCAGCTGGTGCAGGCGCTCGAACGCGCGCACGCACCCGAGCCGGCCGTGGACTCCGCGTTGCAGCGCCGCGTCGACGCGCTCGAACGTGAGGTCGCCGAACTGAAGCGGCTGCTGACCTCGGCGGGAACGGGCCGCTGACGTGCGTCACTTCGCCAGCAGGTTGACCAGCAGCCGCGCGGCGCCGGCGTTGCCGACGCGCAGCTGGCGGTAGAGCGCCAGCGAGCAGTAGACGAAGTCGCCCTGGCCGTAGCGGGTGTGCAGCAGCGCACCCTCGAGCGGCTTCTCCTCGCCGGTGTCCCGCATCGCCAGCAGCGGCGTCCAGCCCGGGTCCCAGGTCTTCGGGAAGTTGAGCCCGCGCTCCTGCACCCAGCCGTCGAAGTCGGCCGCGGTGATCACGTGCGGCACCTGCAGCAGCCGGTGCTCGGGCTGCAGGAACGTCACCGGCGCGTCCTCTTCGGTGACGCGGTCGCCGCCGACCACCAGCGGGAACGGCGCCAGCAGCGGGTGGCCGACGCGTTCGTTCCACTCGCCTGGCTTGTGGTACATCGCGACGATGCGGCCGCCGCTGCGACAGAACTGCAGCAGGCGGTCGCGCACCTCGGCGAGTTCGGGCCGGTGGTGGTAGGCACGGATGTCGAGCAGCACCGTGGTGAAGTCGTCGAGGCGCGTCAGCGCGAGCGCGTCGCGGTCGAGCGCCGTGAACGCGACGCCGAGGTCGGCCAGCGTGCGCTCGGTCGAGTCGTCGGGCCCGCGCACCAGCGCGACCTTGAGCCCCGGCGGCACCGCGACGTCGGCCGGCTGCACGCGCACGCGCGACGCGAACTCGCCGAGCCCGACCTCGATGCCCGCATCGCCGTTCAGTTCGCCGGCGGTGATCGTCGCGCGCACGAGCAGGCGCGCCTGCGGGTTCTCGGCAGTCAGCGACAGGCGCGACGGGATCGGCACCGCCTGGATGCCTGGCGGCAGCGACAGGCGCACCGGTGCAGTCAGTTCGCGGTCGCCGTGGCCGGTGACCGACACGCTGAACACGCGCTCGACGGTCTTGCCGGCCGGCACCAGGATCACTTCGCGATCCCAGGTGAGTTCGACCGGCGGCACCGGCGTGTAGGGCAAGGAGCGGGTCAAGGTGATGGGTTCGCCGTCGAGCGTGAACGACACGGTGACCGTCGCGAAGCGCGGCTCCGGACCGCCGGTCGGGGGCTCGCACGGGAATGCGACCGTGAAGCGTCCGGCCGGCCCCGGCGAAGTCGGCGACGTGGACGGCATGGAGTCGAGCACGGTCTGCGGCAACGTCATCGCCGGCGACACCGGCAGGCCGTCGAACATCATCGCGCGCACGGGCTGGGTCAGCGGTTCGCCCTTCCTGTCTCCGCACGACACCGCGAGATCCTGCACCTTCTCGGCGCCATGCACGACGACGTGGGCCTTGCCGTCCTGGTCGGTCGCGACCTCGTCGTGGTCGAGCCAGACCTCGATGCCGACGTTCGCGAGCGCCAGCAGCGCGTGTCGCAGCGACTCGACGAGACGCGCCTTGGCACGATCCCATCGCTCGGTCTGCCAGAGCCCGCCGGTTCGACCCTCGCCGCCCAGGCCGAGCAGCTGTCGACGGACCTGCTCCGACAGCGCCGTCGTCGGCAGGGCTGCCGCGTCGGCGGAGGGCCGCAGTTCCCCCATGGCGGGCCGCAACCACAGCTGCGGCATCACCGGCGGCACGCCGTCGACCGCGCCGATCGTGCGCGTGGGCTCGTTGACCACCCGCCACCAGTCGCGCCCGACCTGCAGCGGGTTGTGCGCCCCCCACGGCCCCTGCGACTCGTGCTGGGTCCAGGCGCGGTGCGCGAGTCGAGCGTAGGTCTCGCCGCGCGCCGGCTCGAGTTCGCCCGGATCGACGATCCACTGCGCTTCCTCGACCTTGCTGCGCGCGACCAGCGCCGGCACGTACTCACCCCTTGCAGCCCTCTCGGCGAGCACCTTCTCGATCGCCCAGAACGTCGCGCGGTGGTGACCGTGGCCCTGCGTCAGGCTGTGGTTCGTCAGTACGAAGTCCGGATCGACCTCGTCGACGACTCTGCGCATCGCCGCCAGCAAGGGCTCCTCCCCCCACTTCGCCAGCGTCTCGTCGAGCGTCTTGCTGAAGCCGAAGTCCTCCATGCCGAGCCACTTCACCTCGACACCGCTGATCGCCGCGGCGCGCAGCGTCTCGCGCACGCGCAGGTAGGCCAGCTCCGGCCCGATCTCGCGGCCGATCGCGTTCTGGCCGCCGTCGCCGTAGGTCGTGTAGGCGGTGACGACGCGCATGCCGTACTTGCGGCGCAGCACGGTGTTGGTGCGCGACGACTCGTCGTCGGGATGCGCGGCGACGTTGAGCACCACGGCATCGGTAGCGGCGTCGAGCAGCGCCTGGTGCAGCGCGACGAGGCCGGCGTCGGATTCGGCCTCCTGCGCCCGCAGGCTCGGGACCGCGAACAGCGCCGCGACGACAATCGAGAGGATCTTCACTTGGCGAGGCTCCGCAGTCGTTCACATGCCCGGTCGAGCACCGGCCGTTCGACCGCGAACTGGAACCGCATGCTGCGCACGCCGTCCGGCGACGCGAAGAACAGGTGGCCGGGCACGGCGTTGACGCCGATGCGGCGGATCATCTCGAGCACCGCCGCGTGCGGGTCGAGGTCGCCGAACACCTTCGTGTACTCAGCGAGCACGTAGTAGGCGCCCTGCGGCACCGTGAACGAGAACCCGGCATCGCGCAGCGCCGCGCAGAACACGTCGCGCTTGTCCTGGTAGCTCTGCTGCAGCTCGGCGTAGAACGAGTCCGGCAGCTGTTCGAGCGCGCGCTGCACGCCGCGCTGCATCGGCCGCGCAGCACACACCTCGATCTGGTCGAACACGATGCCGCACTTCTCGACGATCTCGACCGGCCCGGCCAGGAAGCCGATGCGCCAGCCGGTGATCGAGAACGTCTTGCTGAACGAGTTCATCGTCAGCGTGCGTTCGGCGAGGCCCGGCACCGACGCCGGCGACACGTGCTTCCTGCCGTCGAAGCACATGTACTCGTAGACCTCGTCGGTCAGCACCAGCACGTCGGTGCCGTCGAGCACGTTCGCCAGTTCTTCGAGTTCGGCGCGTGTCCACACCTTGCCCGACGGGTTGCCCGGCGTGTTGACGACCACGGCGCGGGTGCGGTTGCTCACCTGCTTGCGCAGCGCCGCCGCATCGAACACCAGCGTCTCGCGGTCGAGCGGCACCGCCACCGGCCGCGCGCCGAACAGCGGGATCGTGGTGCCGTGGTAGCTGTAGTAGGGCTCGAACAGCACCACCTCGTCGCCCGGCTCGACCAGCGTCATGCCCGCCGCGAAGAACGCGCCGCTGCTGCCGGTGCAGACCGCGACGTTCGCGGCCTCGTAGGCAAGCCCGTTGTGCCGCTGCAGCTTCCTGGCGATCGCCGCGCGCAGCTCCGGCAGGCCGGCGTACGGGGTGTAGAGCTGCCGGTCGCCGCCGTCGATGCAGGCGATCGCGCCCTGCCGCAGCGGGGATGGCGTATCGAGGTCGCAGACGCCCTGGCCGAGGTTGATGCCGCCCGGCACGCCGTTGATGACGAGGGTCAGCGAACGCAGCAGATTGCCTTCGTCGAGGTGGCGCCGGCGCGAGGCCGTGCGCTGGAAGGCGCGGGGGAGTTCGGTCATGGGCGTCGGGGGCGGCGATGATACGGTGCACGCGCCAGCGCTGCGCCGACAACACCAGCATGCTACGGAGTGGGCCGGCGCGCATCGCTGCCGCAGCCAGAACCACGGCCGTTCAACGGACGGCGCGGTCCCCGAGCCGGCACTGGAAATCGAGGATTCCGGGATTCCTCGAACGACCTTGCCCATCCGGATCGCTGCTCCCGGTGGAGCGCCCCCATGAACCCGTTCTCGACTCTCCACGTCCTGTCGCTCGCAGTCCTGTTCGCCGGTGCCGCCACGGCGCAAGGGACCGACGCGGTCTTCCGTTCGTGTGGTGCGACGGCCGTGAACGGCGAGGTGCGAGCCTGCGGTCCGAACTGGTCGGCCCGCTTCGACGACCTCGGCATCGAGTTCACGCCGACGTTGGGCCAACGCGCCGATCGGCCGTACCCGCTGCGCTTCGTGTTCGAGTCGGTGCACCGTGGCGCGGAGGTCGCGTTCCAGCGCGACGGAGCGCGCGTCGCGCCGGCGCGGCGAGGCGACCGCATCACCTACACCCACGCCGGCGGGCCGGTCGAGGTCTACGACGTGCGTCCGGACGGGGTCGAACAGAGCTTCGTGTTCGCCACGCGGCCGTTGGGGACCGGCGACCTGGTCGTGCGCGGCAGGGTCACGACGGAGCTGCTGCGCGTCGCCGCCGGCGACGACGGCGTTCGCTACGAACGCGCGGGCGTCGGCGGCGTGTCGTTCGGCACCGTGACCGGCGTCGACCACTGCGGCACGACGGTGCGGGGCTCCATCCGCTGCGACGGCGACCACGTCGAATGGGTGCTGCCCGGGTCGTTCGTCGACACCGCCGCGTATCCGCTCGTGCTCGATCCGCTGATCGGCAACGCGTTCACGGTCGCCGACACGCCGGGCGTCGTCGACTCGCAGCCGAGTGTCGCCTTCGACGACACGACGGATCGCTACCTCGTCGTCTGGAACGTGTTCCCTGCCGCCTCGACCGCGCAGGTCCGCGGGCAACTCGTCGCGGCGAACGGCGCCCTGGTCGGCAGCACGATGCTGCTGGGGCAGGGCCTGGTCAGCCGGCAGGCGGTCGGCAACTGCAACGGCACGAACCGTTTCCTCGTCGCCTACCACCATTCGGACGCGACCACGGCTTCGGTGCACGTCGTCGCGGTCGATGCGGCCACCGGTGCCGTGTCGAACGACGTGGTGATCGAGAGCACGACGCCACAAAACGCGGTCTTCCACGGCGCGGTCGTCGGTGGCGATTCACGGCCGGCCGGCACCGCCCAGTCGATGCTGCTCGTCTACAGCCGCAACGGCATCGCGCGCAGCCACATCGTCCAGTTGCCCGCGACCGGCGACCCGGTGCCCGCGCCCTTCCAAGTGCTCGTGTCGAACACGGTCGACCTGGCGGTGACGGCGCATGGCGGACCTTCGCTGCAATGGCTGCTGACGTGGTCGGAGAAGGCCCCTGGCACGCTGGACCTCGGCGCGGCGATGATCGGCTCCACCGGCGCTCTGTGCTCCCCGGAGTTGACGGTGTCCGCCCCGCAGGTCCCCGAAGTCGCCAGGCACCCGACGAACGCGTCCGCCGACGGCACGACGTTCTTCATCGCCTGGCTCGAGACGAACGCCGGCAGCGAGGACGTCCGCGGCGCGGTGCTGCAGTGGACGGGTTCGTGCGGCACCGGCACCCTGACCGCCGGAGCCACGTTCGATCCGACGATCGCCGCCGGTCTCAACGACGAACCCGCCGCCGCCTTCGCGAAGGACAAGTTCGTGCTCGCGTTCCGCAACCGCGCGTCCCCGACCGCGACCTCGCGCATCCTGGTGAAGGGGCTCGATCCGCAGACGTGCGCCGCGTGCGGCATCGAACACGAAGTCGAACCGGGCGCGATCCGCCAGGACGAACCAGCGCTCGCTGCGCGCTACACGGCGGGCGATCTCGCGAGCGACCAGGCGCTCGTCGTGTGGTCGATCGAGGCGATCCGCGGCCGGCGGTTCGAGGCCCTCGGCAGCGGCAGCGTGGCCTCGATGGGCGGCGCGTGCGGGATCACCGGCCTGCAGGACTTCGCGACCTACAACACCGGACCGGCGATCGGCAACCTGGGCTTCGCACTCGAGCTGGCCAATCCATCGGGCCAGATCGGGGCGCTGGTGATCGGGCTCTCGGCGATCTCGGTGCCGTGCGGCGCGTGCACGATCGTGCCGGCGCTCGACGCGATCCTGGCGGGCGTCTCGCCGAACCCGCTGCCGCTGCCGTGCGACCTGACGCTGCTCGGGGTCGAGTTCTACACGCAGTGGGTGCTGCTCAAGCCCGGTTACGCCGGCTGCCCCCTGCTGCCCGACCTGGCACTCTCCAACGCCCTGCGCTTCACGATCGGCGAGTGACCCGATCGGCGGCCCGCCCGTTTCGAGCACCGTGACGCCCCGCGGCGCCCCCGAGGCGGGCGACGTCGTCGTCGACCAGGCGCGCGTCGGTCCGGGCGCGTTGTCGGTGACGGTCGGCACCCAGGTGCCTGCCGGTCTCGCCGACGTGTTGGTTCCCGGTCCGGGCTGCGGTTCACCGGCGCCCCTGCTGACCGTGAACGGACTGCCGATCGTCCCGAACCAGGGCTTCGGGCTGAACGTCGCCACGCAGCCGTCGGCGACCGCGTTCGTGCACGTGGCGTTCGGTGACGACAACGTCCTGTTCTCGGGCTGCAACGTCTACCTCGTCCCGACCCTCTACCTGGTCGGCAGCGCCACGGCGGACGGCAGCGGCCTGGCGCAGGTGCCGTTCCCGATCCCGCTGGACCTGTCGCTCGATGGCTTGCACCTCGCTTGGCAGGCAGCGATGATGGGCAACGGCGGACCGTTCCTCGGCTTCCTCGAGTTGAGCAACGGCATCGAGACGATCCTCGGCTGCCGCTGAGCGTCGCCGTGGCCCGTTCCACGACGTCCCACATGGCATCGGACCACCACCACGGCACCACCCTGCTCGCCTTCGTGATGGCTGCCGCGGCGTGTGCGTCCTGCGGTACCGCGCCAGCCGTCGAACACGTCGTGTTGCTCGGCGATTCGATCTTCGACAACGGCGTCTACGTGCGCGGTGAGCCGTGTGTGCACGACCAACTCGTCGGCGCCCTGGTCGGCACCGGCGGCAAGGCGACGTTGCTGGCCGTCGACGGCGACGTCACGGCCGACGTCGCGGGCCAGCTCGAGCGCCTGCCGGCCGATGCGACGCACCTCGTGGTCAGCGTCGGCGGCAACGACGCGCTCCGCCGCGCGGCGATCCTCGACCACCCGGTCGAGAACACGGCGGAGGTGTTCGCGGAGCTGGCCGCGATCCACGACCGCTTCCGCGACGGCTACGCGCGCATGCTGGACACCGTGCTCGCGCACGGCAAGCCGACCATCGTGTGCACCATCTACGACTCCAACTTCGCAGCGCCGAAGAAGGAACTGGCGGACGTGGCCTTGTCGGTCTTCAACGACGCCATCTTGCGCTGCGCGGGCGAACGCGGCGTGCCGGTGATCGATCTGCGCCGCATCTTTCGCACGACGACCGACTACGCCAACGCGATCGAGCCGTCGGCGCAGGGTGGGGCGAAGATGGTCGCGGCGATCGTCGCGGTCGTGCGCTGGCACGACTTCGAGGCACACCGCACGGCGCTCTACCCGTAGTGCCGCACCCGGACTACGCTGCCCGGATGCGAGTCCTCTCCGCCTCGTTGCTGTCGCTCTGCCTCGCGTCGAGTCTCGCCGCCCAGGGCAAGAACCTGCTGTTCTACGGCAGCAGCTACTCGGTGCACTCCTGGGGCTACAACGTGCCGGATGTGGTGCGCCAGATCGCGGCCGAGGCCGGGTTCGCTCCGCCGCGGATCGTCTCGGCCATCGTCGGCGGCGCGACGCTGCAGTACCACGCGACGAATCCCGGCCAGATCGCCGCGATCAGCGGGTCGCTGCCGGCCGGTCAGACCTGGGACCACGTCGTCGTGCAGGGCAGCTCCCTCGAAGTGACCGCCAACTTCGGCAACGTCGCGGCGTTCCGCGCCAATGCGGTGACGATCCTCGCCAACGTGCGCAACCACAGCCCGGCCGCGACCGCGGTGCTGTTCCAGACGTGGGCCGATCCGGTGGGCCAGTATTTCTACCCGGTACCGTGGGCCGGTCCGATGGACATGCACGAGGAGGTCCGCGGCGCCTACGACCTCGCGCTCGGCGACCTGAACGCGGCGTTCGGCGCCGGCGCTGCGGTCAAGGCGGCGGTCGGTGACGTGATGGCGCTGCTCGAGTGGAACTCGCAGTGGTACGAACCCGACCTGTCCCACCCGGGACCGGCGATGACGCTGCTCACGGCGATGTGCATCTACACGTCGATCTACGGCGGGCGGGTGTGCGACATCGATGCGGACTTCACGCCCGGCAGCCCGCTCGCGCTGCTGCTGACGCCGCACGCGATCGACGCAGCGACGTGGAACCACCTGGCCGGTCTGGCGGACCGGTGCGCCCACCCGATGCTGCGTCGCTATCCGGGTTCGGGAGATCACCTGCTGCTCGAGAGCGCGACGGACACCGCTCCGCTGACCGCGTGCCCCGTCGAGCAGATCACCCTCGGCACGGCACTGCAGCTGCGGCTCCGCTCGATGAACGGCGTCTACAGCGCCGCGGCCGGCGCGCTGATGATCGACTACTTCCCGACCGGGGCGCCGCCCGGCCCGGCCGCGCTGTACCCGGAGGTGCAGGTCTTGCTCGGCCGGGCGATCCTGACCCCGCTCGCCAGCCTCGGCACCCCGCTGACGCTCGCGTTGCAGGTGCCGCTGACCATGCCCGGCCATTCGTTCCTGGTGCAGGGACTGGCGCTGCAAGCCAGCGCGGAGACCGGCAACGCCGTGTTCACGACCACCGACGCCCACGAACTGATGTTCTTCTGAGCCTCTGACTCGTCACCGGCGCGTCGGCCCTGATGCGGCTCCCCGTGTGCCGCGAGGAAGCCGATCCTGCCGCACCCGACTGCCACGAACTGCACGGCATCCCCGTCGCCGCACACGTCCATCGGGTCGACGTCGCCGTGCAGACGGCCGGCGGTGCTGCGGGCAGCAACCGGGACTCGCTCGAGCGCGCCGCGAAAGATCGGCGTCGGGAAGCAGCACGATCGGGCTGGCGATCGACCGCAACCGGGCCGCCTGACTGGAAACGCTCGGTCGCATCGCCGAAGCGGTCCCGCCGACTGCGGGTGACCGGCAGTCTCACCCCCGCTGGCGTCGCCGCGCCGGCAGAGTAGCCTGTCTGCCCCGATCCCCGCCCGGCTGCCGGCTCCGCACCGCACTGACCCGACCGTGACCCCCCTGATCCCCTCCGCCAGCAACCGCTCCGGCAACGACCCGATCTTCGCCCTCAACGCCGAAGCGAAGCGTCGTACGACCGCCGGCGAAACGATCGTCAACGCCACGCTCGGTGCGCTCGTGGACGACGACGGCCGGCTCCTGCTGCTGCCGAGCGTCGTCGAGGCGCTGAACGAAGTGCCGGCCGCGAAGGCGGCCGCCTACGCGCCGATCGCCGGCGAGCCGGCCTTCCTGCGCGCGGTGGTCGGCGACGTGTTCGGCGACGGGCCGTTGGCCGCGCAGACCGTGGCCGCGGCGACCCCCGGCGGCACGGGCGCCCTGTACCTGGCGATCGTCGACTTCCTCGAGCCCGGCCAGGCGCTGCTGACGACGGACTTCTACTGGGGGCCCTACCACACGCTGGCGACGCAGGCCGGCCGCTCGGTCGAGACGTTCGCGATGTTCGGCCGCGGGGGCGGCTTCGACGCCGCGGCGATGGACGGAGCGCTGCAGCAGCAGATCGGGCGGCAAGGGCGCGCGCTCATCTTCCTCAACTCGCCGTGCCACAACCCGACCGGCTACTCCCTCGACGACGCCGAGTGGCGGGCGGTTGCGGAGTCGGTGCGTCGCGCGGGCGAACGCGCGCCCGTCACGCTGCTGGTCGACCTCGCCTACGCGCGCTTCGCCGCGACCGAGCGCGACTGGCCCAGGCACCTGGCGCCGGTGCTCGACACGGCGACGCTGCTGGTGGCGTGGTCCGGCTCGAAGTCGTTCGCGCAGTACGGGGCCCGCATCGGCGCGTTGCTCGGCGTACACCGCGACGCCGATGCCCGGCAGCGCCTGGCCAACGCGTTCGCGTTCGGCTGCCGCGGCACCTGGTCCAACTGCAATCACCTCGGCCAGCTCGCGCTGGCGACGCTGCTCGGCGAACCGGCCCGGCGCGCGCGCGCCGACGCCGATCGCGCGCGGCTGATCGCGCTGCTGCACGAACGCGTCACCGTCTGGAACCGCGAGGCGGCCCGCGCGGGGCTCTCGTACCCGCGTTACGAGGGCGGCTTCTTCGTCACGGTGTTCGCCGACGACGCCGAGGCAGCGGCGGCCCGGGCACGCGAAGAGGGTGTGTTCGTGGTGCCGGTGCGAGGCGAAGGGCGCGGTGCGCTGCGGGTCGCGCTGTGTGCGACACCGGCGTCGGCGGTGCCGCGGGTGGTGGCGACGTTGCAGCGGGCGATCGCGGCGGTCAGTCGGAGCTGAGTCCGGCTGCGCCCACCGCACGATCGACGGCAGCGCAGCTGCGAAATCACGACGCGGCGCGCGGTTGCGTAGCTGGCGCCTTCCCCCGCCGACCTCGCCGCGCGGCGGCAGGACGCTCGCGAACCGGGCAAGGCGACAGTCGAGCGTCGGACCGGGCCCGGCCTACCGCGCCACGTCCGCCCGATACTCGTCGAGCACCCGCCGCAGGATCGCGATGTCGGACTCGAACGTCTCCGGCAGCAGCGGGCCGAAGGAGAAGCGGAAGAACGACCCATAGGGCGAGCGGTACTCCGGGTCCTTGTCGTGCGGCCGTGCCATGTCGCAGTCGAAGCCCTTCAGGATCGCGGCGCCGTGCCGGAACAGCCGCCGGTTCAGCTCGTCGGCGTCGAGGCCCTCGGGCAGCTCGAGCCAGTGGTAGAAGCCGCCGTCGCCGGTGTGCACCGTGAGCCCCAGCTCGGCGAACGCGCGGCCGTAGCGCGCGCGCTGCATGCCGTAGTGCCGGTCGACGGCGTCGCGTGCCCGGGCGACGCGCTGCGGCTCGAGCAGCTTCGCCGCGTAGAGCTGCGACGGGTGGCTGACCCCGCCCATGCCGAAGCTGGAGTAGTTGGCGAGCGTCTCGACATTCTGCTTGCTGGCGATGATCCAGCCGATGCGGATGCCCGGGCACTGCAGCCCCTTGGTGCACGCGCCGGCGAGGAAGACGTTGCTGTTGTCGAGGTCCTTGACGTAGCGGATGCCGCTGACGCCCTTGGAGGCGTGGAACATCTCGTAGGCCTCGTCGAGCAGGATGCCGTTCTTCGGCTGCTCGGCCATCGCGATCAGTTCCTCCAGCTCGGCGCCCGCGCGCGTGTGACCGGTCGGGTTGCCCGGGTTGGAGATGACCGGCATCAGGTGCGTCTTGGCGTTGAGGCCCGCGCGGTCGAAGTAGGCGGCGTTCGGCGGGTGGAAGCCGTTCGCCTTGGTGAACGGCACCACCTTCCAGCTGGTCTTCGTCTGCGTCAGGATGTCGAGGTAGGCCGGCCACTCGACGTTGCCGATGCGCACCTCGACGTGCCGCTTGAGGAACGCGAGCACCGCGTAGATGCCGGGTCGCCCGCCGGCGAACACCATGACGTTGTCCGGCGTGATGCGGGAGCCGTAGAAGCCGTTGTAGTGCGCGACGATCGCCTCGCGCAGCAGCGGGTGGCCCCACGCCTTGGGATAGAAGCGATCCTCCCAGGTCACCTCGACGCTGCCCGGCAGCTCCGGTCCGCCCGCCAGCTGCGTCGTCAGCGGGAACCCCTGCGACCACGGGTGCGTGCCCGGCGCCCCCATGAACTGCCCGAAGCTGTCGCGGAAGGCGTAGAGCGTCTCGTAGATGCCCATCGGCGGGCAGTCGTCGGACAGGAAGGAGGCGCGGTCCATGTCGATGGCGAGGCGGAGTGCGGGGCGAGCGATGGGCCCGCCGCATGCCGCGGCGACGATGGCCGCCAGGTGTGCCAAGGTCAACGGAACTCGGGACTCGCGCGGACCCCGGTCCGGGGCGGCGGACGACGGCCGCGGGTGATACGGTCGCCGCCCCCGTCGTGACCGCCCTCGACCTCCGGCAACTCAGCTTCCAGTACGGCCGCGAGCCCGCGGTGCGCGACGTGTCGCTGTCGCTCGCGCCCGGCGACTGCTACGGCTTCCTCGGCCACAACGGCGCCGGCAAGACCACGGTGCTGCGGCTCGCGCTCGGGCTGCTGCGGCCGCAGGCGGGCTCGGTGCACGTGTTCGGCGTCGACGCGCTGCAGGATCCGCGCCGCGCGCGCGCTTCGCTCGGCGCGCTGGTCGAGCGCCCGGGCTTCCACCTGCACGCGACCGCGCGACAGAACCTCGCGTGGCTCGCGCGGCTGCAGGGCATGCGCCGTTCGCGCGCGACCGCCGAGGCCGAACGGGCGCTCGAACTGCTCGGCCTCGCGGGCGCCGCCGCGCGCCGCGTCGGCACGTTCTCGCTCGGCATGCGGCAGCGGCTCGGCGTCGCGCAGGCGCTGCTCGGCCAGCCGCGGCTGCTGCTGCTCGACGAGCCGACCAACGGCCTCGACCCCGAGGGCATCGCCGACCTGCGCGCGCTGCTGCGCCACCTGTGCGCCGACGAACGCACCGCGGTGCTGCTGTCGAGCCACATGCTGCAGGAACTCGAAGGCCTGTGCACGCGCGTCGGCGTGTTGCGCGACGGCGCGATGGTGATCGAGGGCGACCTCGACACGCTGCGCGCGCGGGTCGGCGCGCGGCACGTCGTCACCGGCACACCGCTCGCCGCGCTGTCGCAGCGCCTGCAGGCGCTCGGCCTCGCACCCGAACGCGAGGGCAACCGGCTGCTGGTCGCCCTCGGCGCGCACGCGGCCGGCGGCATCGCGCGCGAGCTGACCGCGGTCGGCGAGCTGACGTCGTTCGCACCCGAACCGGCGACGCTCGAGACGATCTACCTGCGCGCGACGAACGGCACCGCCGCGACCGCGGTCGCCGTCGCGGCCCCCACCGCGGCGGCGACGGCGATCGACGCGCCCGCCCCGCCGCCGGCGCCCCTCTGGCGCGCGTTCACCCACGAACTGCGCACGCTCGCCGCCGCGCGCACGCTGCTGCCGCTGCTGCTGCTGCCGGCCGCGTTCGCGGCCTGGAGCACGTCCGCCTACCACCGGAGCGTCGCCGCGGCGCAGGCACGCGTCGCGGCCGGCGAACTGTTCAGCGCCGACGCCGGCAGCGGCCACCTCGCGGCGGTGCGTGCGCTGCAGGCGGCGCTGCCGGTGCTGGCGCTGTGCCTGCTGTGGTTCGCCAGCCAGAGCGTCGCCGCCGACCTCGCCGCCGACACGCTGCGCAACACGCTGATGCGCTCGGTGCGGCGCGGCGACGTGCTGCTCGGCAAGCTCGGCACGCTGCTCGCCACCACCGGCGCCGGCCTGCTGGTGCTGGTGCTCGTCGCGACCGGCACCGCGTGGCTGTGGTTCGGTTTCGGCGACCTCGAAGAGGTCAGCCGCCGCGGCGACCGCCAGGTGCTGGCCGCCGCCGCCTCGGTGGCGCCGGTGTTCGGCCGCGCGCTGTGGCACTGCGTGCTGCCGCTGGTCGCCACCGTCGCGCTCGGCCTGTGCGCTTCGGCCCTGGTGCGCCGCCCGACCCGCGCGCTGGTGGCGGCGCTGCTGCTGGTGCTCGGTCCCGAACTGCTGCGCGACCACCTGCACGGGCACGCCGGCTGGCTGCTGACCAGCCACCTGCCGACCGGTCTGCGCGACGACTCGGTGCTCGGCTACGTCAGCGCGATCGCGCGCGGCGCCGCCGATGCGTTCTGGCCGTGGTCGGGCACCGCGGTGTCGGCGCCGCTGCTGTGGACTGCATCCGCGCTGGCGATCGCGGCGATCTGTCTGCGGCGCCTTCGCGTAGCCTGAGAGTGCCGATGAACGTCTCCCGCCTGCTGCTGCTCGGTTGCCTCACGGCCTGCTCGCTGGCGCCGGACCTGCCGCCGCGGCCGCCGCTGGCGGGCATGGAGGAACCGCTCGACCTGCTGGCCGAGCCCGACGACGAGGCCGCGCGGCAGTTGCTGCCGGCCGGTTCGTTCGCGGGGCTCGTGCTCGACGACGCGCGCGACACGCTGGCCGCGAAGCTCGACCAGGAAGCGCAGCTGCGCGTCGCCGCGGTCGTCGACAACTCGCCGGCCGACGCCGCCGGCCTGCAGCCGGGCGATCTGTTGCTCGAGGCGCGCGTCGACGGCGGTGCGGCGCGCGTGCTGCGGCGGCCCAGCGAGTGGCGCCAGCTCGAACTCGACACCGCTCCCGGCAGCACGGTCGAACTGTTCGTCGACCGCGCCGGCCGCGAGGCGCGCACCGAACTGCGGCTGGTCGCGCGCGTGCGCCCCGCCCCGCGCACGGCCGCCGAACGCTTCCGCGAAGAGGACCGCGTCGGCATCGTGCTGCGCACCGCGACCGAGACCGAGGCGCGCGCCGCGAACCTCGGTCCGGGCGGCGGCGCCGTGCTGGTCGGCCTCGCGCGCAGCAGCCCGTGGCGCGCCACCGGCCTGCGCTTCGGCGACCTGGTGACCGCGGTCGACGGCGTGCCGGTCGCGCATCCGCAGGACCTGTTGGCCAGGATCCGCCGGCCCGACGCCGAGTCGCTGCGGCTCGATTGCCGCCGCAACGGGGCGACGTTCGCCGTCGACGCGCCGCTGTCGCAGCGCGGCAGCGACCTGACCGAGATCACGCTGCCGATCCTGTTCTCGTACGAAGCCGACCGCGGCCGCAGCGAGTGGTCGCTGCTGCTCGGACTGGTGAACTACCGCAGCACCGCGGCCGCGTGGCGCTTCCGCTTGCTGTGGCTGATCGGTTTCGGCGGCGGCGACGCGGATCGGCTGCTGGAGGTCGGCGGATGATCGTGCTGCTCGCGTTCGCGGCCGCGCTGTGCCCGCAGCAACCGGCGGTCACGACGATCCAGGTGCCCGCGCACGTCGTCGTCACCGGCACGCTGCGCACCGACGTCGACGGCGATGGCCGCGACGACCTCGTGCTCGCGTGCCGCGACACCGACAGCAAGCGCCGCGAGCTGCGCCTGCACCGCCGCCGCGCCGAGGGCCTGCCGTTCGACAACACGCCGACGCTGCCGCCCTACGTGCTCGAACGCGACGTGATCGCGTTCACGTTCGCCGACGTCACCGCGGCGCCCGGCCGCGAACTGGTGCTGCTGACCGCGGAACGCGCGGTCGCGGTCGGACGCGACGCCGACGGCACCGCGACCTACCACCCGCTGTTCGCGCCGCGCCTGGTCTGGCCGGCCGCGGATCCCGACTTCGTGCTGCCGCTGCCCGGCGCGCGCTGCGACGTCGACGGCGACGGCCGCGACGACCTGCTGCTGCCGCAGCCCGACGGCGCGGTGCTCTGGCGCGCGGCCGCCGCGGTACCGTTCGAACTGACCCTGCCGCCGCGGCGCAGCCCGCTGGCCGGGCGCGGCAAGGGGCCGGTCGCCGGCAACGGTCCCGCGACGCTGTCCGGCGACGAACTGCGGCTGCGCTTCTCGCTCGGCGGCGACGACGGTGACGAGCGCGACGACGGGCCCCTGGTGCGGCTGCGCGCGACAGCACCGCCGTGCCGCAGCCTCGACCTCGACGGCGACGGCCGGCTCGACCTCGCCGCGGTGCGCAACGGCCGGCTGTTCGCCGCGATGCAGCAGGCCGACGGCGCGTTCGCGCGTCGCGAGGTCGCGCTGCCGCTGCCCGCGGACCGGCTGAGCCTGTTCGACCCGTCGTTCGACGTGCAGTGCGCGGACCTCGGCGGCGACGGCCGCGCCGAGCTGCTCGTGACGACGTCGGCGAGCCGCGACGACGCGATCGAGGTGCGCATCGACGTGTTCGCCACCGGCGCCGACGGCGGCTGGTTGCCGCAGGCGAACGGCCGGCTGCGCGTGCAGCCGCTGGCGCAGCCGCCGCAGCTGGTCGACGCCGACGGCGACGGCCGGCTCGACCTGGTGCTGGTCACCGTGCGCACCGACATGCTGCGCGGTCTCACCGGCGAGGGGCCGCAGGCGCTCGACGCCCAGCTGGCGATCTTCCGCGGCACCGGCGATCGCTTCGCCGTGCCGGCGATGCTGCAGGCGGCCCTGCGGCTGCCGGCGAACGGCGACGGCGGCAACACGCCGTTCGTGCACGTCGTCGGCGGCGACCTGCTGGTGCGCGAGGAGAACGTGCTGCAGCGGCGGCCGCTGCGGCGCGACGGCGATCGCCTGCTGCTGCAGCCCGCGGCGGTGTCGTTCGCCTTGCCGCAGGGCGCGCGCCTCGAACCGCTGCTCGCGCCGGGCACCGAGGTGCTGGTGCGCACCGCGCACGAGGTGCTGTGGGTGGACCTGCGATGAAACGGGTCGTCGCAGCGGCGCTCGCCGTGGTCGGTGCCGCGCTCGCGCAGGGCCCGATGCTCGGCTCGATCGGCCCCGTCGCGGACGTCGTCGCCGCGCTCGCGGTCGACACCGACGGCGACGGCCGCGCCGAACTGGTGCTGGTCACGCGCGACGGGCGATTCGTGCGCTACGGCCTCGCCGCCGATGCGGCCGGCCTGCAGCGCCGCGGCGCGCTGCACCTGTCGGATCCGGCGCACACGTTGTTCGCCGCCGCCGACCTGCTGCCGCAGGCGGGCGTCGAGTTCGTGGTCGCCGATCCGTCCGGCACCGGCTGGCTCGTCTGGCCCGCGGGCGACGAGGCGCGCGACGCCGCGCCGCAGTCGCTGGTGCGCCGCGCGCGCTTCACGCTGCGCACCGACGCGCCGCAGCGGGCGCCGTTCGTGCAGGACCTCGACCGCGACGGCCGGCTCGACCTGATGCTGCCGACGCTGCAGGGCGTGCAGCCGTTCCGGCAGGAACCGCCCGGCGACGACGGCGCCCCGCGCTTCCGCGCGCTCGGCACGATGGTGGTGCCGGTGCAGACCTCGGTCGAGGCCGATCGCCGCCGCAACCAGGAACTGTCCGGCAGCCTGGTGATCCCGCAGCTCGACACCGAGGACCTGAACGGCGACGGCAGGCCCGACCTGCTGACGCGCGACGGCACGCGCCATGCGTTCCACCTGCAGCGCGACGACGGCACGTTCGCGACGCCGGTGGTCGTCGATCTGGCGCAGTTCGAGGACAGCACCCCGAAGGCCGCGGTCGCGCTGGGCAGCACGCTGGTGCTCGGCGACCGGAAACTGCTGCAGCGCGGCGACATCGACGGCGACGGCATCCCCGACTACGTGATCGCCCATCGGCGCAAGGTGTGGACGTTCCTCGCCGACGCGCGCGGGCCGCAGTTCGAGCAGGCGCGCACGCAGGCGGTCGCCGACGACGTCACCGCGATGCTGCTGGTCGACCTCGACGACGACCGGTGCGCCGATCTGCTGACGTTCCAGCTGCAGCTGCCGGGCGTCGGCGCGCTGTTGCTCGGCCTCGTGCAGTCGATCGACATCGACGTCAAGGCGGTCGGCTACCGGAGCGAGGACGGCGCGTTCGCGAACCTGCCCGCGTGGCGTCGCACGGTCACGCTGCGCATCCCGCCGGTGCTGACGCTGCTCGGCCAGCAGGAGGAACTGGTGCAGCGCTTCCTCGCCATCGTCGCGCGTACGCGGCTCGGCGTGCGCGGCGCGTTCACCGGCGGCGCCGGGAACGACCTCGCGCTGGTGCGCGCCGATGGCACCGCGATCGAGCTGTACCCCGCCGACACCGCGCCGCCGAAGCTCGACTCGGCCGAAGGCCGACGCACGCTGCGGCGGCTCTTGTTCGAGGAACCCGCGACCGTGTTCGACCTCGAGCGCGTGTTCGCGCTGGTGTCCGGCTTCGTCGATCAGCTGTCGGGCAGCCTCGTCGGCGATCGCGAGCCGCTGCGTTCGCTGCCGCTGCGCGACCCGCAGTCGTGGCGCCTCGTCGACCTGCTGGCGGCGGAGTTCGACGGCGCGCCGGGCCAGGAGGTGGTCGCGGTCTACACGGCCGTCGACGGCGACGAGACGGCGCCCCGCCACTACGACGTGCTGCGCTGGGCGACCGCCGTCCCGCGCTGAGCCGCGCGATGTCGCGCTGACGGCCTTGCGATCGGCAGTCTGCTACCGAGTGCGTAGTCGGCACTTCCGGCGCTACTTCCTCGATCGACAGGGGGGAGATAGAGTCGTTCGCCCTCGCCCAGACGCCATGAACCTCGACACGACCTCGCCCGAGAAGAACGCTCCCGCCCGCCCCGCCTCGACCGCCGGCACCCCGACGCAACCGGGCTGGACCGAAGGCCCCGCCGGCGTGCGCATGGCGCCGGACTCGTCGCAGCGGCCGCTGCACCTGGGCGTCGGCCACATCCCGATGTCGCAGCGCGTCTGGCACAACGCGCTGATGACGATGGACCACCTGCTGACGCGCAAGCTCGCCGACAAGTGGATCGGGCCGATGCGCAAGAAGCACCTCGCGCGCGTGATGGCGCACCTCGAGAAGCGCGGCCCCGGCACGCTCTATCCGATCGACCGCCGCCGCGACCTGACGCCCGAGCAGTTCCATCGCGAGTATCTGCTGCGCGGCATCCCGGTCGTGCTCGAAGGCGCGGCCAAGGAGTGGGGCTGCTGCAAGAAGTGGTCGCTGAAGTACTTCGCCGAGCACTACGGCGAGGACAAGGTGACCGTCGCGCAGGGCTATCCGCAGCACCAGGCCGGCGGCCCGAAGAACTACATCCTGATGAAGGATGTGCTCGACAACAAGAACTCGGACAACATGAAGTACCTGCGGTTCCACCCGATGCTCGCGCTGCATCCGGAACTGACGGCGGACTTCCCGTACGAGTGGTTCAAGCGCCACAAGAAGCGCTGGCACCTGTACTCGCACATGCAGTTCTTCATCGGCACCAAGGGCACGACGACGGGCACGCACGACTCGCAGATGTGCAACCTGTTCGTGATGGTGCACGGCGAGAAGACCTGGTACCTGCACCCGACGAACTACACGGCGTTCATGGATCCGCCGACGACGCGCTCGGTGTTCCGCCTGGGCCGCCACAACACCGGCAAGGTGTTCGAGGATCCGTACCGCGTGCTCGACGGCTACAAGGTGCACCTGAAGCAGGGCGACATCCTGTGGAACCCGCCGTTCTACTGGCACAGCGTCGAGAACCTGACCGACACGATCGGCGTCGGCTTCCGTTGGAACGACAAGCGGCTGGCGATGCAGCAGCACTTCACGATGTTCATGCTCGACTGGCTGGCGATCGATCCGTCGTGGTTCTACATGTGCAAGGTCGGCCGCGACGAGACGCGCCGCATGCTCGGCAAGGGCGGTTCGGGCAAGAACCTGTCGACGCCGTCGACGTAGGCCGGGCCGCTACCGGTCGCCGATCACGGCTTCTGCCGCATCGCTGACCACGGCACCGAGGCCGTTGCCGGCACCCGCGTCGAGCACGAGCGCCTGGTTGTAGAAGCGCAGCCCGATCCAGCGCGGATCGTCGGGGATCGGCAGCTCCCACTTCGCCTGTCCGTTGGCGCCGGCGAGTGGCACGAACGCATCGAGCGCCACGTGCAGGTTGCAGCCCGGCATGCCGACGGGGCCGAGGTCGACGCCGGCGAACTGCTGGAAGCCGACGACCAGCAACGCCGTGCTCTGTGGCAGGTCGAACAGGGTCAGCTCGAAGGTCTTGCCGATGCGTGGGGTGTCGCGCGGGATCAGGCGGGTCGCGGGTTGGGAACCGGCGCAGCCGTGGGCGAAGGAGACGTAGGTGCAGGTCGGGCCGACGCGGGCTGCGACCACTTCCTCGGCGGCGTCGATGTCGACGTAGGACGTGCCCGGATCCAGCGGCGGAACGTCATACGTGGCCGACAGCAGCGCAATCGGGTCGATGGCGCCGTCGGACCGGCGCAGCTCGATGTGCTGGTAGCCCGCAGCCATTTGCACGTACGAGACCCCGAAAGGCAGCGCCGCCAGCGGCTGCGCGGGTGGGCTACCCCAGTGCACCACGCTGCCGTCCGAGCGCAGCGCCGCCGAAAGGCCGTAGGCCGCGGCAACCTCGACGTAGCGAAGATCGGGGGGACACGGCGGCACAACGAGTTGGCCGGCCCACGTCGACCCGACGCCGACGATCGCACCGTCCGATCGCAAGAGCAGCGTCGTCTGGTAGGTCAGGCCCGCACCGACGTACGTGAGGCCAGGTGGCGGCGCGGGGATGTTGCAGCATGCAGCGGCGTTGTTGCCCCAAGCGAGTGTGGTGCCATCGCTGCGCAGCGCCACTGTGTGGCCGGGTCCAACCCAGAACTGCGGCGTGTAGAACACCCCGAGTGGCAGCGGCGGCACATTGCACTGGCCGGACGAGTTGTCGCCCCAGGCGTACAGCATGCCGTCGCTCGCCAGCGCCACGTTGTGCAAGAGCCCGCAGCCGACCGCCATCCAGTTCTTGCCCTGCAGCGCCACCGGCACCTGCGTGAGGCCATTGATGTCACGCCCCCAGAGCAGGAACTCGCGCCGACTCGTGAGCACGAGGTTGTGGTAGCCACCGGTCGCGATCGCCGTGTATCTGGCGCGCGGCAGCGCCTCCGGCACTTGACTCTGCAGGAAGACGTTGTCGCCCCAGGCCAGAACCTTGCCGCTGCGCAGCAGGGCCACGCAATGTGTGTAGCCACTACCCAGTTGCGCGCAGGTTTCGCCGGCCGGGATTGGCGGCACATTGCCCTGGCCAAACGACTGGTTCCCCCAGGTCACAATGGTGCCGTCCGAACGCAGCGCGTTGCTGTGGTACAGACCGGCAGAGACCATCTCGTAGCGGAGTCCCGGCGGCAACGACGGCACGTTGCACTTGCCGTAGGTCGCCTCGCCCCAGGCCTCGACCTGGCCGTCCGACCGGAGCGCCACGCAGTGGCGAGGGCCGGCATACATGTCCGCGTAGCGGATCCCAGGCGGCAGCGGCGGCACCAGGCACTGCCCATAGCTGTTGTCCCCCCAGGCGACGAGCGTGCCGTCGGACCGAAGGGCGAGCGAGTAGTAGTCCCCGGCGCTGATCCTCACGACGCTGCCTGTCAGCAACTGCGAAGGAATCGTGGTCTGACCATGCAGGACGTAGACAGGGTCAGCCCAAGCCACGAGCACCCCATCCGACCTCAGGGCAAGGCCATGGACTCCCCCTGCAGCAATCTGCTCGTACCTGGTGCCGGGCGGTGGCGACGGCGCCTGAGGCATGATTGAAGAGCCCCAGACCGTGAGGGTCCCGTCTGACAGAAGGCCGATGCCATAGCCAGTTCGAACGACCATGTCTACATAGCTCAATCCCGTCGGTGCGGGAGGCACCATGGTGCCTCCCGACCTTTGACCATTCGCGAAGATACGGCCATCGCTTCGCAGCGTCAAAGTGATGTCACCACCGGCGGCCACCCGCCAGAACGTTCCACTGCGACCCTCGGTGTCACACTGGAACGCACCCCACGTTCGCACGGAACTCGGCCAGACCGGTCTCGCCTGCGCCCGAAGCGCGGACCCGAGTGCGGTGACGAGCAGCAGGAACCCAACTGTCAGGAGTCGTCGTGTTCGCGTGGGGAAGTCCATAGGAGTTCTCGCAAGAGATCGCCGGTCTCCCGGCGGGCGGGTAGTCGTCAGAGGGGCAGCCACATCGCAGCGCTGCCCACGATCTCCGTGACATCTGCACCAGTACAGGTGAGGCCACCCGGCCGCGCGACAGGAGACCAGCACAGCACCTGAACGGTCATGGCCTGCCCGATCAGCGGCAGCCCCATGATGAAGTTCACCGGCACACGGATCGAGTGCCCCGGCAGGCCGACTCCGGCAAAGGCCCACGCGCCCGAGACGATCGCCTGCGGGACGAAGAGTTCGACCCCGTTGACCAGTGGCGGAATGGCCATCAACGCTGGCACAAAGGCGCCGGCGACAGGAGGAACGTCCCATTGCCACGCCGTGAACACGTTGTCGCTGGGCCGGCTGATGAGCAGGGCCCCGTTCGTGACCGTGTTGGCCTGTGGTGCGTCGCCCTCGTAGTCGAGGAGGATGCGGGACAACACGGGCGCAGGGTCACCGATCCGCCGTCCGAACGGCGACAGCGCGCACGCCGGCGTGGTGCCACCCGTGAAACCGGCAGGCAACACGAACGTCGCCTGGTCGCCCGTCAGGTCGGTGCGGCCGACGGCGAACGTCTGGCCCGCCCGCATCGGCGGCAACATGTCGTACACCGTGCGCACGGCATCCGCCGGCGGCGCCGCATCGCGTGCCCGTCCGAGAACGCCAGGGAACCCGGTGAGGTAGTCGGTGGCGTCGGTGTAGCCGACCACATTGACGCGGGCACGCTGGTCGACCGCGACACCACCACCGGCAGGGTCGTCGAGCCCGAAGGTCGGGAACGGCAGCCCCGCCCCCATCGCAGTCGCGTTGGCCAGGCCCATGCCGGCGGTCCGTTCGGCCCCCGAAGCGCCGCCAACCTGATCCTGTCGCACGACGCGGATCGAGGTCGGCGACACGCCGGTGGCGCTGGAATCGAGGTAGAAGCTGGCGACACCGATGTCCTGGCTGGTCCCCCCCGTGGGCCCCTGGGTGAATCCCGCCACAGAGAACCAGTCCGGGTACTCGTTCCAGGCCTGGGCGCCGGTGAGGCCGTCGTCGCCGGTGCCACCGAAGTAGGATCCTCCCTGCAGAGAGAGGCCAAGCGGCGCATCGGCGACCATCATGACGAAGCCGTCGGCGCCACCTGCGAGCGCGGCGGGAGCGGGCCAAGGCAGTCCCGTGAACAAGTCCACGTCATCGGTCGAGCCGACCACGGCGCAGAGGTGCTGCGTCGTCGTGCTCACTGCGTCGAAAAAGCCATCGCGCAGCACGACGACGTCGCGAGCAATCGTGTTCCGTTCGGGAAGACCGAGGATCTGCAGGTCTTCGAGGACGAGGTTGCCGAGCGTGGGCGGGCGTGTCGGCGCGGCGTCGAAGCGCATCATCACACCGCCATTGAAGCCTGGTCCGAACGCAGCAACCGCACCGACGACCACGAACCGATCGACGATCGGCTGTGTGGTGTAGTCGACGTCGATCTCGCGAGCCCGAACAGGCCGTCACGCGCATTGCCTCCGAGATCCACGTTGGCGTGGAACTCCGGGTTGACGCCTGCCGCACTGCTCGACACACGACCAACGATGCCGTCCCATTCGCCGGCAAGACCGGCAGGCAGTACAGACTGCTGCTGCAGCGTCAGCGTGGTGCCCGGGCCGGGATCGCCGTGCGAGCTGATGCCACAGTAGGTCACGGTCTCGCGGCCGTCAGGCTCGACGCGGATGCTCAGGTCGGTGATCGCGCAGGAGTTCGCCGGGTCGACACCGAAGAAGTGGCGCGACCACAGCAGGGTGCCGTTGCCATCCAGCACGGCGAGGAAGCCGGTCGGCGCAAACGCGGTGGCCGCCGGGAACGTGTCGGGGGCGCCGGGGATCCTCTCGTCGTAGGTCTCACCGCAAATGGCGATGCGGGTCGTGTCCGGATCGCCGGTCGGCCAGACCGCGATGCCGCGCGCGTTGGTGGCGCGATCGGACGGCTCTCCTTGCGCGGTGCCACCGTAGTAGTACCGCTGCCAGACGATTTCCTGGAACGTCGCGGGGTTCGCCGCCTGGGGCAGGGCCCTTGTGCACTGCACGATGACGACCTGCTTGCGTTGCCCGGGCACCAGGTTGACGTCGGGCGGGAAAGTCAAAAGGGGCGGTTCAAGCAGCGTGATAGCAGCAACCCCTGAAAACAGCGCCCCAGGCATCGTCGTCCGCACCTCGATTGTGCCGACGGAGTATTGGAAGTCGTCGCCCGGCGTCTTGACGTCGGCCCAGGTCTCACGGAACTGGTCGATCGGCTCCGGCCCCGCGCTGCCGGCCGTCGAATCATGCGTCGAATAGACGCCCTGGCCCTGCGCCATCATCGCGCTGCAGGCGAGCAGTGCTACCGCAACGAACCGCGTCGCCCCCGCGCCCCAGGCGCTACCGAAGCGGAGAAGCGGAGAAGCGGAGATACGAATCGGATCTCATGGCCACCTCGTCCTCAGGATCGCGCCGGTCATCCCCGCGGAGGCAAACGCCCCCGCGACTCCGAGACTCTACCTTCTCGCACCCCTGAGTTGCTGCGCACTCTCCACTCGAGGGGCGAAGCGGTCAATCCCCCCCATGGCATGGAGAACTCCGACCGGGAATGCGGCCCGGCCTTGCCCCGATCTCGAGTCCACTCGGCATGAACCGCGCGAACGGCAACGTCGGCGCGACTGACTCCGCGGCGGCTATGCTCCCCGGCCACGAGCCCTCCCATGCAATACCACCTGTCGGCCGTCGTCGTCTCCGCCCTGCTGTTCGCCGCGACCGTGCCGGCGCAGAACTGCGCCAACACCTCGATCGGCAGCGTGCCACTGATGGACCTCGGTACCGGCACCTACCAAGGCTTCGAAGGTGGACTCTACACCGGCGGCAGCAACGTGCCGCCGCCGGCGCACGTGGCGCGCGGGCTCGCGGCGATCGCGAACGTGGTCGCGCGCGACGCGGCCGGTGCGCCGAACGCCACGGGACGCATCGTCGTGCTGTCGATCGGCATGTCGAACACGACGCAGGAGTTCTCGACCTGGGTGCAGACGGCGAATGCCGATCCGAACAAGAACCCGTCGGTCACCGTCGTCGACGGTGCGCAGGGCGGCCAGGACGCGGTCACCATCGCCAATCCGACCGCGAACTTCTGGACCGTCGTCGACCAGCGCCTCGCCAACGCCGGCGCGACGCCGGCACAGGTGCAGGTCGTCTGGCTCAAGGAAGCGATCGCCGGAGTGACCGGCGGCTTCCCCGCGGCGTCGCAGCAACTGCAGGGTCTGCTGGCGCAGATTGCGCGCAACCTGACGGCGCGCTACCCGAACGTGCAGCTGTGTTTCTGCAGCAGCCGCACCTACGCGGGCTACGCGACGTCGACGCTCAACCCCGAGCCGTACGCCTACGAGTCGGGCTTCGCGGTGAAGTGGCTGATCGAGCAGCAGATCGCCGGTGACCCGCTGCTCAACAGCGATCCTGCCGCAGGCGCCGTGGTGGCGCCGTGGCTCGGCTTCGGCCCCTACCTGTGGACCGATGGCACGGTCGGACGCAGCGACGGCCTCGTGTGGACCTGCGCCGACGTGCAGGCGGACGGCACGCACCCGAGCACCGCCGGCCGCGCCAAGGTCGCGGCGCTGCTGCAGCAGTTCTTCACGACCGATGCCCTGACCGTGCCGTGGTACCTCGGCTCCGGCAGCGTGGCCGCCGCGTTCTCGCTCTACGGCAACGGCTGCCCCGGCACCGCCGGTGTGCCGGGCATGCGCAACAACGGCCTGCCGAGCCTCGGCAACGCGAACTTCCGCATCGGCATCGAGCACGCGGCGCCCGGTGCGCTGGCCCTGCTGTGGTTCGCCGACGCGCCGGTCGCGGTGCCGTTCGTCGGCGCGTGCACCGTGCACGTCGACGTGCTGTCCGGCTGGCCCGTGTGGGGCGCGACCACGTCGGCGCTCGGCACCAACCAGCAGTCGCTGCCGGTCGCGAACGACCCGAGCTGGCTCGGCGTGCAGATCTACTGCCAGTGGTTCGTCGAAGACGCGGCCGGCGCCGCGCTGCCGGGCTTCCTCGGCCTGGCGATGAGCCGCGCGGCGACGATCACGTTCGGCACCTGAGCGGCGCGGCCGTCAGCGGTGCCGCAGGTACCACAGCTCCGCCCGCCGCACCGCGTCGCGGTTGCCGGCGGCGTCGCGCGCGGGGTCGTAGTCGAACGATTCGCCGGCGATCGCGAGCAGCGCCTTCGCCGCCGCCTGCCGCTGTGGCTCGACCTCGCTGCGCAGCGCCTGCAGCACGTCGGGCACCGCGGCGATGCCGAGCTGCGCCAGCTGCTGCGCACATGCCTCGACGTCCTTCTGCGGTGAGCGCGGACCGAGGTTGACCAGGCGCACGACGTACGGCGTGATCGGCACGACGTCCTTCTGGAACTTGCGCCGCAGGAACAGGATCGCGAACGCGGTCGGCACGCCGTCGCCGCGGCCGGCACCGAGGCTGCTGCCCTGGTAGCCGTCGGCCAGGCTGCGCCAGCCGCCGCCCGGCAGCTGCTGCTGCACCAGCATGCGCGCGCCCTTGCGATACCAGTCCTCGCCGTCGACCGAGACCACGTCGGTCAGGATCGCCGCGCGTTCGAGGCCGTAGTGGAAGTAGAAGCTCCAGCGCTCGCTCGGCGAGCCGACGGTCGCGGCGTTGCGGTCGAACCACTGCCAGCCGCGCGCGATGCGCTGGTCGAGTTCCTTCTGCGCACCGCCGAGGTGCTGGCGGCAGATCGCCAGCACGGCGATGCCGGCCGCGGTCATCGACGCATAGGCTTCGAGCCCGACGACGCGGCCCGAATAGCCGAAGCCGCCGTAGGTCTCCTGCTGGTCGCCCACGGTCTTGGCCAGCTTGCTCCACACCGAGCGGTCGACGTCGGCGCCGAGCGACTTGCCGGCGCGCAGTCCCAGCGCGCCGTACTGCGTGTTGCTGAGGTCCTGGCCGCCGCCGCCGTTCTCGTAGCCGAAGCCGCCCTTGCGATCGCGGTGCTTCAGCAGCTCCCTGGTGTCCGCGGCCGCCAGCTTCTCGCGGTCGGGGAACGACGGCAGCGCCTCGAGCACGAGCAGCCGCAGCGCCAGGTCGTAGGTCTGCTCCGGGTTCGCCTGGTGCAGCCGCTCGACGGCCTTCGCGAACGCCTCGTCGTCCTCGGCGACGCCGTCGTGGATCGCCGCCAGCAGCACCAGCGCCAGTTCGCCGGGACGCGCGTCGCCGGTCACCTCGCGCAGGTGGGCGAGCAGCGCCGGCCGTGCGCTGTCGAGCGCGTGGCGCACGTCGGCGTCGAGCGTGTCCTGCGCGCGCACGGGCACGGCGGCCAGCAGCAGCGCGCCGGCAGCCAGGCGCATCGACGTTCGGGCAGGCCGCGGCATGCCGCGAGGATAGACACCGCCGGCGCCGGCACCAACCGGCCCCCGCCGGTCGCGCATCGCCACCAGCCGGCACGGAAGTGCTCCCGGAACGGTTGCGGGCCCGACTACAGCCGGTGCACGACCACGAACCCGACCTCGTCCGCGCCGAGGATCGGCAGCACCGACACGTCGTCGCCGACCGGGATGCCGCGCTCCGCATCGTCGACGGCGCCGGTGGCGAGGTAGCCGATCCACCAACCGAGGGCGACCTGCGAGAAGTAGTGCTTCGAGCCCTGCAGGCGCGCCGCGGCGACGACCATCGAGCCGAGGTAGCAGGCGACGTCGATCGCCGGGTCGTCCTGCATGCGGGCGACGGTCAGCAACGGCACCGAGCCGATGAAGGCGTGCCCGCTGACGCCGTTCGAGTGCTCGAACGGCTGCCACTCCGACGACGTGGTGTTGGCGGGGTCGTCGGGCCGGCCCGCACCGATCAGGCGCTGCAGCGCCAGCATCGGCGGCGCGCCGACGAGCACGCCGCGCAGCGACCGTTCGCCCCACTCACCGATCGCGGGCGAACCGAGCGCCGGTCCGAACAGCGATGCGGTCGCCAGGACCGGCAACACATAGGCGCCGTCGCCGAGGTCCTGCACGTCGTTGCGCGCCTCGCCCAGCTCGTGCGTGCGCCAACCCGCCAGCGCATCGTCGTAGATGTCGCGATCGAGCTGCGAATTGGCGCTCAGCGCGGCGAGCCCGATGCCGGCACCGAGCCCCAGCATCGTGCCCTGGTCGTAGAACGCTCCGTGGTCGGCGAGCACGGTGCCCCAGGTGCGTTCGATCCAGCCGGGCTCCTGGCGCGGCGGTCGCGCGGCCGGTTCGGCCTGGGACTGCGGCGGCTCGATGCGGCGGAAACCCGCGCGACCATGCACCGCGAAGGCGTCGACGTCGTTGGCGGCGCAGCCGGACACGAGCGCCACCAGCAGCGCGCCGACGCGGCGCGTGCCGGTCAACGCGACTCCCCGTTCTCGCTCGCGCGGCGGCCGAACAGCTGCACCTCGACGATCTTGCCCTTGGTCGGCAGGAAGCCGCGCGCGGTCCACAGCGGCGTCTGCAGCGTGGCGCGCGCAGCCGCCGCGGCGTCGGCGTCGCTGCGCGCGAGCTCGTCGGCGGCGCGCAGCAGCTCGCCGCGTTCGCGGTCGCGCATCAGCACGAGCTGGCCCGGCTGGCCCAGCAGCCGCAGCACGTCCGGCTCGTCGCCGCCGTAGGGCGTGACGCGATCGAGGTAGAACGTCACGCTCGGCACCACCAGCCGGTAGACGTGCAGCGTCTCGCCCTCGTGCACCTCGCGCGGCAGTTCGTCCGCGAACGCGCGCGCCAGCATGTCGGGATCGGCCATCGGCAGCGCGCGGCCGAACAGCGCCGCCATGCCGAGCCCGAGACCGAGTCCCATGCCCGCGGTCGCGTGCCAGGTGCGGCCAGCGCGCAGCCACCTGCCGCACATCCACATGGTCACGCCGAGGCAGCCGCCGGCGACGACCGCGGGCGCCAGCGCGCCTTCGAGGCCGACGTGGAACAACGCGACCGGCAGCACGATCGCGAGCACGATGCCGATGGCGCGGCAGAGCACGGCGGTGCGCGGCATCGGCGCGGTGCCGCGGCCGAGCATGGTCGCGAGCGCCAGCGCCGGGAAGCACGGCAGCACGTAGTGCGGCAGCTTGCTGACGACGAGCGTGAAGGTGCCGACGACGCCGAGGATCCAGCCGAGCAGCAGGCGCCGCGTGCCGCGCACGTCGTCCGCCGACGCCGGCGCCGTCGCGCCGAGCTGCGGCATGCGCCCGCGCAGCGCGGAGATCGTCCACGGCAGCAGCAGCGACCACGGCAGCAGCGCCAGCGGGATGGCGACGAAGTAGAACAGCAGCCACAACGGCTGATACCCGCCGTGGCCCTCGAACGGCCGCAGGCTGCGCTCGACGACGTGGTGCAGCACGCCGACGGTCCAGAAGCGACCCTCGGTCTGCACCAGTGCCGGCACCGCCCACGCCGCGACCAACGCCACCGCCAGCCCGACGCCGATCGCGGTCGCTCCGAGCCGCGGCCGCGCACCGGCCCAGCACAGGCCTAGCCCCAGCGCCAGCGGGCCGACCAGCGCCGGCGGACCCTTGGTCAGCAGCGCGACGGCGACCCCGACCCACAGCAGCAGCGCGCTGCGCCAGGTCGCGCCGCGCCGGAACCGCCAGATCTGCACGAACGCGATCGTGGTGACGACGCCGTAGAGCAGGCCGTCGGCCGTCGAGCCGTGCGCGAGCCCCTGCGCGAGCGGCGCCGTGCCGGCGACGAGACCGGCCAGCAGCGCGGGCAGCAGCGTCAGGCCGAGCAGGCGGCCGATGCCGGCGGTCGCGACCGCGGCGAACGCGACCCCGAGCGCCGACGGCAGCCGCGCGGCGCCTTCGATCGAGTGCAGGCACGCCATCGCCAGCGCCTGCGCCCAGTAGATGAACGCCGGCTTGTCGAAGCGTTCCGCGCCGTTGAACCACGGCACCACCCAGTCGCCCGACACCAGCATCGTGCGCGACGCGGCGGCGAAGCGCGGCTCGTCGACGTCGAGCAGCGCGAAGCCCCCGGCGCCGGCGTGACCGATCACCAGCACGACCAGGAACAGCACCAGGTAGCCGAGCCGTTCGCGCCAGCGCGGCCAGTCGACGGCGCGATCGTGCGCGCGCGAGACCGCCCACAGCCCACACGCCAGCGCCGGAACGACGTTGATCAGCAGGTCGGTGCCACGCTGGTCCGGGGTGCTGACCAGCCCCAGGACCCAGACGGCGACGATCCCCCAGGCGAGCGCGAGGCGCACGCGTTCGCGTTCGAGCCACTCCGGCACCAGCAGCGGCAGGCGGCGGGCGACCATGCCGCACAGGGTGCCGACGCACAGACCGCCGAGCACGTCGCCGGGCCAGTGCCGGCCGCGCAGCACGCGACTCGCGCCGACGCCGAGCGCGCCCATCCAGGCGCCGACGCTGACCGCCGGCCGCCAGCCGGCCAGGGCCGCGGCGATGGCGGTGGTCGCCGAGGTGTGACCCGAGGGCCAGGCGTAGGAGCCGCCCGGCACCGGTCGGTCGCGCAGGACCAGCAGCTTGACGACGTTGCTGACCAGCCCGGCCAGCAGCACCGCGGCGGCGGCGTCCTGGAACCGGCGGCGGCTGCCGCCGACCACCAGCACGGTCAGCAGGATGCTCGCGAGCGTCGCGCCGAGACCGATGTCGCTGAGCACCGCCCAGATCGCGCGCCAGCCGCCGTCGCCCTTCGCCGCCTCTTCGGCGAGCCACTGTCGCAGCCGCACACCGTGCCGGCTCTCGGCCCACAGCACCAGCCCCGTGGCGACGGCGAAGACCAGCGCGACACCGACTTGGCGCCGCTGGATCCGGCGGCAGTCGCCAGGCGGAAGGAGGGAGTCGGCCACGGCAGGGTGTGGGGATGCTGGCAGTTCGCCGAGGCGACGACAAGAGCGGTTTCGCGACCCGCGGCCGACGAACCCCGACGAGCCCTGGACGCGCTGCATCCGTTCGCCCACTCTCGTCCGAATGCCGGGCATGCGCATCGCGATCACGGGCGGCTCGGGCTTCGTCGGCCGCGCCGCCACCGCCGACCTGCAGCAGGCCGGCCACTCCGTCGTCCAGCTCGTGCGGCAGCAGCCGGTGCCCGGCGGCGACGTGCACTGGGATCCCGCCACCGGGGCCATCGACGCCACCGCGCTCGGCCACGTCGACGCCGTGCTGCACCTCGCCGGCGAGAACGTCGCCGGCGGTCGCTGGAGCACCGCGCGCAAGCGGCGCATCCAGGACAGCCGCGGCCCGGCGACCGAACGCCTGTGCACGGCGCTGGCCGCGCTGCCGCGGCCGCCGCGCGTGCTGGTGTCGGCGTCCGCGACCGGCATCTACGGCGACCGCGGCGACGACGAACTCGACGAACGCAGCCAGCCCGGCACCGGCTTCCTCGCCGACGTCGCGCGCGCCTGGGAGGCCGGCACGCGGCCGGCGCGCGACGCCGGCCTGCGCGTGGTCCAGCTACGCCTCGGCATGGTGCTCGACCCGAGCGGCGGCGCGCTGCGCAAGATGCTGCCGCCGTTCCGGCTCGGACTCGGCGGCCGTCTCGGCTCGGGCCGGCAATGGACCAGCTGGATCACGCTCGCTGACCTGCTGCGCGTGATCCGCTTCGTGCTCGCACCCGGCGAACTGTCCGGGCCGGTGCTCGCGGTCGCACCCGAACCGGTCACGAACGCGCAGTTCACCGCGGCGCTGGGCAGGGCGCTGGGCCGGCCGGCATTTCTCCCGGTGCCGGAGTTCGCCCTGCGGCTGCTGTTCGGCGAGATGGCCGACGCCCTGCTGCTGGCCAGCCAGCGCTGCCGCCCGCAGGAGCTGCTGCAGGCGGGGTTCCGGTTCGAGCAGCCGGCGATCGGGCCGGCGCTGCAACGCCTGCTGGCGCGCTGAACGCGAGGGAACCGCGCGGCGGCGGTCGCGTTGCCGCGCCGCTTTTCTCTCGCCCGAGGATGCCATGACCGCCACGCAGCTGCCCACGTTCCTGCTCGCCGCCACCCTGTCGCTGCCCGCCCTCGCCCAGCAGCCACCGAGCGACGCCCGGCGGCTCGCCAGCGCCTGCAACCAGTTCGCAGCCGATCTGCACGCCCAGCTCGGCGCCGCCGGCTCGCCGACCTGCTCGCCCGGCAGCATCGCGATCGCGCTGCTGATGCTGCTGCCCGGCGCGCGCGGCGACACCGCGACGGAACTGGCGACCGTGCTGCATCTGCCGGAGGACCTGCGCGGCGAACGCATGCACGAGGCCGCCGCGACCCTGCTGCGGGAGATCGGGCTGGGGCGCACCGAGAAGCCGTCGCCGCTGGTGATCACCAACGACCTATGGGTGCAGACCGGCCACCCGCTGTTGGCGGCCTACACCGACCTGCTGCGCGGCTCGTTCGCGGCCGGATCCCGGCAGCTCGACTTCCGGGGCGACACCGAGGCGTCGCGTCGGTTCATCAACGCGCACATCGCCAAGGCGACCAACGACCGGATCCGCGAACTGCTGCAGCCGGACATGGTGCTGCCGTCGACGCGCGTCGTGCTGACCAACGCGCTGTGGTTCAAGGCGCGCTGGGAACACGCGTTCTGGGATCGCAACACCAAGGACGCGCCGTTCACGCTGGCCGACGGCACCGTGGTGCAGGTGCCGACGATGCAGCAGACGCAGCAGTTCTCCTACGCGGAGAGCGACACCTGGCAGGGTCTGTCGATGCCGTTCGCGGACAGCACGATCCAGTGTGAGATCGTGTTGCCCCGGCCGGGCGAGTCGCTCGCCACCGTCGAACGGGTGATGATGGCCGGGTCGCACCTGTCCGCGCTCGGCGGCGCGCGGGTGCGTGTGCACCTGCCGCGCTTCACGGTGACCGGGTCGCACGGTCTGAAGCCGGCGCTGGCGGCGCTGGGTCTGCGCGCGGCGTTCGACCCGGGCCGCGCCGACTTCACCGGCATCACCGCCGACGAACCGCTGGTGATCGACGACGTCGTGCACCAGACCTGGATCCAGGTCGACGAGGCGGGCGCCGAGGCCGCGGCCGCGACCGCCACGGTGCTGAAGGCCGGCAGCGCGATGCCGAGCGGCGAACCGAAGCTGTTCCAGGCCGACCGACCGTTCGCGTTCGGCCTGCGCGACCGCAGGACCGGGCTGCTGCTGTTCGTCGGCCGCGTCACCGACCCGCGCCCGCAGCAGGGCTGACCGCCGCGCGGCTTTGCGGTATGCGTGGCGCCATGACCCCGCCGGCGCCACGCCTCCTCGCTGCCCTGCTGCTGCCCTGCCTCGCCGCGCAGCAGCCGCCCGCCGCCGCACCGCCGCCGGCCGCGGAGCTCGCCGCGTTCACCACCTGGCTGCAAGACTACACGGCCGGCGCGTTCCGGCTGGTCAAGGACGGCCACACCGACGACGCGGCGCTGGCCGAGCTCGACGCCCGCATGGGCAGGGTCGCCGCGGGCAACACGCTCGCTGCCGCGAAGCTGCTGTTCCAGGCGGCGAGCATCGCGCCGCGACCGGCCGGCACGACGTCGACGACCGACCTCGTCGACTACTACCGCGAGCTGCAGCCGTGGCGCGTGCAGGCGCTGGCCGGCAAGCACCTGCGCACGATGACCGGCGACGGCATCGTGCCGTGGCTGCTGCAGATGCTGTCGGCGCCCGGCATCCGCGCGGCGAAGCAGAACCAGGACCAGGCGAACGCCGCCGCGGTGCTGCGCGTGCTCGCCGGCCATCCGAGCATCGAGGCCGAACTCGAACTGCTGCGCGCCTGCCGCTCGCTGCCGAGCGAACTGCGCGTGCAGGCGGTGAACGCGATGGCGCAGGACACGTCGCTGGACCTCGTGCCGACGCTGCTCGAACTGCTGCGCGACAGCGAACCGAACGTGCGCATCGCCGCCGCGAACGCGATCGGCACGTCGCTGGCACCGCACACCGACGAGTCGCTCGGCAAGCAACCGGCCGGCACCGCGCTGGCCTTGCGCGACACGGCGATCGACAAGCTCGGCGAGCTGCTGGTGCGCGACCAGGTCTGGCAGGTGCGCAGCGCGGCGGCGTTCTCGCTGGCGGTGATGCGGTGCAAGCCGGTGATCCCGGTGCTGATCCGCGGCCTCGAGGCCGAACTGAACCGCAAGCAGGACCCGTGGGCGATGGACATCCGCCTGCACAAGCTGCTCGAGGGCCTGACCGGGCAGAGCGTCGTGCGCGGCAGCGCGACGCCGTGGAAGCAGTTCTGGAGCCGCGAGGGCGATGCGTTCACCGTGCGGCCCAGGACCGCCCCCGGCCAGGTGCCGGCCCGGGCCGACAAGTACGAGAAGTTCTTCGACCTCGCGATCGAGTCCGACCGCGTGCTGTTCGTGCTCGACTTCAGCGGCTCGATGGCCGAGCCCATGACCTTGAAGCAGGGCTCCGGCACCGGCGCGGTGCCGACTGCCACCACGACGACCAAGGCCGAGCTGGTGGTCAGCGAACTGAAGAAGCTGATCCTGTCGCTGCCCGACGGCGCGCTGGTCAACCTCGTGGTGTTCGGCGACGAGGTGCGCATCTGGCGCCAGGAAGGCAACCGCCCGGCGCTGGTCAGGCTCGACGACGAGACGCGCGACGACCTGCTCGGCAACTTCCTCGACAACCTGCGGCCCAGCGGCTCGACCAACCTCTACGGCGCGCTCGAGACCGCACTCGGCTTCGGCGACCGCGGCCTCTACGACAAGTACTACGCCGCCGGTTTCGACACGCTGTACGTGATCAGCGACGGCGCGCCGACCGCCGGCAAGATCGTCGACAAGGACGAGATCCGCCGCCGCGTGCGCGAGGCCAACAACCTGCGCAAGATCGCGATCCACTGCATCACGTTCGGCGACAGGAACGACACCGACTTCCTGCGGCCGATGGCCGAGGAGAACGGCGGCCGGCACATCCACGTCGAGTGACGCGGCGCGGTCAGATCGTCGCCAGCAGCCGGCCCAGCTCGGTCGCGACCAGCTCGTGCACGCGCGCGCTCGGGTGCGCGTCGCAGGCGTTCGCCGTGCGCTCGCGCACCGGCACGTCACGCAGCAGCCCGCCGACGTCGAGCAGCGGCACGTGGTGGGCCGCGAACATCGCCTCGACACGATCGAGCGTCGGCCGGCAGTGCTCGGGATCGGTCAGGAACGGGAACAGCACGACGACCAGCGGCACGTGCCGCGCCTCGGCATAGCGGCAGAATCGCTCGAGGTCGGCGAGGTGGCGCTGCAGCAGCGCATCGTCGTTCAGCGCCTTGTCGAGCATCGCGACGTAGTCGGCGCCATCGGCGTGCGGGAATTCCCAGTAGAGCCAGTTGAGCAGGAACGAGCCGCGCAGCAGGTCCTGCACCGGGCACGGCACGTCCTCGTACGGCGCGAACGCTGGCCACGGCCAGCCGGCGCGCTGCGCCGCGCCTTCGATGTCGTTCAGGTAGTACTGCAGCACCACGGCGTCGGGCGCGAGCGGGTGCGCCTCGAGGCGTCGATACTCGTCGATCGTATCGCTGCCGTTCCTGCCGAGGTTGACGAGGTGCAGCTGCGGGCGTTCGGCGGCGATGCGATCGGTGAAGCGATCCTCGACGCGCGCCATGCCGGCGCCGGCCGTGAACGAATCGCCGACCACGAGCACGGTCTTCCTGCCTGGCACGGCCACGTGCGGACCGTCGCGATAGCCGAGCTCGTTCTTGTCGCGCCAGTAGTAGCGGTTCCAGATCTGCGCGCCGAGCGTGTAGCCGACGTTGTGGCTGCGCGGCACGAACATGAACACGCCTTCGCAGAGCGTCAGCGTCAGCACGGTCGCCAGCGCCGCCATGCACGTGCGCTGCACGCGCCGCGAGCGCCGCTGCCGCACGACGCCGAGCGCGAACGCGACCACGAACGCGATGGTCGCCAGCGCCATCATCGAGCCGCGCAGCGCGTAGAGCAGCGCGTAGCTCGGGCCGCGGTAGTCCCAGGCGAGCCGTTCGGTGGTCCAGACGATCGCGGCCCAGAGCCCGATCGCCGCCAGCAGCGAGGCGATGGCGAGTCGGTTGGCAGCAGTCGGGGATCGTCGCGACATGACAGCCCGCAGGCACCTCGATGATCGGAGAGGCGCCGGGACGATCCTGAGCGGAATCGCGCCGGCTGGGGGCCCGGGGAGCCCTGCGCTCACCGGCGCGGGATGTCCCGCTTCGGGGCCGGCCGGCGGCGAGCGTCGGATCGCCGAGCGTGCGGTTGTGGGCGACCGCCGCGCGGGTCAGCCGCCGCACCGTCGCCACCGCGACGGTCGCGCCGTCGCGCAGCTCCAGCGTCGCCTTCTCGCTCGTGCCGCAAAGCGCTCCCCCGCACCTCACACAGCGGGCCGGGTCCTCGCGCAGCACACACCACGACTCCTCTGGTCTCGGTCGCGCGGATCGGCTACTGGTCGCGCTGGCTGACGTCCTTGCCGCTGCGGCGCTCGCCAGCTCCTGCGGCGTGTTGGACAGCATGGCCCCTCGCGACAACCAACCGAGGCCCCGGAAGCAGCGGCGAAAGCAAGGCCGGCACAACCCAGTCCGTCACCGCTGATCCAGCAGCCACAGCTCGTGCCGCGGGCCGTGCAGGATCCAGTTGAATCTCCCAAGCACGTCGCGGCCGAGGGCCGGCGACCCGGCGTCTTCGACGACGATCAGGTCTCGCACTTCCCGATCGCCGAGGCGCAGGCTGCGCAGATGAAACAGCGACCGCGGCCCCGTGGCCACCCCATGCACGCCAACTCTCGAGCCGTCGTCCTGGCCCACCGTCACCTTGACGTTGGCAAGGCCCTGGCCCTCGAGTTGCTCGCGCATGGCACGCTCCTCCGCCTCCCGCCGCTTGCGCTCAAGCTGCGCGCCAGATGGCAGCGACAGCTGCTCGGCGAGGCCGGCTGGCAGCGATGTACTATCGGCACCGGTATCCAGCAGAAGCTCGATCTCGTCGGCTCCCTCGAGGCGCACGCGCGCCATCGGCCGGCTCGCATCCCCCCCGAGCCGGATTCGCTGCCCCACCGCGTAGCCTCGCTCTGCGATGTGGCTCTCGACAACATCGGCGGTCATCACACGCAGCTGCTTGTTCGGCGCGTCGAACCAGAACACGAAGTGCTGCATGACGTCCATGCCGAGGTGGCCGTCGATGCGAGTGCTCACGTTGATCACGCCGGGGGATTCCGGTCGATCAGCTCTCGGCAAGCAGACGACGTGGTTCACGCGGCATCGGGCCGGCCCCAGTTTGTAGTGCACGCCCGTGGCGAACTTGGTCAGTTCGACTTCGACGCCGGACGAGTCGACCAACGTGACGCTCCGGCCGTTGACCTGGCCGACAGTGAGCCCGAGGTGCTCTGCGGCGTCGAGGTAGAAGTCGCTCCCCATCGCACCGGTGTCGAGCCACAGAAGCGCCAGCTTGCCCCCGACGTCGACGTTGGCACGAAACGACGTATCCATCGTCAACACTTCGACGTCGACTCCCCCGCAGCCATGCAGCAGCCCAGGAAGATCGCTGCCCCGATTCGCGTCATGGCGCGAACTGACGTCGCCCCCTGTATCGAGTGCGAGTGCGAGCGCGAACACGGAAGGTCCCCTCCTCGGCACCCTGCACGGCGACCCAGGAACAGCTTGGACAGCCACGAGAGAGAGACGCAGCCCCCTGACCACAGACGGGACACGGCTGCTTGAGCGTCCAACTTGGCTTGCGGAGGTCCATGAGCTGATCCGTCCCACGTTCGGGTTCAGCGGCGATCGCCCGCTTGGGGGCGACCGTCGGTTGCTGCGCCGTGTCGGGCCGTCTTGGAAGGTGGGCCATCGTAAACTCGAACGGAGTGAAGTGCGCTCTGTCCGCCGCGCCAACGGCAATCCTTGACGATGTCGATGTAGGCACGGACACCGCCACCCTGTCTCACCCGCGTCATCAAGCGGTCGAAGTCGACGCGATCCAACACGACATCTCGAAGAGGGAGTGGGCCGTAGAGGTCCGGGATGAGAGTGACCCAGGGCAGAGTGATGCCGGCCAGGGCTCCGATTGGGCCCCACCGGATGTCGGTAGCGGGATCGAACGGAGCCTTGATCGCGATGAGCAGGCTACTGAGCTTGTCGAGAGGGTACAGGACAACAGGCACAATCACGTCGTAGGCGAGAACGGGCGGATCACTCAGCACCGGTCCCGGTGAATCGACCCACACCTCAAGCGTGGCAGCGTCACCGTCCGTCGTCACGCCTTGCAGCATCCTGACTCGCGTCATCGAGTAGCAGCCGCTCAGGAAGGCGAGCAGGGCTATCAGCGCAAGATGCTTCACGATTCGGATCATGCGGAAGCCACGCCTCAGGCGATCGGCCCAACGTCTTTGGCGCTCAGCCGCGCGCCGCGTGCGAGGGCTTCAGCTCTCGCGGTTGGTTTGGTCGCGGCTCGCCGGCTCCTGCGGCGAGTTGGCCTGCGTCCCAAAGTAGCGCTCGAACAACTCACGCGCACGGGCTCGGCCCTCCTCCGTGAGGACAACGGACTTGGCCTTGCCTTTCGGGTCGTGGATCCAGCCTCGCCGATGCAACCCGTCGAGCAGACCCCAGTCGTGGCTCTTCCACGCCCGAGCGAAGCCGTGGTCGTCGAAGCTCGTGAGGAACAACAGCGCCATGACGACCTCCTCGGCCTTGTCGCGATCGAAGTCCATCTCGCCGGGCCAACGTCTTTGGCGCTCAGCGGCGAGCGCCCGCTTGGGGGCGCTCGTCGGGTGCTGCGCCTTGTTGGGCAGGCCTTCGTATCCGCCTGCCAAACCAACTCGCGAGTGCAGGGAAGGGTGAGAACGTGACAAGGAGCATGGTCACGATAGCCCATCCGGCCTTTCCTCCGGTTGAGCTGCTTGGATTAGCGATCTCGCCGGCCGCATCGAGTTGCCAGTAGACGAAGGCTGACTGGGACCAGGTGATCAAGACCGCTCCCCAGAACACTGATCGCGGGCAGAGCCAACCCGACACGAAGCCCGCCACGACCAGCGAGCCAAACCAGATGCCGTAAAGCAGGCCTTCTCCGTGCCCTAGTGCGAGCAAGGCTGCACCGAAACACAGCAGGCTCAGCACAACCAGCATTGCGATGCCGCGAATCATCCGGATGCTCTGCCCAACGTCTCTCACGCTCAGCCGCGGTCCGCGCGCGGTGTCGCTTGATCTCGCGGTTGCGTGATCGCGCGGTCCGTCGGCTGCTGCGTGGAGTTAGGCGTCGTCTGCTTCATCACTACCTTGCCGAAGAGGGGAATGCTGCGAAAGCTCGCGATCGGCGTCTGGCTTTGGCATGCGGGCGAAGAAGTCGCTGCCGCGCTGAACGAAGCCCTCGGGGTCGCCCTCGAATACCTCGTTTAGGACCAGCGTGCAGCCCTCGCGCGTGATGCTGTCCATCGCCGCGTAGTCCCACGAGCGCTTGCACGGCCACGACGCGAGCACCCGGGCTGTCGGGGCGGCAGTCTGGTGCTCCGTGAGCCGCTTGTCGAGGTTGTCCGTGTATCCGATCTTGATGCGATTCGGCAGGGCTTCCGGCACCAACTGAATCACGTAGAAGACGCCTTGTCGCTGGAAGGGCTCGGCGTCAGAACTGAGATCGACTCCGGCATGCAGCGTCTCGTAGAACTCGGCTAGGCGATCGGCATCCTCGCGAGAGATGTAGTGGGTCCACTTGGCGTTGCTGGTGTTCGCTCGCCCCTTCTGCACAGCGATCCCCAGCTCCGCACCGTGCCTCTCGACGAGCCGCCGAATCGTGGTCGGGTCGACACCAAGGCGCTTCGCCATCTCCTTGTAGGTGACCGTCTCGCTCATGATGTTCGATGCTGCACGGCTACGGACGCCTAACGTCTTTGACGCTCAGCCGCCGGCGCCGCTTTGGGCGCCGGTCGGCTGCTGCGTCGGGATGCTGATAAGGCCCCCTGAGCACCTGCTCACCGTGAGTAGGCTCAGCTTGTCAACTACACCCAGGAGGGCCGGAT
>JAEUHS010000097.1 GCA_016794035.1 Planctomycetota bacterium
GTGCGAACACCTGCATGCGCAGGTGATCCTCCTCGTTGACCATGATCGCGACGTGTTCGCCCTCGTCGACGGCGACGCCGCTGGGCCGCTTGCTGGAGGCGAGTTCGCGGCTGATCAGGTGGCGTTCGACCAGCACCGTGCGCTCGAGCTCGTCGACCGTGTCGAGGTCGACGACGCCCAGCTGCTCCGGCAGTCCCGGCTGGCGCAGCCGCGAGGTCACCAGTTCGTAGAGCTCGCGCGACTCGGCCTCGTCGAGCTTCGGCGCGAAGTGGTAGCCCTGCAGGTTGCGCGCCAGACGGGCACGCGTGCAGATCGCGATGTCGTGCTCGGGGCCGGAGCCGGACAGCCAGGCGCCGGGCCGGAACTCGGGCGGCTTGTCGCCGCGACGCTTGCTCACGACGGCGACTCCTCGCCGCGCTCGGCGCGGCGCAGATCGTCGCGCAACTTCGCGGCCTCTTCGTAGCGTTCGCCGCGCACCGCGTCCTCGAGCCGCCGCCGCAGGTCGGTCAACGCCTGATCCTCGTGCAGCGGCAGCAGCGAGGTCGAACGCGCCGGCAGCCGCCCGCGATGGCTCTGCGACTCGTGGATGCGCTGCAGCAGCGGCATCAGGTCGCCGCGGAACACCTCGTAGCAGCGCGGGCAGCCCAGTCGGCCCTTGGCGCGGAACTCGGTCGGCGTCATGCCGCAGCCGGGGCAGGCCTCGAGGCGCGGCCGGCCGGCCGCCGGCTTCGATGCCTTGAGTCCGCCCAGCAGGTCCTCGAGCATCTCGGCCGAGAACTTCGGCGGCAGCTTCGGCTGCGCGATGCCGAGCTGCTCCGCGCAGGCGGCGCAGACGTGCTGCGAGCCGGACACGGCACCATTCGTCAGGTCCATGACCACGATCGTCGCGATCGCCTTCTGGCAGGCAGTGCAGTACTGCATCGGCGGGTCCAGCTTAGCAGAACGGTCGCGTGAGACTATGGATGCGTTGCCTGGCCGCCGCTGCGCCGGGCGGTGAGCCAGGCGTGGAACTCGAGCGCGCGCACGCGGAAGTTCGGGTACTGGTCGAACGAGGCGAACGCCGGGCTGAACAGGATCGCGTCGCCGGCTCGCGCCGCCGCGAACGCCGCCGTGAGCGCCGCGGCCAGCGGGCCATGCACGGTGCAGGGCAGCCGGCCGGCGAGCAGGCGGCCCAGCGGTTCGGCGGCGGCGCCGAACAGGTGCGCCGAGGCGATGCGCGGCGCGACCGCGTCGGCCACGGCCGCGTAGTCGCCGTCCTTGCTCTTGCCACCGCCGACCCAGTGCACGCGGCCGGCGATCGCCTGCAGCGCCGAACGGGTCGACTCGACCTCGGTGGAGACGCCGTTGTCGAACACGCGCACGCCGTCGATCGCCGCGACCTGCTGCAGGCGGAACGGCAGCGGCGAGGCGTTCGCCAGCGCGAGGCCGATCGTGTGCGGCGCTGCGCCGAGCCGCCGCGCCGCGGTCGCCGCGGCCATCACGTTCTCGACCTGGAACTCGCCGAGCAGGCGCAGCGCGTCGCGGTGCACGACCGGCTCCGGCGCGCCGTCGCCGAGGCGCGTGGCGACGAAGCCCAGCGCCAGGCCGGTGCTGTGCGGCGCCGGATGCGTCGTCGCGTAGCGCAACCGCTGCGTCGCCGGGGACGCGAACGCCGCCGCCACGGCGTCGTCGGCGGCGTGCACGACGAAGTCGGTCGCCACCGCCGCCAAGCGCGCCTTCGCGGCGTGATAGGCGGCCAGTGTGCCGTGCCGATCGACGTGGTCCTTGCCGATGCGCGTGTAGACGGCGCCGGCGACCCGCCGGCAGCCGTGCAGGCGTTCGAGCTGGAAGCTCGAGATCTCCAGCACCGCGACCTGGTCGGGGCGCCAGTTCGCCTCGTCGGCGAGCAGGCTGTGACCGATGTTGCCGCCCAGCAGCGCATCGACGCCGGAGCGCTGCAGCGCGGCGTGCAGCAGCGTCGAGGTGGTCGACTTGCCGTTGGTGCCGGTCACGCCGACCACGGTGCCGGGGTACGCGGCCAGGAACACGTCGACCTCCTGCGTCACCGCCAGCCCGCGCCGCCGGGCGGCGGCCAGCAGCGGGTGGCCGTCCGGCACGGCGGGGTTCGCCAGCAGCACCGCGACTCCGTCGAGCAGGTCTTCGTCTTCGCGGCCCAGCTGCCAGTCGATGTCGGCCAGGTCGCGCAGCGCGTGGCGCACGGCCTGCAGGTCGTCGCCGTCGCTGCGGTCGGCGACGCGCATCCGGCAGCCGCGCTTGGCCAGGAAGCGCAGCGCCTCGCGGCCGCCGCCGAAGCGGCCGAGGCCGTGCACCAGCACGGTGGCGCCGGGCGGCGGCAGACCGGCGGCCGTCATCGCCGGCTGCGCGCGGTCTCAGCGCGCTCGAGCAGCTGGCCCAGACCCGCGGGCGGCACCTCGGTCGGCACGATCTGTTCGGGCGGCGTCGGCGGCAGCACGATCGCCACCGGATGGTCTTCGCTGCCGACCAGCGCGCGGCGCGCCACTTCGAGCGGGAAGTCGAGCGGGAACAGCCACATGCTGACCGGCGGCGCGAGGTCGATCGCCGCGCTCGCTGGTTGCAGATCCCAGTCGGGCAGGTCGTCGACGTCGGCCGGCACGGCGTCCCAGCGGCTGATGCCGTAGTAGCGGAACGGCAACTGCTGCCCGCCGGCCGCCGCGGCGCGGGTCGCCGTGCGCGGCGACGGCCGCGGCACCTCGCGGCCGTCGACGAAGACCCGGTGCCCGTCCGGGTTGTGCAGGATCGTCGCCGGCCCGCTGCACGCGGTCGGCAGCAGGCTGGCGCAGGCGAGCAGGAGGCGCGGGTGCAAGGAGGGAAAGCTGGCGGAGAGGGGGGGATTCGAACCCCCGGTACCGTTACCGGTACATCACCTTAGCAAGGTGACGCAATCGGCCACTCTGCCACCTCTCCGGCGGCGGCGAGGAGTAAAGCCGTGCGCGCGTCGGCGCGCAACCCCGTTCTCGCGGTTCGCCGCGCGCGGGCGGCACGGAGGATGGCGGTGGGAGAGGGATTCGAACCCCCGGTCGGTGTTACCCGACAACGGTTTTCAAAACCGTCGCAATCGGCCACTCTGCCATCCCACCGCGGGCGGACTCGGGTCCGCGTCGCAACGCTAGCCGCGCCCCGTCGGGGGCGCCACTACTCGCCGGCGACGGCCTCGAAGACCTCGCGCGCGACCAGGATCGGCGCGCCGGTCTGCACCGCCAGTGCGATCGCGTCCGACGGCCGGCAGTCGACGACCACCTCCTGGCCGGTGGTGGTGGTGCCGGCATCGCGCGGCATCAGGATCAACGTCGCGTAGAACGTGCCCTCGCGCAGTTCGTTGATGACGACCCGGTGCAGCCGATGGCCGAGGGACGCGAGGATGCGGCCGACCAGGTCGTGCGTCAGCGGCCGCGGCGGCTGCACCCCGCACAGCTTGCGGTTGATCTCCTCGACCTCGTTGAAGCCGATCACGATCGGGAAGCCGCGGTTGCCGTGCCGTTCGCGCAGATGGATGAACTGCTGGTCCCCCTTCTGGTGGATGACGACGCGGACGAGTTCGACTTCGACGAGTTCCATGGCCGGGCGCGAGCCACGTTCTTATAGCAGGTCGGCCCGGGGGAGCGAGCACGCCGCGAACTGCGGTCCCCGGCGCCCGCTCCGGTATAACGAACGGGGTGCAGACCGAGCGCAACGTCCCGAACCCCGTGCTGGCCGTGGCCACGCGCAGCGGCCACGTCGAGTCCTGGCACCGCGGCGCCGTCGCCGTCTGCCACGACGGCGAAACGGTGCTGGCGCTCGGCGACGTCGACCGGCCGGTGTTCGCCCGTTCGGCGGTCAAGCCGCTGCAGGCGCTGCCGTTCCTCGAGCGCGGTCTGGCGGAACGGCTGGGTCTGTCCGACGGCGAACTGGCGGTGATGTGTGCGAGCCACGACGGCACGCCGGCGCACACCGACGCGGTGCGATCGCTGCTGGCGCGCGGCGGACTCGACCCGTCGCAGCTCGGCTGCGGACCGCACGCGCCGTTCGACCCGGCGAGCCGGCGCGAGCTGCTGCAGCGCGGCGACGAGCCCGACCGGGTGCACAACAACTGCAGCGGCAAGCACGGCGGCTTCCTGCATCTGGCGCGCGCCTGCGGCGACGACCTCGCGCGCTACCTCGCGCCGGACAGCCGCTGCCAGCAGGAGGTGCAGGCCGCGGTCGCGGCGATGACCGGCTGCGCCGACCTGGGCGTCGGCCTCGACGGCTGCGGCGCGCCGACGTTCCGGCTGCCGCTGGCGGCGCTGGCGCGGGCGTTCTGCCGGCTGGCGAACCCGGTCGGCCTGCCGCCCGTTCGAGCGGCCGCATGCCACACGATCCTGGGCGCCGTCGGGCGAGAACCCGCGCTGCTCGCCGGCGAGCGCCGCTTCTGCACCGCGTTGGTGCGCACGTGGCCCGGCCGCAGTTTCGCCAAGAACGGCGCCGAGGGCGTCTACGCGCTGGCGCTGGCGCCGGCTGCGGGGCGGCCGCGCTGGCCGGGAGGGCTCGGCATCGCGATCAAGATCGACGACGGCACCGAGCGCGGCTACCAGCCGGTGCTGGTCGACCTGCTGCTGCGGCTGGGTGTGTTCGCGGACGGCGCCGTGCCGCCGGCGCTGCAGCCGTTCCATCGCCAGCCGATCGACAACACGCAGCGGCTGCGGGTCGGCCACGTCGAGTCCGTCTGCGAGTGGCCATGGCGATGAAGGCCGTGCGCTTGCCCGGGCAGCTGCCGCGGCGGCCGCGCGGGGCGCACAAGGGCGACTTCGGCACCGTGCTGGTGATCGCCGGCAGCGACGCCATGCTCGGCGCGGCGGTGCTGTGCGCGACGGCGGCGCTGCGTGGCGGCGCGGGGCTCGTGCAGGTGGCGCTGCCGCGCGCGCTGCAGCCGCTGCTGCCGCTGGCGGTGCCGTGCGCGACGACGGTGCCGCGCTCGCTGCCGCCGCTGCGGCGCGCCGCCGCCGCCGCCGATGCGGTCGTCGTCGGCCCCGGCCTCGGCGCCACCGCCGCGACCCTTGCGCTGGTGCGTGCGGCGCTGGCCGCGGCGCGTGCGCCGGTGGTGCTCGACGCCGATGCGCTGAACGTGCTGGCGCCGCTGCGCCGTCGCGTGCGCGGGCCCGCCGCCGGCGTCGTGCTGACGCCGCACCCGGGCGAGGCGGCGCGGCTGCTCGGCACCGATGCGCGCACCGTGCAGGCCGACCGCCCCAAGGCGCTGCAGCGGCTCTGCGAACGTTCCGGCGCGGTCGTGGTGCTGAAGGGCGCGCAGACGCTGGTCGGCGACGGCCACCGCTGCTACACGAACCGCACCGGCAACCCCGGCATGGCCACCGGCGGCGCCGGTGACGTGCTCGCCGGCCTGCTGGCGGCGCTGCTGGCGCAGGGCATGCAGCCGTTCGCGGCCGCCTGCCTTGCCGTGCACGTGCACGGCAAGGCCGGCGACCTGGTCGCGCGACGCCTGTCCGAACCGGGACTGATCGCCGCGGACCTGCCGTCGGCGATCGCGGAGGTGCTGCGGTGAGCCGGCGCGTCGTGGCGGCGATCGCGGCGCTGTTCGGCGCGCTGCCGGCGCAGCAACGCGCGCCGTGCGACGTGGTGCTCGACGTCGCGGCCGACGCCGAGGCGCGCTGCCGCGCGTTGGCCGAGCTGCAGGTCGCCGGCGCGCTCGACGTGCCGACCGCGCTGGCCGTGCTCGGCGGCGCCGACGAGACGGTGGCGGCGACCGCCGCGGCGATCGTGCGCCACTCCTGGCCGGTGTTGCCGCCCGAGCTGCTGCAGGGCCTCGACGGCGATCCGGCGGCGGCGCGCCGGTTCCTGCGCGAACTCGCGGGGGCGCCGCGGCCGGCGGCCGCCGCCTGGAGCGAGACCCGGATCGCCGAAGCACCCGGGCGGCTGCTCGACGATCGTTGCCTGGCACTGGCCGCGCGCGGACGACCGCTCACCGCCGCCGACGCCGACCCGTTGCTGCGCGCGCTGGCGGCGGGCGACACCGGCGAGGGCTGGCGCGCGGCGGTCCAGTTGCTGCCGTCCGGTCTCGCCGACCAGCTGGTCGGTCGCGTGCACGCTCTGCTGCTGCAGGCGCAGATCGACGTCGCCGCGGCCGTGCCGTTGTTCGAGCGCACCTCCGGCGTCGGCGTGCAGCAGCTGCTCGGCATCGCCGCGACGCTGCCGCTCGAGGTCGGCGAGGCGATCTGCGACCACACCGCCCAGCGCGACCCGGCGGCCGTGCGGGAACGCGCGCGGGCGGCGCTCGACGGCGAGGCACCGCTGGAGGCGTTGTGGCTGCGCTACGCGGCGCCGCTGCTCGATCGGCCCGAGCGCCGCGAACGCCTGCTCGCCGCGTTGCAGGACGCCGCCGCGCCGATGCCGCTGCAGCAGCGCGCCTACGAGGCGTTGCTGGCGGCGCACGTCGACGACGCGCGGCTGGTGCGTTGGGCGCTGGCCGGCGACGGCGAGCGCCTGGCCAACCTGGCGCGGCTGCTCGACGCCGAGGTCGATGCGCTGCCCGCGTCGCTGCTGGCCGACTGGCTGGTGGCCGATCCCGAACTCGCGCGCCTGACGGTGCGCGCGCTGGTGCGGCGCCGGGAACTCGGGCCGGAGATCGAGCGCGTGCTGCTGCAGTGCTTCGCCGGGGCGGTCGCCGAGGGTCCGTTCCTGCCGGCGGCCGCGACCGCGCTGCTGCAGCGCGGCAGCGAAGCGGCGGTCGCCGCCGTCTGGCCGCAGCTGCGTTCGTCGACGTTGTTCGGCGACTACGTCGACACGCTGGCGCGCCGGCGCGCGCCGTTCGTGCACCAACTGCTGCTGCTCGAACTCGACGCCGACCCGGCCGCCGACGTGTCGGCCGCGGTGCGGGATCGGCAGCTCGATGCGGTGCGGCTCGGCCTCGTCGCCCAGGGCGACCTGCGCCAGCTCGGCCGACTGGTCGACCATGCGCCGCGCGCGACGCCGACGTTCGTGCGCCGCTGCGCGCACCACGCGCGGCCGCTGGCGGCGCCGCTCGCGCTGCAACTGCTCGACCGCCTGCCGGACGTGACCGACGTCGACCTGGCCGGCGAACTGGCGGCGTGGGCGGCGAGCTGCGGCGACGACGAGGTGCTGGTCCGGATGCAGCGCCTGTGGCGGGCGGATGGCGACAGCGAGATGGCGGCCATGCTGCGCGAGGTCGCGCTGCGCGCGCTGGCGCAGGGCCCCGCACGCACCGGTCTGGTCGCGACGCTGCGCGCGGCGCTGGCCGCCGGTCCGCTGCCCGAAGTGCTCGAACCGCTGCCGTTCGAGCTGATCGCGACCATGGCCGAACCGCCGGCGGCCGACGACCTGCTGCTGCTGGCCGAACTGGCGCTGCGGCCGCCGCTCGCCGACCCGCAACGCGAACGCGAACTGGCCGCGCGCTGGCCCGACGGCCGCTACGGCTTCCCGGTGCTGGCGGCGATCGGCCGGCGGCTGCTCGGCAGCGATCCGGCGATCGCGGCGCGGCCGTTCGCCGAGGTCGCGGCGGCCATCGCCGCCGATCCGCGCCACGAGGCGGTGTCGCGCCAACGCCTGCTGGTGTTGTGGCGCGTGCTCGAACGCGATCGCGACCTGCAGCGCGCGGTCGGCGCGGCCACCGCGGCGTTGTGCCTGTCGGTACCGGCCGCCGACGGCCTCGCCGACGGGCCTGCGCACTGGTTCCTGCAGCATGCCGCGGCGGGCCGCGCCGACTTCGCCGGCGCGGCGCAGCACGCGCGCGCGGCGATCGGCGGCCTCTTGTGGTCCGCGGCGCAGCGCTCGCAGGCGCGGCTGTTCCTCGGCGAACGCGACCCGGGCGCCGGCGACGATCCATGGGCGGCGCTCGCCGCCGCGCCGCACCGCTACGATCTGCTCGCGGCGCGGGCCGCCGGTGACGCGGCCGCCGCCGCCCACGCCGCCGCGCTCGTGCGCGAGTTCGCCGGCCACGACCGCGCGACGCTCGCGGCCCTCGATCCACCGCCTGCCAAGGACCCGATCCGATGACCGTCCGCCTCCTCCTGTGCGCCCCGACCCTGCTGGTCGCCGCGATCTGTCAGCAACCGCCGCCCGACGCGCCGCCGCCGCCCGACGCGGCGGCCGCGCAGCAGGTGCTCGCCGAGGTCCTGCAGCAGTTCCAGAAGGAGGGCGTCGAGTTCGACGCCAAGGCGCAGACGGTGACGATCCCCGCGGTCGTCAACCGGTCGCAGGACCCGATCGAGTACCTGCTGATCCATCGCCGCGGCAAGCGCCACGAGGCGATGTTCTGGACCAGGACCAAGCCGAGCGTGTTGAACGCGGCGCTGCTGATGCTCGGCCTGGAGCCGGGCAAGAACGCCTCCTACGTCGAGAAGGACCCGCCGCCGACGCTGGCGGAGATCGAGGCCGGCGCCGACCCGATCGTGATCACGCCGCCGTCCGGCACACCGCTGTGGATGACGGTCAAGTGGCAGGACGCCGACGGCAAGCTGGTCGAGCACTGCGTCGAGGACCTGCTGCTGGACCTGACCACGCAGCAGCCGGTCGTCGACGCGACCTGGGTCTACCTCGGCGGTCGCATGGCACAGCTCTACCGCGGCGAGCCGGAGGTGTTCGTCGCCGACTTCGAGGGCAACCTGGTCAGCGTCTGCTACCTGACGCCCGACAACCACCTCGGCACGATGGTGCACAAGAACGCGCGCGACGACCAGAACTGGTGGATCACCAGCCTGATGCCGGAACCCGAGACCGAGGTCTCGTTCGTGTTCCACCGGCAGGAACCGGCCCTGCACAAGGCGTGGCGGGAGCGCCTGCAGCGCGAGAAGGAGAAGGCCGCCGCCGAGAAGGCCGCCGAGAAGCCCGCCGACAAGTAGCACCGGTGCCGCCCATCGCCGCTGAGCCGCGCGCGCAGCGCGTCGGCTCCAGCCCGGCGGCCCGCGCGGCTGCCGTCGCGGCCGCTAGTAGGCGATCGTCTTGCCGGCCTGCGAGGTGGCGAGGCTGCCGGGCACCGTCGGATCGAACAGCACCCACTGGAAGAACAGCGGCACGTAGCTGAGGCCGCCGAGCGGCGGCAGGCCGATCGCGACCGAGAATTCGCCCGGCCCGGAGGGCGCGAGGCCGCCGGTCGACGCGTCGAGCGAGATCGACGCATAGCTCTCCAGCATGCCGAACGGCGCCAGCGGTGCCGGCAGCGGCGTGCCGAGGTAGGTGTCGTTGCTGAGACCGACGTAGAGCGCCGCGGCCAGCGCGTCGGGCACGCCCCGCAGCGTGACCTGCCACGTCGGCGAGCCTTCGAACGCCGGGCCGCCGGCCATGCCGCACTGGCCCATCTGGCTCCAGCCGAAGCGGAACGGGCCCGCCAGCTCGTAGACGACGCTGCTCGCCGGCGCCGTCCCCGGCAGCCGCGCCACCGCGACCATGCGCAGCTCACCGGTGGCGCGCGTGCGATAGACGTCGAAGCCCGAGGCGAGGCCGCCGGCCGGGCCGGCGCCGTTCGGGATGCGCAGGTCGCCGCAGAACTCGACCCCGGTCGGCAGGAAGTCGTGGGCCGACCACTCGTAGCCGTTGATCTGCGACGGCCCGAAGCCCGGCGTCGGCCGCGGCGTGCGGCTGAAGCCGAGGAAGTGGCCGAAGGTGGCGTCGTAGCCGAGGCCGGTGACGCCGGTCGGGATCGCGTGCGTCTCCAGCAGCGCGCCGGGAGTCGGGGTCGTGCGCGAGAACTCGTAGGCGAGGCCGGCCGGGTCGCTGACCCAGAACGTGCCGGCGCCGAGGTTGCCGGACGGATCGAACGCGAGTCCGAACTCGGTCGACGGCGTCGGCGGGAAGCCGGTCAGCAGCAGGTCGCGCGTCGGTTCGAGCACGCCGGTGTCGTTGATCGCCCGCAGGATCACGCCGCCGACCGGTCGGCGATCGACCAGCACGTAGACGTACTGCTGGAACGTGCCCGGCACGACCTCGACGGTCTCGACCGCCATGTCCTGGCCGCCGAGCGGCGCCGTGACCAGGGTGTCGGGCAGGGGGATCGACGCGCCGATCACGGCGGTGGCGTTCTGGTCGAGCCGATACACCTGGTGGGCACCGGCCGTGGACCTGGAGCTGACCCAGATCGTGCGCAGGAACGCGGGGCCCGGCCCCTCGGTGACCGCCGCCGCGCGGGTCTCGTTGTTGGTGGTGATGCCGAGCGGCTTGTCGGGCAGCACGATGTCGCCGAGCGCCTTGCCCTTCTCGTCACCAGGCTTCACGCACTTGCTGTTGACGTAGAGGTTGTCGATCGCGACCGAGCCGAACGCGTTCTCGATCAGGTTCCAGGTCAGCTTCTCGTCGTCGGGCTGCGGGATCAGCCGCGCCGTGATGGTGACGCGGTTCCAGCCACCGCCGAGCGGTTCGCTGTACTGCTCGACCGAGGCGCGGCCGTACTTCGCGAGGTCCTGCGCGATGCGCTCGACGACCTCGCCGCTGGTGCCCTCGAACTGGTCGAACTGGAACCAGAAGATCTTGATCCAGTCGATGTGCGGGTCGTTGTCGACCTTCAGGTCGAAGTTCGCCGAAGTGGGCGTGCCGGTGCCGACCAGCCCGAGCACGCCGTTGTGCCCGGCCAGCGTCGGGATCCACGCCACGTTCGGCGACAGCGTGAAGCTGGTGACCGCCGGGCTGTACCAGCTCGGCACGACCTGCAGCGTCGGCTGCAGGAACGCGCCCGCATTGTCGAAGTCCCAGGCGAGGCTGACGGTCACGTCGTCGTTGACGCGCCACCACGGCGGTGGGTTGTGCTGGGTGGTGGCCAGCGGGGCGAGGGTGAGGGCCGCCAGCAGGGCGGCGCCGAGGTGGGTGTGGCTCATGGCTGCAGGGTGGGAGTGCGGTGGCAGGTGGTGGGGCTATTTGCGGTCGGTCGTGTCGAGCAGGCCGTGGCGTTGCCGCTCGATGGGTTCCAGGGGGCGCAGGGGTAGACGTCGGGCGACGGCCACGGGATCCGTCGGCCAGACGCAGGTCGTGCCGTCGGTCGAGGCCGTGACGGCCCAGGCCGCGTCGGGGCTGAACGCCGCGCCGCCGATGGCGCCGTGGTGGCCGCGGAAGCGCAGCAGCTCGCTGCCGTCGGTGACGTTCCACAGCTGGGCTTCGACGCCGCCGCGTTCGGCGCAGGTCAGCACGCGGGTGCCGTCCCGGCTCCAGGCCGCGCCGTGCAGCGGCTCGCCGGCACGCAGCGTGACCCGCAGGGTGCCGTCGAGGTCCTGGATGCGCGCGGTGCCGTCGAGGCTGGTCGTCAACACCGACCGGCCGTCGGCGGCGAAGTGCACGCCGGTCACCGCCGCGCCGTGGCCGCGCAGCTCGCCGCGCGGGGTCAGGCCGGGCACCGACCACAGGCGCACGCAGTCCTCGTCGTCGTCGACCGTGGCCAGCAGCGGTTGCTGCGGCGCCAGGTCGGCGGCGATCACGCGGTGGTCGCGCGCGAGCTCGAGCACGCGGGTGCGGTCGTTGGCGTTCCACAGCGTGACCGTGCCGGCGGTGCCGGACTCGTCGGTGTCGCCGGCGACCAGGATGCGGGAGCCATCGGCGACGAAGCGCGCGACGGTGACGCGGCCGCGCTGGCCGGGCAGGTCGAACAGCGTCGCGCCGTCGACCAGGCGGTGCACGGCGGTGCGGCCGTCGGTCATGCCGAGCACGATGCGTTCGCCGGTCGGATCGACGTCGATCGCGCGGATCGGGTTGCCGAGCTTGTCGGTGACCCACAGCTGGCGGCCGTCGTGCGCGTTCCACAGGCGCAGCCGCTCGTCGTCGCCCGCGGTCACGACCCGATCGCCGGTCGCGTCGAAGCAGACCGCGGGCACCTGTCCGGGCTGGCGCAGCGTGGTGACGCCGCGGGTGTCGCCGAAGTCCCAGATCAGCGCGCGCTGCCGGCCGACGCGCGCCAGCACGCGGCGGCCCTCGACGTCGAACGCGGCCTCTTCGACCGGCGCACCGATCTCGTAGTGCATCAGCTCGGTGCCGATCGCGACCTCGTGGTCACCGGCGTCGAAGATCCGCACGATGCCGTCCTTGCCGGCCGTCACCGCGAGCTGCCCGGGCCGGTCGAAGCCGACCGCGAGCAGCTGGTCGGTGTTGCCGACGAACACGCGCAGCTCGCGCGCGCGCAGCGCCCCGGCGGCGTCGCGCTGCAGCCGCCACAGCCGCGCGGTCAGGTCGCGCGAGCCGGTCAGCAGCCGCGCGCCGTCGCCGTCGAACGCGAGGCAGTCGACCGATCGGCTGTGGTGCACCTCGTCCTGCAGCGCGCCGTCGGGCACCGAGTAGAGCCGCACCGAACCCTCCTTGGTGGCGGTGGCGACCAGGTCGCCGGCGGGGGCGAACTCGATCGCCTGCACGCGGCCGTCGTGGCCGCGCAGCCGCGCGCGCTCGGCGCCGGTGCCGGCGTCCCAGAGCCGCACGTCGCCGCGCTCGCCGCCCCAGCTCGCGGCCCAGGCGCCGTCGGGACTGATCGCTGCCGCCATCACGTGCTGCGCGTGTTCGACGGTGGTGCCGAGGCGTTCACCGGTGGCGACGTTCCAGACCTGTGCCTGGTAGGGGCCCTTCTCGCCGCCGTAGCTGACGGTCAGCGCGCGCTCGCCGCGCCGGTCCAGGCGCAGCATGCTGACGGCGCCGTCGTGCTGCCAGATCGCCGCGGCGCGGCCGTCGGCGAGCTGCCAGACCCGCACGGTGCGATCCTGGCTCGCGGTCAGCAGCAGGGCGCGTTCGGGGTGGAACACCGCGCTCGTGACCCAGTGCGAGTGGCCGGCGAACGTGTGCAGCAGCGCGCCCGTCCCGGCGTTCCACAGCAGCACCTTGCCGTCGTCGCCGGTGGTGGCGATGCAGGCGCCGTCGGGCGACCACTCGGCGCACAGCACCTGGCGATCGTGGCCGCTGAACGTCGTCGTCGCGTAGCCCGAGCCGAGCGCGTCGAGCACCGCCGAGCGGGTCTCCGACGACGAGCGCTTCTCGTCGGCCGCGAGCGCCAGCAGCACGCCGAGTCGCCGGTCGCCGCGGTCGATCGCCTGGCTGCTCTTCAGGCTGCGGCGCGCGGCCTCGGCGATGTCGGCCTCCTCCTGGATCGCCAGCGACTTGCTCTTCTCGTGATACAGCGCGAGGCGCGCGCGGCCGGCCTCGTCGTTGCGCCGGCCGAGCGCCTGCGTCGCCAGCTGGATCGCGGGATGGAACCTCCCTTCGGCGGCCTGCCGCTCGGCGTCCTGCAGCAGCAGGTCGGCCTCGTGGTCGCGCCGCGCCGCGTCGTACCACTGCCAGCCGAGCACGCCGCTGGCGACCAGCAGCACGATCGTGGCGCCGACGCTCTCGGTGCGATGGCGGCGCACCCACTTGGCGGCGCGCGTCAACGGGCCGGCGGGCTTGGCGTGGATCGGTTCCCAGCCGAGGAAGCGCTGCAGGTCGGCCTCGAACTCGGCGGCGGTCTGGTAGCGGTTCTGCGGGTCCTTCTCGAGCGCCTTCAGACAGATCGTCGCCAGGTCACGCGGCACCTTCGGGTTGCGCTTCTGCAGCGGCACCGGCTCCTTGAAGCAGATCTCGTAGACGATCTGCTGCAGGTTCTTGCCGTCGAACGGCCGCTTCAGGGTCAGCAGTTCGTAGAGGATCACGCCGAGCGCGAAGATGTCGGCGCGGTGGTCGACGGCGACGCGTTTGGCGAGCGTCTGCTCCGGGCTCATGTAGTGCGCGGTGCCGGTGATCTCGCCCGACATCGAGATGCTGCCCTCGCCGAGCGACTTGGCGAGCCCGAAGTCGAGCAGCCGCGCCTGCCGCTTGTCGTCGATCATCACGTTGCGCGGCTTCAGGTCGCGGTGCACGACGCCTGCCTCGTGCGCCGCCGCCAGCGCCGACGCGAGCTGTGCGCAGAGCAGCGCGCACTCGGCGACATGGCCCTTGTCCGGCGCGATGCCGAGCGTGCCCTCGACGCTGGTCGGGTGTTCGCCGTTGCCGAGCCGCAGGTCGTCGAGGATGTCGGCGAGGTTGCGACCGGCGATGTAGTCCATCGCGAACGCGATCGTGCCGTCGACCTCGCTGAGGTTGTGCACCGGCACGATCGCCGGATGGCGCACCTGGGCCGCGGCCGCGGCCTCGCGGCGGAAGCGTTCGACGTGGCGCTTGCTGAGCGTCAGCCCGCTGGCCATGACCTTCAGCGCGACGCGGCGGTTCAGCGACCGCTGGTGGGCGAGGTAGACCACACCCATGCCGCCGCGGCCGAGCTCCTCCTGGATCACGAAGTCGCCGAACGTGCGGCCGCCGGGCTGCGGTCGTTCGCTCGGCTCCCATTCCTGGTGGCCGAGCAGACCGTCGAAGGCGAGGAACTCGCGGCACCGAGCGAGGATCTGCGGCCGCAGGTCGGCCGGGTGTCGCTGCGCGAACTCGATCAGGTCGGGCTGCTGCCCCGACGAGTGCAGGTCGACGAACTGCTCGACGGCCTGCTGTACGGTCGCCGTGGCGCCGCTGCCGGGGCCGGCGCCGGGCATCGCGTCGCGCTCCGCCCGCATCACGGCTCCTCGGTGCGCGACAGCAGGCCGGACAGGCGCGCCTGTGCCCGCGACAGCAGCGCCCGCACCGCGCCTTCGGTCGGCAGCCCCATCTCGGCGCAGATCTCATTGGTGTCCAACTCGAGATAGCGCCGCAGCATGATGATCTCGCGCTCGCGGTCGGGCAGCTGCTGCAGCGCCACGCGGATGCGCTCGGACAGCTCGTTCTCGTCGTGCAGCTGCGACGGCGTCGCGTCCTTGGTGGCGATCTGCTGCTCGACCTGCTCGTCGATGCCCAGCAGGCTGCCGGTGGGCGAGCGCTTCCTGGTCTCGAGTGCGCGGATGCGGCGCACGATCTCGTACTCGGCGCCCTTCAACAGCCAGGCGAGGAACGAACCTTCGCCGCGGTACTCGAACTGGTGCAGGCGGCGCAGCGCCGACAGGATCGCGTCGTGGGTGGCGTCTTCGCTGTCGGCCAGCAGCAGCCGGTACTTCGGGCCGATCAACTTGCGCAGCGCCGTGCGCAACCGGTCGCGGTAGCGCTGGAACAGCAGGTCGATGGCGTCGCGGTCCTGGTCGAGGGCGCGGCTGACGAGGTTGCGGGTGTTGTCGTCCAAGAACGGTGCGTCGGCGAGGAGGCCCTGATTCTGCACCCGCCGGGCATGCCCACAAGGCACACGGCGCACGCGGACGACGAATCGTCGCGGCAGCCAGCGGGCCAGGGGGGGGAACGTCGCCATTGCACTGCACGAAGGACCCGGCGCCGGCGAGCGCACGCGGATTCTGCTGCGACACGCAGGCTCCCTTGGCACCGCCCGGCCGCGGGGAGCACGGCGTCGGTTGGCACCGGATCCGGTGCCCGCCGTCTACGGCCGCGTTCCCCCCGCGTCTACGGGGCAGCAACGAGCCGGTTACGGCGATCGGACACGTTGTCGCGTGGCGGCCCGCGGCTTCTGGAAGGGAAGGCGGACCCGATCCGGGTCGGCCGCCACCCATGAAGTCATGACCATGCGCACTCTCCTCGTATCCGTTCTCCTGACCTTGCCGCTGCTGTCGCCGCTCGCGGCGCAGCGGCTTGCCGCGTACGGCCCGGGCAACGGCGCCATCGTCGAACTGCAGCCGCCGATGAACGCGCTGCAGGCGGTGCCGGCAGCGATCCCGCCGGTGCTCGGCTACGCGACGGTGCCGATCTTGCCGGCGATGCCGGCCTTCGGTGACAGCACGTACGACAACGTGCTCGGCCACCACTGGTTCTCGGACGGGCTGTCGCTGGCGGCGATGCCGTCGCCGACGATTCCGCCGGTCGGGCCGGTGCCGCCGGCGGTCCCGATCTCACCCGCCGTGCTGCTGATCACCGGCGGTCCGGTGACCGGCATCGCCTTCGATGCGGTGGCCGGCATCATGTTCCTCTGCGGTCCCGTCGGTCCGGTCGTAGGCGTGGCGCCGACGCCGGCGATGCCGATCGTCGTGCCGCCGTTCGCGATCCCGTGGGTCACGGGCCCGATCGCCGGCCTCGACTGGGATGGCGCTACCGGCACCCTGCTCGCGGTCGACGTCGCCGGCATCGTCTTCACCTTCTTCCCCGGCGGGGGGCCGGTCGGCGCGCCGGTGGCACCGCCGTTCCCACTGGCGGCCCCGGCCGGTGACGTGGCGATCGACCGCACGCTGCGCAGCAACCCGGCGGGTTTTCGGCCGCTCTATGTCGCCTACGGCGGCTCCGTGGTCGACATCATGGATCCGCAGCCGACGGTGTTCTCGGCCGGTCCGCTCGCCACCGAGGGCCTCGCGTTCCTGAACTTCCCGGCTGCGAATCCGCCGAACAGCACCTGCCTGTGCCCCGGCACGACCTATCCGGGCCCGCTGTTCACGACTGGGCCGATGACGGTCGGCAACGCGGCGTTCGGCCTCGGCCACGGCGGTCTGCCACCCGGCTTCCCGATGCTGTTCGTGTTCGAGGTCACCGGCCTCAGCAACCTGAGCTACCCGTGGATCAACGCCGTCGGCTGTGGTCTCGGGCTGGTCCCTGGTTCGCCCGGACTGATTCCCGTCGGTGTCACGGCCGACGGCGCCGGCAACGCGATCCTGCCGCTGGGCCTGGTCGGCCCGACACTGCCGCTCGGCACGGCCCTCTACCTGCAGGGCGCGACGTTCTGCCCGGGCGACCCGTTCCTGGGGCTCGTCTTCACTGCGCTGCACACGGTCTACGTTGCCAGCGTCTGAGCGCCGCCAGCGCACCGGATGGGAATTCCGCGTGCGCTGCGCGCGGGCTGGTCCTTCCCCGGGTGAGGCACGTGCCTCTCCTTCCCCTACCCAGGACCACCCATGCGCACCCTCCTGCTCTTCACCACGAGCGCTGCCTTGCTCACTTGTGCCGCGTCGGCCCAGCGCCTCGCTGCCTATACGCCCGCGCCCGGCTTCATCAGCGAATGCCAGCCAGCCAACATCCTGCTGCCGGCGGCGGTGCCGCCGCTGATGGTCTACCCGCAGGTGCCGGCGCTGCCGGCGCTGGCGGCACCTGCCGGCGACAGCACGTTCGACAACACGATCGGCTTCCACTGGGTGACGAACGGTGCGATCCTGGCGGCGCAGCCGACGCCGGCGTTCGTGCCGCTTGGGCCGATCCCGCCGGCGATCCCGATTCCCGCGGCGGTGCTCGCGGCGATCGGTGGCGGTCCGGTGACCGGCATCGCGCTCGACTCGGTGGCCGGCATCATGTTCCTGGTCGGCGCACCCGGCATCACGATCGGGGTCGCGCCCATCCCCGGCATGCCGGTCGTCGTGCCGCCGTTCCCGCTGGCGTTCCCGTTCGTTGGGCCGATCACCGGCCTCGAGTGGGACAGCGTGGCGGGCATGCTCTACGCCTGCAATGCCGCGGGCGTCACCTACAGCTACTTCCCCGGCGGCTTCCCTGCGGCGCCGCCGATCCTGCCCGCGATCCTGTTGCCGGGCATGGCGACGGACGTCGCCGTCGATCGCACGCTGGCGCTGAATCCGGTCGGCCTGCGGCCGCTCTACGTGTTGGCCGGCCCCGCCTACTTCGACACCCGCAACCCGCTGCCCTTGATGCAGCCGGCCGGTGGGCCGATGGGCCAGGGGCTCGCGTTCATCAATCACTCGGCGAGCAACATGCCCGGCGCGGTCTGCCCATGCCCCGCCACCACCTATCCGATCGTCGGGCCGATCATGACCAGCGTCATGACCTTCGGCAACGCCGCTTGGGGCGCCACCATGACGGGCCTGCCGCCCGGTTTCCCGATGGTGTTCGGCTTCGACGTCGGCGGCTTCCTGCCCGGCTTCCCGGTCATCAATCCGCCGGTGGGCTGCGGGCTCGGCCTGACTCTGACCGGCACCACGATCCTGGCGCCGGTGGCGGCTGACGCCTTCGGCGTGGCGACCCTGCCGCTCGGGCTGATCCCGGCGTCGTTCCTGCTCGGCACCGGCCCGTTCTACATGCAGAACGCGACGCTGTGCCCGGCCGACCCGACCTTCGGCATCGTCATCACGCCGGTGCACACGCTCTACGCCTGCGCGCCGTGAACCGACCTCCGGGCGGCGGCGAGTCGCCGTCGGCCGGATCAAGTCGGGTGCCGCGGCGTGCCGATGGGTCGATGGCATGGCACTGCTGGTCGTCCCCCCGAGCCCGCGCGGCGCGCCGCCCGTGCCGACGACGCTGCACGTCGGCAGCGGCAAGAACTTTCAACCCGCCTGGTTGAACCTCGACGTCGACCCGCGCTGGCGGCCGGACTTCGTGTTCGACCTGAATCAGCCGCTGCCGGCCGACGGGCGGTTGGCGGTGAGCACGCACCGCTTCGGCGCGATCACGCTCGCCGGCGACTGCTTCGACGAGATCGTCGCGCAGGACGTGCTCGAACACATCCGCGACCTGCCGACGGCGATGACCACGCTGCTGCACTGGCTGCGCGTCGGCGGCGTGCTGAAGGTCGCCGTGCCGTACGAGCTGTCGCTGGGTGCCTGGTGCGATCCGACGCACGTGCGCGCCTTCAACGAGCGCAGCTTCGACTACTTCACCAAGTGGTCGTGGTACCTCGGCTGGCGCACGCACCACTTCGGCCTGCGTCACATGGAGTTCGTGGCGTCGCCGTTCGGCCAGGAGCTGTCGGCGCAGGGCCGCTCGCTCGAAGAGGTGCTGCGCACGCCGCGCGCGGTCGACCAGATCTACGTCGAACTGGAGAAGCGCCCGCTCGACGCGGCTGGCCGCGCCGCGACCGATTTCTACTTCGAACGACCGCTCGGCTGAGCCGTGACAGCCGGGGACCCGTGACGGCCGGGGACCACCGATGCGCGCGTGCCCGGCGATCGGCTCAGTCGTCCTTCGCCATCGGCCGCATCAGCGCGCTCGACAGCCGGTAGGTACCGAGCTCCTGGCGCAGGTGGTTGAGGATCGCGTCGTCGTAGGTGATCGTCGCGTAGTCGCTGGCGCCCTGCACGGTCACCGTGCCCGTGACGACGACCGCGCCCTGGATCTCGCTCGGCTCGCGGATGGTCAGGTTGCCCTGCACGTAGAGCAGGCCGGAGAACGCCGAGTAGCTGCCGACGCCGATCGTGGTGTTGCCGACGATCGCGACCACGCCGGTGCCCTTCAGCGGCGCCGACGCCGTGAAGGTCATGCCGGTGCTGCAGACCACGAGCGTGTCGACCGGGACCGGGCTCGGGAAGTCGGCCGCGTTGGTGACGTAGTAGTCGGCCATCGCCGCCAGCTCGCTCTGGGAGACGCCGAACACCGCCTCGAAGCTGGCGTCGTAGGTGGACGCCGCCGACTGGCCCGGCGTGCCGCTGACGGTCGCGCCGGTGCCGCTGATGGACGGTGAGCCGGTCGCGTTCAGGTAGTAGACGCCGGCCGCGACCGAGCCGCCGAGCACGCGCCCGCGGGTCTGCACCGAGACGCCGCCGCCGGTCTGGGTGCACAACGCCGCCTGGCCGGGCGGCTGCAGCGCGAGGCGGCGCGTTTCGACCTCGGCGATCTCGCGGCCGATGATCTGGTTCGGCGCCTGATCGAACGGCACGCCGCTGTCGACCAGGCGATACACGTAGCCGACGCTGCGCAGGCGCCAGATCGAACCGGGGCTGAGGTTGCCGCGCAGGTCCGAGATGTCCTCGCTCTGCATCTGCTGGCGCCACGGCAGCCGTGCCGACACCGGGTCGGCGTCCCACTGCTTCCAGACCTCGTAGCGGCCCCAGATCGAGTTGGTGATCTCGAACTCGCGCACGATGCCGATCTCGGGCGCGATCGTGTCCAGCACCGGCGGCGTGGCGCCGGTGTCGAGCGCCGGTTCGAACGCGGTCACCGGCTGGGCGGTCTGCTTGCGCAGCCAGCCGAGCGCTTCGATCAGCCCCGACTTGGCGAACTGCACCGCCTGGCCGTGGGCGACGAAGCTGACCTTGGTCTTCTGCTGGTGCGCGCGCAGCAGCAGCGATCCCGTGACCGTGATGCCGACCACGAGGATCGTGAAGAGGATCGCCATCACGAGCGCGACGCCGCGCTCGCTCTGACGATCCGAACTGGACTGCAACGGGACAGGACGCATCTTGGATCTCCCGGGGTGCCGGACTTCTGCCTGTCGCCTATCGGTCGCCGGGCCGCCGCGGCTGCATGCGGCGTCCCGGTTCGGGACCGGCGTCACAGTCGGGACCCGGCCGCAGCCGATAGGGCCGGCATGAAACGCCACCTCGCCACCGCTCTGTGTCTCGCCACGGCCCTGCCGCTCGCGGCCCAGGCGCCATCGCCGGCGCCGGCGAAGCACGACGACTCGCGCCTCGAAGAGCGCGCGCAGTCGATGCGTGAGCAGATCGACGACGGCCACACGGTGCGCAGCCACGTGCGCGTGCTGGTGCGGTTGAAGAACGGCAACAAGCTGCGCGGCGTGGTCAAGGACGGGCGTTTCGTCGAGCGAGTCGACGGCCTGCGCTTCGTCGACGCCCAGGCCAAGGACCGCGGCGCCGGCATCCGGCTGTGGTACACCAGCGGCGCGCGCAACTACGTGTTCGTGCCGTTCGCGGACTTCGCCGAGTACCAGGTCCTGCAGCGCATCTCCGCGCCCGAGCTCGAGGAGATGGAGAAGCAGCTGCAGATGGAGGAGGCGCGCAAGGCCGAACGTCTGGCCGCCGCGGCGCGATCGGCGGTCGGCAAGGCGACCGGCAGCGAGGTGCCCGAGGGCGCCGGAGCGGTCGGCGAGGTGCCGCCCGCGCCGGGCCAGGAGCCGGGTGCCGCGACCGAGGACACCGCGACCGGCAAGACCGGCGGCGGCAAGACCGGCGGCGGCAAGGCTGCCGGCAAGGACGCGACCACCGAGCCGACCAAGGGCGCGAGCGACGTCGACCAGCAGCGCGCCTGGTTCGCGCTGCTGCAGGACTACCCGCCGACCGCCGGCTGGAACCAGGCCAAGCGCGACGAGATCGCCCGCCGCAAGGTCGTGATCGGCGCCGTGCCCAGCGCCCACGAACAGAAGTTCGTCGACCAGTTCGCCGAGTGGGAGAAGGCCTGCCAGCACTTCGCCGTCGACAAGGAGGCCAAGCCGGCCGACGCGGCCGAGGCCGAGAGCTCCAGCAAGGAACACGGCAGCCGCCGCAAGCGCCGCTAGCGGGGTCGCCGATCGGCACGGTCGCCGGCGATTCCCAGCTGCCGGCTTGATCGGGCCGGGGCCGGAGCGGAATGCTGTCGCTCCATGCAACGCGCCTTCCTGTTCACCGGTCAGGGTTCGCAGTTCGTCGGCATGGGCAGGGACCTCGCCGAGCGGTTCCCGGTCGCCGCCCGGACCCTGGCCGAAGCCGACGACGCGCTCGGCGAGTCGATCAGCGGCCTGTGCCGCGACGGGCCCGAAGACCGGCTGGCGCTGACCGAGAACACGCAGCCGGCGACGCTGGCGGTCGCGGTCGCCGCCTTCCGGGCGCTCGGCCAGACGCCCGACCTCGCCGCCGGCCACAGCCTCGGTGAATACGCGGCGCACGTCGCCGCCGGCACGTTCGGGTTCGCCGACGCGGTCCGGCTGGTGCGCGAACGCGGCAAGCGCATGCAGGGCGCGGTGCCGGTCGGCACCGGCGGCATGGTCGTGCTGCGCAAGCTGGGCCTCGACGACGTCAAGGCGCTGCTGGCGCGGGTGGACGCCGGGCTGTGTCAGATCGCCAACGTCAACGAGCCGGAACAGATCGTCGTCTCGGGCGCGATCGCGGCGATGGACCAGGTGGTCGCGCTGGCGCCGCCGAAGCGCGCGCTGAAGCTCAACGTCAGCGTGCCGTTCCACTGCTCGCTGCTCGCGGCCGCCGGCGAGGGGTTCGCGCGGGTGCTCGATGCCGTGCCGATGCGTGATCCGGCGTTCCCGGTCTGGTGCAACGTCGACGCGCGGCCGGTGACGACCGCGGCGGCGGCGCGTGGCGCGCTGCAGCGGCAGTTCGCCGGCTCGGTGCTGTGGCAGCAGACCGTCGAGGGCATGTTCGCGGCCGGCGTGCGCCACTTCGTCGAGTGCGGCCCGAAGCCGACGCTGGTGAACATGGTGAAGCGCATCGCGCTGGCCAGGGGCATCGAGGGCGTCGAGACCTTCGCCGCGACGACCGCGGACGAGATCACGGCGCTGCTGGCCCGCTGATGGCGGGCCGCGACCAGGGCAACCCGCTGCGCCAGGCGCTGTGGCCGCTGGCGCTGCTGTACGGCGCGGCCGCCGCGCTGCGCAACTGGACGTTCGACGCCGGGCTGCGGCGCGCGCACCATCTGCGGGTGCCGGTGGTCTCGATCGGCAATCTGACCGTCGGCGGCACCGGCAAGACGCCGACCGTCGCGTTCGCGGCGGCGCTCGCGCACGCGCGCGGCCGGCGTCCTGGCGTGCTGGCGCGCGGCTACGGTCGCGCGGCCGGCGCCGAACTGAACGACGAAGGCGCCATGCTGCAGCGGCGGCTGCCGTGGCTGCTGCAGCAGCAGGATCCCGATCGCGTCGCCGCCGGCGAACGGCTGGTCGCGCGGGGCGCCGACTACGTCCTGCTCGACGACGGCTTCCAGCATCGTCGGCTGCACCGCGACCTCGACGTGCTGTGCCTCGACGCCGAGCTGCCGTTCGGCAACGGCCTCTGCCTGCCGGCCGGCGACCTGCGCGAGTTCCGGTCCGGGCTGCGCCGCGCCGGCATGGTGCTGCTGACTCGGGCTGGCGGCCTGGCGCCGGCGGCGTTGACCGAACGCATCGCGCGCATCCGCGAACTCTCGGGTCGCCGCGATCTGCCCGTGTACGCCTGCGAGCACGGCCCCAGCGACGTGCTGCTGCAGCCGCGCGGCGAGGTCGTGGCGCTGGACGCGCTGGCAGGTCGTCGCGCCGTGCTGCTGTCGGCGATCGCGCGACCGGCCAGCTTCCGCGCGACGGCGACCGCACTCGGCGTCGAGGTGGTCGCCGAACACCGCCATCGCGACCACCACCGCTTCACCGAGGCCGAGATCGCCGACGCCGCCGCCGCGGCCCGCGCCGCCGATGCGATCCTGCTGACCACCGAGAAGGACGACGCGCGCCTCGGTGCCGCCGTCGTCGATCGGCACGTGCTGCGCGTGGAGCTGCGCTTCCTCGGCGAGCCGCCGACCGCGGCGGAGTGGCTGCTGTGAAGGTCACCGTCACGGATCGCATCGTCTACGTGGTCGCGCGCGTGGCGATCGGCATCGCCGCGTGGGTGCCGCAGTGGCTCGGCTACGGCGCCGCCGCCGCGCTCGGGCGGTGGTTCTTCCGCTACGACAAGCGGCGCCAGGGCTACGCGCTGCACATGCTGAGGAACGCGTTCCCGGACCGGCCCGACGCCGACCTGCTGCGGCTCGGCGCGCAGGCGACCGGCAACCTGTTCAAGGTGCCGCTCGACATGGCGCGGTTGACGCGGCTGCTCGCGCGCGGCGGGGACATCCGCAGCGTGCTCGACTACGGCGACACGGCGCGCAAGATGGCGTCGCTGACGCCGCCGTACCTCGGCCTGACCGCGCACCTCGGCAACTGGGAGGTCGCCGCGATCGGCGTCGCGCAGTTCGTCGGCGGCGCCGACGGCATCGCCCGCATCGCGCGCAACCCGCTGCTCGAGCAGTGGATCCTGAAGAACCGTCGGCGCGGGGGCATGCGCATCCTGCCGCGGCGCGGCGGCATCCGCGACCTCGCCTCCGCGCTGGCGGCGGGCAACGTCGGCCTGATGGTCGTCGACCAGAACCAGCGGCTGCGCGGCGTGTTCGCGCCGTTCTTCGGCCAGCGTGCCAGCTGCGAACGCGGTGCGGTCAGCCTCGCGCTGCGCCACGGCTACCCGATCCTGGTCGGCGTGGCGCTGCGGCGCGGGCGCGGCTTCCGGTTCGAACTGGTGGCGACCGAGCCGTTCGTGCTCGAACGCACCGGCGACAAGGCGGCGGATCTGCTGGCCGGCGTGACGCGCGTCAACGCCGCCGTCGAACAGCTCGTGCGCCTCGCGCCCGAGCAGTATCTGTGGATCCACGACCGCTACCGCACGCAACCGCGGGCAGATGCGGCGCCGGACCCAGGTGACGGCGGCGACGGCGAGTAGCGCCGTCCCGGCGGCAGGCGGATGCTGCCGCGGTCGAACGGCGCGCTACCGCCGGCCGCGGCCGCGCGGGCGACTGCCCGGCCGCGGCGCCGGACGCTGGCCGGGACGCTGCTGGCGCGCCTCGCCGTCGACGTCGTTGGGGCGCGCGGGGCCGTGCCGCCGCGGCCGGCTGGGCGTCGTGCCGTGCGCCGCATGGCGGGGCTGGCCTTCGGGCCGGCGCCGGGTCGGCGACGGCTCGTAGGGTCCCGGCGCGCTGCGGCCGGCGGGGCGCTGGCGCTGCACCGGTCCGGTGCGCGCGGGCGCGGCCGCCGCGGCGACCTCGCGCGGCTCGTGCGGCACCCTCGCCGGCTCGCGCGCCGGCGCGCGCGAGCGGTCGCCGGCGACGTGGATGCGCTGCTTGATCAGCTTCTCGATGTCGCGCAGGAACTCGCGCTCCTCGGTGTCGCAGAACGAGATCGCGATGCCCTCGCGGCCGGCGCGCGCCGTGCGGCCGATGCGATGCACGTAGCTCTCCGGGATGTTCGGCAGGTCGAAGTTGACCACGTGCGAGATCTCCGGCACGTCGATGCCACGCGCGGCGATGTCGGTCGCGACCAGCACCGGCGCGCGCCCGCTGCGGAAGTCCTCGAGCGCACGTTCGCGCGCGCCCTGCGACTTGTTGCCGTGGATCGCGTGGGCGCCGATGTCGGCGTCGCGCAGGTGGCGCACCACGCGGTCGGCGCCGTGCTTGGTGCGCGTGAACACCAGCGTGCGTTCGAACGCCGGGTCGGACAGCAGGTCGGTCAGCAGGTCGCGCTTGCCGGCCTTGGTGACGTACCACAGGCTCTGCACCACGCGGTCGGCCGTCGCCGCCGGCGGGGTGACCTCGACGCGCACCGGCGAGCGCAGGATGCCGTTCGCCAGTTCGGTGATGTCGCGCGGCATCGTCGCCGAGAACAGCAGCGACTGGCGCTCGCGCGGCAGCCGCTGCAGGATCCGGCGCACGTCGGGCAGGAAGCCCATGTCGAGCATGCGGTCGGCCTCGTCGAGCACCAGGATCTCGACCGTCGACAGGTCGCAGTGGCGCTGGTTGATCAGGTCGAGCAGGCGGCCGGGGGTCGCGATCAGGATGTCGATGCCGGCGCGCAGCGCCTGCACCTGCGGGTTCTGGCCGACGCCGCCGAAGATCACGCTGACGCGCAGTCCGAGGTTGGCGCCGTAGGCCTTGCAGGAGTCGGCGATCTGCGTCGCCAGTTCGCGGGTCGGGGCGAGCACCAGGGCCCGCGGTTGCCGCGGCGCCGGGCGCTGGCGGTGCTGGGCGAGCAGTTGCAGCATCGGCAGCGCGAACGCCGCGGTCTTGCCGGTGCCGGTCTGGGCGATGCCGAGCAGGTCGCGTTCCTGCAGCAGGTCGGGGATGGCGCGGGCCTGGATCGGCGTGGGAGTCGTGTAGTTGCGCGCGGCCAGGGCGCGCAGGAGGGGCTCACTGAGCCCGAGCGAACGGAAGTCGATGACAGTCATTTCGGAAGGGGGCCCTGCCTCGGTCTCCGAACGCTCCCGCGGTGGAGGCCGCGATGATCGGATCAGGCGGGCCGGTCTTCGGCACTCCAGCACAGATGCGCTGGTGCGGGGTCGAGAGCGACCCCGGCGAGGTGCGAACCGAAGAACAGGCGCAGCACGATACCGGCGGACCGGTGCGGCGCAAAGCCCCGGCGTGTGTTCGTGGCGGGAGACAGCTATCTTGCGGCCGTCGGGGCGCCCGTAGCTCAGTTGGATAGAGCACCGCTTTTCTAAAGCGGCGGTCCCAGGTTCGATCCCTGGCGGGCGTGCCAGCTTCGCGCAGCGAAGCTGGCCGCCCGACAGGACTCGGGTCGTGCCCGCAGCGGCCTGCGGCCGCCGCGTTCAAACGGCGATTCCGGCGCGGGGCCTGGCGAGCGACGGGGGCGAAGCTGGCCGCCCGACAGGACTCGGGTGTTGCCCGCTGCGGCCTGCGGCCGCCGCGTTCAAACGGCGATTCCGGCGCGGGGCGAGGCGGTAGCCGGGCCGGGCGGGCGGCGGGCGACATGCGGGCCGCCCGGTGTGGTTCTCGGCGGTTCGCCGCTGCTACCGTCGGCGGTGGATCCACCTGGCGGGTCTGCCGGTGCACCCAGGATAGTACGCGGTGCCGCCGCTGGGTTCGTCCGCGTCCGCACGACTGCCACGCCGGTTCGACCTCCACGTTGCTCGCTCACCCATGAACGGTCCTTCGCTGCCGCTGCGTTCTCTGTTGCTCTGCCTGCCGCTCGGTCTCGCCGCCTGTGGCGGGGGCGGTGGCGGTTCGCCGGCGCCCGCGTCGCTCGCCGGCACGCTGCGGGTGCCCGCGGTCGCGCCGGCGCTGCTGGTCAGCGACGAAGAGGCGCTGCAGCCGATGCGTGCCGGCGAGGTCGTCGTCTGGCTGGAGCCGGGCGCGGCGCCGCCCGATCTGACGGCCGACGGGCTCGACCTGCTGCGCGCCCCGGGCGGGCCGATCGCGATCTACCGGCCGCGCAGCACGCTGACGAAGTACACGCTGGCGCAGGGCGCATCGCTCGCCGACAGCTGCGAACGCGCGACCTGTCTCGCGGCGCTCTCGCTGGCCGGCAAACCCGGCGTGCGCTGCGCGCAGCCGAACTACCTGCTGCAGCCCTGCGTGCTGCCGAACGACATGTTCTTCGACAAGCAGTGGCACTACCCGCAGATCAACCTGCCGCAGACGTGGGACATCACGCAGGGTTCGGCCAACGTGATCGTCGCGGTGCTCGACACCGGCATCGTCTCGGGGCATCCCGACTTCGCCGGCCGGCTGATCGCGGGCTTCGACATGATCAGCAGCGCGGCGGCGGCGCGCGACGGCAACGGCCGCGACAGCAACCCGGAGGACGTCGGCGATCTCGCGACGCCCCAGGGCAGCAGCTTCCACGGCACGCACGTCGCGGGCACGATCGGCGCCAACGGCAACGACGGCCAGGGCGTCGCCGGCATCGACTGGAACTGCAAGATCATGCCGGTGCGCGTGCTCGGCCAGGGCGGCGGCAGCATCGACGACATCGCCACCGGCATCCTGTTCGCGGCGCGGCTGGCGAACGGCAGCGGTCAGCTGCCGGCGCAGCGCGCCGACATCATCAACATGAGTCTCGGCGGTCCCGGCCTGAACCCGGTGCTGCAGCAGGCCTGTGACGCGGCGGCGGCCGCCGGCGTGCTGCTGGTCGCCGCGGCGGGCAACGACAACACCGGCACGCCCGGCTCGCCGGCGGCGTTCGACTCGGTGCTGTCGGTCGGTGCGGTCGACCTGGTGAAGGCGCGCGCGCCGTACTCGAACTTCAGCACGACGATCGACCTGTGGGCGCCCGGCGGCGACATGAGCGCCGATCGCAACGGCGACGGGTTCCCCGACGGCGTGTTGTCGTGCGCCGCGGACGACCAGGGCCAGTTGTTCTTCAAGTTCGAGAACGGCACCTCGATGGCGAGCCCGCACGTCGCCGGCGTCGCGGCGCTGGTCAAGGCCGCCAACCCGGCGCTGACGGCGGCGCAGATCCGCACGCTCCTGATCAACACGAGCCAGCCCGGCAGCGGGCTGCCGAACGGCGGCCGCATCGTCGATGCGTTGGCGGCCGTGCAGGCGGCGGGCGGCGCGCCGCCGACGCAGCCGCTGCTGGTGGCGACGCCCACCGCCGTCGACTTCGGCACCGCGGGCACCAGCGCGACGGTGACGCTCGAGAACCGCGGCACCGGCAACCTCGTGTTCCAGGCCGCGACGGCGCCCGCGGCGCCGTGGCTCAGCTTCTCCTCCACCGATGCGACGCCCGCCAACGGCATCGACGACGACGAGTTCGGCTTCTTCGTCGACCGCACGGGCCTGGCGAACGGCGTGTTCCAGACCGTGGTGACGCTGAACTTCCTCGACGGCGCGACGCCGGTCACCATCGACATCGCGATCCGCTTCCAGGTCGGTGCCTCCACGGTCAGCACCGACACGGTGTTCGTGCTGCTGGTCGACCCGATCACGCTGGCGACCAGGTTCCAGGCCGACACCGCCGCGGGCGCCAACTTCCGGTTCTCGTTCGCCGGCGTGCCGGTCGGCGACTACATCCTGGTCGCCGGCACCGACCGCGACGACGACGACCTGCTCGGCGACGCCGGCGAGCTGTTCGGCGCCTGGCCGAACCTCGACGCGCCGCTGATCCTGACCCTGACCGGCGGCGAGAACCTGGCTTCGCTCGACTTCGGCCTGCAGGAACTCGCGACCGTGCAGTCGGTCGCGGCGGCCGGCGCCGCGACCTATCGGAGGTTGCACTGATGCGCCGGTCGTCGATCGCGGCGATGCTGCTCGCCGCCGCCTGCGCCTGCGGTGACCCGGTGATGCGAGAACCACAACCCGACTGGTCCGGTCCGCCGCTGGCGGTCACGAGCCGCGCCGATCGCGGCCTGCAGCTCGAACTGCTGGCGCCGACCGCGGGCCATTCGTTCGAACTGCGCGCCGTGGTGCAGGCCGACGGCACGGCCGACGTGCAGACGGTGCATCGCACGCCGGGCGCGGCGTTCACCGCACAGGTGATCACGCCCCTGCCGCTGCTCGTGCCGCCGGACCGGCTCGCCGACTGCCGGCGGATCCGCGTCTGGGTCACCACGCTGCACGGCGCCGACGACGTGCGCGAGCCGGCCGCGCAGCTGGCGTTCGTGCTGCGGCGGCCGTGACCTCAGAGCGGGTCGCTGGCGCGCAACTCGGCCAGGAACGCGTCCTTCCAGTGGTAACCGTCGAGCAGCGTCGGGTCGTCGTCGCCGAGGATGCGGCGCGCGACGTAGAGCGCCTCGATCGACGCCAGCCCGGCCGCCGGATCGTCGAAGACCTTGCTGATGCGCGGATAGGCGGTGTGCAGGCGTCCGGGGATCGAGCGCGGCACCGGCTCGCCGCGCAGGCACGCGAGCAGCTGCGGCAGCCAGCGCCAGGTCGAGTCCAACAGCAGCAGCGGTCGGCCGGCGTCGGCGGGCGACAGCGGTGGCGCGTCGACGGCGAGCAGCGTGAAGCCCGTCGCGTCGAACTCGAAGCCCTCGCGCTGGCGCAGGAACGTCATCTCCGGCCGCGCGTGCAGGAACCGCAGCGAGCACTTGCGGATCTTCTCCTTGTGGTGGCGGATCACCGTGGTCGGCACCGGCGTCACGTCGTCACCACCGCGTCGAGCTGACGCCGCACCGCCGCTTCGACCTCGGTCACCGCGATGCCGAGCACGCACTGCGGCGTGACGCAGGTGCGGCGGCGGCACGGTCGGCACGGCACGTCGTGGAACAGCACCTCGTGCCGCACGGCGCCGTGGGCGCGCGGGCCGTAGCGCCGCGGGTCCTTGGGGCCGAACAGCGCGACGCAGCGCGCGCCGGCGGCTGCGGCGAGATGCAGCGGGCCGGTGTCGGCGGCGACGACGACCTGGCACTCGGCCAGCACGCCGGCCATGCCGAGCAGGCCCAGCGCGCCGCCGTCGATGGCGCGGCTGCCGGGCGCCGCCGCGAGCACCGGTGCCGCGAGGTCGCGTTCGCCCGGGCCGTAGCCGACCAGCACGCCGATGCCGCGTGCGGTGAGGCGCCGCGCGAGGTCCGCGAAGTGCGACACCGGCCAGCGCTTGAACTCGGCGAACGCCGACGTGCCGGGGTGCAGCAGCACCCGCGGCGCGGGCACGCCGGCCAGCAGGTTCGGCGGCGGCGCGATCAGCGGCAGCGCCGGCGCCGCCGCGGCGCCGGACAGGCCGATCGCCCGCAGCAGGTGATGGCCGATGTCGGCGCGATGCGGCACCGGGTCGGGCATCGGCACCACCAGGTCGTAGGCGCGGGCCGCACCCTCGCGGGAGGCCGGCGCCGCCGGACCGACGCGGCTGCCGGCGCGCGCCCACCACGCATGGGCGGCGCTCTTCAGGATGCCGTGCACGTCGAGCACCACGTCGTAGCGGACGCGGCGCAGCGCCAGCACGCTGCCGGGGATCGCCAGGCGTCGTCGACGCGGATACACCAGCACGCGATCGAGCTGCGGGTGGCCGTCGAGCAGCGTGCGGAACCGGTCTTCGACCAGGAAGTCGATGCGCACGTCGGGTCGTTCGTGGTGCAGCGCCGCGACGGTCTCGAGCGCGAACAGCACGTCGCCGAGCGCCGACAGGCGGATCACCAGCGCGCGGCCGTTGCGCGGCAGCAGCCGTTCGCCCGGCAGTGGCGTCGCCGTGGAGTCGGGGGTCGCGTGCGGCATCGGCGGTCGCTGCGAGCATTCTGCATCGTGCGTCGCAGTTCCAGTGCGATGTCGTGGGGCGAGCGGGGGAGCCTGCCTATGATGGCCGCCGTGACGTTTCAGGACGCGTTCACCGAAGTGCGTGCGCCCGGGGCCGTCGGCTGGTTGCGGCAGGACCTCGCCGCGGCCGGCATGGACGCGTTCTGGGCGCCGCTCGAAGCGATGGCAGGGGCCAAGGGGCGCGGCGGTGTCGGCCTGTTGCGGGTCGGCGGCGTCGACTTGGTCGTGCGGCCCTACCGGCGCGGCGGCGCGTTCGGTCGGCTGCTGGCGGACCGCTACTCGGGGCCGGCGCGCGCGCGCCGCGAACTCGAACTGCTGCACGGCCTGCGCGACGATGGCGTGCCGGTCGTGGTGCCGGTGGCGGCGCTGGCGAGGCGCCATCGCGCGTTCTGGCGGTTGCGGCTGTGCACCGAACGGCTCACCGAGGCGCTGCCGGTGCCGGCGTTCCTCGCTGCGGTGCCGCATGCCCGCCGCCACGTGGCCGAAGCCGTCGGAGTCGTGCTGCGGCTCGCGTTCGCCGCCGGCCTCGTGCATCCGGATCTGCATCCGGACAACGTGCTGTGCCGCGTCCAGGGCGACAAGGTGCGGGCCGTGCTGGTCGATCTCGATCGTGCCCGGCGCGGACCGGCGGTGGGCGAGCGCGCGCGCGACGACATGCTGGCGCGCATGCAGCGCTACGTCGTGCGCCACCGCGCGCGCCTGCCGGCGGTGCCGAGCCGGGCCGAGACGATGCGTTTCCTGCGCGCGCTCGGCCTCGAGCGCGACGCGCGCCACGACACCTGGCGACGGGTCCAGGCGAAGGTGCGCCGGGCGCTCGCTCGCCGCGCCTGGTTGCCGCGCTGATCGTCGCGGCGACGATGCGCCAGCTCGATCAGTGATCGCGCTGGTCGAGTGGCGTCTGTCCGTAGTTGACGAGCATCAGCGAATAGCCGCTGGGGGTCAGCGTCGACACGCCGAGGTCGCGGAACGTGTCGCCGTCGAGATCGCCGAGGTCGACCAGCGAGAAACCCCACAGCCGCACCTGCGAAGTTCCCGCCATCGTCTGCATCGGCTTGCCCGTCTCGGTGTCGAAGACGCGCACGTAGCCGGTGCCGGCCGCGCCGCCTTCACGGGCGCTGATCGCCAGCGCCGGGGCGTTCGGCGGCCGGTACCAGGGCATCCTGCACAGGACGCTGCCGAAGCCATCGCCGTCGCGGTCGCCGCGCAGTTCGTAGAGCGTGCGGCCGGTGCGACCGCTGAGGATGTGTACGGTCCCCGGCTGCCGACCCGCGCTGCTGCGCCCTGGCGCCGCAATGCCGATGTCGGCGAGGCCGTCGCCGTCGATGTCGCCCAGACCCGTCACGTTGGCGCCGAAGTCCGCCTCGGTGTCGTCTTCGCCGAAGCTGGCCAGCAGGGAGCCGTTGCGGCCGTCGTACACGGACACGACGCCGGCCGCGCGGCCGAAGTTGCCGCCGACGAGCAGGTCGTCGACGCCGTCTCCGTTGACGTCGCCGGCGTTCGCCACGGCGCCGCCGAACCAGACGCCGTTCTGTTCGGCGGTGACGTCGTAGATCGGCCGGCCGGTGCGGCCGGAGCAGACGACGGCGCGGCCTCGTTCCTGGCCGTGCAGGCGCATCGGCGGAACGCCGACCACGAAGTCGTCGGCGCCGTCGCCGTCGAGGTCGCCCAGGTTCGCCAGGGCGGTGCCGAAGCTGCGCGTGTCGTCCTCGATCTCCCAGATCACCGCGCCGGTGCGGCCGGAACGCAGGCTGACGCTGGCCCTGGCGGGACCGCTCAGGGGCTGCAAGGGTGCGCCGATCAGCAGGTCGTTGGAGAGGTCGCCGTCGATGTCGTCGAGGGCGACGACCGCGCGCGCGAACGCGACACTCTCTTCGCTGTCCCAGGTCCGCTGCAGGCTGCCGTCACCGAGGTTGCGCAGATCCAGGTAGCCGCCGCTCGTAGCGCCGAACGGCGGCGCCGTCACGCAGAGCTCCTCGAGGCTGTCGCCGTTGAGGTCGCCGACCCGCACCACCTGGTAGCCGTACACGTAGGTGAGGTCCGTCAGGGTCTTGGCGAACAGGTGGTCCAACTTGACGGTGACCATGCGGTTGCCGAGCGCCTGCTGGTAGGGCAGCACGAGCGGGCCGAGCCAGCGCGTGGCCGCGTCGAAGTTCGCCGGCAGTCCCAGCACCAACAGGCCGTAGGCGGGCCAGGTGACCACCGTCGCCAGACTCGGCAGTTCGAGCAGGGTGTGCCACGTGGCCCGGATCGCGGCGGCGACCGGGCGTTGGTCGATGCGCGACCCGGTCGTCATGCTGCGGTCGAAGACCTGCAGCGTACGCAGGGCCTGTTCGATGCCCTTGATCTGCGACGGGCGCAGCCAGGTGGCCAGCGGGGTCAGGTCGTCGGCGCCGACGGCGCCCGGCAGCAGGCCGACGGTCGCGCACAGCTCCTTGTGCAGCGCGTGCAGCCCGCCGATGCGCAGTACATCGACCAGGTGCGAGGCGGCGCCGTGCGGCAGCCGCGACAGGTCCTGTTGCATCACGTGGCGAGCGACGTCGAGGTAGTCGAACAGGTGATGCTGTTTGAGCGCCAGCCGCGCGAGCTGCAGCCGCGGCTGGGCGAGGCCCGGCCAACGCCGGAGTGTGTCGCGGTAGATGCTCTGGGCCAGGCGCACGGCGCCCTGCCGCAGGGCGAGGGCCGCCTGCCGTTGCACCGGCTCCGGGTCGGTCGCGTCGGCCTTCTGCAGTTCGACGTAGCCCCGCCACGCCGCCTCGTAGTCGCCTCGCGCGGCGAGGATGTCCGTCTCGAGGCGCTTGCGCTGGGCGTGGGCGATGCTGCTGCCGCTGGTGTCCGGCACCGCGCGCAGCCACTGCTCGCCGAGTTCGAGGTCGTTCGCGAGGATCGCGGACTCCGCCATCGCGAAGGCGAGCGCCGTCGAGCGTGGAAACGCGCGCACGGCCTGGAACAGGCGCGGCAACGCCCGGTCGTGGCTGCCCTGCGCCGTCATCTGCAACGACAGGCAGGCGTCGCGGAAGGTCTGGTCGCTGGGCGGCAGCGCGGCGTCTTCCCAGCATCGTTCGCTGGCGTCGTGGTCGTTGCGCAGGAACGCGAACAGGCCGGCGGTGAAACGATCGCACGCCGTCGCGTCGGCGAGCAGGTTCCAGCCCGCGTCGTCGACGACCTCGCCGATGGCGGCCTGCTGCACCAGCGCGGCCGTCAGCGGCGGCAGGTCGCCGACCTCGGCGCGATCGGCCGCCACCTGGGCATCGGCCAGCGCCTCGCCGTGCAGCAACCGCGTGACCGCACGGACGACGGCGCGTTCGACCACCAGATCGCGATCGTCCGGCGTCGCCTCCAGGGCGCGGTCGTAGTGGCGCAGCGCCTGCTCGAGTTCCGCCAGCTGGGCGTCCCGCACCGACGACATCCGCAGCGTCTGCTGCGCCGCGCCCTGGCGCGCGGGTGACCACGACGAGTACAGGTTCTCGGGGCAGAGCAGGCCCGAGCGCGCCTCCTGGCGTTCGCGATCGGCGAGTGCGATCGCCGCGGTCCTTGCCCGCGCGTGCGCGAGCACGGGCCAGGTCACGGCCGCGACCAGCACCGCGCCCCCGGCTGCCGCCATTGCCAGCTTCTGGTGCCGGCGCACGAACTTCCACGCGCGGCGCAGCGGGGCCACCGGCTGCGCCTTGATCGGCTGCAGGGACAGCAGTCGCTCGAGGTCGTCGGCGAGGTCGTCGGCGGTGGCGTAGCGGTGGCGGCGGTCCGTCTCCATCGCCTTGCCGATCACGACCTCGAGGTCGTGTGGCACGTGTGGTGCGCGCTTGCGCAGCGACGGCAGGCTGCCCTCTTCGATCCGCCGCAGCACCTCGTGCGTGGTCTTGCCGCCGAACGGCGCGTCGAGCGTCATCGCCTCGTAGAGCGTGACGCCGAGGCTGTAGACGTCGGCGCGCGCGTCGACGTCGGCGTCGCCGGAGCGCAGTCGCTCGGGCGCCGCGTAGACCGGCGTGCCGGCGAACGAGGCATGGGTGACTTCGAGGTCGTCCTCGCGCGCGAGGCCGAAGTCGGCCAACACCGGCTGGCCATTGGTGCGCAGCAGGATGTTCGACGGCTTGACGTCGCGGTGCACGAGACCGTGGCGATGCACCTCGCCCAGCGCGCGGGCGATCTTGATGCCGACCCGCACGAACCACTCGACGGTGCTGCGGGTGCCGAGCGTCTCGACGGGCAGCCCCAGCACCTCGGCGAGGCTGGTGATCGCCTGCGGCTTCGTCTTCTGCCGCAGCGCGGTCAGCAGCGTGCGCAGGTTCGGGCCGTCGACGAACTCCATCTCGAACGCCAGCATCTCGCCGTGGTCGAGGATGCGGTGCACGTGCACGACGTGGTCGTGGCGCAGCCGCGCCAGTGCGCGCGCCTCCTCGAGGAAGCGCTGCTTGGCGTGCGGCGACATCGCCAGCGATTGCGGCAGGACCTTGATCGCGACCTCTCGTTGCAGGTCCTGGTGCCGGGCGAGATAGACGGTGCCCATGCCGCCGTGCCCGAGTTCGCGCAGGATCTCGTAGCCGCCGAGTACCGGGCGACCGGGTTCGCGGCGTCCGGCCACCGAGCACGCCAGCGCCCAGGTCTGCTGGATCTGGTCGCGCAGCTCCGGGCGCTGCTGCTGCAGGGCCGCGACGTCGGGGTGGCCACCGTCGAGGATCTGCTGCAGCAGCGTGTCGAACAGGTCGGCGAGGAACGCTTCGTCCTGGACGTCGACCTCGCTCGCGTCGCCGCGGTCCGTCATGGCGCCAGCGCGCTCTCTTCGTCGCGGCCGAGGATCTGCCGCAACCGCTGCCGGTAGCTGGTCACGCCGCGCAGCAGGCGTTCCTTGGCCGTCGACAGCGACAGCTGCAGCTGCTCGGCGACCTCGCGCATCGGCACCTCTTCGAACAGGCGCAGATGCACGACGGTGCGCAGGTCGGGCTCGAGCCCCTGCAGCGCGAGCTCCATCGCGTGCGCGCGTTCGCGGAAGCCGGCGACGCGGCTCGGTGTCGTCGAACCGGGCGGCAGCATCGACGACACCGATTCCTGTTCCGACAGCATCGTCGAGAACGGCGCCGTGTGGTGTTCGCCGCCGCGCTTGGCCCGGCCCCACATGCGACCGGCATCGCGGACGCGGTTGCGCGCGATCGACAGCAGCCAGACGCGCCAGGTCGACAGACCGCGCCACTCGTGCTGGTCGCGATCGCGCCACGAACACCACAGCGTCTCCTGCCAGATGTCCTCGACCGACACCGTGCCGCGCAGCTTCGGCCCGAGCCAGGAGCTGATCACGACGAAGACACTGGCGACGTCCAGACTCTCGACCAGCTGACCCCATTCGGTGGGGTCGCGGTGCGGTTCGGCATTGGGTCGAGTGGCGTCGATCATGGGGGCCGCAGGGCATGATATCCCGGCGTGCCCGGCGACGGCTCGCGACGTCGGCGGAAGACGGGCGGTCAGTCGCCGCCGTCGAGGCCGGCGGCGACCAGGCCGCGCAGGTGCGCCGCCATCGCCTCCATGTCACGGCACCGCTGTTCGGCGGGCGCCGAGTCCTGCCGCAGTCTCGCGTCGACCTCGGCCAGCAGAGTCGGGCGGTCCTTGGCCCCGGCCAGCCGCTCGGCCAGGCGCCGGGGGTCTTCGCCGCACTCCTGCCACAGCCAATGGCAGCGCGGCAGCAGGTCGACGTAGGTGGCGTCGAGGGTCGGATGCGCTGCGACGTAGGTGGCTGCCAGCGCCAGGCGCAGGGTGCGGTATTCGCGGTGCTCGGCGAACGCCTCGCGCACTTGTTCGTAGAGCCGATCGCGTCGGCGATCGGCCGGGATCGGCGCAACGAACGCCCGGCTGCCGAGGATCTGGCGCGCGAACGCGATCGCGTCGGTGTCGGGCATCTCGACCACGCTGCCCGCGCTCCAGGCGTCGAACAGCGTGACGCCGGCGAACACCTGGCCCTGGCGGTCCGCGTAGAGGTGTTCGAAGTAGGCGGCCAGCCGATGCTGGCGCGGATCCTGGTCGAGCGTGGCGAGCGTGCGCGCCAGCGCCTGGTCGGCCGCGGGTGGCAGACCATGGCTGTAGTTCTCGAGGCGCTGGTCGGCGCCGGGTTCGCCGCCGGCATGCACCGCGACGGCGCGTCCCCAGTCGTAGTGCACCACGCCGTGCAGTTCCGGCAGGCAGACGAAGGCAGCCATGCCGGCGGTCGCGGTGCGGTGGGTCGACGACCCCGCAGCCACGAGGTGTCGCGCGGCGGCGGCCGGAGCGAACTCGCGTGGCTCGAACCAGGTCTTCGGCTCCGGGCTGGCGTAGGCGGCGACACCGCGCGCGCTGGACTGGATGCGCTGCAGATGCTCGTCGCGATCGCGCACGAGACGCTGCTCGATCGTACGAACGATCTCGGCGCGGCGCTCGGCAGTCAGTTCGCGGGCGCGCGCGAGCAGCGTCGCGGTGGCTGGTGCCTGCGCACCGAGCCAGCCGGTGACGAGCAGGCAGACGACGGGGCCGCGGCGCATGACGGGCACGGTAGCCGTCGGACCGCGCAGTGTCGCACCGGACGCGTTTTCCGTGCGCCCAGGTGAAACTCTTGCAACACGTCTGGGTAGGAGCGGGCGTCCGGATCGTGGGCGTGAACCCCGACTCCGGGCAGACCCATCACGAGACTCTCCACCGAGGAGGAACGAGCACGGTGCCCGGACCTCCGGGGGCGAGGTGGAGAGTCTTCTTTCCCTGCGCTCGCGGCTACGTCAGACGCGTCGCAGCCACGGCTCGATCCGCTTCTCGTCGCCGAGCACCGTCACGAGCACTTCCCGCAGCTCGCTGCGCGTGGCGCCGAAGTGCAGCGCGCCGCGGGCGTGGCCGACGAACTGCCGCAGCTGGTCCTGCGCCGCCAGCACGCCGACCGCCAGCAGTTCGCGCACGCGGGGTTCGAGCCCCGGCCGCGACAGCACGCGTCCGTAGGCCGACTCGAGCACGAAGTCGTGGAAGTCGCCGTGGAAGCCGCGCAGCATCGCGTGCACCGCGGCTTCGTTGCGGCCGTAGATGGCCGCGAACAACGCCCGCCCGGCCGCGGCCTGCTGATCCGGTGGCAGGGCGCCGCCGGCGGGCGGGGCTGCGGCCGGCCAGGCGTCGCCGAGCACTTCGAACGCGGTCACGACGCGCGGGAAGCCGGCGAACAGCACCGCCTGCAGCAGCGTCTCCTCGAAGTCCTGCCGCGGCTGTCGCCGCTGCCGCGCGCGTTGGGCGCAGCCCTCGAGCCGGCCCCAGTCGCCACGCCAGACCGAGGCGATGGCCAGGACCAGGAGCCGGGTCGCAGGCGACAGGCCGTCGCGCTGCAACAGTTCGTCGATGCCCATGCCGGCCACAGGCTACGCGCGCAGCGTCAGTCCGTCATCGATGCCGCGCCGACGGCGTCGCGGATCGCGGCTTCCTGGGCCGCGGACAGCCCGAGCGCCTGCAGCGTTTCGGCGTCGCAGAGGTCGCCGCGGTAGCCGCCGTGCCGGTCGCCCGCGGCCTGGTGCGCGAGGGTGTTGGCGGCCTTGACGACGAAACCGCGCGCCCAGTCGTCGGCGTTGGTCGCCGGGCTGTGGTGGTACATGACCGCGGCCTGCACGACCGGCGGCAGCTTCCACCGGTTGGCGAGCAGGCCGCCGACGTGGGCGTGGTTGAAGCCGAACACCTCGCCCTCGGCCTTGGCCAGCGGCACGTTGCCCTGCTGGGACAGGCGCAGCGCGTCGCTGAAGCGGTCGGCCTGGCCGTCGATCAGGATCAGCTTGCCGATGTCGTGGATCAGGCCGGCGGTGTACGCGTCCTCCTTGGTCAAGCCGTTGCCGACCGGCGACTGCTCGGCGAGCAGTCGGCAGGCGATCGCGGCCTTGAAGCTGTGGTCCCACAGCCACTGTGCGTCGAAACCGCGGATCTCGGGCGTGCTGCCGAAGGTCTGCAGCACGGTCGCCTGCACGACGAGGTTCTTGATCACCTTCAGACCGAGGATCGAGCAGGCCAGGTTGATGTTCGAGACCGGGTTCCTCAGGCCGTAGAACGAACTGTTGACCAGGCGCAGCACGCGGGTGGCGATCGCCGGGTCCTTCTCGATGACCGCGGCGGCCTCCTTGGCCGAGCCCTCGGGCGAATGGAAGATGTTGGTGATCTCCGTCAGTACGGTCGGGATGGTCGGGATGTTGACCGTGCCATCGACGAGATCTTCGAGTTCGGCGGAGGTGGTGATCATGGCTGGCGGCGCGGGTGCGCACCGGATCTTCGTCGCCGTCGTGCCACCAGCTTGATGCACGCGCGTCAGCGCCGCCGCACGAACGCCGGATCGCGGTAGCGGGTCGCCTGCAAGTGCGTTGCGAGTGCGTGTTCCGCGGGCGACAGCGTGCCCGGCGCCGGGATCAGATCGAGAGCATCGGCGATCCCGGTCGTCAGCGCCGCGCGCAGGCGCTCGACCGTGGCCGGGTCGTCGTCGATCGCGTCGGCCAGCGCCGCCGTGAACGGCGTCAGCGCCGGTCGGCGCAGCACGATCGAGCCGTGGTGCAGGATCCGGGGCCGCGGCGCGCGCGTGCGTCGCTGCGCCGAACCGAGCAGCTTGCCGCGGGCGGTGACGACGTCGTCGCGTCCTGGCACCGCGAAGCACCAGCGCTGGTCCGGTCGGGCCTGCTGGTGCGCCCCGGCGTCGAGACGCGAACAGGGCACGCCCAGTCGTCGCATCGCCGCCACCGCCGCGTCGTGCAGCAGTCGGTAGCTGGCGGCGATGTCGCCCGGCAGCACGGCGGCGTCACACGTCAGCGAGAACGTGACCTCGTCGCCGTGGTGGATCGCACCACCGCCGGTCAGTCGGCGCACGACGGCCACGTCCGCGGGCACGTCGGCGAAGTCCGTCCACCGCTGGAACCAGCCGAGCGAGACGGCGTGCGGCGACCAGCCGTAGAACCGCAGCGTGGCGCGGTCGCCCGCCGTCAGCAGCGCCTCGTCGACCGCCATGTTCCAACTCGCGTCGGCGGCGCCGTCGAGCATCACGCGCAACCGCATGCTCCCGGTGGCCGGCGTGCTCACGGTGGCGAGGGCGCGGCGCCAGTGGCGCGCGCCGGCAAGATCAGCCTTCGGCCTTGCAGTGCGCGTCGTAGGCGGCCGCGTCGATCAGGTCGGGCGATTGCGACGTCACGCGCACCTTCATCATCCACGCCTTGCCGAACGGTTCCTGCGCCAGCCACTCGAGGTTGTCGGGCAACTGCGTGTTGCTGTCGACGACTTCGCCGCTGACCGGCGAGTAGAGGCTGCTGACGGCCTTCACGGACTCGATCTCGCCGAAGCTCTCGCCGGCGGTGACCGAGGAACCCTTCGCGGGCAGGTCGAGGAACACGAGGTCGCTCAGGTGCGACACCGCATGATCGGAGATGCCGATCGTGGCGATGCCGTTCTCGATCTTGCACCACTCGTGACTCTTGAGGTACTTGCGGTCGGTGGGACGCATGGGCGGATGGTTCTCGGTGCCGGAGGGGCAGGCAGATGGGGCAGCGGAGGGTCAGCGGGCTCGCTTGTAGAACGGCATGGCCACGACCGTGCAAGGCTCGCCCTTGTCGCGCACCAGGAATTGCAGTTCGGTGCCCGGCGTGGCGAGGTCGCTGCGAAGGTAGGCGGTGGCGATGTTGGTGTCCAACGTGGGCGAGATGCTGCCGGAGCAGACGTGGCCGACCTGCGCGCCGCCGTGCACCAGCGGGTAGCCCTGGCGCGGACAGCGCTTGCTGGTGGTGGTGAGGCCGACGAGCTTGCGGCCGGTGCCGCCGGCGGCGATCACGCGCTCGAGCGCGCCGCGGCCGGTGAAGTCGTGGTTCATCTTCACCGCCCAGTCGAGCCCGGCTTCGAGCGGGTTCGTGGTCTCGTCGATCTCGTGGCCGTAGAGCGGCATGCCGGCCTCGTGGCGCAGGGTGTCGCGGGCACCGAGGCCGATCGGCTCCAGGCCGTGTTCGCGGCCGGCGTCGAAGAACGCCTGCCACACCTTCGGCTCGTGGCCGGCGGGCACGTAGACCTCGAAGCCGTCCTCGCCGGTGTAGCCGGTGCGCGACACCGTCATCGGCGCGCCACAGACAGTGGCCTCGGTCCAGGCGTAGTACTTGAGGGCGGCGAGGTCGGCGTTCGTCAGGCGCTGCGTGATCTGCTGCGACAGCGGCCCCTGGATCGCGATCATGCCGAGCGAGTGCGTGCAGTCCTCGACCTCGACGTCGAAGTTCCCGGCCAGCGCGCGCATGATGCCGAGGTCGCGGGCGCAGTTGCCCGCGTTGACGACCAGGAAGAAGCCGTCGTTGCCGGGGTTGCGGTAGACCAGGATGTCGTCCTGCGTGCGTCCGTTGTCGTCGAGGATCATCGCATAGCGGATCCGACCCGGCGGGATCGCGGCGGCGTCGTTGGTCTGCAGCCGCTGCAGGAACGTCTCCGCCTGCGGACCGCGCACGCGCACGCGGCCCATGTGGCCGAGGTCGAACAGCCCGGCCTTCGATCGCACGACGCGCGCTTCGTCGAGGATGCCGCGGTACTGGACCGGCATGCTCCAGCCGGCGAACGGCACCATGCGGGCGCCCAGGGCAACGTGGATCTTCTCGAGGGCGGTGGCTTGCATCGGCGCCGGCGAGTCTAGACACCCGGCCGGCGGCGATCCAGGCGGAGCCGTTGCGGCCGCCGTCTCAGCTGCAGAGTCGACGCGCCAGGTCGTCGAGGTCGCACCGGCGCACGTCGGCGGCGCGTACGGGGCCGAGCGCCGCCAGGCGGCGTCGCTCGGCGTCCGACTGGCAGTCGTCGTGCGGCATGCTGCGCGCGTCTGGATCACCCCGCCGGCCTGGATCATCCTGTCGGCCTGGATCCTCCTGTCGGTCGGGGTCGCGATCGTCCGGATGCCGCTGGTGGGGGCGCTCGGCCGATGCCTCGGTGGTCGCGTCGACGCGCATGTCCCAGCCGGGCAGCAGCGCGTCGAGGCCGGCGTCGGCCGGCGTGTCGACGCGCGGCGTCAGCTGGTGGCGCATCGAGGCGCCGCCGAACGGCAGCAGCGAACGCCAGGTCGCACGGTCGCCGGTCTCGTCGAAGTCGGTGCCGGCGAGCCGGGGCTCGAACAGTTCGAACGGGTGGCGCAGCCGGGCGAAACGCTTCGGGTCGGCGCGGCGCGCGTGTTCGAACTCGCGGCGCCAGCCGGCGTAGTCCCCGGCCGTGAAGGCGAGGCGGCCGAGCTGCACGTAGGCGCCGAAGTCGCTGCCGCGCAGCACGAGCACCCGTTCGTAGTGGCGGCGCGCCAGGGTGCGCCAGCCGAGGCGCAGCGCCGCCCACCCGCAACCGGCATGGATGCGCGCCAGCAAGGCCTGCAGGGATCGACCGACCAGATCCATCGGCCGGCAGCGTACGGCGCCGGCCCTGGTCCGGCAAGGCGCCGGCGCCACGGGCGGCAGCCGGCCGGGTCCCCGGGGGGCATCCGGCCCGTGGCGCGCGCCTTTCCGGCAACGCCTCAACAAGGCGTTCCGGCGCGGTCGATAGGCCGAGTTGGACCCGAGACGCAACGACCGCGCGACACACCATGGCACTACGAGGGGATCTTGCGAGTGTGGATCTGGCACAGGTGTTCCAGATGCTTGCACTCAACAAGAAGGTCGGCCTGCTGAGCATCCAGTCCAGCAAGCTCTGGAAGGTCCTCTACTTCGATCAGCGTGGCGTCACCGTGCACCACAACGTGCACCGCGTGCTCGACCGGGTGGTCGCCGGCCTCGTGCGCCTCGGCCGCCTCACCGAGGCCGCCGTCGACGAGGTCCGGGACCATGCGGCTCGCATGGGGCAGCCGCTGACCGACAGCCTGCTCGCCGGTGGCTACCTCGACGCCCAGGAACTGGCCGACCAGTACCGGCTCGAGCTGGAGGAGGAGATCTACGACCTCTTCTTCTGCCGCGACGCGCGCTTCGAGTTCCACGAGGGCGTCAGCCATCTCGAGGGCCGCGACGGCACGATCGACGAGCGGTTCTTCTGCAACTGCGACAGCGTCATCATGGAGGCCGCGCGTCGCATCGACGAGTGGGCCTACATCAGCGAGCGGGTGCCGACCACGGCCGAGGTGCTGGTCGCGACGGTCGACTCGATCGAGGCCTCGGCGTACGGCGCCGACGGCCCGGCGGTGTTCGAACTGATCGACGGCCGGCGCAACATCGCGCGCATCGTCGAGATCACGGGCCTGTCGAACTTCCAGGTCTGCAAGGTCACGAGCCAGATGCTCGATGCCGGGGCCGTCGCGCCCGTTGCCGCCGACGATCTGTTGCCGCTGGCCGCCGAGTGCATGGCGGAGAGTCGCCTGCAGGACGCGATCAGCCTCTACGAGCGGGCGATCGGCCTCGGCGTCGGCGTGCCCGAAGTGCATTCGCTGGCGGCCACGGCCTACCAGGCGGCCGAGGAGTACGAGCACGCCGTCTACCACCTCGAATGCGAGGCCGAACACCGCGCCACGGCTGGCGACGCGACGCGTGCCGCACAGGCGCTGCTGCAGGTCAAGCAGCTGATGCCGACCGATCTGCAGGCGCGCGAGCGGCTCGTCGAGCTGACGCTCGGCGAGAAGGGCGCCCGCCTGCAGGGCTTCGACCCGTTGGTCGAGGGCAAGGAGCTCGTCGACCTGCTGATCGAGTTCGGCGACATCCAGCGCGTCCGCGTGCTGCTCGAACGGCTGCTGCTGGTCGCGCCCGAGGACCCGGACCTGAAGAAGGCGCTGGTCAACGTGCACGTGAAGGCCGGCGACCAGAAGCGCGTCGCCGAGCTCTACGAGTCGATCGCCGAGGACCTGGTCCGCCAGGGCAAGCCGCTGGAGGCGGTCGCCTACCTGCAGAAGATCCTGCTGGTCGACCGCAGCCGCGCCGACATCTCCGAACGCGTGCGCAAGCTGTACGAGTTCGACGAACGGGTGCGCCGGCGCAGCCGGGCGCTGAGTCTGCTCGCGGTGGCGTTCTGCCTGCTGCTGGTCTGCGGCGCCGGCTACTGGTTCTACAACCAGCGCGCCGAGGAGGAGTTCGCGCGCATCGACGTCAGCGAGCTCGTCGCGCACGAGGACTTCGCCGGGGCGGCGGCGGCCTACCAGGAGTTCGTGGCGGCGCATCCGCTGACGACCGCCGTCGGCAAGGCCGAGGGCGAGATGCAGCAGATCGAGGCGGCGCGGCAGCGCTTCGAGGCTCGCCGCGACGCCGAGCGCGCCCAGCGCAACCGCGAACTGCAGCGCTTGCGCGACGAGTATCGCGTGCAGTGGGCGCGCCACCGCGAGCAGTTCCTCGCCGGTCGCCCCGAGGAGTCGATGGAGTCGCTGAACAAGGCGCGCGAAGGCATCGCGGCCGCCGGCGCCCCCGAAGACCTCGGCTGGGCGCTGCAGCAGCAGGTCGAACGCACGTGGACGCGGCTGAGCGAGTTCCTCGCCACGGCCGACCAGCTGGCCGCCGACTACGATCGCCTGCTGGCGAGCGGCGATTGGCAGGGCGCGCGGGACCTCGCGCTACGCCTGCACTCGGAGTTCGACAGCACACAGGCGGCGAAGCGAACCGGCCTGCCGGTGCTGGTCCGCACGCGCCCGGCCGGCGCGGTGCTGATGCAGGGCCGGTCGCCGATGACCCGCACCGTCGACGGCCGCGAAGAACCGCTGCTGACGCCGGCCCTGGTGCTGTGTCCGGCCGAGCGCGAAGTGGCGGTCACCGCGCAGCTCGACGGCTTCGAGCCGCGCCAGCTGGTCATCGACGGGCGGCAGACCGCGTTCGTCGACACGGTGATGGAGGTCGTCGCCGACCGCCGGATCTCGTTCCCCGCGTCGGTGCAGACCGGCGTCGGTGTCGGCGAGGGCTGGCTGGCCGTCGGTCTGCGCGGCGGCCGGCTGGCGATGGCCCGCCTCGAGGACGGCAGCTCGCGCATCCACGAACTCGGCGGTCTGAAGGCGGTCGATTCCGTCCCCGTCGTGCAGCAAGGACGCGTGTTCTTCACCACCAACGAGAACACGATCGAGTGCCTGCCGATGCCGACGGCGAGCAAGGCATCGCCGTGGTCCGTGACCGTGCCCGGTGGTCTCGCCACCGAACTGATGGTCGCCGAGGGCCGGGTCGCGGTCATCGACCGCGACAACGTGTTGCGCTGCTGGGAGCAGGCGACCGGCACCATGGTGTGGTCGGTGTCGCTCGACAGCGCGCCGGCCGGACCGCCGACGATCGATCGCCGCCGCGTGCACGTCGGTACGCTGGACGGCCGGATCCTGATGTTCGACGCCACCGACGGCCGCAACGCCGGCGTGCTGACCAGCCGCGAGGCGATCACCACGAGGGTCCTGGCCGACCGCGGCATCCTCTACTTCGGCATCGCCGACGGCGTCGTGCGCGCGGTCGACGCGGCCGAGGGCCGTGTGCTGTGGTCGCAGCCGATCGGCCGCAACCTGGTCGACGGCGAACTGGTGCTCACCGGCAAGGCGCTGGTCTCGTTCGATCGCGACGGTCAGCTGATCGTCCTCGATCGCGAGAAGGGGTCGATCGTCGGGCGCCTGGCGCTCGACGGGGCCCCGCAGCGCGGTCTGCGCGCCCAGGGCAACCGGGTGCTGGTGCCGCTGCGGCGGCCGAAGGTCCGCAACGTGCCGATGCACGATGCCGTGCAGGCGGTGCAGATCGAGCCGTTGACCCTGCTGTGGGAGTTCGCCGACGAGGGCCTGGCGCCCGGTCTGCCGGGCTGTGACGACTTCGCGGTTGCGGTGCCGTCGACGAGTGGTGAGGTGGTCCTGTTCCGCTGACCAGCGGCAGGGAGACGAAATGCATCTGATCCAGCGGATGAAGGTATGGAAGGAACTGCGCCTGCTCGAACAGCGGGCCCGCGAAGAGCCTTCCCCCTCGACGTTCGTCGACCTCGGCCAGGTCTACCTGAACCTCGACATGCACGACAAGGCGCACCGCGTCGCCGAGGACGGGCTGGCGCTGTTCCCGAAGGCCACCGAGCTGCGTCAGCTCGTCGATTGCGCCAAGCGGGGCCAGCGGCGCCAGCAGGCAGCCGAGTTGCGCGCCAGGCTGACGCGGTCGCCGAACGGCAAGCTCTACCGCGAGCTGGCGCAGCTCTACGTCGAACTCGGCGACACCACGACCCTGCACGCGGTCTGCCAGGAGTGGAGCGTGCGCTTCCCCGGGGATGCCGGCGCCTGGTTGGCGATCGGGCAGGCGCGCCTGCTGAACTTCTACCGCGATCTCGCCGCCCGTGAGGGCCAGGAGGCCGTGCGCTGCCTCGAGCGCGCGGTGCGCATGGACGAGACGGACCCGCAGGCACGCAAGCTGCTCGGCGAGCTGCTCTACCGCATCGGCGCCGTGCGTTCGGCGAAGGTGCACCTGGACGCGCTGCGGCAGCTCGACCAGAGCGACCCCGAGATCGCCGCGCTGCTCGAGCACGTCGGCAACCTCGCGGACCACGGCGACGACATCAAGGCGTTGCTCGGCGGTGTCGAGGAGCAGGGCTGCCTGCTGCATCCGCCGGCGACCACGAACGTGGCGGCGCCGCGCCAGGAGGAATCGGTCGCCCGCGTGCGCGAAGGGCTCGCCGGCATCGCGGAGCTGGCCGGAGTGCGCAAGGCGACGTTCATCAAGGGTTCGCGCGCGCTGGTGAAGGGTGCGATCCGCGACGGTCGCGATCCGTTCCTGCGGGTCGTGCGCGTCGTCGCCAAGGCGGCGCACCGGTTCACCCGGCGGCTCGACATCGGCAGCGCCAGCAAGACCGTCGTCGACGGCGACTTCGGCCACATCTGCGTCTGCGTCTACGGCGATGCGCTGGCGGGTGCCCAGTGCGACCGCGGGGCCGATCTCGATCGTGTGATGGCGGAACTGCAGGAGATCGTCGCCGGCGCCCTGCACCTGGTCGGAGGTGGGGAGCCATGAGCAAGATCCACGACTGTGTCGCCGAACTGCATCGGCTCCCGGGGGTCAAGGGCGCGGCCCTGATCACCAACGACGGTCTGGTCGTCGCGTCGTCGCTCGCCGAGTCGCTGCAGAGCGACGTGATCAGCGGCCTGACATCGTATCTGCTGATGACGACGCAGCGCTGCCTCGAGGAGGGCGGCCTCGGCAAGGCCACCCAGTACGTGCTGACCGCGACCCATGGCAAGGCGATCGTCGTCAGCATCGACGACTCGTCGCTGGTCCTGATGCTGGATCAGTTCGCCGACCTCGCGGCGGCTCGGCGCGAGGCCTCGGAGGCGGCGCAGCGCATCCGCCGGGCCTCCCGGCTGGCCTGAGCGCCGTCCGTCGTGCCCGGGCGGCGCCGGGGCCCGGACCCGCCCGACGCCCCGGCAGGGACCGTCGGCGGCGACCGCCGCGTGCCGGTCGCGGCCAGGCGGCTGCGCCGCGCGGTGTCGGGTCGATCGCGGCCACTTTCGGCGCGTGAACTCAAGCGCCGACTCGTCGCTGGTCGATGACCGGCGTGTCACCCGCGGGACTCTCGGTGCAGTCCAGCGGCCCATCGAAATGCACCGCGTCCGGAACCATGGTCCAGATCAACTTCGCGCTCAAAGAAGTCAACTGCAAGGTCGTCTTCTACGGACCAGGCATGAGTGGCAAGACCACCAACCTGGAGATCGTGCATCAGAAGGCGCCCGAGGAGAACAAGGGGGAACTCACGTCGATCTCGACCGACGGTGATCGCACGCTGTTCTTCGACTTCATGCCCCTCGACCTCGGCAACGTCGCCGGGATGCGGACCAAGTTCCAGCTCTACACGGTGCCGGGCCAGGTCTACTACAACTCGACGCGCAAGCTCGTGCTGCAGGGTGTCGACGGCGTGATCTTCGTGGCCGACTCGGACCCGGAGAAGATCGACGAGAACATCGAGTCGTACGCGAACCTGATCGAGAACCTGGCCGAGTACGGCAAGGACATCCGCGAGCTGCCGCACGTGATCCAGTACAACAAGCGCGACCTGCCCAACGCGATGCCGGTCGCCGAACTGGACAAGAAGATGAACAAGTTCGGCGTGCCGACCTTCGAGGCGGTCGCCTACACCGGCGAAGGCGTCTTCCCGACGCTGAAGACGCTCGCCGCGATGGTGCTCGAGAGCATCGAGAAGATCGACGGCCGCAACCCGCGCAAGCCGGCGGCGCCGCGCCCGCAGGCGGTGCCGCAGAAGGCCGCACCCGCCGCGCCGCCGCAGCCGGCGCCGGCCCCGGCCGCGCGCGTGCCGGCGGCCCGGGTCGCCGCGGCCAAGCCCGGCAAGGCCCG
>JAEUHS010000125.1 GCA_016794035.1 Planctomycetota bacterium
CGGGCCGTAGCGCCACGGACCGTTGACGGTCGCGGCCATGCCGGGCACCAGATCGCCTTCGCGGGCGACGATGCCGGGGTTGGCGAACGAGCCGACGACGAGGCAGCTGTCGTCCGCGGTCGTGGCGGCGCCGCCGAGGAATGCCACGCAGCAGACGTCGCCGGCGTCGTTGCACTGCACGCTCGCGTTGGCGGCGACACCCCAGGTCACGCCCGGCAGGCCTGGCGCGGGGTCACCCTGGCGGAACACCGGCGTCAGCCCGCTTAGCGGACCGCCGTAGTAGACCGCGAAACCATCGACGCCGGCCACCGCGCCGCCGCCCTCGAGCACGGTCGTGAAAGCGGTGCTGCCGAACCGGTTGAACGAGTTCGAGCTGAGACCCGGCGACCAGCCGGGGGACGAGACCGTGTCCTGGAACAGCACGCCGGTCGGCAGGCCGGGCGCCTGCTGGCCTTCGCGGGCGATGATCGTGTCGCCCATGCCCGGCGTCCACACGGCCAGCGCGCGGTCGTTGTTGATGCCGACGCCACCGGGTCCGGCCGCGAACTTCATCTCGTGCAGGACCTGGCCGGCCGCGTTGATCTGGTAGATGAACGACAGGACCGTCGAGCCCGAGACCGGGACGACGACCTCGCCGCCCGGCAACGTGTCGCCCTTGCGCACGACGATCTGCAGCGAGCCCGGCGTGCCGGTGACGACCGCGTAGTCGTTGGTGCCGATGGTGACGTCACCGCCGACGAGCTGGGTCGCGAACAGCACGTTGCCGGACTCGTTCATCGTGTTGTTCGCGGCGGTGAACGAGAGGTTGCCGTAGGCCGGCGGGTTCACCGCGACGAACGGCACCGTGTCTCCTTCGCGCGCCAGCAGCGTCAGGCCGCCGACGGGGCCCCAGAACTGCGCCGTGTCGTTGGCCGACGTGACGGTCGAACCGCCCGGGGCGTCGCTGATCGTCGACTGGAAGTAGAGGATCTCGCCGTAGGCGCTGATGCGCGGCTGGCCGCTGAGGCCGACCGTCGAGGTCGCGGAACGCAGGAAGATGCCGGGCAGGCCCGGTGCCGGATCGCCGCCGCGCACGACCGATTGCAGGTCGCCGTTGGCGCGACCCAGGAAGTAGGCACGGTCGTCGAGCGCGGTGACCGCGCCCGTCAGGCGGGCGCGGAACACCAGCGTGCCGTTCTGGTCCAGCAGCGGCGCGTCGAAGTTGCTGGTCGCGAAGATGGTGGCGCCGGGGATGCCGGGCGCGTTGTCGCCGACCGCCAGCACGGTCTCGCCGTACTGGGAGAGCAGGCTTTGGGCCGTCGCCGTGGTGGTGGCGAGGGACAGGGCCACGAGGCCGAGGAGGTGTTTGTTCGACAGGGGAATCATCACCACAGCTTATCGCCGCCGGGGAGGTACGGCGGTGGCCAGTGGAAGCTCGAAACGGCACCGCCGCGTGCTGCTCGGCGTGAGCCCGACTACTCTGCGCACATGCGCCGCGCAGCAAGAGTCCTCCGCCGATGGCTGTTCGTGTCGGTCGCGGCGGCGGGCGCGCTCGCCGTCGCCGAACTGGGCGCCCTGGCCTGGCTGCACGGGCTCGCCAGCGAGGAGTCGTTCCAGCGCTACGCGTCGATCGGGCAACTGCGCGCGCGCTACGGCGAGTTCGAGCGTTTCCGCGCCCATCGCCACCTCGGCTTCGCACTGGCCTCCGGCTATCGCAAGGGCCCGAACCGGCACAACCGGCTCGGCTTCCGCGGCGAGGAGATCGCGCTCGAGAAGCGCACGGGCTGCGTGCGCATCGCCTGCTGCGGCGGCTCGACCACCTATGGCGAGGGCGTGCAGGACTTTCGGCTGGCTGTGCCGTACCTGCTCGAACGAGCCCTGCGCGACGGCGGGCGCGACGTCGAGGTGATCAACGCCGGCTGCCCCGGCTGGACGACGCTGGAGACGCTGATCAACTTCGAGACGCGGCTGCTCGAACTGGGCGTCGACCACGTCGTCGTCTACCACGGCATCAACGACGTGCTGCCGCGCATCGTCTGGCCGCAGCTCGCCTACCGCTCGGACTGGTCTGGCTGGCTCTGTCGCAACGAACACCTTGCGGAGGCGCCGCTGCTCGAGCGCAGCGTGCTGGCCCGCATCCTGCTGGTCAACAGCGGCAGGATGGAGCCGCACAGCAGCCTGCTGCGCATCATCGGCGACGTGCCGGCGACCAGCCACACGTTCGAGTTCCGCGCGCAGCGCCAGAGCGGCAGCTACCCGGCCGGCGTGTTCCGCGACGTGCCGATCGAGCAGATGCTGGCCGCCAACCCACCGGTGTTCTTCGAACGCAATCTGCGCAGCCTGCTCGCGATCGCAGCCGCCAACGACGTGCCGGTGTTGTTGACCACGTTCGCGTTCAGCCGCGACTTCCCGCAGCGGCCCTACATCGGCCACCCGGCGGTGCAGGAGGCGATCGAGGCGACGAACGCGATCGTGCAGCGGCTGGGCCAGGAGACCGGCACGCCGGTGCTCGACCTGGCGGCGGCGCTGGTGGACAAGGATCTGTTCACCGACGGCGTGCACTTCACCGAAGCCGGCAACCGCCGCCGCGCCGAGCTGCTGCTGGCGTTCTTCCGCGAACGGCTGCACTGAAACGAGAACGCCCCGGCCCACCGCGCAGGTGGACCGGGGTGTTCGGCGAAACGTCCGTGCGTCCGGCTCAGGAGCACTCCATCCGTGCGGACACGGACCCCGAGGCATGGAACGTCGGTGCGACCCGGCCTCCCGCCGCGGGGCTGCGGCGCCCAGCCCCGGCACCGCCCCCAAGGGCGGACGCAGCCCCGACACCCCCCGGTGCGGAGTAGAGCGGGGCGGCCCCCCGGTCGCTGGGGGCGGGCGTCGGCCGCGGCG
>JAEUHS010000067.1 GCA_016794035.1 Planctomycetota bacterium
GGTGCGCCGAGGATTTTGTCTCTGACGAATCCTCAGCGGTTCACGGGCATCCCGTGGCGCAGGCTCCTAGACCGCCAGCACCCCGACCTTCCGCTCCGCGGCAGCCACCAGCGTGCCGTCGACCACCAGCTCCTCCGCCACGGCCAGGTCCGGGGCGAGGTAGCGGTCGCCCTCCAGTCCGGCGACGCGCTTGCGCAACGTGCGGTAGGCCGCCTCGACGCCGGCGCCGGGCTTCAGCCGCTCGCCGAGGTCGAGGCCCTGCGCCGCGCACAGCAGCTCGATGCCGAGCACCTTGGCCGTGTTGGCGACCACGCGTTCCGCGTGCCGCGCGGCCGTCACGCCCATCGACACGTGGTCTTCGCGGTTGGCCGAGGTCGGGATCGTGTCGACGCTGGCCGGATGCGCCAACGACTTGTTCTCGCTGGCCAGCGACGCGGCGACGACCTGCGGGATCATGAAGCCGCTCTCGAGGCCGGGGTTCTTCGCCAGGAACGGCGGCAGCCCGGAGATGTCCGGGTTCACGAGCTGCTCGATGCGGCGCTCGCTGATGTTCGCCAGCGTGCTGACCGCGATCGCCAGGAAGTCCAGCGCCTGGCTGACCGGCTGGCCGTGGAAGTTGCCGCCCGAGACGACGTCGCCGCCGGGGAACACCAGCGGGTTGTCGGTCACCGAGTTGGCCTCGGTCACCAGCACGTCGAGCGCATAGCGGATGCCGTCCTTGGCGGCGCCGTGCACCTGCGGCGCGCAGCGCAGCGAGTAGGCGTCCTGCACCTTCGCGCAGTCGGCGTGGCTCTGCATCACCTTGCTGCCGGCGAGCAGCGCGCGCAGGTTGCTCGCGGTCGCGAGCTGGCCCTCGTGCGGCCGCACCTCGTGCAGGCGCTGCTGGAACGGCTTCTCGCTGCCGCGCAGCGCCTCGACGGTCATCGCACAGGCGACGTCGGCGACCTTCGCCAGCAGCATCGCCCGATGCACGACCAGGCAGCCGATCGCGGTCATGATCTGGGTGCCGTTGATCAGCGCCAGCCCTTCCTTCTCGCGCAGTTCGAGCGGCTCGCGGCCGAGGTGCTGCAGGGCCGCGGCGCTGGGGATCCGCGTGCCGCCCTGCCAGACCTCGCCGAAGCCGATCAGCGGCAGCGCCATGTGGCTGAGCGGCGCCAAGTCGCCCGATGCGCCGACCGAACCCTGGCTCGGAATCACCGGCACGTAGCCGCCGTTCCACAGCGCGATCGCCTGCTCGAGCAGCGCCATGCGCACGCCGGAGAAACCGAGCGCGAGGTTGTGGATGCGCAACGCGAACGCCAGGCGGCTCTGTTCCACCGACAGCGGCTCGCCGACGCCGGTCGCGTGGCTGAGCAGCAGGTTCTTCTGCAGCTGCGCGAGCTGCTGGTCGGGGATGCGCACGCCGGCGAGCTTGCCGAAGCCGGTGTTGATGCCGTACATCGTCGCCCCGTCGCGCACCGCCTTCTCGACCACGGCGCGGCTGGCGAACACGCGCTTCCGGGCCGCCGGCGACAGGGCGATGCGCGCGTCGTCGCGGCTCAGCTGCACGAGCGTGGACAGTGGCAGGGACGGATCGCCGAGCAGGATCTTGGGCACGAGGCGAACCTAGCCAGCGCGCTGCGGCCCGGCAACAACGGCGTGCGGCGGCCGTCAGCGGGACGGCGACTCGAGCGTCAGCGGCGGCGCGGTCGGCGTCAGGAAGAAGCGGCCGATGTGGACCTGGAAACGCGAGCCGTCGTCGCGCTCGAACGTGTAGCTGCCCTCCATCGTGCCCCACCGCGTCGACAGCGGGCAGAAGCTGACGTAGCTGTAGCTCTCGCCGACGCCGAGCTTCGGGTACTCGCCGACCACGCCGCGGCCGCGCAGCTCTTCGCGCTTGCCGTCGCCGTCGACGATGATCCAGTGGCGCGACAGCAGCTTCGCCGGCGTCGAGCCGCTGGGTGTCCCGACGTTGGTCATCGTGATCTTGTAGCGGAACACGAAGCGGCCGTTCTTGGGCTCCGACTCCTGCTGCAGGAACTGGGCTGCCGCCTGGATCCGGATTCCGGCGGTCGTCGTGTCGGAGTGCGGCGAGTTCTTCATGGCTGGGCAGGTCGCAGGATAGGCGGATCGCCGCCGATTGCGAGTGGGGCTTCAGTGCCCGTGCACCTCGGCCCCGCGCTGGAACTGCAGTTTTCCGTCCGCCGAACCGAGCTCCATCTGCTCCCCGCTGACGCTGCCCGTCCAGGTATCGGCCTTGGCAGGGCCCAGCAGCGGCCCCTTGACCGTGATCGTCTTCGCCGTGGCGTCCCAGCTGTAGGTCACGCCCTCGATGTGGTCGTGGCCGCCATCGGCCCGCGGCGCGCCGTGCACCTGCACGCGCGTGCCGGTCGTCTCGAACTCGAGCGTGATGCCCTTGGCACCGTCGGGCAGCTTCTGCCCCCAGGCGCCGTCGAGGGGATGGTGGCTGCCGCAGGCGGCGAACAGCAGGAACGGAACGAACCACCTCGTGTGCAGGCGCATCGGTCTCTCTCCAGGATCTGGGCCCGTCGATTGTGGCCGCTGGGCGCCGCGATGCCACCTTCGCGACCTGGGAATCCTGCCTCACGACGGTCACGGAGCAGTCCGCGGCAACGGCGCTTCCCGCGGCCCGAGAACGTGCTGCTCCAGCACCAGCGGGATCGCGCCGATGCACGCTGCCGGGACGTCCCGGGTACCGACATGGGCCTGCGCATCCACACCAACATCGCCTCGATGACCGCGCAGCGCGCGCTGAGCGCGGTCACCGACCGGCTCGCGCGCAACTACCAGCGGCTGTCCACCGGCCTGCGCATCGCCACCGCGGCCGACGACGCCGCCGGGCTCGCGATCTCCGAACGGCTGCGCGCCCAGATCCGTTCGCTCGACCAGGCGCGGCGCAACGCGGCCGATGGCGTGTCGCTGGTGCAGACCGGCGAAGGCGCGCTCAGCGAGGTCGGCGACCTCCTGGTGCGGCTGCGCGAACTGGCGGTGCAGTCGGCGAACGGGTCCGTGTCGAGCCAGGACCGCGGCACACTGGACGAGGAGTTCCAGCAGCTGGTGGCCGAGGTCGATCGCATTGGCCGCGGCACCGAGTTCAACGGCATCCGGCTGCTCGACGGCAGCAGCTCGACGGTGCAGTTCCAGATCGGCATCGGCACCGCGGCCGGCATCGACACCTTGTCGGCGACGCTGACGGCGGTGCTCGCCACCGGCCTCGGCCTCGACGTGCTCGGCGTCAGCAACGTCGGCGCCGCGACCACCTCGCTGGCCGCGATCGACAGCGCGATCGACAGCGTGTCGCGCGTGCGCGGCCGCTTTGGCGCGATGCAGAACCGCCTCGAGAGCACCCTGCGCACGCTCGCCGTGCAGCAGGAGAACCTCAGCGCCGCCGAGTCGCGCATCCGCGACGTCGACATCGCGCGCGAGACCGCCGAGATGGCGAAGAACCAGATCCTGCAGCAGGCGGCGGTCGCCGTGCTGGCGCAGGCGAACCTGCAGCCGCAGCTGGCGCTGCGCCTGCTCGGCGTCAACTGACACCGGCGTCGCTGGCGCGTGCGGCGCCGTTCGCCTAGCCTCGCGACATGGCCAAGATCACGTTCAAGGGCAACGCCGTCCACACGGTTGGCGACCTCCCCAAGGTCGGCAGCACGGCGCCCGCCTTCACCCTCACCAAGAACGACCTGTCGCCGGTCGGCAACAAGGACCTCGCCGGCAAGAACGTCGTGCTCAACATCTTCCCGAGCATCGACACCGGCGTCTGCGCAACCTCGGTGCGCAAGTTCCACGAGAAGGCCGCCTCGCTGCCGAACACCGTGGTGCTGTGCGTGTCGAAGGACCTGCCGTTCGCGATGAAGCGCTTCTGCGGCGCCGAGGGCATCGAGAAGGTCACGACCGCGAGCTGGTTCCGCGGCCCCGACTTCGGCAGGGACTTCGGCGTGACGATGACCGACGGGCCGCTGGCGGGGCTGTTCGCGCGCGCGGTCGTCGTGCTCGACGCCACCGGCAAGGTCACCTACACCGAACTGGTACCCGAGATCGCGCAGGAGCCGAACTACGACCGGGCCGTCGCGGCCGTGCGCTGAGGGACGGCGCTACTTGTCGGGCCAATCCGCCGGCATCCACGCCGGCAGGTCCGCCAGCGACGCGCGCGCCGCGTCGCTGGTCGGCACGCCCCAGGCAACGAAGAAGCCGCCGAGGTCCCGGCCGACCGTGCGCGAGAACCGCACCAGCCACTGGTCGCGCTTGTCGGCCTCGTCCTGCGGCCGCTCCGCCGCGGGCAGCGCGCGGTAGGCGGCGAAGCACTGCTGGAACGCGTCCCAGCCGAACTGCTGCTGCAGCTGCGAGTACATCAGCAGCCGCAGCGACAGGTCGGCCTTGCCGTCGCCGTCGCCGCCCCACGGCAGCCGGCCCTCGGCCAGCACCTTCGGCAGCCGTTGCTTCGCCCGGCCGACGTTGCCGCCCCAGGCCGCGTGCCATGGCTTGTGGCACAGCGTCTCGCACAGGTAGAGCGAGAACAGGTTGACGGTGACCTCGCCGGTGCCGGCGAACGTCCAGTCGCGGTTCTGGTGGTTGTGACCGAGTTCGTGGAACAGCCCCCACGGTCCGTTCTGCATGCGCGCGAGGTCGATCATGTCGGCCGCCGCGTCGAGGTGCGTCATGATCGGGTAGCCGCTGTGCATCGCGCCGGCGCTGATCTCGAGGTCGGCCACGTAGCGCTCGGCGCGTTCGCGTTCGCGTGGGCGGCCGGCGAGGTCGGCGGCGCCGTCGAGCACGCGATCCCAGAACTGCAGCACCGCGGTCGGGTCGTCGAGCGCGCGGATCGCCGCGGCCGGCACCGTCAGCACGACCTTGTCGGTGCCGAGTTCGGCCCACGGCCCCGGCAGCGCGCGCAGGCGCTCCCGCCACGCGGCCGGTTCGGTCGTGCCGAGCTGGAACCACGGCGCCTCGACCGCGCCCGCGATCTCGACGCGCAGCGAACCGGTCCGGTCCTTGGGCACCTCGACGTAGACGAGGCCGCCGAACGCGTTCGCCGCGGCGAGCTCCGGACCACTGGCATCGAACGTGCGGCTGATGCGCGGCATGCGCGGCCACGTGCCGCGGCGATCGATGTTGTCGCTGTGGGCGCCGAGCCGCACGCGCAGACCCTTCGGCACCTCGCCGTCGAACCGGCAGCGCACGAGCGCGCCGGGCGCCGCGTACAGCCCCGTCGAGTGGCGGCCCGGCACGGCGAGGTCGATCGTCACCGACCTGGTCACGGCGACCGCACCGTCCGGCACGCTGCCGGGGAACGCCGCCGCCGCCGGGTGGGGCGCCGAGTGCTCGGGGTCGGTCGTCAGCGTCCGTTCGTTGTCGAAGCGCACCAGCGTGCGCCGCAGCGGGTCGCCCGCGCGGACCGGCTGCTGCCTGGTCGGCACCAGCGCCGCGGCGCGCTCGGCAGCGAGGCGCTGCAGTTCCTGCGCGCACGCGCCGCCGTCGCGCACCAGCCGCGGCATCGCCTTGGCCAGCGCCTGTTCGGCGGCCAGCACGGCCGCGTCGGTCGGCGCGGTCCTGCCCGGCGCGTAGGCAGCGAGGAGCGCAAGATCGGCGAGCCGCGCCGCCGGATCCTGCGCAGCCAGCGGCGGCGCGGACAGACACAGCAGCACGAGGAACGGGCAGCGGCTTGGCATGGCAGGTGGGGCCGGGACGGCGCCCCCAGGCTGGCGGTCCCGGTCGCGCGGAGCAAGCCTCGACGCGCGAACCGGCGACGGCGGGTCAGCGCCCCTGCGCGGCGCGTACGTCGCGCAGCAGCGCCTGCGCCGGCCCGTTGCCCGGCTCGATCTGCAGCACCTGCTGCAGCAACCGCTCGGCCGTCGCCGGATCGCCGTTCTGGATCCCGAGCTGCGCCAGCCGCAGCCGCAGGGCCACGTCGCGCGGACGCTCGGCGAGCAGCCGCTCGAACAGCGCCGCGATCTCGTCGTGGCGACCGAGCTGGGCCAGCAGCTGGGCGAGCTGGAGCACTGCCGGCAGGTCGTCGGCGTTGCCCGCCACCACGTACCGGTAGGCATCGGCGGCTTCGGCGAGGCGCCCGCGCACGCGCAGCACGTAACCGAGGAACGCCCAGCACTGCAGATCGCCCGGGTTGCGGGCCAGCCGCACCCGCAACGCCCGTTCGGCCTCGGCGAGCCGCGCATCGTCGGCGGGCGCGCGGTCCTCCTGGTGCTGCTTCGCGAGGCAGACGCCCAGCGTGCCCCAGGCGTTGTCGCTCGGCTCCCGCGCCACCAGTTCGCGCATCAGCGCCACGGCCTCGGCGGTGCGCTGCCGCTGCAGCAGCGACAGCGCATACAGCGTGATCGACGCCTCGGGCGGCGTCGCGCACTGCATCGCCTCGTCGTAGCAGGCGTAGCCCGCCTCGAGGCGGCCCTGGCGGCACAGCGCGAAGCCCTGGTTCGCCAGCAGGATGCCCGCCACGAACGACCTCGACGCCGGATCGCGCTTGGCGTACGCATCGGCCCAGAACGCCGCCGAGTCGCGATAGACGGCGACGCGGGCCCGCGTCGTGAACGCCAGCGCGATCGTCGTCGCGGCGGCGACCGCCACCAGGCCGACGCGCCGACCGCGCCCCGCGCCGGCCGCGGCGAGCCGGTGCACGCCGAACACCACCGGCACGAGCACGGCCAGCATCGGCAGGTAGGCGCGGCGCTCGGCGGCGATCTCGGTCAGGATCGGCAGCACCGACGAGGTCGGCGCCAGCACCAGGAAGAACAGACTGCCGAGCCAGCCCCACCACGGCCGGCGGCGCCAGCAGGCGACCGTCGCGGCGAGCAGGGCCAGCACCACGGCGCCGGGCAGCAGGGCCGCCCCGACGTCGGTGACGATGCCCCAATCGTAGGCGCCGCGCAGCGGCTGCGGCCACAGCGACAGCCGCAGGTACTGGCCGACGACGCCGGCCTGCGTGCACAGCCACTGCCACGCCGTGATCGGCGTGCGGGTCGCGTAGCCGACGGTCGGGTTGACCGGCCCGAGCGCGACGCAGGCCCAGAGCACCGACCAGCTCGCCGCATACGCGCCGTACCAGCCGAGCCGCGCCCGCAGCGCCGACCACGACGGCAGCAGGAAGGCGCGGTCGAACAGCACCACCAGCACCGGCGCCAGCACCATCTCCTCCTTGCTCGCCATGCCGGCGGCCAGCGCCAGCACCGTCAGCGCGCGCCACCACACCGGTCGCGCGGATCCATGCGCCTGCACGGCGCCCAGCACGGCCAGCAGCAGGCAGCCGCTGAACAGCAGCGTCGTGCGCTGCGTCGCGTAGGCGACCGCATCGACGCCGAGCGGGTGCACGACCCAGAGCGTCGCCACCGCGGCGGCGAGCCACCGCGCGCCCGCGCGGTCGAAGCGGCCGCCGAGGTTCGGCGTCTGCAGCGTCGCCCGCACCACCACGAACAACAGCAGCGCGTTCGCCAGATGCAGCAGCAGGTTGTCCAGGTGCGGGCCGAACGGCCCGGGGCCATGGACCTGGAAGTCGACGACCAGCGACAGGCACGACAGCGGTCGGTTCGCCAGCGGCTGGTGGTCGGGGCCGAACGCCGCGTGCCACCAGTCGCCGGCCAGCAGCGGTCCGTTGTCGACGATCGCCGGCTTGTCGTCGAACCGGAACTCGCCGCGCCAGACGCCCCAGTAGGCAAACAGGCCCGCCGCCAGGATCAGCACGAACGGCAGCAGGGCGGCGCGCGGCGGACGGGCGGCCTCGGCGGCGGGAGCATCGGTGGCGCGAGGCATCGGCCGGCTCAGCTTGCGCGGCCGCCGGGCGAGGCACAAGCCTCGGTCGCATCGACCGCAGCCGCCGCCCCCCGGCAGCGACCCGCGGCCCCGGCGGGATGCCTCAGGTTCGCGCGCGTGGCTGGTCGAGCACCGCCGACGGGCGGGAGGCCACCGGATGTCGGGTGGATCGACACGGCCGCGCGAGCCGGCGGCCTTGGCATCGCGGTCGCACGCACACGCGGCTCAAGACGAGACGGTTCCGGCGACGATGACCGCAGGCAGGCGAACCCAGCGCCCTGCGAGAGCCGCGATGCCGACGACCATCGACCCCCCCACGAGCCCGCCGACCGCGACCTCGGCGGTGCCGTGCATCCACGTCATCGACGACGACGTGGCGATCCAGGCCCTGTTCCGTCGGCTGTGTGCGCAGGCGGGCCACGACGTCCGCACCTATGGCACCGTCGGCGCGTTCCGGGCCCGCCCGCAGGAAGATCGACCCGGCTGCCTGGTCCTGGACCTGATGCTGCCCGACGGCACCGGCATCGATCTGCTGCGCGAACTCGCGGCCAGCGGCAACCCCATGCCGGTCGTGTTCATGACCGGCATGGGCCGCGTCGACGATGCGGTGCAGGCGCTGCGCGTCGGCGGCCTCGACTTCGTCGAGAAGCCGTTCGATCTCGCCCGCATTCGCGAGGCCGTGCAGCGCGGTGTCGCCCTCGACCTCGAGCGGCGGCGGCACGCCGGCGAGCGGACGCGGCTGCTGCAGCGCTTCGCGTCGCTGTCGACGCGCGAGACGGAGATCATGGACCTCGTCGTGCAGGGAACCTCGAACAAGGCCGTCGCGTGGCAGCTCGGACTGAGCCCGAAGACCGTCGAGGTGCACCGCGCCAACGTGATGCGCAAGACCGGCGCCCAATCGCTGGCCGAACTCGTCCGCCTGCACGTCGCGGCGCAGCCCGGCCGTCCCGGGCCCGCCGCGCCGCACGATCCGTAGCACTCCATCCGTGCGGACGCGGTTCCCGAGGCATGGAGCGCCGTTGCGACCCAGCCTCTCGCCGCTGAGCTGCGGCGCGCAGCGCCGTCAGGTTCAGCATGGGCGGGCGTAGCCGCGACCCCGCACGTGCCTTAGTAGAGCAGCGTCGCCAAGCGGCGCCGGTAGTCGTCGAGGACCTCCGCCTCTTCCCCCACCAGCGCGAAGCACAGCAGCATCGCCTGCCGGGCCAAGCCCGCTCGGAACGTGCGGTCCGCGGCGACCGACGCGAGCACCTGATCCATCGCACCCGGGAGATCCTGCGCCAGCACCTGCTGGCGCGCCGCGACCAGCGCGGCCTCCGCCGGCGGCCCATCGGACCGGAGTGTCGCGTCGAACAGTTGCAGGCCGCCCAGCAGTCGCTGGCCAGCCGCATACAGGTCGTGCTCTTCGGGGATGGCCTCGAGCAGCGAGCGGGCCGCCGCCGCATCGCCGGTGCGAGCCGCAGCCAGCGCGGACTGGTAGCGCGCGGCGGGGCTGTTCGGGTCGACCGGTTCGGGCGCGGCGGGCGGTGCCGCGGCGGCATCGGTCACCACCGGCGTGATGCCGTTCCGATCGAGGAACTTGCGCACCTCGGCCTCCGGCAGCGCGCCCTGGAACGCGTCGACCGGACGCCCGCCGTCGACCAGCACGCAGAACGGAATGCCCTGCACGCCGAAGGCCTGCGCCAGCTCCGGCTCGCGCTCGGTGTCCACCTTGCCGAGATGGAACGCCCCCCGATATTCCCCGGCGAGCCGCTCGAGCACCGGTCCGAGGGTCCGGCACGGGCCGCACCAGGCGGCCCAGAAGTCGAGCAGGACGGGCATGGTCATCGACTGCTCGACGACGTCCTGCTGGAACGCCGAGGCCGTCACGTCGCGGACGAAGGTCGCTGGCATGCCGCGTTCGTAGGAGGCCGGACCGGCGCCGTCAATGCGGTGGCGCGACCTCTCGTTACGCCGCCGCTACGGCGGCGGTGCCGGGGCCTCCGGCACCCCGGCGCCGCGGTGGGCGCGCCCACCGGCACGCATGTTGGAAGTGGCGGCCACCGGTTCGAGGTCGACGCATTTCGACGAACGAGATGCGTGAGAGAGGCGACCGACCTCGAACCGGTTTCTCCCGCCGGAACGGCGCGCCGGGTGCGCGTCAGGCGGGCAGCGGCTCGATCGAAGCCATCAGCGAGGTCACCAGCTCGAGCACGCCGTAGCCGAGCACCGCGAAGCCGAGCTGCACCGCGAGCGCGACCATCGCCCCGCCGCGCGACACGCCGAACAGATTGCGCAGCCAGAACAGCGCCATCGCGGTGTTGCCGATCAGCATGCTGAACGTCGCCACGTGCACCGACGGCACCATCGCCATCTGCAGCAGGCCGGTCAGCAGATACCACAACGCGATGCCCATGCTGCGGCTGAAGGCGGGCGCATCGGCGCCGACCACCGTCACCGAGGTGTGCACGACGAACGACAGGAACGCGAACAGCAGCAGGCTCAGGCTCACCCACTGCGTGGGTTCGCCCGGCACCAGCCACGGAAAGGCCGCGTCGATCGCCTGCAGACGGGCGCGGAAACGCGACTGGTGCCGCAGGTCGTGCGGCGCCGCGGCTTCGTCGCCCTGGGCGACGGGCGCCGGCAGCGGCGCGCGCACGGTCCTCGGCGGCGCGGGCGTCGGCCGTGCCGGCGGTGCCGCGGTGACCGGCGCGGGCGCGACCGGCGCGGCCGGCGCCGCGGTCCGTGCCTCGACGGCCGGCGCCGCCGGTGTCGACTCGGGCCGGACCGGCTCGGTCGGGGCAGGTGCCGGTTCGGTGCCGTCGAAGCGGCACATGCGGATCGACTCGGTCGCCAGCGTCAGGACTTCGTCGCCGACGCGCAGCCGCAGCGAGCCGAGGTCGATCGCGACCACCGTACCGGCGAGGGTGCGGCCATCGTCCAGGACGATGGTCGCCGGCCGTTCCTGGGCGCGGAGCAAGGCCCCGGTCAGGAACACGAGCACCACGGCGACGATCCGCAACATGTCGAACCGATCGACACCGCCGCGGCGCAGGCTTGAGGCCCTCGCTCGACCCCGGCGTTCGGCCCGATGCCGTCGGCAGTTCGAGGCGCGGCTGGTAGGCTGTGCACGACGACCGCCGCACCCGGCTGCGGTTCGCGCTGCTGCCACATGCTCACCGTTCCCCTAGTGTTCGCCCTGGCGCTCTCGGCTCCGCAGGCCCCCCCGGCGAAGCTGCCGGACCTCCCCGCGCTGGCGGCGCGCGTCGACGCGGCGCACCGACCGAACGGCCCGGTGCCCGCGGTGACGGCCTTCCGCTGCAACCTGACGCTGAGCTTGCTCGACCGGGACGCATCGCAAGCCGGGGATGTCGTGCTCGACGTGCAGTTCCTGCAGTGGCGCAAGCCGGGCAGCGATCGCGTGCGCCCGCTGATCCGCTACAAGGTGCAGGAGGCGGGATCGCCGAGCGAGCGCGGGCGCGACCAGAACGGTCCTTGGCACCTGTTCCAGGGCGAGGCACAGGACCTGCGCAAGGCCCAGTTCGCCGACGACCTGGCCGCCTGCGAGCGCCACACCAACCTCGCGCGCCAGCTGCTGCGCTTCCTGGATCCGGGCGAGGTGCTGCGCTCGCTGACGCACCCGAGCGCCGTTCGCGCCGAGAATCTGGCCGTGGAGCGCAGCAAGCTGGTGCCCTGCCTGACCGTCGAAGGCGACCTGCCGGCGTTCCCGCTGCTGCAGCAGGGCGGCGACGATGCGCCGGTGCGGCTCAAGGTGTTCGTCGAACAGGCGACCGGCCGGCTGCTCGCGATCGAGGCGAGCCCGCTGCGCGACGGCGTGCCGGACCCGGCACGGCTCGAACAGGTGCTGCTGCTCGATCTCGACCAACGCGACGGCCTGCTGGTGCCGCGCAAGATCGTGCACCGGTTCCGCAGGGCCGACGGGCAACTGCACGCGCAGACGCGCGCCACCCTGACGTCACTGGAGCTGCGCCCGCCCCTGAGCGTCGAAGACTTCGACCGGCCGCAGTAGAACTGATGTCTTGCGTGTGCGCGCTCGGGGCGCGTGCCCTGACAGGCATCGGCGGGGTCGGATTTCTGGCAGATTCCTGCCGAATGGCGTGGTGCGCCGCGGCCGCGGATGGTGGATGCTGCGTTCGCCCCAGTCCTGGCGCCAGGCGAGGACCGTTGGGGGCGCCAGGGCCCTGGGCAGCAGTCGCAGGAAGGACGCCGCACACCGGTGGCGCGCGTCGCGATTGCACCGGCGTCGGGGCTCGGCATGCCGCTCCGCGCCACGATGGCACTCCTGCCGCGGAATGCACACTCAGGCCATCAGTTCTGTCAGCAGCGGCGGCGGAAGTAGCGTTCGAGTTCCGCGGTGCCGAACGTCAACACCGTCGGTCGGCCGTGCGGACAATTGTGCGGATGCTCCAGCGTCGCCGCCTCCTGGAGCAGCGCCTCGATCTCCGCCTCGCCCAGCCGATCGCCGCTCATCACCGCGGCGCGGCAGGCCATGGCATGGAACCGCTCGGCGATGCGATCCTGCACGGCGGTGCCGCCGTCTTCGTTGCCCGTGGCCAGCAGGTCGCGCAGCAGCCGCTTGCCGTCCACCTTCGCCAGCACGGCGGGCACGCCCTGCACGGCGACCGCCGCGGGCCCGAACGGCTCGACCAGCAGGCCCTGCTCGGCCAGTTCGGCGCTGGCCGCCTCGATCCACGCCAGTTCGGTCGGCGACACCTCGACCACCGCCGGCACCAGCAGCCGCTGCACCTGCACCGGTCGGCCGGCATGCCGTCGCCGCAGTCGCTCGTAGACGACCCGCTCGTGCAGCGCGTGCTGGTCTACGACCAGCAGGCCATCGGGGCCCTCGAGCAGCAGATACAGGTCGAGCACCTGCAGGAACCGCCCGGACACGCGTTGGAACGGATTGGGACGAACCGCGGCCTCACCCGGTTCCCCGGGGCCACGCGACTCTCGCACGCCGGCGACGGCAGCCTCGCGCGGCGGCGGCGCCGGGGCTGCGGCCGGCGGAGGTCCGAACAGGTCGCGCGACCGGTCGGGAAACCCGGAGCGGGCGCGCGGCAGTCGCGCATCGATCACGACGCCACCCGCGGCGGCGTCGGCCGCCGCGCCGCGCGCCTGCAGTGCGGCACGCACGGTCTCGTGCAGGCAACCGGCGACGCGACGCGCCTCGACGAAGCGAACCTCGGCCTTGCGCGGATGCACGTTGGCGTCGACCTGGTCGGCCGGCAGGTTGACCTGCAGCACGTAGACGGGGAACCGTCCACCCATCAGGTATTCGCGGAACGCCTGGCGGATCGCGTAGAGCGCGCTGCTCTCACGCGCGCGGCGACCATTGACGAACATCAGTTCGAGCTTGCCGTCGCGGCGCGCCAGATCCGGCTCGGCGACGAACCCCGCGACGGTGAGACCCGCGAACGTGCGCGACACCGGCAGCAGGCCGTGCTGCAACTCGACACCGAAGCAGCGCGCGAACCGGGCCGGCAGCGAGTCGCCGGCCGGCAGGCGCAGCAACTCGCGGCCGTCGGCGACCAGCGTGACGTCGACGTCGAGGCGCGCCAGCGACAGTTCGGCCACCAGTTCCTGGATCCGTGCGCGTTCGGCGCCGGCGCTCTTCAAGAAGCGGCGCCGCGCCGGCACGTTGTAGAACAGATCGCGAACCTCGAGCCGCGTGCCCTCGGGTGCCCCGCACGGCTGCGGCGCGGTCTCGACCCCACCCTCGCACCGCACCTCCCAGCCGGCCTCGGCGCCGCGGCGGCGGCTGCGCACCAGCGCGCGCGAGATCGCGCCGATCGACGCCAACGCCTCGCCGCGGAAGCCGAGGCTGCCGATGTGGTCGAGATCGGCGACCGTCTGCAGCTTGCTGGTCGCGTGGCTGGCGAACGCCAGCGGCAGGTCCTCGGGCAGGAAGCCATCGCCATCGTCGATCACGGCGATGCGTTCGGCACCGCCGCCGTCGACCTCGACACGGATGCGCAGCGCGCCGGCGTCGAGCGCGTTCTCGAGCAGCTCCTTGACGACCGACACCGGGCGCTCGACGACCTCGCCGGCGGCGATCTGGTTGACGACGGCGGGTGGCAGACGGCGAATCACAGCTCCAGGTCCTCCGCGGTCGGGATCGGCGCGCCGTCGAACCACTGCGACAGGAACTGCTCGAGCAGCACGCTCGGCTCCTCGCCCGAGAGGCGCGACATGCGCTGGCAATGGCGCAACGCCATCAGCCCGCGCCGCAGCGTCGCACGGTCGTTCCGGCGCACCTGGTCGACGAAGCGGTCGGCGAAGCCGCGCACGCCGGCGCGCGCGGGCAGGTCGCGCGGCGACACGCCGCCGTCGAGCAACACGCGGCCCTCGTAGGCGGTCGCGATCGATCGGTGCAGCCAGCTGGTGGTGAACGGCAGCACGCCGCCGGCGTCAGTCGTCCTGCCGTCCTTGCCGCGCACGCCGCGATCGAACATCGCGCGCACCGAGCGCAGCGCCGCGCGCCGATCGCCGCCGAGCACCGCGTCGGCCAGATCGAACGGCGTCGACTCGAAGCTGCAGGTCAGTCGGCCGCGCAGGTCGTCCGGACCGAGCGGCTGCTTCGACGACCTGCCGCCGAGTCGGTCGCGCAGGCGCCCCAGTTCGGCCAGCAGCTCCGGCAGCGACTTGCCGACCTGCAGCACGATCAGCCAGGCGGCCTCCGGCAGCAGCGGCACGCCCAGCTTGCCGGCGCGCCGCACCACCCACTTGCACAACTCGCCTTCGAGCGGACTGCGCGACCGGTCGAACGGCAGATCGTAGAGGTCGCGGAACTCGAACTCCGCGCCACACTCGGCGAGCTGCTTGACGAAGGTCGCGCAGACCTTCTTGCGCTTGTCGAGCCTGCTCGCCTCGAGGACGAGGCCGCTGCCGCGCTGGAACTTCGGCGCCAGCGCGGCGACCGTCGGCCCGTGCACACGCCACCACTTGGCACCGCGCCGGATCACCACGAACGAACGGCGCGCGAACAGACCGCCGCCGCGCAGGTCCTGCAGTTCCGGACAGGCCGCGAGCCCGCGGTCGTCGGCCGCGGCGGCCGCATCGTCGTCGCCATCGGCGTCACCCTCGTCGCCGTCACTCTCGCTGCCGCCACCGGCACGCACCTCGACCGCGTCGACCACCCGCAGTTCGGCGTCCTTCGGCACCGCGGCGAGCACGAGTTCGACGGCTTCGGCACGCAGGAGGTCGTTCGGGCCGGTGATCGCCAGCACGGGCGGCAGGCCCTTGGCCACCAGCTTCTGCAGCCGTGCGAGCGCGTCTTCGGGATGGGGAACGCCAGCCATCAGCGGGAACCGGGGAGCAGGTAGAGATCGACGCAGCCCGCGGCGAACATCACGATCGCGAGCGTGCCGTTGGCGGTGAAGAACGCGGTCTGGATCCGCGACAGGTCGCGAGGCCGCAGCAGCGCATGCTGCCAGACCATCAGCAGGACCGCGAGCCCGACGCCGACCCGGAAGGCGATGCCGAGCGGCGCCAACCCGGCGAACGCGGCGAAGCCCGCGGCGGCCAGCAGGTGCAGCGCGCGGCTGCACCACATCGCCGCCCGTGCCCCCAGGCGCGCCGGCAGCGAGTGCAGGCCGGTCGCACGGTCGAACGCCTCGTCCTGGCAGGCATAGAGCACGTCGAACCCCGCCACCCAGGCGGCGACACCGGCACCGAGCACGAGCGGCGCCCACAGGCGCGGGCCGAACGCGCCATCGGCGGCGACCCAGGCCGCGAGCGGCGACAGGCCGAGCGCGATCCCGAGCCACAGATGGCAGAGCGACGAGAAGCGCTTCACGTGGCTGTAGGCCAGCAGCCAGAGCAGCGTCGGCAGCGCCAGCCAGAGACACAGTGGCGACAGCAGCCAGCAGATCCCCAAGAAGGCGGTCGCGCTGACCAGCGTGAGCCCGAGCGCCTGCCGAGGGCTGACGACCCCGCGCGGGATCTCGCGGCCCGCGGTGCGCGGGTTGCGGCGATCGAGGTCGCGGTCGGCATAGCGGTTGTACGCCATCGCGGCAGTGCGCGCGGCGACGACGGCCAGCACGACCAGCAGCAGCAGTCGCGGCGACGGCCGCCCGTCGGTCGCCACCAGCAGCGACAGCAACGCGAACGGCAGCGCGAACACCGAGTGGGACAGCCGCACCAGCGCCGCGAACGTGCGCGCGCGCTCGACCAACGCCGTCGCGGTCACGACTCGCCCTCGTCCCACGGCGAGGCGGGCTCGGGACCCGGTGTCTGCCAGCGGCGCACGAGGGCGTGGTCGAGGCCGAGCCGGTCCAGGATCTTGCCGACCACGAAGTCGACCAGGTCGTCGACGCGGCGCGGCCGGTGATAGAAGCCCGGCATCGCCGGCAGCACGATCGCGCCGAGCCGCGCGAGCGCCAGCATGTTCTCGAGGTGCACGACGGACAGCGGCGTCTCGCGCGGCACGACCAGCAACGGCCGCCCTTCCTTGAGCGCGACGTCGGCAGCGCGCTCCACCAGGTTGCTGGAGAAGCCGTGCGCGACGCGCGCCAGCGTGCCCATGCTGCACGGTACGATGACGGTCGCGCGGATGCGGGCGCTGCCCGAGGCCGGCGTCGCCTCGACGGACTGCAGCCCGTGCACGCGCAGCCGCGCGCGCAGGTCGGCGGCGAACAGCGACGCGAGGTCCGGCCGCTCGAGGTCGATCGCGGCGCCGGCCTCGTGCACCAGCACGCGCAGCGCGGCGCCGGTGGCGCACAGGTGAACCTCGTGGCCGGCCGTCAGCAGCACCTCGACCAGGCGCAGGCCATAGGCGATGCCGCTGCCACCCGAGAAGCAGACCGCGAAACGGTCCGCGCTGTCGCGCGCGTCAGTGCTCATCGTTGGCGAGGTAGAAGTAGACGTTGTAGACCGTGTGCGTGTAGACGCAGACGCCGAAGCCACGCAGCCACATCAGCAGCCCGAGCAGCAGCCCCGCCATGGTCCGGAACAGGAAGCGGTTGCGATCGTAGCGCTCGCCGCAGAGGTGGTGGAACCAGGAGAACACCAGCGCGCTGACCAGCACCGCGAACACGCCGACGATCCACACCGGCAGCGACCAGGCGCGGATCGCGCGCACGCCGATCCACACCAGCAGCGACATCAGGCCGAGACGGAAGACCAGCTCCTCGAAGATGCCGGCGCCCAGCGAACCGACCAGGTCGGCGGTCAGCGTGGGCGTCTCGGCCCCGATCTGCAGCAGCCGCACCGCCGACGACGTCATCGCCGCCGCGACCGGCCCGAGCATCAGGCCGTAGACCGTGCCCTCGAGCGCGAGCACGGCGGCGACGCGGAGCCACGGCACCTGGCGCCGCATCAGCGAACGCGCCGCCCACAGCGCCAGCGCCCCGAAACCGAGCCGCAGCAGCAGCAGGCCCTGCACGCCGAGGCGATCCACTTCGCGCAGCAGCAGCATCTCGGCGCCGTTGCGATCGGCCGGCGTCAGCAGCAAGCGCAGCCCCTCGTAGAGCAACCACAACGGCAGCACCGCGAACAGGCCGACCGCCGGATCGCGCGACCAGTCGAGGTAGCCGCCGCCGGGTGCCGGCGGTGACGGCAGCGGCTCAGCGAGGGGCGACTTCGCCACGGTAGAGGGCGGCGATGCCGCCGGTCAGGAGCTGCATCCTGGGGGCCCGCAGACCCGCGGCGCGCATCAGGGCGAGGAAGTCGTCGCGTTCGGGGAACGCCATCACCGAGTCGTGCAGGTAGCGATAGGCGTCGTTCTTGGCGCCGCTGATCCACTGGCCGAGGCGCGGCAGGATGCGCCGGAAGTAGAAGCGGTAGGCGCTGCCGAGCAGCGGCAGCCGCGGCTTCGTGAACTCGAGCACGACGACGCGCCCGCCCGGTCGCACGACCCGCGCCATCTCGCGCAGGCCGGCCTCCGGATCGCTGACGTTGCGGATGCCGAACGCGACCGTCGCGAAGTCGAACGTCGCGTCCGCGAACGGCAGCGCCAGTGCGTCGCCGGCCAGGAAGCGCGGCGGCGTCGGGCCGACACCCGTCTTGGCGGCAGCGCGCACCAGCATCGGCGCGCAGAAATCGGTGCCGACGACCACGGCGCCCGCGCGCTGCAGCGCGAAGCACAGGTCGCCGGTGCCGGAGCACACGTCGAGGCCGCGCTCGCCCGCCGCCACCGCGGTCAGCCGCACCGCCCGGCGGCGCCACCAGGTGTCGATGCCCAGCGACAACGCGCGGTTGGTCCGGTCGTAGCCCGGCGCCACCTCGGCGAACATGCGCTGGATCGTCGCTCCGTCGGGCATCTGCAGCCGATTCTGAACCGCCGCGCCAGGAACCTCAATCGCGCCGCACGAGATCGGCACCGGATCACCAGTCACGAACGGATCACCGGCAAGGACACGATGGGCCTCCGCCGCCGCGGTGCTGGCGGCTCGATGCGCCGGCGTATCGCCACCGCGCAGCGGCGGGGCCCAGGGTCGCAGCAAGCCGGCCTACCTGCGGCGGCCCGTGGCCAGGTCCTCGCACCGCCGCCGCGGTGCTGGCGGCTCAATGCGCCGGCGTATCGCCACCGCGCAGCGGCGGCGCCCAGGGATCGCAGGGAAATCAGGTCGCCGGCGGCGACCTGATTTCACTGCCGCCAGTAGTTGGCGACGACGCGCACGCCGGGCACGCTCAGGGTCGCGATGCGCGTCCCGGTGCCCAGTTCGAACACGTCCACCTTGCCGGTGTCCGACAGGGCCACGAACATCAGCCGCGGCGTCGTCGCCGGCGCGCCACCCTGCTTCAGGGTGTGCTTGCCCGAGTGGATGAAGGGCGTCTGGAACGACCCGAGCGGGGCGTAGGGCGATGCCTGCCCACGCAGGCCACCGACGTTGATCAGGTCGTCGGTGCACAGGTCGATGACCGAGTTGCCCGACAGCTGGTCGCGGATCGGCGCGCCCGGCGTGAACCCGCCGAACCGCTGCGTCACGGTCCATTCCTTCTGCCGGTAGGTCGGCGGCAGGATGAAGCCGCCGGAGATCGGCTGGATCGGCAGCGCGCCGCCCGGCGAACTGGTCAGCGTCAGACGCGACACCATGCCCGCCCCCGAATCGTCGACGTGGCCGACGTAGACGCCGCCGAGCAGCGCCGTCGGATCCAGCTGCATCGCCTTCGCCCGCGGGAACGAGACGTTCGTGATGGTGCCGATGATGTCGTTGAAGCCGATGCCGTTGACGCCGTCCGGCCCCGACTCGTAGACGGCGATGGTGCCGTTGGAGTTCAGGATGTAGGCGTAGTAGAGGCCCGAACCATTGCCGGAGCCCAGGTAGCGCTCGGTGACGACGACGTCGATCGGGCCGTTGAGGAAGCCGCCCAGCGACCGGCGCACGGTGAAGTCCTGCGCGCTGATGATCGTCAGGAAGTTCGACTCGGTCGACACGACGATCACGTCCTCGCCGTCCGGCTGCCAGGCGATGCCGGTCGGGCCCTGTTCGACCCGCGTCTCGCCGACGACCGTGTGGAACGTCGCGCTGAGCGGGTTGATGTCGATGAAGCTGACCGACGCGCTGGCGAAGTTGGTGACCGCCAGCCGCGTCATGTTCGGCGCCATCGCCATGCTGACCGGGTCGGACAGCTGGATGCGGTCGAGCACCGTGAAGCGGTTGCTGTTGACCACCAGCACCTGCCGGTTCTCACGATCGAGCACGTAGAGGAAGTGGCCGATCTGCTGGCGCGAGGTGAACGGGCAGTACGGGATCGGCGGCGGCGGCGAGCCCGGGGGCGGCTGCGGGCCGACGAACACGTTCATGAACTGCGTGCCGTAGACACCGACCGCGCCGGAGACCGACGCGAACGGGTTGCCGACGGTCAGGAAGTTGATGCCGACCGCGAGGCAGCCGGCGGGCGGACCGCCGGTCAGCAGCGAGCCGACCGGGCCGGAGCTGGACTTCGTGCTCGGCTCCTCGCCGAAGATCGCGCGGTTCGGGTTCGGCGGCGGGAACACCAGCCGCGGCGGGTTCGGCACCGGCGGCTGCGTGATCGAGTTGCCCGGCATGCCCTGGCCCAGCAGCTGGTTGACCTGGTTGGCGCTGGAGGCGAAGTCGTTGATGTTCTCGTTGTTGAACACGAGGTCCAGCGGCGCGCCGATGTGGATGTCGGTGACGTCGCCGACGATCGGGTCGCGCAGCAGACGCGAGTTCAGGCGCGTGTCGAGGGTGCGCGTCAGCACACCGGCGCCGCCGGTGTCGATCGCGTTCAGGCTCGGCGCCAGCGCCGGCGTCACACCGACCTTGCCGATGTTCGGATTCAGCGGGAACCGCGTCACGGTCGGATCGCCGGTGCCCTGGCCGAAACCGTTGAGGTCGATCACGGACACGCCGGGCTCGGCGCCGCCGATGCCGATGTAGATCGCCTCGGGGGCGACCGGCGCATTGACGATGCCGGGGCCCTCACCGGTCTTGAAGCGCGTCGTCACGGCCTGGCCGATGGTCTGCGCCGTCAGGCTGTTGATCGTCGTCGCCTGCACGGAGACGTCGACATCGGCGATGCCCGGCAGGTTGTAGGCCGGCGTGACGATGTAGTTCATCAGGTCGCCGTAGCTGACCGGATCGGCCGAGTAGATGACCGGGAACGTCTGCGCCGCGGAGGTCACCGACAGCGACACACCACCGGTCGGCGGCGTGAACTGCGTCGGATCGAAGAACGCACCGACGTCGCCCGGTTGCACCGGCTTGTTGAAGCGGATCAGGATCGTCGTCGTCGGATCGATGCCCTGCTGGTTGTTGCCGGGCACGATGTTCGGCGTCAGGCCCGTGTAGCCAAGCACCTGCGGCGGGTTCGGATCGGCGCCGACCGTCGTCGCGGTGCCGATCTCCTGCTGCAGGATGTCGTTCTCGCTGTCGCGCACCGCGTTGGTGACGATGATGCGGATCAGGCGGTTGCTCGGGAACGCCTCGTTGTCGGTCAGCAGGTTGTTGGTGTCGGCGACGAACACGAACGACTTCCGGCTGACCAGGTCCGCCGCGCCCGCGTACTGCGGGAAGCCCGCCGCGCGCCCGTCGACGATGCGCACGTTGTTGCCATCGGCCTCGACGGCGAGCGTCTTCTGCAGCACGCCGCCGACGTTGTAGTAGGTGTAGCCGTTGACGAAGCCGCGCCCCGACAGCGTCTGGGTCGACTCGGTCGCCGGATCGTAGGCCAGCACTTGCAGCGCACCGGTCAGACCCGAGTTGGTCTGGTCGGCCAACAGGTTGCTGAGGATCGAGTCGACGTCGAGCTTGTGGCTGAACGTGAAGTGCAGGAAGTGATTGCCGGGGTTGCCGTCGGGCAGCACCGGACTGGTCGGCAGCGTCGCCACCGGCAGCACGCCGTTGCTGCCGCTGACGTTCTTCTTCAGCGTGTCGATGCTCTCGATGTTGAGCACCGTCGACGTCGGGTTGCCGAACGAATCGGCCTGGCGGATCCGGTACGGGTACACGCTGCCGGTGCCCGTGCTGATGCTGACGACCTTGAAGTCACCGCGGTTGTCGGGATCGCCCTTCACGCCACCGGCACAGCCCATGACAAGGAGCGCGGGAGCGAAGATCGCCGCACCGTAGAGGGAGAACCGGCGCGAGCGGGAGATGGGATTGGCTTTCATGGGATACGAGTCCGACCGCGGGCGTGCGGCCGGGAAGGGTCAACTCCGGACGAGTCCAGCCAGGGAAGCCGTAGCACGTTACTTCACTTGAGCTTCCATGCAAGTTGAAGGCGTCGCGCCGAGCCCCCGGCTGCGATGCCGGAGCGACGGTACGAAAGCAAGGACGGTGCCGGAGCGAAGACGCGGGAAAGTGACCCGTTCGCGGCTGCGGGCGCAGCCCGCGACTCGCAGAGGGACTGGCCCAAGTTGCTTCCTGGGAACCACTACGGACATCCGGTAGCCCGGCCGTCGGCCCGCGAGCGCAACCGCACGGCGTGCGCGACCGCACGTGACAGGGCTCGCTGCCGGTCGAGCGCAGCCCGACCGCGACCGTAGGATGCGCGCTGCGACGCGATGACCGATCCGCTCGACGAGTACCGCCAGAAACGCGACTTCGCGCGGACCCCCGAACCTGCGGCCGAGCGCACCGAGGGCTCGGGCACGACGTTCGTCGTGCACCGGCACGAGGCCCGCAACCTGCACTACGACCTGCGGCTCGAGCATCGCGGCGTGCTGTGTTCGTGGGCCGTGCCGCGCGGCTTCTCGTACGACCCCACCGACAAGCGCCTCGCCGTGCGCACCGAGGACCATCCGCTCGCCTACGAGCACTTCAGCGGCCGCATCCCCAAGGGCCAGTACGGCGCCGGCACGATGACGATCTGGGACCGCGGCAGCTACACGCTGGTCAAGGCAGCCGACTGGGACGCGGCGATGTCGCGCGGCGAACTGAAGGTCGTGCTGCGCGGTCGCCGGCTGCGCGGCGAATGGCATCTCGTGCGCACCCAGCAGGGGCCGAACACCTGGCTGCTGTTCAAGTCGCGCGACGTCTACGCGGGCCCGTCGCGCGACAGCGCGCTCGGCATCGACCTCGCGGCCGCGACGGCGGCGACGGCGCTGCCGACGGATCTCGCCGCGATGCGCTGGTCGGCCGTGCGGGCGCCGTTCCGCGATCCGGACTGGCTGTTCGAGATGGAGTTCGCCGGTCGCCGCTGCTTCGCCGAACGCGACGGCGAGCGCGCCGCACTGCGCGGCGTGGCGACGACGCCGCCGGCGGTGCGCGACGGCCTGCTGGCCCTGCGATGCCAGCGGGCGACGCTGGACGGCGTGCTGGTGGCGCTCGACGGCGATGCGCGACCGTGCCGCACGACCCTCGATCGCGCCCTCGCCGGCGCGACCACGGTGCCCGTCGTCTACTACGCGTTCGATCTGCTGCACTGGGAGGAGTACGACCTGCGGCCGCTGCCGCTGCTCGATCGCAAGGCGGCGCTGCGCGCTCTCGTGCCCGAGGTGCCCGGCGTGCTCTACGTCGACCACGTGATCGGCAACGGCCCGGCGCTGCTCGACGCGATCGCGGCCGCCGGGCTGCCGGCGGCGATCGGCAAGCGCGGCACCAGCGGCTACCGCAGCGGCCCGGCCCCGGACTGGCTGCGCATCGAGGCGAGCGCCGGCGCCGCGCCGACGACGGCCGCGCCGGCGCCGCCGAAGGCCGCGGCCGCGCGCAGCAAGCCCAGCAACCTCGGCAAGGTCTACTGGCCCGCCGAGGGCTACACCAAGGGCGACCTGCTCGCCTACTACCACGCGGTCGCCGACGTGCTGCTGCCGCACCTGCGCGACCGGCCGGTGCACCTGAACCGGTTCCCCGACGGCATCGACGGCAAGTCGTTCTACCAGCGCGAGGCGAAGGCGGGCACGCCCGACTGGGTGCGCACGGTGCCGATCGAACACGACGGCGCGCCGGTCCCCCACCATGTGATCGACGACCTCGAGACCCTGCTCTACGTCGTCAACCTCGGCAGCATCGACCTGCATCCGTGGCTTTCGCGCACGCACTCGCTCGACGCACCGGACTGGGCCGTGCTCGACCTCGACCCGAAGACGGCGCCGTTCGCACACGTCGTGCGCATCGCCCGCGCCGCCGGCAGGCTGCTGCGCGGCATCGGTCTGCGGCCGCTGCTGAAGACGTCGGGCCGCTTCGGCCTGCACGTGTTCGTGCCGCTGCAGCCGGGCTACACCTACGACCACTCGCGCATGTTCGTCGAGGCCGTCGCGCGCGTGCTGGTGCGCGAACTGCCCGACATCGCCACCGTCGAACGCCTGCCCGACCGCCGTGAGGGCAAGGTCTACCTCGACTTCCTGCAGAACCGCCGCAGCCAGACCGTGGTCCCGCCGTACGTCGTGCGCCCGATCCGCACCGCCTCGGTCTCGACGCCCCTCACCTGGGACGAACTCGAGGACCACGACCTCACCCCGCAGCGCTTCACGCTGCAGACGACGCCCGCGCGCGTGGCCACCCGCGGCGACCTGTTCCGCCCCGCGCTCGAAGACCGGCAGGACCTGCTGCCCGCCATCGCCGCGCTCGACGACGTGCTGCGGCAGAGGTGAGTGCGTCACGGCCGGTCGCCGTGCGTCTGCAGCCGGCGACGCACCTGGTCGGCCCAGCGGCTGTTCGGATCGAAGGAGAGGTAGGCGCGCCAGTGGCGGCGGGCGGCTTCGAGTTCGCCGGCGCTGGCCATCGCCTCGGCCAGGTTGTAGTGCGCATCGGCGTAGTGCGGCACCAGGGCCAACGCGCGCTGCAGCGCGACGATGGCGCCGTCGCGATCGCCGAGCTCGCCGCGCACGATGCCGAGGTTGTTCCAGGCCTCCGCGTAGTCCGGTGACACGGCGGTCGCCGCCTCGAACTGCGCCGCCGCTTCGGCGCGCCGCCGCAGCGCGTAGTGGCAGTTGCCGAGGTTGAAGTGCGCCTCGGCATTGCTGTCGCCGAGCGCGCGTTCGTAGGCGCGCACGGCCTCCTCCAGTCGGCCCGACGCCTCCGCGTCCATGCCGACCAGGAACCAGTCCTCCGGCGAGCGCAGGCTCGGCAGCCGTTCGCCGGTGCGTTCGGCGCCGAAGTCGAACAACATCTGGCCGCCCGGTTCGACCAGCCGCCCGTCGGGCGTGCGCACGGTGACGCGTCGGTGGCCGATGCTGGCCAGCAGACCGGTCAGCGCCGCGTCCGCATCGTCGACGACGGTGCGCGCGAGCTGCCACGCGCGCACGATGCGCGGCGCGGACCAGCCGGCGCGCCACAGCTGCGCCAGCGTACGCGCGAGGCCCAGCGCGCGGAACGAGAACGCCCCCGCCGTGCCGCGCTGCGGCACCAGCAGCTCGCGATCGACCCAACGCCGCACGACCGCGGCCGGCAGGCCGCAGTGCTCCGCCAGCTCGGCGAGCGTGAACGTGCGTTCGGTTCCCTGCGGCGAGGACATCGTGATCAGTTCCCTGCCGCCACCATGCCGAGGAACACCGGCGCGCGCAATGCGCCACCGTGCGTGCGCTCGAGGAAGCCGACGCGGCAGAACAGACCCGGCTGCACCCAGGCACCGGTCAGTTCGGTGGCGATCAACGGCCGCTCGGTGCGCCGTGCACACAGCTGCGGCCACAACGCCAGCTTCGCGGCCTGGTCGAGGCCCGAGCCGACCTTGCCGACGCACTGCAGGGTGCCGTCGAAGTCGGAGGCGACGATCAGCGACTTGAAGCCGTGCTCGCCATCGGGCTCGTAGCCGAGGATCAGGCAGTGCACGGCCTGCTGCGGCTTGACCTTCTGCCAGGCATCGGTGCGTTCGCCGGGGCGGTACGGCGACGCGAGCCGCTTGGCGACGATGCCCTCGAGCCCGCGTTCGCAGGCGGCGGCGAACAGGTCCCGGCCGCGGCCGACGACGCCTTCGGACAGCACGGTGCGCGGCGGCCGGGCGGCCGCGACCAGTCGCTCGAGCGCGGCGCGGCGCTCGCGCAGCGGCCGGTCGAGCAGCGACTCGCCCGCCTCGTAGAGCAGGTCGAACACCACGTAGACCACCGGCTGCGCCTGCGCCGCGGCGACCGCGCGGCGAGCGCTGCCGTTCTCGCGCCCGACGACGGCACGGAAGTCGGGCCGACCATCGCTCTGCAGCACCACCAGTTCGCCGTCGAGCACGGTGGCGGACGGCAGCCGCCGCAGGTCGCGCAGTTCGGGATAGCGCGTCGCCAGGTCGCGGCGGCGGCGGCCGTGCATGCGCAGCTCGCCGTCCTCGACGTAGCTGATCGCCCGCACGCCGTCCCACTTGATCTCGAACAGGTGGTCGTCGGCGTCGAACACCTCGCCGATGCGCGCCAGCATCGGCTCGATGTGTTCCGGCAGTCGCCGCGCCGCCGCCACGGTCGCCTACTCGCCGCCGACCTTGCGCGGGCCCTTCTTGCGGCCGGCGCTCGGCGCCAGCTTCTTCTGCGGCGCCTCGTCGTCGGACCCGGCCGGCTCGGGGATCGCCACGCCGGCGGCCTTGGCCTGCGCCTCGGCGACGCTCTTCTTCAGCGCGTCCATCAGGTTCAGGATCTTCGGCTCCTCGTGGTCGGGCACCTGCACGACCTCCTGGCCGGCGACCTTGAGCTCGATCAGCTGCTTCAGCTTGGTCACGTACCGGTCCGAGTAGCTGCCGAGGTCGAAGTCCTCGACGCGCGAGGCGCCGATCAGCGTGTCGGTCAGCGCCTCCTCCTGTGCCTTGAGCTGGATGTCGTCGACTTCGGCCTCGAAGTCCCCCGCCGCCCGCACGCGCTGCGGGTAGTGCAGCCCGGTCATCACCAGCAGCTTGCCGAGCGGTCGCACCATCACCAGTTGCTCGCGGCCCGACATCACGACCTGGGCGATCGCGCAGACCTCGTTCTTGACCATGCCCTGCCGCAGCAGCGCGTACGGCCGTTCGCCGGCCGGACCATCGGGCAGCAGGTAGTAGGTCTTGCCGGCGTAGTAGCACGCGTCGATCGCGTCCTGCGGCACGAAGCCGTCGATGCTGACCGCGCGGTCGGTCTTGGTGCGCAGCTTGTCGATCTCCTCGGGATCGACGACGACGTAGTGGTCCTTCTGGTGCTCGAAGCCGCTGACGATGTCGTCGCTCTTCAGCTCGCCGTGCGCCGGGCAGACCTTCTGGTACTTGATGCGGCTGTTGCAGCCCTTGTGCAGCTGGTTCAGGTGCACCTCGCCGCTGGTCTCGTTGGCGGTGAACGCCTTGACGGGCACCGAGACCAGGCTGAGCTTCAGGAAACCACGCCAGGACGTGCGGGACGGTGCTGCCATCGGGATACCGGGGTCTGGGATTCCGAGAGTGGGACGCGGTCAGGATACCACGGGACCCAGCAGGTCCAGAAAGCGCCGTGCCAATGCGGGCCCCGCACACGAGTCCTCGTGCTTGAAGAACAGGAACACGTCGCCGAGGCCGCGCGCGCGCAGCAGGTCGCGCCAGCGGCGCAGGTCGTCGTCGGTGTACTCGGCGCGGCGCAGCCGCAGGTAGGCCCAGGTCGCGGTGTCGCGCAGCTCGGGCTCGGGCTCGCCGTCCTTGTCACTGGCGACCAGTGCGGCGCCATGATCGCGCAGCGCGGCGAGCGCGTCGTCCTCGAACCAGCTCGCGTGCGCGAACTCGAACGCGACCTTCACCCCCGGCTGCTGCAGCGCCAGGAACTCGCGCAGCACCGCGGTGTCCTTCCGCACCCACTTCGGCACCTGGTAGAACACGCAGCCGAGCCGATCGCCGAGCGGCGCCAGCACGTTCCACAGCACGCCGAGCAGTTCGCCGCAGTCCTTCAGCTTCTGCGTCCACGTCAGCCGCTGCGTCGCCTTGATCGCGAAGCGGAACGTCGCCGGCACCTGCGACGACCACGTCGTCACCATCTTCGCCGACGGCATGCGATAGAACGTGTTGTTCAGCTCGACGGCCGGCAGACGCTCGGCGTAGTACGCCAGCATCGCGGTCTTCTTCAGCTCGTCGGGATAGAAGGCCGGCCGCCACTCGTCGTAGCTGAAGCCGCTGGTGCCGACGTGGAACGTCGGTCCGGCCGCGCCGCCGCTCACGCCCACACGACCAGCCCGCGCACCTTGGCGTCGTGGCCGCCGCCCGCCGGCACGCGCACACGCATGCCGTGCTGGTAGTGCCCGGCCAGTTCGACGCGATAGCCGCCGTCGAACGTGTGCAGCGTGCCGGACTTGTTGCCGCGGTGCTGCAGCGGCACGACCGCGGTCTCCTGCGGGCCACCCGCCTCGCCGCGCGTGACGACCAGTTCGGCGACGACGTCGGTCGGCTGCAGCGGTCCGAGGTCGACCTCGAGGTGCACGTCGAGGTGCTGGCCGACCTTGAACTCCTGCAGCTCGACGGTGGTCGCCGCGGTGATGCGCACCTTCTCGAAGCCGGTGCGCACGCGGACGAACTCCTTGGCGCGATCGCGCGCCGGCGCCTTCTTCGCCGCCTGCTGCGCGAAGTACTGACCCGCCAGCGGCCGGTAGGCCCGATCGAGGTAGTCTGAGACCATGCGATCGGTGTTGAACATCGCCGGCACGGTCTCGAGGTCGTGCACGACGAACTCCATCCACTGCGGCGGCACGCCGTTCTTGTCGCGCGAGAAGAACGACGGCACCACCTCCTCCTCGAGCAGGCGGTAGAGGGCCGTCGCGTCGGCCTGGTTCTGCAGCTCGTGGCTGCCGTAGACCTGCGAGCCGCCGATCGTCCAGCCGTTGCCGCCGTCGGCGGCCTCCGGCCACCAGCCGTCGGCGATCGACAGGTTCAGCACGCCGTTCGCCGCCGCCTTCATGCCCGAGGTGCCGCTGGCCTCCTCCATGCGCGTCGGCGTGTTGACCCAGACGTCGGTGCCCTGCACCAGCGCGCGGGCGACCGCCATGTCGTAGTCCTCGACGAAGAACACGCGGCCGATGAACTCGGGCGAGCGGGCGATCTGCACGATCGACTTCATGATGTCCTGGCCCAGCTTGTCGCGCGGGTGCGCCTTGCCGGCGACCAGCACGCGCACCGGGTGGTCGCCGTTCGACAGGATCTTGCGCAGCCGCTCCGGATCGGAGAACAGCAGGTGCGCGCGCTTGTACGGCGCGAACCGGCGCGCAAAGCCGAGGTAGAGCGCCTTGTCGTCGAGGCCGGCCAGCATCGCGCTGAGCACGACCGGGCTGTCGCCGCGGGCGTGGAACGAACGCGTCAGCGTCTCGCGCACGACGTCGAGCATCAGGCCCTTGTTGGCCTGGCGCACGCGCCACAGGTCCTCGCGGTTCACCCTGGCCGCGGCGACGAAGTCCTTCGGCCGCACCGTCATGTCGCCGGCGCCGAGCACCTTGGCGATGCCGGACTGGGTCCAGGTCGCCAGGTGGATGCCGTTGGTGACCGACGCGATCGGCACCTCGTTCTCGAGCAGCCCGGGCCAGAACGCGTGCAGCAGCTTCTTCGACGCGATGCCGTGCAGCTTGCTGACGCCGTTGACGAAGCCGGCGAAGTTCATCGCCAGGTAGGTCATGTTGAACTCCGACGTGCCGCCGCTGGCCTGGCCGAGCGCGAAGAAGCGGTCCCACGGCAGGCCGACCCATTCCTCGGCGTCGCCGAAGTAACGCCGCATCAGGTCCTCGGCGAAGCGATCGTGACCCGCCGGCACCGGCGTGTGGGTCGTGAACAGCGTGGTCTGCGCGACGTACTCGCGCGCCGCGTCGAACGGCAGGCCCTCGCCGCGCACCAGCCGGCTGGTGCGTTCCAGGGTCAGGAACGCCGCGTGGCCCTCGTTCATGTGGTAGACCGCCGGTCGCACGCCCATCGCGCGCAGCAACCGCACGCCACCGCGGCCGAGCACGATCTCCTGCTGGATGCGCATCTCGACGTCACCGCCGTAGAGGTTGCGCGTGATGTCGCGGTCCTCGACGCGGTTCTGCGGCACGTTGGCGTCGAGCAGGTACAGCGGCACGCGGCCGACCATCGCCTTCCATGCGCGCAGGAACACCTCGCGGCCCGGCAGCGCGACCGAGATCTCGAGCGGCCGCCCCTCGGCGGTGCGCACGATCTCGACCGCGAGCTTCTGCGGCCGGTTCTCGCGGTCGGCCGCGATCTGCTGGCCGTCGCTCGACAGCTGCTGGCCCATGTAGCCGAACCGGTAGAACAGACCGACGGCGACCAGCGGCACGTTCAGGTCGCTGGCCGACTTCAGGTGGTCGCCGGCGAGGATGCCGAGACCGCCGCTGTAGATCGGCAGCGAATGGTGCACGCCGAACTCGGCCGAGAAGTAGGCGACCGGGTGTTCGGCGCTGAGCGCGGGCCCACCCTTGCCGGCGACCGGCATCGGCTGCTGCGCGGTCGCCATGTAGTCGTCGAAGCGCCTGCCGACCTCCTGCAGACGCCGCAGGTAGTCCTTGTCCTTCGCCTTGGTCTCGAGCGCCTCGAGGCCGACGCTCTGCAGGAACGCGACCGGATTCTCGTGGCTGGCGCGGAAGCCGGGCGCCAGTTCCTCGAACAGGCCGCGCACGCCGCCGTTCCACACCCACCAGAAGTTGCGCGCCAGCCGCTCGAGCCCGCGCAGGCTCTGCGGCAGGGTCGCCGACGCCTCGAACGGCGACAGCCGCGGCGTCGTGCCCGAACCGGGCGACGGCAGCGCGCGGCGCGGCAGGCGGAACTGCACCACGCCGGTGGTGCTGCGCTGCTGCACCGCGGCCAGCGCCTGCTCGTAGGCGCGCGTGTAGTTCGCGTACAGGTCCTTCCACGCCGTGCGGCCGGCGGCGGCGCGGCAGCGCTCGCGCAGGTGCTCGCCGGCCGTCGCGTCGAGCTGGCCCTCGAACGCCTCGACCAGCGACGCGACGACGTCCTTGTACGGCACCTTCTCGCGCTTCAGCACGGTGATCCCATCGGCCGGGCCGAGGCCGGCGCCGACGGCCCAGCGGCCGAAGCCGGCGAGGTCGGTCGTGATCGTCGGCACGCCGACCGCCAGCGCCTCCTGCGGCGTGTAGCCCCAGGGCTCGTAGTAGGAGGGGTAGGCGCCGATGTCCATCGCCGCCAGCACGGCCTCGTACTCGCGCCCCCACAGACCGTCGTCGGGCCGCAGGTAGATCGGCACCTGCACGACCTTCATGCGGCTGCCGACCCGATTGTCGAGACCGAGGCGCTTGCAGTGCGCGTGCACCGGATCGTGCTCCTCGTCGAACAGGTTGTGCGTGCACAGACCGATCGGCCCGTTCGCCGGCGCGCCGGCGAGGCGATCGATCAGTTCGGCGCGCATGCCGGAGTTGCCGGCGGGCACCAGCAGGAACGCGACCAGGCGGCGCCCCCGGTTGCCCTGCATCTGCGCCATCGCGTCGAGCAGCAGCTCGATGCCCTTGTTGTGGAACTCGTAGCGGCCCGCGAGCGCGACGAACGCCGCATCGGCGACGTCCTCGCCGAGCATCGCCCTGGCCACGCGTTCGAGGTCCTTGCGCATCGCCGCGCGATCGCCGGCCGCCAGCTCGTCGACGACGTTGAGGTCGATGCCGTTCGGCAGCAGCGGATCGACCTTGCGGCGGTGCAGCAGTTCGGCTTCGGCGGCGGTGATCGAGCTGACGGTCGTGAACACGTCGGCCTTGCGCGCGCAGACGCCCTCGATCGAGTGCTTGGCCTGCACGCCGTGCGCGACCGCCAGGTCCTCGGGCGTCTTGCCGCCGAGGCCCTTGTCGGGCGCGTTCGGATCCGGCGTGATGCCGAGCGACGCCAGCGCGCGGCCGAGCATCGTCGCGTGGGTGGTGAACACGGTGCCGATGCTCGGGATGCGCTCCTGCAGGTGCAGCAACGCGGCGCCGGTCATCCACTCGTGCGCCTGCACCACCGCGCGGCGGTGGAACGGCGCCAGGAACTCCTCCCACCAGCGCTCGATCACCATGCCGGCCGCGATCGAGAACAGCACCGGCTCGACGTAGTCCCAGTCGCCGGCGATCGAGTCGACCTTGTGGCGTTCCCAGAGGCCCGAGAGGATGCCGTTCTTCTGCTCGAACAGCCCCGAGAAGCCGACCAGGATGCAGCGCGGCCGGCCGGGGATGCGCCAGCGGCCGATGCGCACCGGCACGCCGAGCTGACGGCACGACTGGGCGAAGTCCTCGAAGCCGGGCTCCTCGTCGAACGGCGGCTGGTGGCCGGTGCCGGCCAGCAGCTGCGGGCCGATGGTGATGTAGTCGTCGCCGAACTTCTCGACGGCGGTCACGGCCTTGCTCGACAGCACCGTGTGGATGCCGCCGACCTTGTTGCACACTTCCCAACTGATCTCGAACAGCTGGTACGAACGTTCCGACATGGTCACTGCTTTTGCTTCTGAAGCGTCTGGAGCGCCTTGCCGACCTGCAGGCGCAGGTCGTCGAAGGCGGTCATCAAGGTGACGAACGCCGCGTACGGCGAATCGTAGGGACTGAAGTACTCGTGCACCTCGGCATCACTGTGATGCTTGGTGGCGACGTAGTAGACGTGATCCGAGGTCGTGAAGTGGCGCCAGATGTCGAGCAGCTCGGGGCGCACCGCGGCGGCCGCGATCACGTCCTTGCGCAGCGCGTAGATCGCCTGGTTGGCGGCCACCTGCATCGGGTTGCCGAGCCATGCCGACAGGTTGCGCTCGACGTCGGCCCACGACACCGGCGTCGCGATGTCGAGTTCGGTGATCGCCTCGCGCTCGGCGGCGACCTGCGCCGGCGTACGGAAGCGGAAGCTCGGATCCTGCAGCACCTGCTCGGGCAGGCTGCGCATGAAGTCGAGGATGCCGGTCTGCGCGCTCTGGTGTTCGCCGAAGGTCTCGTAGTCCATGAACAGGCCGATGAACTGGGCCGGCGGCGGGACGTCGTGCAGCCATCCGGCGTAGGTATCGGCGAACAGCGGGTACGAAGGCCACTTCCGGTTCGAGAACCGGAACGCGATGTCGTCCGACAGCGAATAGCTGCGCAGCAGCAGCTTGAGCCTGGCGCAGCCCTTGGGCCGGTACGGCACCTGCGGACTGCGCCAGCCGAGCAGCCGGTCGGCGCCCTCGCCGAGCATGCATTCGAAGCCGAGGTCTTCGACCTTCTTGCAGATCGTGTTGTCGAGGATCAGCTCGGTGTCGCGGAACGACGTCGGCGCGCCGAACAGGTCGGTCACGGTCCGCTTCTGGATCGCCACCTGGTCGGCGAACTCGTCGAGGTCGGTCACCGCGGCGAGGCTGTGCTCGCTGGTCTCGCACAGGAACTCGACGTTGCCGCTCTCGGCGAGCGCGACGAAGCTGTCGAGGGCGTCCGGCACCCAGTCGCGCAGCTGCTGGATCACGGTGCCCGACAGCGAGAACGCGCAGCGGAACTGGCCGTCGGTGCGCTCGATCGCCGCCAGCAGCAGCTTGTTCATCGGCAGGTAGCAGCGCTCGGCGACGCGCTCGGCCACCAGCCGGTTCAGCGGCGCATCGAAGTAGTCGAGCTTCTTGATGCGATCCGCCGGCTTCCACTTGCGCAGTCGATAGGGCTGATGGACCTGGAAGTAGAAGACGACGTCGATCACGCCCGCCCCCCGGCCACCGCTGCGTGCTTGCCGTCGAGCAGGGCCAGCGCACGCAACAGTTCGCCGGTGTTCCAGGCCTGCGCGAAGGTGCCGCCGGGCCGCTGCGGCTCGTCGCCGTCGAACACCTCGCTGACGTGGTCGAGGCCGGCGCGGTCCAGTTCGGGCAGGAAGCCGTCGAGCCACGCGCGCAGTTCCGCGCGCACCCGCGGCAGGTCCTTCTTCGTCGCGGCCCGCAGCGCCGCCTCGACGTAGCAGCCGCCGAGCCACGGCCACGCGGTGCCCTGGTGGTAGGCGAGGTCGCGCGCGTCGGTGCCACCTTCGTAGCGACCGCGGTAGGCCGGGTCGTGCGGCGACAGCGTGCGCAGCCCGCGCGGCGTCAGCAGCTCGGCCTTCGCCTTGCGCACCACCGCGGCCCGCTGGGCGGTCGTCAGCGGCGAGGCGGGCAGACCGGCCGCGAGCACCATGTTGGGCCGCACGCTGGCATCGGCGACGCCGTGCTCGACGCGGTCGGCCAGGTGGCCGGCATGCTCGAGCCAGAACTGCCGCAGGAACGCCGCGCCGCAGCGGTCGCGCGCGGCCGTGAACGAGGTCTCGCCGAGTTCGACCAGCAGCGCCAGCAGCGAATACCACAGCGCCTGGATCTCGACCGGCAGACCGGCGCGCGGCGTCACCGGCCCGCGCGACGTGCGCGCGTCCATCCAGGTCGCGTTCAGGTCCATGCTGCCGGCCAGCAACAGGCCGTCGCCGTCGACGCGCAGGCCGAGTTCGGTGCCGGCGGTGTAGGCCTCGGCGATGTGCCGCAGCGCCGGCACGAACTCGTCGCGCAGCCGCTGCCGGCTGCCGCCCGCGAGCGCGTAGCGCTGCACCGCGAGCGCGAACCACAGCGCGGCATCGCAGCTGCCGTAGTGGCTGTCGCCGGGCGCGCGGCCGTAGATGTTCGGCAGCAGACCGCGGCGCAGGAACGGCAGGGCGCCGGCGAGCACGCGTTCGCACAGGTCGAGACGGCCGCGGGCGAGCGTCAGTCCGGGCAGCGCCACGAACACGTCGCGCCCCCACTCGCCGAACCACGGGAAGCCCGCCAGCACGCCGAGTCGATCGCCGGCCGCGCGATAGAGGAACGCGTCGGCGCCGTGCTCGAGGCGCGCGCGCAGCGGATCCGCGGCCGCGCTCAGCGCGGCTGCACGTTCGCCGGCGGCGGCGAACGCCGCGTCGAACTCGGCCGCCGGCGCCGCGCACGGCGCGCCGAGCGCGAACGCCGCGACCGCGTCGCCGCCCGGCGGCAGGTCGAGTTCGAGCACGCCCGGACTCCAGCGGTCGCCGACGTGGTCGTAGCCGCGCGCACGATCGGTCGCGTAGAGGAAGCCGCGGTACCAGGCCGCCTCGGCGCGGAACGCGGCCAGGCCATCGACGGTCAGCCACAGCGCCGGCAGCACGCGGCTGGGCCGGAACCCCCAGCTGGCGCCGCGCGCGACGACGGTGGTGTCGAAGCTGTCGTCGGCGGCCGGCAGCCGGTCGGCGTCGCAGAAGCCGAGCAGCGGCCGCACCACGAGTCGCACCGGCCGACCGCCGAGGTTGCGCCAGCGCACGAACAGCATCGGCTCGGCGCCGGCGTCGTCCGCGGCCCGCAGCAGCACGGCGCGTTCGAGCGTCGCCGTCGCGGTGCGGAACGCCCACGCCGGGCACGGCCGCAGCGCGAACGCCACCGCGGCCGCCGGCGGCGACGGCTGCGGCAACGCCGCCCAGTGCGCGTGCAGCAGCGACGTCTCGCGCCCGCCGTCGACCAGCCGTTCGTCGAGGCCGGCCACCGCCAGGCAGCGCCGCGCCGAGTCCTCGGGGCGCGCGACCCACAGGCCGTGGTAGCGGCGCATCGGCAGGTCGGCGGCGGTGCCGCAGGCGTAGCCACCGCGCCCGTCGGCCAGCAGCCACTCGGCCGCCGCCGGCACGACGGCGGGGCCGGGCGCGGTCGCGGCATCGGTTCCGACGGAGGGAGTGGCTCTTGCCATCGAGATCTTGGGCACGTGCGCAGCGACCAGCGGAGCAGCCTACGTCGTCGGGCGGGAGGATCAACGTCCGTCCCGACCACGGCCGGATCGGCGCGCGACGCGGCGCGATCGCATCGCCCGGATTCCGCGACTGCCCCTGTCACCGGTCACCGTGCGGTTGCATCCTTACGCCCCTCCGCTCGACCACTCCGAGCCGCAGGCCACCGCCATGGTCACCCTCGACCTCAAGAACACGCTCGCTTTCATCCTCGCCGGCGGCGAAGGCAGCCGCCTGAAGCCGCTGACGCAGTTCCGCGCCAAGCCGGCGGTGCCGTTCGGTGGCTGCTACCGGATCATCGACTTCACGCTCAGCAACTGCATCCATTCGGGCCTGCGCCGCATCCATCTGCTGACGCAATACCAGGCGCGGTCGCTCGAGGAGCACGTGCGCTTCGGCTGGAACTTCCTGCCGCGCCGCCTCGAACAGTGGATCACCTGCACGCCGCCGCACCACGTGACGGTCGGCAAGTGGTACCGCGGCACCGCCGACGCGATCTTCCAGAACCTGCACACGATCGAGGACTGGCAGCCGCCGACCGTCGTCGTGCTGTCCGGCGACCACATCTACCAGATGGACTACCGCGACATGCTGCGCGAGCACGTCGAGCACGAGGCGGCGCTGACGATCGGCGCGGTGCGCATCCGCGTCGACGAGGCGCACCAGTTCGGCATCCTGCAGATCGCGCCCGACGGCCGCGTCACCGGCTTCGTCGAGAAGCCGAAGCAGAACGCGCCGGAGATCCCCGGCGACCCCGGCCACTGCCTCGCGTCGATGGGCATCTACGTGTTCGAGACCGACGAGCTGGTCAAGCGCCTGATCGAGGACAACGGCATGCCCGAGGGCCAGGGCGGCGACTTCGGCCACCACGTGATCCCGCGCATGATCGACAGCGTGCCGGTCTTCGTGCACATGTTCCGCGGCATCGAGGGCGAGAAGAACCCGTACTGGCGCGACGTCGGCACCATCGAGGCCTACTTCGACGCCAACATGGACCTGTGCAGCGTCAAGCCGCAGCTCAACCTCTACCGCGAGGACTGGCCGCCCTACACGCTGTGGCACAACGACCCGCCGGCGAAGACGGTGTTCTCCGAGCCGGGTGACGGCCGCCGCGCCGAGGTCGTCGACTCGCTGCTGAGCCCCGGTGTCGTCGTGTCCGGCGCCAAGGTGACCCGCTCGCTGCTCAGCAACCGGGTGCGCATCGAGGAACGCAGCCAGGTCGACGAGTGCATCGTGCTGCGCGGCGCCGCGATCGGCAAGCACTGCCGCATCAAGCGCGCCATCGTCGACAAGTGGAACCAGGTCCCCGACGGCACGGTGATCGGCTACGACCAGGAAGCCGATGCCAGACGCTTCGCCGTGTCCCCGTCCGGCATCATCGTGGTGCCGCACGGACACAAATGGAGCTGACGTGCGGCACGACGCCCGGCCGCGGCAGGTGCGGTGAATCCCGGTGGTCGCCACCCGACCTGACGACCGGGATCGTGACGACTGGATCGTGACGATTGGGATCGCGTCGAGCCGCTGACGTGCGAGTGCCTCGAACGGCGCGCGGCACCGCGCCGTCACGCCCGCCAGCGTCGTGCGCGACGCCATCGCCGCCGGACGGAAGCCTCCCGCCCTGCGGCCTTCCGGCCGCCCTCGGCCAAGGCGCTGCACGCAAGTCATCCGTTCCCATCGCTACCGCAGACCGGCCGCGAGTTCGGCGGCCAGCCAGCGGCCGACGACCTCGTTGCCGCGCGCGCTCAGGTGCACTCCGTCCGCGAGGAACAGGCCCGCGTGGTCCGGCTCGGCGGCGAGCATCGGTGTCGCGTCGAGCGCCACCAGGCCCGCGGCCACCGCGACCTCGGCCCAGCGCCGCTGCAGCAGCCCGGGCGCATGCGCAACCGGATCGAGGCCCAGTTCCCGCAGCCGCGCGAGCCGGCGCGCCGGATCGACCTGCCACACCGACGGCAGCAGCACGAACCACACCGGCCGGCTGCCGGCCGCCGTCCTGGCGCGCTGCAGCGAGCGGTCCAGCGCGGCGAGCACGCGCGGGATCGGCGGCTCCGTACCGGCGACCCAGACGGTGCGCGCGTCGAGGGCGTCGCACCAGACGCCGTCGGGCGCGCCGTCGCCGGGCACCCCGAGCCGGCGCGCGACCGCCGCCACGCCACCCGCGAGCCATGGCGGTCCCCGGTCGCCGCCCAGCTGCAGCTCCAGCCACAGCGCGGCGCGCGACCGCACCGCGAGCCGCGCCCGCCACGACACCCGCACCGCCTCGGCCCACGGCTCGGCCAGCAGCCGACCGCCGAACACCGTGCGCGACGGGGCCAGTTCGTCGAACACGTCGTCGCCCAGACCGGCGGCGATCACGAAGGCGTCGGCCTGGAACGGCGCGTCGAGCCGCGCCAATCGCGCGACGGCGTGGGTGACCCCGACCGCGGGCATGCCGCCGTTGCCGACCACGACGTCGACCGATGCCGCGTGCAGCGCGGCCTCGAGCCGCGCCGGCAGCGCGTGCGCGGCCTCGACGCCGCCGCCGAACACCGCGCCGTCGCCGACCATCAGCACGCGCCGCTGGCCGTCGCGGCGCGCCGGCACCTCCCCGCGCAGGCCGAGCGCGCCGATCGCCACCGGCGCCACCGCATCGCCCACCCGTGAGCAGCCGCGGAAGCCGGCCTGCAGTGCTGGCTCGTCGGCGCCGGTCGGCACGAACATGCCGGGCTGCGCCACCGCGGCGAACGGCGGCGGCACACGCCACGACCAGCGGAACGCCACCTCGGTGGCGGCGGCGGCGAACGCCAGCGCGAGCAGCAGCGCGGTCAGCACGAGCGACCGCGAACGGCGGCGGCGCGGCAGCCGCGGAACGACCGGTGCGGTCTCCGGCCGGCTCAGCGGGCCTCCGTGCGCATCGCCACGCCGGCGGTCTCCGGCGTCTTGTCGGCCGCGTCGTACAGCTGCACGAACGTGCGACACTCGTCGGCGTCGACGCCGCGCACCGCATCGACCCAGTGCGGCGGGATCGTCTGGTAGCGCACCCACGCGACGACGCTGACGGCCGGCGCATCGGCGGCCAGCGGGATCTCGAAGTCGACGCTGTCGCCGCCGGCGGTGAAGTCGACGTCGGCGCCGATGCCGACCGGCGCGGTCTCGGTCGCGTGCGGACCGTCGTGGCGCCAGCCCTTGGGCAACAGGCGGGTGTCCTTCGCGCGCCGGTGCATGCGCGTCAGATGCGTGGTCGGCTCGCCAGCGACGTCGGCGGCGATCAGCTCCCAGACGACGACCTGCTCGCGCGCCGTGACCCGCGTGTGGTGCTCGTGCCGCAGTTCGTCGGCGACGTCGGCGAGGCGACCGTCCTTGGTCCAGCCGCCGCTGTCGAACACGACCCGGTTGCCGGCGCGCACCTGCACGTGCAGCCACGCCCGCCGCGACGGGTAGCCGGTCGGGAACTTGTGGCCGGTGAGGTTGTCGACGCGCACGGCGAAGTGCAGCGCCCCGTCGCGCCGCTGCAGCTCGCCGATCGTGATCGACACCGTCGCCTCGGCCAGCAGCCGCCGCGACGCCACCGCGTTCTGCCGCAGCGCCGCGGCCGGGGCCGTGACGCCGAGCGAGTCCCGGTTGGCCGCCAGCAGTTCGAGCAGGAACGCGTTGCCGCCGACGAACGAGTGCGAGCGGTAGGGCTCGCGCACCGGGATCAGGAAGTCGCCGCCGCCGGGATTGCGCGCGATGCGCGCGCGCCCGAGGTCGGCCATGTGGCACTGCTGGCAGGTGCGCGAGGTCGCCGTCGCGCCGGCCTCGTCGTCGTAGTCGCTGTTGCGCCACTCGAGGTACGGCGTCTGCTCGGGAAAGCGTTCGCCGGTGTGGCCGGTGTGCAGCGTATGGCACGAACCGCACAGCGCCGAGGTCTGCACGTGCGCACCGTGCTGGACCCGGTAGCCGGCGAGTTGCAGCATCGGCTGCGCGACCGGCTCCGGGTACGGACCGAAGATGTGCCGGCCCTTGTCGATCCTCGGCTTGCCGGCGAACGTCGCCTCGGTGCCGAGCCCTTCGGCCTGCACCTGGTGGCAGACCGTGCACGACACGCCGTCCTGGGCCAGCGCATCGCCGGCCGCCGCCGCGACCGCGATCGGTCCCTGGCCGGCGAGGCGGCGGCTGTGGTGCAGCATCGGCGCGTGGCAGCGCAGGCACAGCGCCTGCACCTCCTCGCCGCGGTCCGGATCGGCGGCGACCTCCTTCGCCACCTGCGCGCGCCAGTAGGGATCGCGGAAGCTGTTGGCCATCACCGACGCCTGCCACAGCGCATGCGGCGACACGTCCTCGCCGATGGCGCTGCGCATCGCCGTCGACCGCGACGACGCGCTGTGGCACATCGCGCAACCGTCGCCGGTCGCGAACACCTCGTTGCGCGCGGTCGGCCGCACCGGTCCGCGCCACTGCGGGCCGGGGCCCAACGGCGCCGCCGGCGGCGGATCCTGCGGCGCCTGGGCCGCGCCTTCGTGATCGCTCGCCGCGTTCAGCAGCAGCACCAACAGCGCAGGTCCGAGCACGCGGCGTCCGGTCAGGCCTTGGCCTGCGCCTTCGCCGGCGGCAGGAACTCGCCGAGGAACTGCGGCAGCATCTTGCGCCACGTGACCCAGTCGTGGCGCCACGACGCGTCCCATGCGTCGACGCGGTTCGGGATGCCCTTGGGCCCGAGCACGCGCTCCACCTTCCAGCTCTGGTCCGGGTCCTCGTAGGCGCCCTGGCCGTGCGTGAGCAGGATGTGACGCTGCCGCAGCAGGTCGAGGTGCCTGCCGTTCAGGTCCGGCACGAAGTCGAGCGGCGAGCTCTCGTAGTAGTCGCGGTTGATGCGGCCCTCGAGGAAGCGATTCATGTTGTAGGTGCCGCTCATGCAGATCGCGCGGCCGAACACGTCCGGGTGCCGGCACACCAGCGCCAGCGCGTTGAACGCGCCGATCGACGCGCCCGTGGTCCAGATCAGGCCCGCGTCGCCGCCGCAGTCGCGGTGGATCGCCGGCACCACCTCGCGGTAGAGGCACTGGTCGAACTGGTTCTGCACCTTCGCGGCCTGGTCGAGCGTCTTGCACTCGGTCAGCCAGGCCTTGCCGGCGACCGAGTCGACGCAGTAGACCTTGAGCCGCAGGTCTTTGACGAAGTCGCCGATCGCCGAGATCATGTGGAAGCGCTCGGGCTCCTCGGCGTCGCCGCCCGCGGTCGGGAACAGCAGCAGCGGCGTTCCTTCGTAGCCGTAGCGCACGAACGTGATCTCACGGCCACCCATCGCCGGGGACTTCCAGCTGATCTTGTGCTTGCTCACTTCTTCTGCTCCTTCTCGGAGTCGCTGAGGGACTGCTGCACGATGCCGAAGAACCGCGTCGAGAACTCGTCGACCTCGTGCGCGGGATACATGTTGGCCACCTTCCTGCGGATCGCGTCGCGGCAGCGGTCGCTGCGGAACCACTTGTGCGCCGCCTCGTCGAGCGCACCGAGGTGCTTGTCGCAGAACTCGGCGAACTGGTCGGCCGACAGCCGCTCGCGCGCGATCCTGGCGTAGCCCTTCAGCTTCTCGCGGTACGGCAGGTCCTTCTTGGCGATCGCGTAGTACGGCTCGAAGTCGAGCGTCTTCCGCATCGGCCGCTTGGTCGCGGCGCAGAACAACGCCCACTTCAGGTTGCTGGTCACGTACCACGGCCAATGGTAGTGGATCGAGCTGACCTGGTTGTCGGGGCAGGGGTTGGCGAAGTCGATCGGGTGGAAGGTGCCGTCCTTGCGCAGCGCCTCGACGCTGTTGAAGTCCCAGCCGAAGAACGTGTTGATCAGCAGGCAGGTGTCGATCATCACCTGCTCGTCCTCCGGGCTGCAGAAGTTGCGCTCGGTCAGGTAGCGGCCGTGCAGCGGCTGGCTGGCGTCGTACTTGATCACGCGCACCTGCGGCCCGATGCCGACCGCGCGCACGAACAGGTCGAAGCCGGCGACGGCCTGCTGCAGGTGCATCAGCCACTTCTCGCTCTTGTCGTAGGTCGCGACCAGCTCGGCCTGGTTGTCGACCTTGCTGACGCCCTGCCAACCGCCGCCGTCGTACGGCTTCATGAACTGCGGATAGCCGACCTCGGCGCCGACCTTGCCGAGGTCGAACAGCCTGGCGTAGGCCTTCAGCGTGTAGTCGAGGTCCGGCTTCGGCTCGTAGTTCTTCTGCGGCAGCATCATCGTCGCCGGCACCGGCATGCCGAGCGCGGTCATCGCGCAGTAGGTCGAGTGCTTCTCGTAGCTCTGCACCGACCACGGGTTGTTGTAGACGTACAGACCGTCCATCAGGATGCACTTCTTGATCCACTCGCGCTGGATCGCGAGCCAGTGCGTCAGCCGGTCGACGACGAGGTCGTACTTGCAGCCCGGCTTGAGCGCGAACGGCTCGATCGTGGTGCGTTCGCAGGTGAACGAGACGACGTCCTTGCCGATCTTCAGCGCCAGCTTGCTGTCGGCGAGGATCTGTTCGAAGGCGAGCGGCCAACAGATGTCGGCGCCCAGGGAGAGTCCGATGTGGCGGGTGACGGCGGGCATTTTGGGGCGGGGGCGAGGGCCGCACTATGCCCGCGAGGCCGGGCCGGGGCCAGCTTGGTCAGTGCGCTCCGGCCCTACTCGTAGACCAGCCAGAGCGGCCCCGGGAACAGGTAGCTGAGCCCCTCGCGCAGGCGGTCGCGCCAGTTCTCCCAGTTGTGGCCGTCGTGCGCCTCGCGGAAGCGCACCTGCATGCCGGTCTCCTGCAGCAGCGGCACCAGCGAGCGGTTGTAGTAGATCAGCGACTCGTAGACGCCGCAGCTGACGAACACCGACTCCGATGGCCGGCCCGGCGCCTTGCGGAACTCGTTGACGAACTTGACCACCGGATCGAACACCGGGCCGCGGTCGTGGTCGCCGATCTCGGTGAACACGAACGAACCCGACTGCAGCAGCAACTTGCCGAAGAAGCCCGGGTGCCGCCACGCGGTCGACAGCGAGGCCACGGCGCCGAAGCTGGCTCCCATCACCGCGCGCGCGGCCGGCGAACGCACCAGCGGCAGCAGCGCCTCCATCTGCGGCACCAGGTCCTCGACCAGGAAGCGCGCGTGCCGTTCGTCGTCGGCGTACTCGTGCATGCGATCCGGCGACTGCGTCAGGATCGCGACCAGCGGCGGCAGTTCGAGCCGGTGGATCAGGTTGTCGAGGATCGTCTGCAGGCTGGCGAACTGCAGGTAGTCGAAGCCGTCGTGCACGACCAGCAGCGGGTAGCGGCGCGTCTCGCGGAAGCGCGCCGGCCGGTAGACGCGGATCGGCCGCCAGTCGCCGAACACGTGGCTCTCGACGTGGCGTTCCTCGATCGTGCCCTTGCGCGCCTCGGGGTCCTCGACGGTCCACTCCGGCGGCGCGTAGCCCTCGCCGTAGACCACCGAGTTGGCGCCGAACGGGTCGCGCGCGGTGTGCCGGTTCAGCGGGTCGCGGATCAGCGTGCCGCGGCCGAACATGGCGACGCCGAGCTTGTACTCCATGCGCGACTTCGCCGGCAGGTCGATCTGCAGCACCCAGCAGTCGGTGTGCTGCAGGCGCCGGAACGGCAACGAGCCCGGCAGGCCGTGGATCCAGTGGTGCAGCGTGACCTCCTGTGCCTCGCCGCAGAACAGGAACGTGACCGAACGGCCCTGCACGTGCGGGAACTCGTGCTCGGCGACGAAGCGATCCAGCGCCGCTTCGCCCTTCTGCACGGCGGCCTCGAGCCGCGGCACGATGTCGGTCGCCTCGTCGTCCGCCGGATCGATCACTCGCCCACCTCCGCGACGGCGCCGGACTCGGTCAACCGCCGCGTGCCCGGCGAGCCGCGCCAGCGCGACGACGTCCAGTCGAGGCGCGAACCGCGGTCGAGCAGCGCGCAGATCGCCGGCGCGAAGCGCTGCGCCAGCAGCTGCACGCGCAGCGGGTCGTCGGTGATCAGCCGGTTCTTCGCATGCGGCAGCGCGACGACGTCGGGCACCAGGCCGAAGCCGGCCTCCATGACCTCGGCGTAGGAGCTGCCCTGCGGCGGGTCGTCGTGGAACAGCACGATGCGTTCGCTGAGCGCCATCGCCGCCGCCGACCAGGCGATCACCGGCCGATCGCCGTAGAGGCCGAACAGGTCGAACAGCCGCAGCCGGTGCAGCAGCACCGACACGTGGCCACCGGCCAGCAACAGACAGCTCGCGGACTCGAGATGTCGATGCAGCTCGCGCTTCTCGCGCTGGACCGAGGCGCGCGCGGCCGGGTGCCAGCGCGCCTCGAACTCGGCGTGGATCGCGGCGACCCGGCGCACGTGCTGCTCGTCGAGTTCGTGCACCATCGCCATCGCGTCGTGGCGCGCCGGCGCCAGCAGGTCGTCGTCGCCGGTGCGGCGCAGCAGCTCCTTGACCGGATCCATCAGGCCCTGCAGCCGCAGCCGATACAGCTCCTGCACGGTGCGCAGGCGGTCGTGGCGGCTGCGCATCGCCCGCAGCAGCTCCGGGTCCTTGTCGAAGATGCGCTCGACGCGCGCCCAGACCTCGAGGTTCTTGACCGGCCGCTGCACGTGCTCGCGCAGCTCCTGGTCCTCGGACTCGCGCTCCTCCCAGCCGGCCGTGACGACCGCGAGCGGCCGCCGATCGTCGCGCGGCACGACGGCGGCGACGGCCTCGCGCACGATCGGCACGTGGCGCTGCGGGCCGAGCAGGATCGCGGTGGACAGCATGACCGGTCGCCTCCCTTACCCGAGGGCCGCGAGCGAAGGAAGCGGGAACGCGGCCACCATCGGCCCGGATGCGGACGAACGCGGCACGCTCACGCGAGGTCGCTGTCGCCGAGCGCGTACCACCAGTCCGCCTGCAGCGTGTCCGCGGTCAGCGGCGAGCCGGTCAGCAGGTAGACCATGCGGCGCTGCAGCCAGTTCGCCGACGGCGTCTTCACGAACCCGCGCGCCTCGAAGGTGCGCCACTCGGCGGACCACTCGGGGAACACCGTGACCAGGCCCTGCTTGCCGACCTCCTGCGTGCGGCGCGTCGCCGCGTGCAGCAGCGCGTCGGTCGCCGCGGTGTCGCCCTCGGCGGCCATCCAGTCGGCGACGGTCGCGTGATCCGGCACGAGGCCGCCGCCGGGCTGCAGCACCAGCAGGCCCCGCAGCCGGCCGCCGGCGCGCGCGGTCCACAGTTCGTAGTCGGCGCGGTTGGGGTTCCGCACGTAGCGCCACTGCAGGTAGCGCCAGTCGCGGCGCAGCAGCAGGCGCTTCTCGCCGCGCATCACGTCGTAGAGCGTGCCGACATCGGGCGGCGTCACCGTGACGCGTTCGAGCGTGAGCCCGTTCGGCGGCGGCACCGGCGGCAGCCCGGCGTCGCGGATCAGGAAGTCGATGTCGCGCAGGAAGTGGTATTCGAGGTAGCGCGAGCCGATGCGGAACGCGACGTCGACCGGGAAGCCGTACAGCACCGCGTCGCCGATGCGGCGGCTGTGCGCCGAGAACGGCAGGCCGGTGATCACGAAGATGCCGGGCCGCTTCAGCCCGCCGCGCCACGCCGGGTGCGTCATCGAGTCGACGCAGTGGATGAAGCGCTGCGGTCCCGCCGGCGTGTCGGCGAGCACCGGCACGCCGGCGTACTGCGACACCACGGTGCCGTCCGGCGCGACCGCCAGCGACATGCGGTGCCCCATCGGGTTCTCGAGGTACTGCCAGCGCCACTGCTCCAGCGTGCGGTCGACGTAGCTCGGGCCGCAGACCTCGCGGAACACGAGGTTGAACGTCGCCAGGATGCGCTCCTCGTCGCCGGGCCGGTAGGGCCGGATCGTCAGGTCCGGCAGGCTCATGCGGTGGCGAGGCGACGGCAGAACTCGGTCACCAGGTCGGTCAGCGTCGTCGCCGCCTGCGCCCCGGCCGCGACCACCTCGTCGTGCGACAGCACCTGGTCGGCGATGCCGGCGGCGAGGTTGGTGACCAGCGACAGGCCGACGACACCGGCGCCCATCGCGTTCAGCGCCATCGCCTCGTGCACGGTGCTCATGCCGACGGCATCGGCACCGAGCGACTGCAACATGCGCACCTCGGCCGGGGTCTCGTACGACGGGCCGAGCAGGCCCGCGTAGACGCCGGGCCGCAGGCGCCCGCCGCACTGCTGCAGCACCGCGCGCAGCCGCGGCGCGTAGACGTGCGACTGGTCCGGGAAGCGCGGGCCGAAGGCCGGCTCGTGCCGGCCGAGCAGCGGCGTGGTGCCGGTCAGGTTCAGGTGATCGGTCAGCACCATCAGGTCGCCGGCCGACAGATCGTCGGCGATGCCGCCGGCCGCGTTGGTCAGCAGGAAGTCGGGCACGCCGCAGCGGCGCAGCGTGCGCACCGCGCGCACGACCTCGGCCGGCCGCCAGCCTTCGTAGAGGTGCACGCGGCCGGTCAGGCACGCGACCGGCGCGCCGCCGACGGTCCCGACGACCAGCGCGCCGCCGTGGCCTTCGACGCGCGGCTGCGGCCAGCCGGGCACGTCGCCGAACGGCATCTCGATCGGCGCCGCGACGGTGCGGGCGAACTCCTTGAGGCCGCTGCCCAGCACGAGGCCGAGCCGCAGCGAGGCCATGCGTTCGGCGCCGAGCCGCTCGCGCAGGCACGCCGCGGCGCGATCGACCAGCGCCAGTTCGTTCTCGGCGGCACTCACGCCGGCACCTCGCTGGCGAGCACGCCGGCGACGCACGCGGTCATGCAGGTCGCGAGCGCGCCGCCGCACATCGCGCGCAGGCCGAGCTTGGCCAGGTCCGACTGCCGGCCGGGCGCCATCGCGCCGAGGCCGCCGACCTGGATCGCGACGCTGCCGAAGTTCGCGAACCCGCACAGCGCGAAGCTGGCGATCATCGCGGTGCGCGGCGAGATGCGGTGTTCGGCGATCATCGGCCCCAGCTTGCTGTACGCGACCAGTTCGGTCACGGCGATCTTGGTGCCGAGCAGTTCGGCGAGCAGCGGGATCTCACCGCCCGGCACGCCCATGACCGCGGCGATGGGATAGAAGACGATGCCGAGCGCGCCCTCGACCGACCACGACATGCCGAACACGTTGCCGGCGGCGCCGAGAACGACGTTCATCACCGCCACCAGCGCGAGGAACGCGATCAGCATCGCGCCGACGTTCAGCGCCAGCTTCAGCCCGTCGGACGCGCCGGTCGCCGCGGCCTCGACGACGTTGCCGTAGGTCGAGGCCTCGACCTTGGCGACCGTGCCCATGGTCTGGCTCGGCTCGGTCTCCGGCCACAGCATCTTGGTGCAGATCAGTCCGGCCGGCACCGCCATCACCGAGCCGACCATCAGGTGGCCGGCCGCGACGCCGAACGACACGTAGAGCGCGAACACGCCGCCGGCGATGGTCGCGAAGCCGCCGACCATGATCGCGTGCAGCTCGCTCTTGGTCATGCCGTTCAGGAACGGCCGGATCAGCAGCGGCGCCTCGGTCTGGCCGACGAACACGTTGGCGCACGCGGACAGCGACTCGCTGCCCGAGGTGCCGAGCACGCGCACCATCAGCCACGCCATGGCGCGCACGACCATCTGCATGACGCCGAGGTGGTAGAGCACCGCCATGAAGCTGCTGAAGAAGATCAGCGTGGGCAGCACCTGGAACGCGAACACGAAGCCGAGGCTGGTGCCGCCCTCGGCCAGCGAGCCGAACACGAACTTGCTGCCCGCCTGCGACAGCTTCAGGAACGCGTCGACGCCGTCGCCGACGCGGCGCAGCGCCGCGTTGCCCGCGTCCCAGTAGAGGAACGTGAAGCCGAGCACCGCCTGGATCAGCAGCCCGGTGCCGACCAGCCGCCAGCGGATCGCGCGGCGGTTGTTCGAGCAGGCGAAGCAGATCGCCAGCATCACGCAGATTCCGCACAACGAGACGAGGCGCAGCATGGGCGCCGGATGGTAGCTGCGGCGCCGCCAAGGGCCATGCCGGACCCGAGCTTGACGGCCCGCAGGTGACGCTCGACCATGGCCCGCGCGCGACCAGTGGCCGCGCCATCGCCATGACCGCCAGCGAACCCCCGGATGGAGCCGCACGCCGGCAGCTGGCAACGGGCCGCGACGACCTGCTGGTGCGCGAGGAGCCGCTGCTGCTGGTCGTGCACGGCCAGCAGCTGCTGACGATGCGCACGCCGGGCCGCGACGAGGACCTCGCGCTCGGCTTCCTGCTCGGCGAGGGCATCGTCGCCGCGGCCGCCGACGTCGCGTCGATGCGTGCGGTGCCCGGCGACGCCGACGCACAGCGCGCCGACGAGCTGCAGGTGACGCTGCGCACCGAACCCGACCCGCTGGCGCGTTCGCGGCTCGCGCGCACGCACGAGATCCGCAGCTCCTGCGGCGCCTGTGGGCTCGCCGATGCGCAGACGATCCTCGAGGCGACGCCGCCGCTGCTGCCCGGCGTGCCGCGGGTGCAGAGTGCGCTGGTGCACAGGCTGGTCGACGAGCTGCGCGCGCGCCAGGTGCTGTTCGCGGCGACCGGCGGCTGCCACGGCGCACTCGTCGCCGCGGCGGATGGCACCGTGCTCGGCTTCGGCGAGGACGTCGGTCGCCACAACGCGCTCGACAAGGCGATCGGCCAGGCCGCGCGCGCCGGCGCCGACCTGACGCGCGCGGTCGCGATCCTGTCGGGGCGCGCCGGCTTCGACCTGGTCGTCAAGTGCCTGCGCGTGCGGCTGCCGGTCGTGGTCTCGGTGTCGGCGCCGAGCGCGCTCGCCTTCGACCTGTGCCAGTCGGCCGGTGCGACGCTGGTCGGCTTCGCACGCGGCGCACGGCACGAGGTCTACTGCGGCGGCGAGCGGCTGGTGCCGTAGAGTCCGCGGCCATGTTCGCGAGCATCGAACTGGGGCGCCGCATCGAAGGCGCCGAGGTGCGCATGATGACGGCGATCGCCGAACGGGCGCGCGTGACCGGGCCCGCCGACGCGGTCGTGCTCGAGGCGCTCGGCGGCGGCGTGGCGACGTTCGTGCGGCCGCACGCGCCGATGAACAAACTGATCGGCGTCGGCTTCGACGGCCCGCTCGATGCGGACCGGCTCGCCGCGGTCGAACGCGCGTTCGCCGTGCGCCAGGCACCGCTGCAGGTGGAGCTGGCGACGCTGGCGAGCTGCGCGGCGGCGCAGCAGTTCGCCGCGCGCGACTACCGGCTGCAGGCGTTCGAGAACGTGCTCGGCTGCGCGCCGGCTGCGTTCACGGCGCCGCCGTCGGCGCTGCGCGTGGCGGTGGCCGACGACGCCGGGCGCGACGCGTGGATCGACCACATGGCCGACAGCTTCCTCGCCGGCGACGGCACCGGCGCCGGGTCGCCGGACGCGTTCGCGCGCACCGAGGTGGTCGCGGCGATGCAGGAGATGCTGTCGGTGCCCGGCATGCGCCGCTACGTGGTGCACATCGACGGCGCCTGGGCCGGCGGCGCCAGCATGCGGCTCGATGCCGCTGGGGTCGCACAGCTGTGCGGCGCCGCGACCGTGCCGGCGTTCCGCCGCCGCGGCGTGCAGTCGGCGCTGCTCGGCGCGCGGTTGCGGGACGCCGCGGCGGCCGGCTGCGACGTCGCGGTGATCACGACCCAGCCCGGCTCGAAGTCGCAGCACAACGCGCACCGGCAGGGCTTCGCGCTGCTGTACGCGCGGGCGATCCTGGTCCTGCCGCCGACCTGATCACGCCGGCGCACGCACCGCCATGCGTCCGCGGCCGAAGTAGAACCCGAGCAGCGGCGCGACCAGCAGCGACACCAGAGTGAGCGTCGACAGATCGGTCAGGTGCCGCAGATAGAAGGACAGCGACGGGTCGGCGAGGAACGGGCGGAACCACCAGTCGGAGCCGAGCGACAGGACCAGCGCGGCCGCCGCCGTCGCGACGCCCCAGGCGACACTGCGAGTGCGCGCCCCCGCCGAGACCCCGAGCGCGAGGCCGATGCCGGCGACGCCGGGCATGTAGTAGGCGGCGCGCAGCATCCCCCAGTAGGCGAGCACGCCGACGGCGCTGCCGACCACCGCCCCGACGAGCCGCGACGCCGTGTCGTTCGTCATCGCGGACCCTGCGTTGCTGCCCGCCGTTTCGCGTGCCAGACGAACGGCGCGCCGACCAGCATCACCGGCGCCATGGCAACCAACAGCAGGAAGTCGCCGAGCCGCGCCCACCAGCGCCGCCGCTCCCCCCACCAGATCCGTCGCCACAACCTGGTGAACCCGTTCGCGGCCCACGGAATGTTGACGAACGGCAGGTAGGTCGTGAACTGCCCGATGTCCCAACCGCAGCGGGCGCAGTAGTACGCGGTCGCCTGCACCGGCACCAGGCAGCCGGGGCACAGGGGCACGGCATCGGTGCCGTTCCGCTCGGCAGCGTTGCTCATAGGGCTCCGAGCGCGTGGTCGAGATTCTCCGGCCCGAACACCTCGATCGGGCGCACACCACGCGCGCGGCAGGCGTCGAGCAGGGCACGACGCGGTGCGGGCTCGACGCCGCCGCCGATCACCAGCCCCTCGATCGAACCTTGCTGCACCCACGCCAGCGCGTCGGCGTCGCGCAGCGTGCCCTGCGGCACGTGACCATGGCGCGCGGCGAGCTGCATCGCCCGCGCCAGCACGGCAGGATCCCGACCGAGGATGCCGAGGTTCATCGGCGTAGCGTAGCAGCCACCGTGCGGTGCTTCCCGCCGGCGGGAGGCGCTACGATGCCGCGCGTGGCGACCACGCGACCAGACCGGGCATTGCTCCGCGACCCGGATCCGCCGGGCCGGGCGGCGACGCGCTGGCCGGGGCCACGCATGAACTACCAGCCGATGATGCCGGTCACGTCCCCCAAGGCGCGCATCGTGTTCGGCGTCGGCATCATCTGCTTCGGCGTGCTGGGCTGGTTCGCGCCCGACCTCGAACGTCTGTGGTACTGGATGCTGGGGATCGTGCTGTTCGGCGGCGCGATGATCGGCTCCGCGCTGCGGCAGCAGGCGTACGAGGCGCAGGTCCGCAGCGACGTCGAGCGGGCCGAGCGGGAGTGGCCCGACCTGGTGCGCGACGCGAAGCTCGCGCGGCGCCAGGGCGGCAGCATCGCGCGCCTGCTGCAGCAAAGCGGCTACCGCGAGCACTTCCTGCGCCACTGGCTCGCGGGTCGCCTCGAACAAGAACTGGACAGCTGACGGGCCGGCCGGGCTCGCCGTCCTTCCCCGCCCGCGGTGCCTACCACGCGAGATACGCGACCGCGAAGCCGAGCAGGGCGAGGAACAGCACCAGCCAGACGATGAGCACCAGGAGCGCGCGCCGCAGCGCCTTGGCGAACCATCGCCCGGCCGCGGATCCAGGCGCCGCCAGGTAGACAGCGCACGCGAATGCGAACACCGCCAGCGGCTCGAAGCAGAACACGGCCACGACCTGCAGCGGCCAGCCGTCGGCGTTCGAGGAGATCGCGAGGCCACACCCACCGAGTACGGCCCCGACCGCCGCCATCACGATGGCGAACAGCACCCGCATCGCCGCGGGGTAGGTGCCGACCTCGTCCACCAGCCGATCGACCCGGCTCCCACTCACTTCCCCGGCCCCGGCGCCGTCAGCGCGCAGCGGAACCCGGTATGGCACAGCGACGTGTCCGGCGTCGACTTCATGCGCGTGCCGGGCAGGTAGCCGAGGCAGTACTCGTCGCTGCACAGGAACGAACCGCCGCGCATCACGTGCTTGACGACGCCGGGCTCCTGCGGGTCGAAGCTGGTCGCTGGACCCTGCGGGTCGACCAGCACCTGCGTGCCGTCGCCGTAGCCGCGCGGGTGGTAGAGGTCGCTGCACCACTCCCAGACGTTGCCGGACATGCCATGGAGGCCGAACGTGTTGGCGGCGAACGCGCGCACCGGTGCCGTGGCGGCGAAGCCGTCCGCGCGGCTGTTCTGCCGCGGGAACGTGCCCTGCCAGATGTTCGCGCGCCACCGGCCATCGGGCACCTTCTCGCTGCCCCAGACGTAGCGCTGCTGGTCGAGACCGCCGCGCGCGGCGAACTCCCATTCGGCTTCGGTCGGCAGGCGCTTGCCGGCCCACCGCGCGAACGCGTTCGCGTCGCGCCAGCTGACGTGCACGACCGGGTGGTCGTCGAGGCCGGCGATCGACGAGCCGGGCCCGGTCGGATGGCGCCAGTCGGCGCCGGCGACGAAGGTCCACCACTGCCAGAACTGGCGCAGGTCGACGGCGTCGGGCGGCGGCATGAACACCAGCGAGCCGGCGCACAGCTGGTCCTCGGGCACGCCGGGCACCTCGGCGGCGGTCGGCTTCTTCTCGGCGTCGGTGACGTAGCCGGTCGCGGCGACGAACCGCGCGAACGCGGCGTTCGTGACTTCGGTCGCATCGAGCCAGAAGCCCGACAGCTTCACCCGGTGCAGCGGCGCGTCGCGGTCGCCGGTCTGACTGCCGAGCACGGCCTCGCCGCCGTCGATCCAGACCATGCCCTGCGTCGGCGGTACGGGCGTCGGGTCCGGCCGGGGCAGCGACGGGTTCGTCGGCGGCGCCTGCGCCACCAGCGCACCGGCCACCAGGAACGACACCGCAGCGCGCAGCATGGCCGCATCGTCGGGCTCTGGCGCCGCGCCCGCAACCGGCAGGTGCGGCGATCCCGTTGCCGGCGTGGCACCGGTTGCTCGCCGCCTCGAACCGGCTGGTGCCGCCCGGCGCCGACGGCGCGCACGTCATCGCGAGCGACCTGCCCGACGAAGAGGGCAGGGGCCGGCGCGACGCCGCGGCGAAGGCGCTGGCCGCCCGCCCCGCGCGCGGAAGCGCGGCTACTTCTTGGCCGTGCGGGCCGTCTGCAGCACTGCGGCCAGGTGCACCGACAGCGTCGTCTCGAGCGCGTGCAGCGCCTTCGCCTCGGGCAGCAGGTTCGCCGCCGGCAGGTCGAAGATGCAGGCGGTGATCGCGCCGCGCACGAACTCGATCAGCACGCGCGCCGGCGGCGCCACCAGGCGCAGCTCGGGACCGGTGCCGGCGAGCAGCGGCAGCCACTGCGTCGCCACGGCGTGGCGCGTCGCCGCGTCGACCTTGCCGGCGATCACGGCGAGCAACCACGACCGCGCGGCGCGGCGGCGACGGTTCAGCACCGACAGCTGGATCGGCTGCGGGATGCCGCGCAGCAGCGCGAGGCGGTTGTGCCGTTCGATCGTGAAATCGATCAGCGAGCGCACCAGCATCGGCACCCAGCCTTCGGCGGCCGCGTGCAGGTGGGCGGCGCCGACGGCGTCGATCGCGTTCTTGCGCAACGGCAGCGGGGCGGGCTCGAGGAACAGGAACGGGCGCGGCTCGCGCACGGCGGTGATCGCCACGTTCGCATCCGGGACAGTCGACTTCGTCATGGCGGTGCTATCGACGGCACCGCGCCGCGGACTTCAGTCGCGCGGTGCAGCGCGCCACAGCGGCCAGAGCTCGGTGTCGACGTACGGTACGGTCGGCAGCGGCACCCCGAGCAGGGCCGCCGGCCGCGGGCCGAACACAGCGTTGCTGTGGGCAAGGGCTTCGGCGCGGTGCAGGTCGGCGAGGTCGCAGCGCCGCTCGGCCACGGGCAGCCCCTGCGCGCGCGCCGCGGCCAGGACCTGCGCGCGGGCGATGCCGGGCAACACGCGACCGTCGAGCGGCGGCGTGGTCCAGACCCCGTCGAGCCGCAGCCACAGGTTGCCGACCGCGGTCTCGAGCACGGCGCCGTCCGGTGCGACGACGATGCCGTCGTCGGCAGCGCCGTCCTGCGCCTGCTGCCGCACGGCGTCGTAGAACGGGCGCGGCCACAGCTTGAGGTCGCGCGGCGGTTCGTTCGCGGGCGGTTCGACGACGGTCGGCAGCAGCCGGACGACGTGCAGCGCCGGCCCGCGCGCCCGCGAGACCAGCACCGTGTGCGCACCGCCGGCGGCGGGCACCAGCGACAGCCGCAGCACGTCGTCGCCGTGACCGTTGTGCAGCAGCAGCTCGGTCGCGGCCGCGCGCAGCTTCGCATCGGGCACGAACGGCAACCCGAGGCGCCGCGCCGCCGCGCCGATGCGCGCGAGGTGCAGGTCCCACGACGCGATCTCGCCGCGCCGGGCGCCCATGGTCTCGAACGGGCCCGGCGCCGCCGACGTCGCCCGCGGCGCCATCGCATCGGCGACCAGCGCGCCGTCGAGCCACGCGGTCATGCGCGTTCCTCCGCCGGCACCTGCACCGCACACTGCAGCGCGCGCTCGAGGCCGGCCATCTTCGCCAGCGACTCGCGCCACTCGAGGTGCGGGTCGCTGAGCGCGGTCACGCCGCCGCCGGCGTTGCCGCGCAGCCGGTCGCCGCGGTGCACCAGCGTGCGGATCGCGATGTTGCAGTGCATGGCCGCGCCGGGGCCGAACCAGCCGATCGCGCCGGTGTAGACGCCGCGGCGCGTCCACTCGAGCGCGTCGAGCAGCTCGAGGCAGCGCAGCTTCGGGCAGCCGGTCACCGAGCCGCCGGGGAACGTCGCCCGCAGCAGGTCCACGCTCGACACGTCCGGCCGCAGCTGCGCGATCACGGTCGCGAACAGGTGGTGCACCTGCGCGAACGAAGCGTGCTCGGGAAACGGTCCGACCTGCACGCTGCCGACCGCGGCGACCTTGCCGAGGTCGTTGCGCATCAGGTCGACGATCATCGCCAGCTCGGCCTGGTCCTTCTCGCTGGCGAGCAGTTCGGCCAGCAGCCGCGCATCCTCGGCGGCCTCGCCGCCGCGCGGCCGCGTGCCCTTGATCGGCCGCGTGCGCACGTCCGGCCCCTGCCGCCACAGGAACTCCTCCGGCGAACTGCTCAGCACCGCGGTGCCGTCGCCATCCTCGACGTAGGCCGCGAACGGGGCCGGGCTCTGCGCGCACAGCCGCCAGAACAGCGCGCGCGGATCGCCGTGCCAGTCGGCGGTGAACGGCTGCGTCAGGTTGGCCTGGAACACGTCGCCGTTGCGGATGTGCTCGACGACCGCGGCGACGCGCCGTTCGTAGTCGGCGCGCGAGACGTGCGCGCGCAGCGACGCGGCGGCCGCGAGCGGCGGCGCCGGCGGCACCGCGGTGGCAGCGAACTCCCGGACCCGGTCGAACGCGGCGACGTGCAGCACCGGCACCGGGAAGTCGTCGCGCTGCACCAGCGGCCAGGCTTCGACGTCGAGGCCGAGGTCGTAGCCGAGCCAGCCGACGACGCGCCGCTGCGCGTGGCGATCCAGGAACACCGCGAGCGCGTCGAACGCGCCGCGCCACGCCCCCGCCGGCCGCGTCAGCACGTCGACCGCTTCGGTGCACAGCCACGCCGGCCCGCGGCCGCAGCTGTGCAGCAGCGCGACCGGCCGCCCGCGTTCGGCGGCCAGCAGCGCCTCGAACGGCTCGGCGCCGGCGGCCACGCGGTTCAGCTGCGCAGCCAGGCGGCTTTCCGCTTCGCGAGGAACGCGGCCATGCCTTCCTTCATCTCGGCGGTGCTGCTGGCGAGGCCGAACAGATCGGCCTCGAGCGCGAGCGCCTCGGGCAGCGACAGCGATGCACCGCGGTGCACGGCCTGCTTGGCCAGCGCCAGCGCCTGCGGCCCGCGCGACACCATGCGCATCGCGACCGCCTTGGTGCTCGCCAGCAGTTCGCCGGGCTCGAACACGCCGTTGACCAGACCGATGCGCTCGGCCTCTTCGGCCGTGACCGGATCGCCGGTCAGGATCATCTGCAGCGCGCGTCCCGGGCCGACCAGACGCGGCAGCCGCTGCGTGCCGCCGTAGCCCGGCAGGATGCCGAGCGAGACCTCGGGCAGGCCCATCTTCGCGGCGCGGCTGCAGAAGCGCAGGTCGCAGGCCAGCGCCAGTTCGAGGCCGCCGCCGAACGCATAGCCGTTGATCGCGGCCAGCACCGGCTTCCTGCTCTGCTCGATGCGCAGCGTCAGCGCCTGGCCGCGGCGCGCGTTCTCCTTGCCGTCGAGCACGCCCTGCTTCGCCAGCACCGCGATGTCGGCGCCGGCGACGAACGCCTTGTCGCCGGCCCCGGTCAGCACCACCGCCCCCACGCCGTCGTCGGCGTCGAGCGCCGCGAACACCGCGTCGAGCTCGGCGATCGTCTGGTCGTCGAGCGCGTTGAGCTTCGCCGGACGGTTGACGACCACGACCGCGAGGTGGCCGTCGCGTTCGAGTCGCACGTTCTGCAGCGCGCCGAGATCGATCGTCGCCATGGTCACGCCTCCGCCGCATCCGCGGCGCCGTCGCCTGCCGCCGGTTCGTCGACGCGCTGCTGCCGCGGCCGCAGTTCGATGCGCTGGATCTCGACGCGCTGCTTCGGCAACGAACGTTCGCCCATCGGGCCGAAGTCGCAGTCGATGCTGGCGATCTCGTCGAGCACGTCGAGGCCGTCCTCGACCTTGCCGAACACCGTGTACTGGCCGTCGAGGAAGTCCGCGTGCGCCCCGTGCACGACGAAGAACTGCGAGCCCGCCGAGTTCGGATCGCGGCCGCGCGCCATCGACAGCACGCCGCGCGTGTGCGGGATGTCGCTGAACTCCGCCGGCAGCGTGTAGCCGGGGCCGCCGGTGCCGGGCTGGCCGTCGGCGCCCTGCCGGCTGTGCGGGCAGCCGGTCTGCACCATGAAGTTGCGCACGATGCGATGGAACGCGATGCCGTCGTAGAAGCCGCTCTGCGCCAGGTTCAGGAAACTGCGCACGTGCTGCGGCGCCTGCTCGGGGAAGAACGTCACGACCAGCGTGCCCTTGTCGGTGACGAGGGCGGCTTCGATCGTGTTCGGGTCGGTCTGGTCGAGGTCCATGGCGCCGGCATGGTGCCGCAAACACCGACCGCGCGCGAGCGTGCCGGCTACTTCTTCGCCGGCAGGATCACGGTCGACAGCAGGACCACCGGCTGCACGGGCCGCGGCGACTGCGACGGGCCGGTGACCTGGCAGCTGGCGATCGCGTCGAGCACGTCGGCGCCCTTCTCCAGGTTGCCGAACGCGGTGTACTGCTTGTCGAGCTGCGGCGAGTCCTTGTGCACGATGAAGAACTGCGAGCCGGCGGAGTCCGGGTCGGACCCGCGCGCCATCGACAGCGTGCCGCGCACGTGGCTGAGGTCGCTGAACTCGGCCGCGACGGTGTAGCCCGGATTGCCCAGGCCCCACGACTCGGGCTTGCTGTCGTCCTTCGAGTTCGGGTCGCCGCCCTGGATCATGAAGTTGCGGATCACGCGGTGGAACTTGGTGCCGTCGTAGAAGCCCTGCTTGCAGAGCTTCAGGAAGTTCTCGACCGTCTTCGGCGCCTTGTCCGGGCGGAACGACAGCGTCATCTCGCCGTAGTTGGTCACCAGCACGACCTTGGTCTTTGCCAGGTCGAGCGCGGCGAGGTCGACCTTGCTGGCGTCCGGCGCGATCTTCAGCGCGCAGTTGGCGCCGGCGAGCCCTTCCCAGGCGATGGCGATCGGCGTCACCGCGTCCGCCGCGACGTTCGGCGCCAGGCGCGCGGCCGGGAACGACAGCTTGCGTTCGATGCGCGTGCCGGCGAGCAGCGCGACCGGCCCGCCCTTGCCGGGTTCGGTGATCTTCGGCCCGGGCTGGTCGTCGACGGTCACCATGAGGCGCACGCCGCTGAGCAGATCCGCCGGCACCTCGGTGTCGGCTTCGACCTGCAGCAGCAGCACGAGGTCGATCTGGCTACCGGCGGCGGCCAGCGAGCGCGGGGTCGACAGGCTGACGCGCAGGCCCGGGACCTCCTGGGCAGGCAGCAGGGCGGCGAAGGCGGGGAACAACAGCGAGAACAGCGATCGGCGCATGCATCCGTCCGGGGGAAAGGGGCGCCACGTCATACCGCAGCGGCCGGCACATCGGAAGCCGCGCTCACCGCTCGTCGCTCGGGCTGCTCCGCCGCAGGCGCCCGGGCAGCAACTCGCCGACGAGGCCCTGCTGCCAGCGCTCGAGCCCGAGGTCGGGCCCGAACCACAGCATGCAGCCGGGCCGGTCGGTGCCGGTCTGGTCGCAGCGGAGGCTGGGAACTGATGACTTGCGTGCAGCTCCTTGGCCGAGGGCGGTGGCCGGACGAACACCGGGGTCGCTGCGGGCGGTGCGCCGGATTCGGGCCTGCGACCCGCGATGCGGCGCGCCCGGCGTGCAGGAACGGACCAGGCGTTCAGCGCTCGAACTCGACGGCCATGCCCATGCCGCCGCTCATGCACAGGGTCGCGAGCCCGCGCCTGCTGCCGCGGCGCTGCATCTCGTGCAGCAGCGTGACGACGATGCGCGCGCCGGTGGCGCCGATCGGATGGCCGAGGGCGATCGCGCCGCCGTTGACGTTCAGCCGATCGCTCGCAATCGGCAACTCGCGCAGGCACGCCAGCATCTGCGCGGCGAACGCTTCGTTGAGCTCGACCAGGTCGAAGTCGGCGAGCGTGCGGCCGGTCCTGGCGAGCAGGGCCTTCACGGCCGGCACCGGGCCGATGCCCATGATGCGCGGCGCCACGCCGGCGCTCGCCGACGCGCCGAGCCAGGCCAGCGGCACGAGGCCGCGGCGCTGCACCTCGCTGGCCGGCATCAGCACGACCGCGGCGCCGCCGTCGGTGATGCCCGAACTGTTGCCCGCGTGCACGGAGCCGACCTTGGGGCGGAACACCGGCGGCAGCTTCTGCAGGTCGGCCAGCGCGACGCCGGGGCGCACGTGCTCGTCGCTGTCGACCACGACCGGTCCCTTCTTGCCGGCGATCGTCACCGGCACGATCTCCTGCGCGAAGCGGCCCGCCTTCTGCGCGGCCTCGCCGCGCCGGTGCGACTGCAGCGCGTACTCGTCCTGCTGCTGGCGCGTCAGCGCGAACTCGTCGGCGAGGTACTCCGCGGTCATGCCCATCGGCTCGCCGAGGATGCCGCAGGTGAAGCCGTCCTGGTAGTTGCCGTCGAGCACCGGCTGGTGGCCGAGCCGGTAGCCCTGGCGGAAGTTCGGCAGCAGGAACGGGATGTTCGTCATGCTCTCCATGCCGCCGGCGACCACGACCTTCCGGCCGTCGAGCAGGCAGGCCGCGCGCGCGAGGTCGATCGCCTCGAGGCTGCTGCCGCAGGCCATGTTGATCGTCGACGCGACGCAGCCGTCGCCGCAGCCGGCCTTGATGGCGACCTGCCGGGCCGGGTTGGGCCCCGAGCCGAGTTGCCGCGCCTGGCCCATCAGCACCTCCTCGACCTCGGTCGGCGCGACGCCGGCGCGCTCGATCGCGGCTGCCACGGCCGCGGTGCCGAGTTCCACGGCCGTCAGGGGGGACAGGCCGCCGAGGAACTTGCCGATGGGCGTGCGGGCGGCGGCGACGATCGCGATGCGTTCCATGGCGACAGCCATACCGCCGCGATGGGACCGGGGGCAAGGGCGCGGGCGCGACGCCGGCCCAACCCGGCTTCACGGCGCCGCCGCCCGCGGCCGATAGGCGGGGCACATGGCCGCGGGCGGGAGACAGCAGAAGGGTGCCAACGACGGCTTCCGCGAGGCGGTCGCGCAGTGGCGCCTGAACCTGCGCACGGAGGTGAAGAAGTCGTCGTCGCTGCCGAGCGCGATGTTCGACGCCTGCGACCCGATGCTGGAGACGCGGCTCGCCGAATCCGCCGAGGCGATGCTGGCCTGCCTGCAGGAACCCGACGACCACCTGCGCGACCCCGGCGACTCCGCCGAGAAGCGCCTCGAACACGTCTCGCCGGCGGAGCTGCGGCAGCTGCCGACGCAGGTCGCCGCGATCGCGGTCGTGCCGCTCGACCTGCGCACCGGTCTGCTGGCCGAGTACCTCGGCATCCTGACCGACACCGCCTGCGTCGCCAACGGCCCGGCCCAGCACGGCGCCGTGCAGCTGCTGCAGCGCGACTTCGGCCTCGACCGGGGCGCCGACATCGCCGGCCTCGCCGAGCTGCTGACCCAACAGGTGCAGGACTCGCTCGCGCACTGCGCCGACGCCAGCGAGGCGACGGCCGAACAGCTGACCGTCGCCTGCCAGCGGCTCGCCGCGGCGCTGGCGCTGCACCCGCCCTTCGAACCGCCGGCGGAGTCGACCCCGTGAACGGTCCCACGCGCGAGGAACTGCAGACCCACGCGGTGTCGATGTTCGTGCACGACCTGGTCGTCGTGGCGCTGAACCGGCTGCTGCATCCGCCCGACAGCCGCTTCGTCAACGACGCGCTGCACGACGCGGTGCGCGCCCTGCGACACGCCGCCGGGGTCGGCGTCGAACTGCCGCTGCAGCTGCAGTTCAGCGACGACCGCATCCACTACGAGGGCCAGCCGCTCGACGGCCCGAGCCTGCAGGCGCGCTCGCTGCTGCGCTGCTGCGCCGAACGCGAGATCGCGGCGATCTCGTTCGCGGCGGACCTCGGCGTCGACGAACTGAACCGCTGCTTCGACCTGCTGCTGCTGTCGCACAACCGCGACGCGCTGAGCCGCGACCAGCGCGACGTCGTGCTGCGCGCGTTCGGCATCCGCAACGTGCGCATCCTGCTGCGTTCCGCGGCCGATCCGTCGGACCGGCGCACCGGCGTCGACGACACGCGGCGCGCGCTGCACCAGTACCAGGACCTGGCCGAGTGCCTGCAGCAGAACCACGTGCTCGCGCACCGCGACATGGAACTGGCGGTCACCGCGACCGCCGACGTCGTCGAGCGCACGGTGAACCAGTTCGAGGAGCCGAGCCTGCTGCTGTCGCTGGCGACGCAGGACGACGTCGATCGCTTCACCGTCGGCCATTCGGTGCGCGTCGCGCTGCTGGCGCTGCAGGTCGCGCGCGCACTCGGCGCCAACCGCGAGCAGCTGGTGCACGTCGGCGCCGCCGCGCTGATGCACGACATCGGCAAGTCGAAGGTGCCGCAGGAGGTGCTGTTCAAGCAGGGCCGGCTGTCGGCCGAGGAATGGCACTGGATGGCGCAGCATCCGCGGCTCGGCGCGCAGCTGCTACTCGAGCAGCACCAGACCGTCGATCCGCACGCGATCGGCGCCGCGTTCTGCCACCACATGGGGCCGACCGGGCTCGGCTACCCGCAGCCGGTGCTGCCGATCGTGCCGAGCGGCATCAGCCGGCTGGTGCGCGTCTGCGACGTGTTCGAGGCGCTGACCTCGGTGCGGCCGTACAAGCGCGCGCTGACGCCGGTCGAGGCCTACGCGGTGATGTTCCGCAACCAGCAGGACTTCGATCCCGCCTGGCTCGGCCGCTTCGTGCGCACGCTCGGCCTGTTCCCGACCGGCACGCGCGTGCGGCTCGACTGCGGCAGCGAGGGCGTCGTCATGGCGCAGACCGACTGTCCCGAGCGGCCCGAGGTGCGCCTGCTGCACGGCCCCGACGGCGCCGACCTGCCGGCCGGCCACCCGGAGTCGCTCGCCATCGGCGTGCCGTTCGAGGGCCGGGTGCCGCGCATCGCCGGCGTCAGCACCCACGACCGCGCGATCGACGTGCCGGAGTTCGACCCGCAGGAACCGGAGGTCCTGACGCAGACCGCGCAGCACGCCTGTCTGTCGACGCAGCTGGCGCGCGACGCGGCGCCCAGGCCGGCGAAGTGAGCCCCGGGCTGGCCGCCGCCCCGGGGCTGCGGCACGATGCCGCGCGCCGATGGTGAACGCCCTGCCCGACCCGCCGCCCGAGCCCGTGCTGTGGCGTTCGGTGCCGCACGGGCGCGTGCTGGTGTTCGCCCCGCATCCCGACGACGAGGTCGCCGGGCCCGGCGGCGTGCTGGCGCTGCATCGCGCCACCGGCGATCCGGTGCGCGTCGTGATCGCGACCGACGGCATCGCCGGCGATCCCGAGCATCGCTTCGACGCGGCCGGCTACCCGGCGCGGCGCCGCACGGAGTCGACGCGCGGCCTGCGGGAACTCGGCGTCGACGACGTCGCGTTCTGGGGCTTCCCGGACAACTGCGTGCTCGCCGCCAGCGACGTCGAGCGCGGCGTGCTGGCGGCGGTCGCCGAGCTGCAGCGGTGGCGGCCCGACGTCGTCTACCTGCCGTGGCAGCGAGAGGGCCACCCCGACCACCACGCGCTGCACGGCATCGTCGTGCGAGCGCTCGAGCGGGCCTCGTTCGGCGGCCTCGCGCTCGGCTACGAGGTCTGGAACGCGATGGTGCCCGACGTCATCGTCGACGTGACGCCGGTGATCCAGCAGAAGCGCCGCGCGATGCTCGCGCACGCGAGCCAGCTCGCCTACGTGCAGTACGACCACGCGCTGCTCGGGCTGTCGGCGTATCGGTCGCTGGTGCACCTGCGCGGCCGCGGCTACGGCGAGGCGTTCTGCGTCGTGCGCGGCACGATCGCGGCCGACACGGCGAGATAGCGCCCCAGCCGGCGGCCGGCGACGACGACCGCGCCGGCGAGGCCGGACACCAGCAGCGCCCACGGCCACGCCCGCGGCAGCGCCTCGGTGAAGAACTTCCAGTGGGCTTCCAGCACGCCGTTCTCCTGGATCAGGCGGCGCGTCAGGTCGAACACCCAGCCGCCGTCCTGGCCCATGCGCAGGTGCAGCGCGAAGTAGCTGACGCCGCTGAACCCCAGCAGCATGGCGTAGACGGCCCGGCCGCGCGGCCGCGCGAGCATCGGGATCGACGCCAGCACCAGCGGCAGGAACGCGTAGCAGGCGAAGCGCGGCACGTCGTAGGCGAAGCCCATCAGCGACAGCACGCAGCCGCCGTAGAGCCACGGCCCCCACCGCCCCCAGCCGAAGCCGTTCTCCCGCCAGCCCCACACGACCACCACCAGCATCGGCCCGAACTCGATCAGCAGCAGCAGTACCAGCAGCAGCCACAGGCCGAGCGTGCCCCACGGCAGCCAGTGGTTCTCGAGGTAGTAGTGCACGTCGAAGCTCGGCGCGGCGCCGTACGACTTCACGACCATGCGCCAGACCTGGTAGAGGCCGGCGCAGAGCGCGAGCGCCGCGACCTCGGGCAGAAGGCGGCGCGTCTCGCGCCAGCGCAGGTACACCAGCCACGGCGCGAAGAAGAAGATCATCTCGTGGCTCAGCGCCGCCAGCAGCACCAGCGGCCAGAACACGAACCGGCGCGCGACGTGGTGCACGAGCAGCAGCATCAGGATCCAGTTCCAGGTGTCGCTGTGGCACGACATCACCTGGTAGAGCTGCACGGCGCCGGTCAGCCCGACGGCCGCGGTGACCAGCAGCGCGTCGACGGCCGCGGCGCCGCGGCGCCGGCAGAACCAGAACACGACCGCCAGCAGCACGCCGCTGCTCAGCTGCGAGAAGATCGGCGAACGCGCGCCGCCGAGCCCGCACAGGTGCGCCAGCGCCGGCCACAGGATGCGCTGCGGGAACTTGCCCTGCAGCGACCACGGATCGACCGACTGCTGGGCGAAGTACTCGCCGTGGCCGGGGAACGGCACCATCAGCGGCGGCTGCAGCAGCCACGCCAGCCCGAGCACGGCGGCGCCGACGACCGCGGCCTGGAGCCACAGGGCGAACGGGTTCTCGGCGCGCGCAGACGGGGTCATCGGCGCCGAAGACTACCGCGAAGCCACCGCGCGGCGCGTCAGAACGTGCGCGTCAGCGCGGCGCGCCCGCGCGCAGGTCGCGCAGCATCGCCTGCGCCTGCGGGTGGCCGGGTTCGAGCCGCAGCACTTCGTCGAGCATGGCCGCAGCGGCTTCCGGCTGGTCGGCCTTCACCTGGGCATTGGCGATCGCCAGGCGCAAACCGACGTTGCGCGGCGTCCTTTCCAGCACCTCGAGCCACAACGCGATCCCCTCCGGCAGCCGCCCCGCGAAGCACAACACCGCACCGAGGGTCGAGATGGCGTCGGTGAACTCGGGGTCCAGTTCCCGCGCCCGACGCAGCACCCGCTCGGCGTCGGCGAGTCGTTCCTGGCGGCACAGGGCCATGCCGAGCGTGTTCAGGTAGCCGGCAGCGGGCGCCAACTCGTAGGCACGCTGCGCCAACTGCACGGCTTCCGCCAGCCGCGGATCCGATGGCCCCACCTCCCCGCTGCCGAGCGCGACCTCGTGCCGCTTGATCAGCAGGAACGCCAGTTGGCCGAGACCCTCGGCGAACCCAGGGTAGCGCTGCACCACCCAACGCATGCTCTTCTCGCTGTCCTCGAGGCGGCCCAGGTCGCGCAGCAGTTCGCCGTACTTGAGGGGCGCGACCGCCATCGTGATCGGGCACTGCAGCGCCCGTTGCAGCAACCGCAGGGCCTCGTCGTTCCGCCCCTGCTGGCGCATCGTATCGGCGTAGCCGCCGAGCACGATGGACGTGGTGAGGCTGCCGTTGTCGAGATCGTTCTTCGCCATCGCGTCGGCCCAGAACGCCTCCGCGCTGGCGAACGTCGCCGTGTGGGCACGCGCCGTGAGCACGTAGGCGACGGCGACGCACGTGCCGAGCAGGGACAACGTGACGATGCGCAACCGCGCCCGGCCGGTGCCCGCGAGCAGCCGTTCGACGGCCGCCACGACCAGCAGCACGCCCGGCACCACCACCGCCAGCATCGGCAGGTACATGCGGCGCTCGGCGACGACCTCGGTCACGATCGGCATCACGCTCGACGTCGGCCCGAGCAACAGGAAGAACATCGCCCACGACCAGGCGAGCCATGGCCGACGTCGCCATTGCCAGACAGCCGCCACGAACAGGGCGCCGACGGCCAGCAACGGCAGCGCGGCCGTGCCGAAGTCGCGTACGATGCCCTGGTCGTAGATGCCACGCAGCGGGTGAGGCCACCCCACCAGCCGCAGGTAGTGCAGGATCACACCCGCCTGCGTCATCAGCCACTCGAACGCCGAGACCTTCACGAACGAGTCGTAGCCGACGGTCTCGTTGTGCGGTCCCAGCGCCAGGCACACTGCCAGCACGCCCCACGACGCCGCGAGCCCCAGGTGGAACGGCAGGCGCGCGCGCACCGCGCGCCAGTCCGGCAGCAGGAACGCCCGTTCGAACAGGACCACCAGCACCGGGGCCGCGACGAATTCCTCCTTGCTCGCCATGCCCAGGGCCATGGCGAGCACCGCGAGACCCTGCCAGCGACGCGGTCGCGGTGCCGGCGCCGCCCGCAGCACTGCGTAGAGGCCGACCAGCAGACAAGCGCTCATCAGCAGCGTCGTGCGTTGGGTGACGTAGGCGACCGCGTCCACGCCGAGCGGGTGACAGGCCCAGAGCGTCGCGATCGCGGCAGCCGACCAGGTCGCGCGCGACGCCGTGCAGCGCCCGGCGAGATTCGGTGCCAGCAGGCACCGCCGCACGACGCCGAG
>JAEUHS010000022.1 GCA_016794035.1 Planctomycetota bacterium
ATTCACGTCGCGGTTCCAAGGCGTCATCGCCATGGTTGCCGGCGTGCGAACATCAGCGTCGGCGAGTCACGGCTGGTCGTCGATCGGGGTCGATGGTGCATGCGCTTGTTGGCGCTTGCGCTGTCCACGGGAAGGTTTCGAACGCAACCTTTCGCGCGCAACTCGGCGCAACTCGGCGGAACCGAGTGCAACCGGGTGCGACCCCTTGCACCATGTCCTGCAAAGGGTTACGCTCGAAGTCGCCTTCGCAACGGGACATCCGCAAGAGGCCCGATTCCCTCTTACAAGGAGGATGTCACAGGTTCGAGTCCTGTATCGCCCACCACGCTCGAAGAGCGTGGTCGGGCGATACAGGACACGGCGATGGTGGCGAAGCCACCATCGGAGCGAGTCCAGGCGCACGCCGGACGCGTAGGCGGCGGGTGGTCGGGCGATGCAGGACACGGCGATGGTGGCGAAGCCACCCTCGGAGCCAGGTGCGGGTCCGTCCGCACCGGATTCGTATCACGGCCGGGGACACGGTCTTGTGCCGCGCGAGCCGGACGCGACGGGCTCTCGTCGGACAGGTCGCCGCCGGCGGGCGCCTTTCCAGATCCGGGAGGACCGCTCTTTCGACGCAGGCGTATCAGCGGCCCGCGTGCGGTTCCCCGGCCGCTCCGGGGGCGATCGCGCACCACTTTCCTTTACTCTCCGAGAACCATGAAGAAGACCAAGTCCGCTCTCGTTTCGGCCGCCGTCGCAGGCCTCCTGTTCGGCGCCGTCTCCACCACGCTCACGTCCTGCAAGTCCGCCGACTCGGGCACCACGGCCACGATGGACAAGCATGCCTGCAAGGGCATGAACTCCTGCAAGGGCCAGGGCGGCTGCAAGTCGGGCAACAACGGCTGCGCCGGCAAGAACTCGTGCAAGGGCAACGGCGGCTGCGCGACCGCGGCGCACCACTCCTGCAAGGGCATGAACTCCTGCAAGGCGCAGGGCGGCTGCAAGTCCGGTGACAACGGCTGCGCCGGCAAGAACTCGTGCAAGGGCAAGGGCGGCTGCGCCGTTCCGGTCAAGCACTAGACCCCGCGGACGCCGGGGTCGGCTCGGTCCGACTCCGCCGAGGCACAACGTGCGCCGTCCGCTCGGGCGGCGCACCTTCGTTCGACCCATGAGCCACTCCCTCAGAGACCTCGTCCGGCAGGACCTCGGCATCGGCCTCGGCCTGCGCACGGCGCACTATGCCGACATCCTCGGCAAGAAGCCGAAGGTCGACTGGTTCGAGATCCTGTCCGAGAATTACATGCACACCGGTGGCCGGCCGGTGCACGTGCTCGACGAGGTCGCCGCGCGCTACCCGGTCGTGATGCACGGCGTGTCGATGAACATCGGCAGCACCGATCCGCTCGATCGCGCCTATCTGCGAGAACTGAAGGCACTGCAGCAGCGCTGCGGTGCGCGCTGGATCAGCGACCACATCTGCTGGACCGGCGTCGACGGCAAGAACCTGCACGACCTGCTGCCGCTGCCGTACACCAAGCCCGCGCTGCGCCACCTGATCGAGCGCGTGCGCGCGGTGCAGGACATGCTCGAGCAGCCGCTCGTGCTCGAGAACCCGAGCACCTACCTGCAGTTCACCGGCGAGGACTTCGACGAGCCGCAGTTCCTGCAGGAGCTGACCGCGGCGACCGGCTGCGGGCTGCTGATGGACGTCAACAACGTGTTCGTCTGCGCCAGCAACCACGGCTTCGACGCCGAGGACTATCTGCGCCGCGTGCCGTGGGACCACGTCGTCTACTTCCACCTGGCCGGGCACACCGTCTACGAGACCCACCGCCTCGACACCCACGACCATCCGGTCTGCCCCGAGGTCTGGCGGCTCTACGCGCTCGCGCATCGGCTCAGCGGCGGCCGCTCGACGCTGCTCGAATGGGACGCGAACATCCCCGACTTCGCGACCACGCACCGCGAGGCGAAGAAGGCGCTGAAGTACCGCACGGCGAAGGCACCGCGCGGCAAGGCGGGCCCGACGCAGCGGCCGGCGGTGGTGCACTCGTGACGAAGGCGCCGAGTCTGCGCGCGATGCAGCGCTGGTTCGCGCTGGTCACCGAACACCCGGCCACCGCCGATGTCGCCATCGCGAGCCGCGGTGCCGCGGCGATCGTGCCGCCGCGCGCCGTGCGCGAGCGCCGCATCGTGCGCGGCAACGCGCGCATGTCGCCGACCGACCAGCTGCAGGTCTACAACGGCGCCTACCTGGCGCGGCTGCTCGAGGTGCTGCAGGGCGACTACGGCGCGCTGCAGCACGCGCTCGGCGAGGACGCGTTCCGCGCGCTGCTGGTGAAGTTCCTCGCCGCGCACCCGAGCCGACATCCCAACCTCAACCAGCTCGGCGCGCCGCTGCCGGCGTTCGTCACGCGCCAGCGCACGCTGCCGCAGCGCGCGTTCCTGGCCGAACTGGCGACGCTCGAGCGCGCGGTCGCCGAGGCGTTCGACGCGCCCGAGTTCGGTGCCGTGACGCAGGACGAGATGGCGGCGGTGCCGCCCGCGCAGTGGGGCAAGGCGCGCCTGCGGCTCAACCCGTCGGTGCGGCTGTTCGCGTTCCGCCACCCGGTCGACCAGTACTACCAGGCCTGGAAGGAGGAGCGGCCGATCGCGGTGCCGAAGCGCGCGCCCAACTGGCTCTGCGTCTACCGCAAGGACGACCGCGTCTGGCGTCAGCGGCTGGCGAAGCCCGCGCACGCGGTGCTGCAGGCGCTCGCCGCCGGCCACCCGCTCGGCGAGGCGATCGAGCGCGCCGCGGGCGCCGAACAGGTCGGCGAGTGGTTCCAGGGCTTCGCGCGCGACGGTCTGTTCACGAAGATCGAACTGCGTCGGGGCCGCAGCCGGGCGGCGCGCTAGCGAGGTCGGGCGGCCGGGCAGCCGGCGGCACACGGTCGGGTCCGTCGCGTTCGGGGCGGACGAGGATCGCCGCGAACCGGGACGCCGCCGTCGCCGCGCGCAGGTGGGAGCGCATCGACGCAGACCATCCCCCGACGCGGGTGGACCGCAACTGCCGTCGGCGTGCGTCTTCACAATCGGGTTTTTCGCGGCCGCCGCTTATCACCACGCGGCCGCGACGCGAGGATTGCGGCCCCTCACTGCCATGCAACATCGCAAGATCAGCTCGTTCGTCGACGAGGTCTGGGAACAGGACATCGTGCCCCAGCTCGTCGACTACATCCGCATCCCCAACAAGTCGCCGGCGTTCGACAATGACTGGCAGAAGGCCGGTCACATGCAGAAGGCGGTCGACCTGATCGCCGGCTGGTGCAAGGCGCAGAAGATCGAGGGCCTGAAGGTCGAGGTCGTGCAGCTCGAAGGTCGCACGCCGTTGATCTTCATGGAGATCCCGGGGGAAGGCGACGACTGCGTGCTGCTCTACGGGCACCTCGACAAGCAGCCGGAGATGACCGGCTGGTTCGACGGCCTCGGGCCGTGGGAGCCCGTGCGCAAGGACGACAAGCTCTACGGCCGCGGCGGCGCCGACGACGGCTACGCGGCGTATGCGTCGCTGACCGCGATCCGTGCGCTGCGCGAGGCCGGTGGCAAGCACGCGCGCTGCGTCGTGATCATCGAGGCCTGCGAAGAGAGCGGCAGCTACGACCTGCCGGCCTACATCGACGCGCTGAAGGATCGCATCGGCACGCCGAGCCTCGTCGTCTGCCTCGATTCCGGCTGCGGCAACTACGACCAGCTCTGGTGCACGACCTCGCTGCGCGGCGTCGTCGGCGCGTCCGTCCGCGTCGAGGTGCTGACCGAAGGCGTGCACAGCGGCGACGCGAGCGGCATCGTGCCGAGCAGCTTCCGCGTGTTCCGTCAGCTGATGGAGCGCCTCGAGGACAGCGAGACCGGCGAGATCCGCAGCAAGAAGTTCCACGTCGACATCCCGAAGCAGCGCCGCCAGCAGGCCAAGGCCGCGGCGAAGGTGCTCGGCGACAAGCTGTGGAAGCGGTTCCCGTGGACCAAGGGCACCAAGCCGATGGCCAAGGACCTGACCGAGCTGGTCCTGAACCGCACCTGGCGTCCGTTCGTCGAGCTGACCGGCGTCGACGGCGCGCCGGGCACCGACAAGGCGGGCAACGTGCTGCGGCCGTTCACGACGGCCAAGCTGTCGGTGCGCATCCCGCCGTCGGCCAACCCCGAGAAGTGCGCGGCGCAGCTCGAGAAGCTGATGACCGAGAAGCCGCCCGCCGGCGCCAAGATCACCTTCACCGGCGACAAGCCGGGTGCCGGCTGGGACGCGCCGCCGCTCGCGGGCTGGCTCGAGCAGGCCTGCGCGAAGGCGTCGCAGGCGTTCTTCCACAAGGACTGCGTCTACATGGGCGAGGGCGGCACGATCCCGTTCATGGGCATGCTCGGCGAGAAGTTCCCCGCCGCGCAGTTCATGATCACCGGCGTGCTCGGCCCGCAGAGCAATGCCCACGGCCCGAACGAGTTCCTGCACATCCCGATGGGCAAGCGGCTGACCGCGTCGGTCGCGATGGTGCTCGAGGAGCATCTGACGCGCGACCGCGGCGGCAAGAAGGCCGGCGGCAAGAAGGCCGCCAGGAAGTCGGACGCCAAGAAGTCCGGCAACCGGGACAAGGGCAAGAAGGCCAAGGCCGACAAGCCGGAGCGCGAGGCCGCGACCGGCGCCTGATCGGGCTCAGCGTAGCCGCGTGGCCTTGCCGATCGGCGAGCCGCGCCGCGCCCATTCGTGCCATTCGGCCTCGACCTCGGCGACGTCGCGGCCGAGCGCGGTCTGGAACGCCGCGGCAGCCGTTTCCGGCAGCATGTCGTTCTTGTTGAGCTGCAGCACCAGCTCCTGCCAGTCCGAGGGGTGTCGGGCCAGCAGCCACAGCACGAAGCTCCAGACCTCGAGCCGCACGTCGTCGCGGAAGCCGTCGAGGCGTTCGCGCGGCAGTTGCACCAGCGGCCACGCCTCGCCGGTGTCGATCAGGTCCTGGAGGCGCTCGAGCCACTTCTCGGGGTCGCTCGGCGGCAGTTCGAACGTGCCGCTGTAGGTCTTCGGGATGGTGCCGAACCGGCACCTGGTCGTGCCGCACAACAGCCAGGTCATCGCGTGCACGAGCCCTTCGCTGAGCGCGGGGTTGATACGGCGGCAGCAGCGCTTGGTGGCGTGGCCGACGGCCATGTCCGCGTCGTGCGCGACGTCGTACATGCTCCAGCTGGCCTGCCCGTTGCGGACGTCGAACACGAGCCCGCCGAACGCCCGGGCCTCCTCGGCCGACAGCTTGCCGCGCATCGCCGCGCCGCTCTGCAGCAGGGTGTCGCGCTGGGCGTCCGTGCGCACGACGCAGTTCCACTGCAGGCTCGGCTGCAGGCGGCCTGGGCTGTCGTCGCCGAACAGGAACTGCAGCAGCGCGAACGCACGCTCCGCCCACAGCACCGCGGCGCGCGCGGCCTCGGGCGACTCGACGACCCAGTAGGTGAATCGCTGCGAGCGCGCGCCGGCGAACGGCAGGCCCGTCGCCTGCAGTTCCTTCGGCATCTCGCTGGCCGGCAGGTCCCGGACCTCGAACTCCTGCTCGCGCGCGGTGGCGGCCTGCTGGCGGATCGCCAGCAGCCGGCGCACGAACGCGATCTGCTGCGCGTCGCCGCGGAAGCCGTTGACCTCTTCGTGGCCCAGCAGTTCGTGCGAGCGCGCGTCGTCGGGATCGAGCCGCAGGCCGCGTTCGAGGTGGCGACGGGCCGCGGCCTCGTCGCTCTTCCACAGCGCGAAGCCGAGTTCACGGTGCAGCTTGCCGAGCTGTTTCGTGCAGGAGCGCCACGCGGTCTCGACCGTCGATTTCTGTCGCGCGGTCGCGGTGTCCGCCGGCGGCGTGGCCGGGTCGGTCGGTGCCTGCCAGGTGCCGTCGACGAGGCGGAAGCCGAGGCCGACGCGCGCCGCCTTGTTCTGGTCGTCGTACTGCGCGAGCACCAGGCGATAGGCATCGTGCGCACGCGACGGCTGCTTGTTGCTCTCGGCCGTGCGCGCGAACGTGCACAGCACGTTGGCCGCCTTCGCGGCGACCTGCGCCTCCTGCACCTCGGTCGGCCTGGCCGCCTGCGCCGGCAGCATCGAGCCGAGCAGGGTGGCGAGGAGCACGGACGTCCCGAGCGTGTGACCGGTCATGGCGCCGGCAGCCTACGCGAACGGCGCCGTCCCGCACGCGCGGCCTGCCGAACCCGGCAGTCCTGTTGGTCCCGCGGCCATCAACTGGTAGACAAGCACGGATGCCCAACCCACGCGTCTTCTTCGACATCACCATCGGCGACAAGCCCGCCGGCCGCATCACGTTCGAACTGTTCGCCGACGTGGTGCCCAAGACCGCCGAGAACTTCCGCGCGCTGTGCACCGGCGAGAAGGGCACCGGCAAGTCCGGCAAGCCGCTGCACTACAAGGGCTCGCGCTTCCACCGCATCATCCAGCAGTTCATGTGCCAGGGCGGCGACTTCACGCGCGGCAACGGCACCGGCGGCGAGTCGATCTACGGCGAGAAGTTCGCCGACGAGAACTTCACGAACAAGCACACGGCCGCGGGCCTGCTGTCGATGGCGAACGCGGGGCCGGGCACCAACGGCTCGCAGTTCTTCATCACCACGGCCGTGACGCCGTGGCTCGACGGCAAGCACGTGGTGTTCGGCAAGGTCGTCGATGGCATCAAGGTCGTCACCGCGATGGAGGCCGTGGGTTCGCGCTCGGGCTCGACGTCGGCCGACGTGGTGATCGCCGACTGCGGTGAAGTGAAGTAGTCGGAGTGGCCGAAGAGGCTCCGCGTGCACGGCCTGATGATGGAGGTTCCGCTGACGCTCGACGTGATCCTGCGTCGCGCGCGGACCGTCTTCGCGGACCGTGAGGTCACGAGCCGGCGCGACGACGGCGCGCTGCACCGCACCAGCTACGGCGCGGTCGCGGCACGGGTCGACCGGCTGATCGGCGCGCTGCACGCGCTCGGCGTACGGCCCGGCGACCGCGTCGCGACGTTCGCGTGGAACCACCACCGCCACCTCGAGCTCTACTTCGCGATCCCCTGCGCGGGTGCGGTGCTGCACACGGTCAACGTCAAGCTCGCGCGCGAGCAGATCGCCTACATCGTCGACCACGCGGCGGACCGGGTGCTGTTCGTCGATCGCGCGCTGGTGCCGGCGCTGCTCGCGGCGCTGCCGGACCTGCCGCAGGAGCTGCGCTTCGTGGTCATGGACGACGAGGGTCGCGGCGCCGAGGCCGGCCTGCCGGGCGCGCTCGACTACGAGACGCTGCTGGCGCAGGGCGCGCCGCTCACAGCGCCGCCGGTGCTCGACGAACGGCAGGCCGCGGGCCTGTGCTACACGTCGGGTACCACCGGCGACCCGAAGGGCGTGCTCTACTCGCACCGCGCCGTCGTGCTGCACGCGTTCGGCTGCGGCATGATCGATTCGCTCGGCGTGTCGCAGCGCGAGGTGGTGCTGCCGGTCGTGCCGATGTTCCACGTCTACGCCTGGGGCCTGCCGTACGCGTCGGCGCTGACCGGCGCTCGGCTCGTGCTGCCGGGCTCGCATCTGACCGGCGATGCGCTGGCGAACCTGATCGAGGGCGAGCGCGTGACGTTCGCCGCCGGTGTGCCGACGATCTGGAACCTGGTGCTGCAGAGCCTGCGCCGCCAGCGCCGCGACGTCGCCAGCCTGCGGCGCATCGTGCTCGGCGGCGCGCCGGCGCCGCGCGCGCTGATCGAGCAGTGGCAGCACGAATTCGGGGTGCCGATCACGCATGCGTGGGGCATGACCGAGACGTCGCCGGTCGGTTCGTGCACGCACGCCGGCAGCACGTGGCTGTCCCCCGACGATCCGCGCGACCTCGAGCTGCGCAGCAAGCCCGGCCGGCCGGTGCCGGGGCTCGAGGCGCGCATCGTCGGCGACGACGGCGGCGAGCTGCCGTGGGACGGCGTCACCACCGGCGAGCTCTGCGTGCGCGGACCGTGGGTCGCGCGGCGCTACTACGGGGACGGCGTGCCGCAGGACGCGTTCACCGACGACGGCTGGTTCCGCACCGGCGACATCGCGACGATCGACCCGAGCGGCGCCATCGCGATCACCGATCGCAAGAAGGACCTGATCAAGAGCCGCGGCGAGTGGATCTCGAGCAACGCGCTCGAGAACGAGGTGCTGCTGCACCCGGCCGTGCTGGAGGCCGCGGTCGTCGCGCGCGCGCACGACCTGCGCGACGAGGTGCCGGTGCTGTTCGTGGTGGCGCGCGATCCGGCCGCGCCGCCGGCCGCGGCCGACCTGATCGCGCACCTCGCGGCGCGCTTCCCGCGCTGGCAGCTGCCGCGGCGCGAGGACGTGCACGTCGTCGAGGCGATCCCGAAGACCGGCGTCGGCAAGCTCGACAAGAAGCTGCTGCGGCAGCGATTGCGCGGCGACGGCGCGTAGCGGGCGTCAGGCGCCGGCGCGCACGCACAGCCACAGGCCGGCGACCGAGGCGGCGCCGACGACGCTCATCCACAGCGCGTCCTGCAGCACGAACGGCAGCAGCAGCAGCAGGCCGCCGGTGACCAGCTGCGGCAGTCGCGCCTGCTTCTTGCCGTAGAGGAACACCGAGAAGCCGACGGTGCTGACCAGGAAGCCCGCGACGATCGTGCTGGTGGAGATGTCCATGCCGGCCCGTCCGGGCCAGGGGTCCGATCGACCGATCCGCGTCGCGGGTGGACCGCTTCGCGGCAGGCGCCGCTGCCATCGGGCTCAGGGCGACCGCTGCCAGAGCTGCAGCGACCCGGCATCCGGCGCGTCGCGCAGTCCGGCCGGCAGTTCGACCACGGCGAAGCCCGCCTGCACGAGCCCCGGCAGCGCCGCGTCGCTGCGCCCGCGCCGCAAGGCCACGAACCGGCACGACGGCTGCTGGGCCCATCGCACCAGATCTTCGGGCCGGATCACCCGCGGCGGCGGCGGGCGGCGGTGGGCGAAGAACCACAGCCGCGGCATGTCCGACGCCAGCGTGTCGGCGGGACTCATCTGCGTGGCCAGCCAGCGGCCGAGGTCGCGTTCGACCGTGCGATCCGCCGGGTGACCGAGCCACAGCTTCGCCTCGCTGGCGACCAGCAGCAACACCAGCAGCCAGCGCCACCGCCAGCGCTGCAGCAGCGTCGCGAACGCGAGGCCGGCGAACGGCAGCAGCAGCACGCCGAAGCCGGACACGAAGCGCAGGTTGCTGCGCAGCAGCGGGAACACCGCGCACTGCACCGCGAACGGCAGCAGCAGCGCCACCTCGCGCGCGTCGAGGCCTCGCCGCCAGCGCCACACGACCCCGCCGAGCATCATCGGGAACACCAGGTAGCCGAGGCCTTCCCACGCGTCGCCGGGCACCTGCCACAGGTTCTCGAGGTAGTGACCGAGCGGCGAACTCGCACCGCCGGCCCCGACCTCCCAGTTGAACGCCGCCTTCGGCGTCAGCACGAAGCCGTGACCGGTCCACAGCGAACCGAACGGCTGCAACGCCGTCACCAGCGTCGCCGCGATCGCGTGTCCGAACGCGGCGCGCACCGTGTCGCGGCGCGCGAGCAGCAGCATGCCGGCCGGCACCAGCGCGAGGCCCTCGGGACGCGCGAGGAACGCCGCGCCGGCCGCCACGCCGGCGAGCAGCGCGCGCGGCTTCGGCGCGAGCAGCGCCGCCGCCCACAACGCCACGCCGAGGTGGAACGGTCCCTCCGACAGGCACTCGGCCGGATGGCGCACGAACCACGCGCCGATCGCGAACATGACGCCGGCCCACAGTGCCGCCCGGTCGCCGAACAACCGCCGCGTCGAGAAGTGGATCGGCAGCACGGCTAGCGTCGAACACCCGGCCGCGACGATCTGCCCGGCGACCACGGTGTCGAGCTGCCCCGGCGACGCCTGCAGCAGCAGGCCGACCGTGAACGGGTACAGGGGGTGGAAGACGTTGTCGAACAGCGCGCCGAGCCCGTTCGCCGCCCACTGTTCCGCCATCCAGAGGTAGGCGACGCCGTCGCGCGCCGGAATCGGTCGCAGCACGCAGCCGACGACGCGCATCGTCAGGGCCAGCAGCAACAGCGACCAGGGACTGCGGGTCATGCCAGGGCAGGCACCGTAGCGGCGTCCCGCCGTTCCGGCAGCCCTCGGGTGCAGGAACGCGCCTCCGGCCGCGATGGGGCTCAGTGCGCAGTCCGACGCCGATCAGGGCACCTGTCGCGCCTGCGGCGGCCGCCCTAGTCGCACCCATGACCAACGACAAGGAACTGTGGCTGATCGTCGCGGACAGCGAGGGTGCGCGCCTGCTGCAGGCTCGGAAGATGCAGCACGAGCACCTGCATCTCGACGAGGTCAGCAAGCTCGCGAGCACGTTCGTCGGCGCCGAGCACCAGCGTCCGGCGCGGCTGAGCCAGCCCGGTCGCTCGGGTTCGACCCCGTCCGAGCACGCGAGCAAGGTCGCCCACTTCGCGCGCGAGGTGACGCCGTGGATCGAGCAGGAACTGTCGGCACGTGGCATCGTGCGGTGCGCGCTGTTCGCGCCGTCGCACCTGCTCGGCGCCCTGCGCAAGGAGCGTCACCAGAGCGCGACCAGTCGGCTGATCGAGCACGAAGGCGAGCTGGCGCAGATGTCGCTCGCGGACCTGTCGCGGCACCCCCGGGTCGTCGCGCTGCAGTCGTCGTGACGCGACGCCCGGCAGATCGTGCCTCCCGGCTGGCGTCGACGCTGCGGCTGCCTATCTTCCGGACGGCGTGACCGAGGCCATCCGGCCTCGGCGGCGCTCCGAGGCCAGCCTGCATGCACCCGTCGCATCTCCGTGTCCGCACGTTCCCGTTCCTGGCATTGCTGTTCGCCGGCGTCGCGCACGCCCAGGCGGTCGAACAGGCCGAACGCACTCTGCCGGTGTTCGTCGACGGCGAGGCGCAGGTCGTCGACGGTTTCCGCAGTCCGGCCGACTGGATCCGCGAGGCGCTCTGGGTCGAGACCGGCTTCGACACCGATGGTGACGGCCGGCCCGATCGCATGCACGTCGACGTGACGCGGCCCAAGCAGACCGAGACCGAAGGGCTGAAGGTGCCGGTGGTCTACGAGACCAGCCCGTATTTCACGGGCACCGGCAGCAACGGCAAGCAGTACTTCTGGGACCCGAACCAGGAACTCGGCGCCGTCCAGCGCCCCCACGAACACCCGCCGGCGATCGTGTCGACGGCGCGCCCCGATCGCATCGCGAACAGCGAGGTGCGCCAATGGGTGCCGCGCGGCTTCGCGGTCGTGCATTCGTGCTCGCCGGGCACCGGCCTGTCGCAGGGCTGTCCGACGATCGGTGGCGAGAACGAGTCGCTGGCGCCGAAGGCCGTGATCGACTGGCTGTGCGGCCGCGGCAAGGGCTTCACGACCCCCGATGGCGACGTGGAGGTGACCGCGAGCTGGTGCTCGGGCAAGGTGGGCATGATCGGCACGTCGTACAACGGCACGCTGCCGATCGCGGCGGCGACGACCGGCGTCGAGGGCCTGGAGGCGATCATCCCGATCGCGCCGAACGTCTCCTACTACCTGTACTACCGCTCCAACGGCCTCGTGCGCCATCCCGGCGGCTACATGGGCGAGGACTGCGACGTGCTGTACGACTTCATCAACAGCGGCGATCCGGCGCGTCGTGACTACTGCAACCAGACCGTGCGCGACGAGCTGCTGGTGGCGCACATCGACCGCCTGACCGGCGACTACAACGAGTTCTGGGCCGCGCGCGACTACCTGCGCAAGCTCGATCGGGTGCGGGCGGCGGTGATGATGGTGCACGGCTTCAACGACTGGAACGTGATGCCCGAGCACAGCGTGAAGGTCTACGCGTCGCTGAAGCAGCGCGGCGTGCCGTGCATCGCCTACTTCCACCAGGGCGCCCACGAGGGTGCGCCGCTGTTCTCGCTGTGCAACCGCTGGTTCACGCGCTTCCTCTACGGCGTCGAGAACGGCGTCGACACGGGCCCGCGCAGCTGGATCGTGCGCGAGGGCGATCGCCCGAACAAGCCGACGCAGTACGCCGACTACCCGCATCCCGATGCGGCGCCGGTGACGCTGCATCTGCGCGCCGGCGGCAACGGCATCGGCGGGCTCGCGAGCGACGCGGTGGCTGGGCAGGGCAAGGAGACGCTGGTCGACGACGTCTCGATCCCGGGCGCCAAGCTGGCGCAGGCCGAGACGTCCGCACATCGTCTGCTCTACGCGACGCCCGAGCTGGCGCAGCCGCTGCATCTGTCGGGCACCACCAGGGTGTCGATCCGCATGGCGTGCAGCAAGCCGGCGACGAACCTGTCGGTGTGGATGGTGACGCTGCCGTGGCAGGGCCGCACGCGCGACGACATCGTCACGCGCGGCTGGGCCGACCCGCAGAACCGCAACTCGCTGGAGAAGAGCGAGCCGCTGGTGCCGGGCGAGTTCGTCGATGTGGTCTTCGACCTGCAGCCCGACGACCAGGTGATCCCGAAGGGCGAACGTCTGGCGCTGATGGTGTTCGCCAGCGATCGCGACTTCACGCTGTGGCCGGCGCCCGGCACCGAGCTGACGCTGGACGTCGACGCGACGACCATCGTGCTGCCGGTGGTCGGCGGCAAGGCCGCGTTCGAGCGGGCGACGGCCGCGCCGAAGTAGCATGACACCCGCGCAGTTCCGCCAGGCCGCGCTCGCGCTGCCGGACGTCGTCGAGGGCGAGCATCAGGGCCACCCCGACTTTCGCACCGGCGGCCGCGTGTTCGCGACGCTGCACCCGGACGGCCTTTGGGGCATGGTGAAGCTGCCGCCCGGTGAGCAGGCCAGTCTGACGCAGGCGCAGCCGGGCGTGTTCGTGCCGGCGAACGGTGCCTGGGGTCGCGCCGGCTGCACCAACGTGCTGCTCGCCAAGGCGTCGCTCGGCGTCGTCAAGGACGCGCTGACCCAGGCCTGGCATGCGGCCATGTTGCCAAGACCGGGTAGGTAGCAGACGAAGGGGAGACGATCCGGCAAATCTCGACCCGCGCCTCTGGGGCGCCGCAGGAGCACATCCAGCGTGCATGCACGGTCCTCCCGGCGGCCGATGTGCTACGCAGCTCGGCTTCCAGACCCCGTGATCCGCGATGGCGGTCGGCGCCGCGCCGCGGATCGTTGCCGCCGCCCAGACGCCCAGACCGCCGGAATCAGGTGGATTCACGCCGCCGTCGACACATCGCGGCCATGGCTGCAACCGAACTTCGGTTGCCAGAATTGGCCATGGCCGCTTGTTATTGGGGCACGCAGCTTACGAAAACCCGCGCGCGGCGCGAGGGTCTCCGAGACTCTGTGCATATCGAGTACGGCGACCGTGTCGAATACGCGATCCCCCAGAACCTCGACCCACCCCTTCTTCAACGGCCTGTCATAGCCTCCGCAACGGAAACTCGACGAGCACCGCATGATTAGCACTCGGTATGGCGTCCAAGGACAGTTCCACCGGCTCACAACCATCCCGAAAGAACGTCAGTCTCCATAGCCCATCGCCGAGCAGAAGCGTCCGCCCGCGTTGGTCCGACAAGCTCTTTGCGCCTATTCGCCGACGACCATTGTGTCCACCCAGCAGCATGACAGGCAAGTCGTCCAACGCGCCACTGCCCTGCATGATGCCGTAGACAGGAATCTCAACCAGCTTCTCGGTCGCCACGATGTCAACGATGACGTCGCTGCCTGCTGCGACCTCAAACGGGACCTCGGGAAAGGCCCACCCAATCGAACCACACACGGGAGTCAAGACGTACCGCCCACTCGCCAGCCGCATGGGAGCCGCACCATCAGTGTGCCCAAGCGCGCCGGACACACGGTTCCCGGTGGAGACAACGAACACGAGGTCGTCGCGTGGCAATGAGAGGCTCGCGCCATCGGGCGACAAGAGCCTGACAAGAAAAGTACCACTGTTGTCCTGGGCGTGCAACGGTAGAGGCGCAGTCTCCACGATCTGTGGGTGGATGCTTCCCGGTGCACTCAGAATGAACGTCTGCGTCGGCAACCATCCTCGCCGTCTGAGGCACGCCCTGACGGTTACCGTGCGCGGTCCTTCCCAGTCCTCCCGAGGCGGAGCCACGTACACCAGAGAACCTTCGAACTGCCTCTTCAACTCATCCCTGAGTGTGATCACATTGCGTCCTGCCTGGGGTCCAATTCCCGCTACACCCAGGGTCATGGCAGTCTGGAAGGCAAGTACCGTGTCGTCCTGGTATTGCACGACACACGTCCAGAGGTGGTCAAAAATCAGCCGGAATGGCGGGCTCGGGACAAATAACCGCATCCGGCTTGGCGTTGTCGACCTGGCCAGCACATAGCCAGCCGGTGGCGATACCTGCACTGCATGGTCACCATGATGGAGCCCGGCCACCTTGATGCGTCCGGAAGCGTCCGATATGCCACGGTGAATGGCGGTCGCCGGGTCAACCCCAGGCTCCCCGGAATCGGCCATCTCGCAGACACCGCCCAGCGTCATAGCCATGCGAACACCTGCGAGCGCATGACCGGATCTGTCGACACACGTGACCTCCTGTTCGAATGCGTGCACCAATGACACGAGGTACTCGCAACCGGGCTCGACAAGTAGGGTCTTTGGCTCGTAGTCTGGACTAGTTACGACGACGGGCAGGGGCGTTTCCAATTGCCAGGTGGCGACGCCTCGGGCATCTGTTACTACGAGAGGCGCTTGGGGATCCACCCGGATTGGTGCAGGATCGAGCCGGTGAACTTCGGCGCCAGGGATGCCTCCTCGCGAACTCTGAACGCGAAGGACTACTGGTGCTCGGACATCGCCAGCCGCGTCGCGCTGCAGCGCCGCAACTTGTGTCGGCACGATCACCTCGACGGTGCTGCCCTCCACCAGAGGGGCGCCTGGGGAGAGCGCGGCTGTGGGACCGGGGCTTGGTTCTGGCCCACCGCGGAGAACCAAAACCGCTAGTGTTGCGAGGCAGATACAAGCGAGAATGCCCAACCGTGGCGACTTGCGATCGCGCCGAGGATGTGAGTCCTGCATAGGTCTGGAAATACCTGACCGGCGGATCGAGGGTCAGGGCTTTCGGAACTAGCCTCCACCGCAATTGCAGGCGGGCACTGTCTGCCCGTAGGGAATCCAACTCGACTGACACTTCTCGACGCCAGTTCCACAGACCCAGCATGCACCGGCGCAAACAATGATCGGGTAACCACCACCGTTGAGGGTCACGATTCCGTCGCAACGACAATCGTCGAATTGGCCGTCGGTATGGCAATCACACCACCACCATTCGGCATTTCCATCCGGCTGGCACTCCCTCTCTCCACATTCGGAGTTCGCGTTCTTGCTGCACTCCGGCATCTCGTATCCGTTGCTAAAGCTCTTCAGCATGTAGCATGTCCCAGCGGTGGTTGTTCCGCCTTGCGGCACAGGTGCGAACGAGAGCGCGAGGCAACAGACAGCCAGCAGGACCATGCCAAGGGTGGAAGACAACTTGATGGACATCATGACCCCATTGTTGGTTGTGAGAGCTGACGCTGCACGACATCGCCCGACGATGCAAACTGTCGGTTCCAGCATTGTCCGCCAGTATTACCGGCAGTAGGAGCAACCGCAAGGACCTTGGTGTGGCCCGGTCCGCGGTTTTACTTCGCTTCGGTGTAGCCCGTCGCCGCGTCGTCGACGCGGTAGACCTGGCCCTTGCGCAGGTAGAACGCCTCGCGCTCGGCCTTGTTCAGCGGTCGCGAACCGATGCGGCCGAAGACGCCGATCTGGTTGCCGCTCTCGTCGACGCCGCGATCGCGGATCATGCCGGTCGAGATCGACACGGCGGCGCCGCCGGTGCGGTAGCTGGCGCAGAGCCGTGGCGTCGGCCGCGGCGAGAAGCCGTTGGTGCCGTGGCTGCGCGACGGCGTCCACAGCTCGACGACCTTGAGGCCGCCCTTGCCGTCGGCGACGTAGGCGAACAGGCTCGCGTTGGTGAGGCCGGTCGTGACCGCGGTGGCGTCCCGGATCTTGCCGTCGGCGGTGAACTTCTCGACCACCTTCGGCGCGGTGAACTGGCGCACGTCGACGACGACGAGGCCGTCGGCGCCGCCGCAGACGTAGGCATAGGTGCGGCACAGGCGCACGCCGCGTGCGTCGGCGAGCGGCACCGTCGCCTGCGGCACGTGCACGGGGTTCTCCAGGTCGGTGATGTCGAACACCTGCATGCCCTGCGCGTCGGTGATCGCCGCGTAGCGGAACTGCACGTCGATGCCGCGCGGCTTCGCCAGGCCGTCCTTGACCGTGCGCACGTGGCGCGGGCTCCTCGGCGTCTCGATGTCGACGATCGCCAGGCCGTCGGGCACCAACACGTAGAGGTAGTGGCCGACCACCATGCCGCCGCTGGCGCCCGTCAGCGCGCCGCCGGCGTTCCACGTCGCCGCACGTTCGAGGAAGTTGTTGTCGGGGTTGCCGTCGACGAACGTGTCGACGTCGACCACGATCAGGCCTTCCTGGCGGTCCAGCACGTAGGCGTAGCTGAACAGGGGATGCACCGGCGTCTCGCGGTTGCTCGGATCGACCTTGCGGATCGGGTCCATCGGCACGGTGGTCGGCAGCAGCACCGCGGTGCAGTCCCGGGTCTTGATGTGTGCGTCCTGCCCGAGCGGGCTGAACGGCGCGCTGACGATGCGCTGCGCCACGTCCTTGTTGGCGACGTTGGCGATGTCGAGCACGCGGAAGCCGCCCTTGCCGGCGGCGCAGAACAGGTATTCACCGCGCGCCTGCACCATCACCGCGTCGGTGTCGTGCGTGTGCGCTTCGGCGAGCCTGCCGCCGCGGCCGACGTGCGCCTCGTGTTCCGCCGGCATCGTCATCTGGTGGAAGTCGCTGCCGATCACCGGCTGCGGCTCCCAGCCCTCGGCGACGCGCACCGCCGTGACGCGGTTGCCGGTCGCCAGGTGCACGTAGTTGCCGACGAAGTCAGACGCGTGCACGCCGAGGTTGAAGCGGGTCGCCAGCTGGGCGTTGTTGTCGTCGGCCTTGCTGACGTGGCAGCTGGTGCACTGCTGGCCGTGCTCGGCGCTGACCGTGTGCGGGATGTAGGGCGAGAACGCGTGGCCGCTGTGGCCCGAGGCGGCGACGGTCGGCTGCTGGTGGGTGACGATCGCGCGGTTGCCGTTCTCGGCGGTGGCGATCGGCGCCGACGCCGAGCGGATCGGCGAGATCTTGTTGCCCTTGACGTCGCCGTTCTTGCCGAGCATCAGGCAGTCGGCGCGCAGGCCCTGCGAGTAGTAGCCGACGTCGACCAGGGTCTTCTCGCCGAAGAAGTGGCTCGATCCGCGGCGGCGGTTGGTCTTGCCGGCCAGGTGGCAGCCGGCGCAGCTGATCGCCCACGACGTGTGGCACGTGTAGCAGGTCATCGCGTCGGGGTTGTGGGCGTAGCAGTCCGGCGTCTTGCCGGCGTCGCCGAACGTGTCGTTGCCCTTCTGCAGCGTCTTCGCGAGCCGCGCCTTCGGGTTGTAGCTCTTCGACGACGGGTCGACGACGTCGGCCAGTTGCGGCACCGTCCACTCGAGGTCGGGGTCGACCTTGCTGCGTTGCTTCAGCACGTCGCCCTTCTGCGGGGCGCGGCCGGTGACGTCGTTGCCGCTCGCGTCGACCCAGCGGAACATCGAGCGGCCGGCGGCGCGTGCGTTCTGCAGGTCGTTGCCGCCCGGCGGGTTCGAGGTCTTCAGCGCGGTGCGCTGCTGGATCGTGCCGTGGCAGTCGGTGCAGTAGATCTCGACGGCGTTGATCATCTCGCCGTAGAGCTTGCCGTCGCCGTGCACGTCCTGCTCGGTGTGGCAGTCGATGCAGTGCATGCCGACCTCGTAGTGGTGGTCGGCGAGGTGCACGGCCTTCGCGGCCCAGTCCTTGTCCTCCCACGGGATCAGGTTGCCGTCCTTGTCGATCAGCTGGCCTTCGAAGTTCTGCTTGTAGACCTTGCGGAACGACCAGCCCGAACGGTGCTGCGACGTGAACTGCGTGTGCTTCGCGTCCTTGTTGGCCTCGAGGTGCACGTCGGCCAGTTCGGCGCCCTTCAGCGGCGTGCCGTCGGCGTGGTACAGCCGCTTGCCGTCGGTCTCGCCGTCCCACCACATGATGCCCGCGTAGTTGTCGATCGCGCCGCTGCCCTGGTGGTTGTGGCACGTCAGACACTGGCTGGTGGGGATCTGCGTCGTGAACTTGTGCTGGATCGGGTGGCCGGGCTCGTCCTTCGGGATCGTCGGGTCGCCGTTCTGCGCGTCGGTGGTGCCGCGGTAGCCGTGGTGCGCGGCCGCGCCCGACATCGCCGGATCCTCGCTGTTGGCGTAGAGCACGTGGCAGGCGCTGCAGCCGCTGGAGCGATGCTCGCCGCCGTAGTCGCTGGTGCCGAGGAACCAGACGTAGGGGTCGTTGAGGCGCGTCTTGTGCAGCACGAAGTGCGCGAAGTCGACGCGGGCGCCGGTGCCGAGACCACGCGTGTTGGCCAGGCCGCGCTCGGCGGCGCGGAAGATGTTGCCGGGCTGGCTGGTGTTGTAGCGCGGCACCGGGATCAGCTGTTCGGTGACGCCGCGCGCCTTCTCCTGTGCCGTCGGCGGCGGCGTGGTCTTGGCGATCGCCGCCTCGCCGTTCGGCATGTAGAACTCGCCGATGACGTAGTTCTTGTACGGCAGCACGCCGTTGTTGTAGGTGCCCGAGCCCATGACCATCGCGCTGTGGGTCATCATGCTCGTCATCACCCTGGCGGTGATGTCCGGGTGGCAGCCGACGACGCCGCAGGTCTGCGGGGCGACGCGCAGGTCGCCGGGATTGACGAAGCGCACGAACTCGAGCCGCTCGCGGTTCAGCAGCGCATAGCTGCGCTCCGGATTGCGGCTGCCCTGCCACTCCTCGGGGAACGCGGGCTGCACGTGCGCCGACTGCATCACCTTGGTGTAGGCGGCCGAGTAGGGCCGCTGCGCGGCGCCGCCGGTCCAGGCGACCTCGGGATTGCCGCCGTGGCAGTCGGCGCAGCCGATCTTCCACACGTTGCGGCCGTGCATGTTGGTCGAGTCGATGCCGGTGTGGCACGACAGGCAGCCCTCGCTGG
>JAEUHS010000051.1 GCA_016794035.1 Planctomycetota bacterium
CGGCACCATGAACCAGACCTTCTCCGAGGTCACGTTCGCGTTCCGCACCACGGCCAGCGTGATGGTCGAGGCGATCGTGTTCGCCGGCGTGCTCGGCCTCGTCGGCGGCATGTTCCCGGCCTGGCGCGCCGCGCGCATGACTCCGACGCAGGCGCTGCGGCGCGGCTGAGATCCCACCCCGCTTGCGCTTCCTGCCCCGCCTGCACCGGCTCGGCGCGCATTGGCGCGACTCGTTCCGCGGCCTGCCGGCGACCACCTGGCTGCTGTGCCTCGCCGCGTTCGTCAACCGCGCCGGCGCGATGGTGGTGCCGTTCCTGAGCCTCTACCTCGGCGAACGGTTCGGCTACAGCGTCGGCGAGGCCGGGCGGCTGCTCAGCCTCTACGGCGTCGGCGCGATCTGCGGCAGCGTGCTCGGCGGCCGGCTCGCGGACCTGCTCGGGCCGGTGCGCGTGCAGATCGTCACCCTGTCGCTGACCTGCGTGTGGATGCTGATGCTGACGCAGGTCGAGGATCCGTGGCTCCTGGCCGGCAGCGTGTTCGTGCTCGGGCTCGTGAACGACGCGTTCCGGCCCGGCAACATCACCGCCGTCGCCAGCAGTTGTGAGCCGGCGTTGCGCCGCAAGGCGCTGGCGACCAACCGGCTCGCGCTGAACGCCGGATGGGCGATCGGTCCGACCGTCGGTGGCTACCTCGCCGACGTCGACTTCCGCTGGCTGTTCGTCGCCGACGGCGCGACCTGCGGTCTCGCCGCGCTGCTGATCTGGATCTTCCTGCGCCGCTGGCGTCCCGAGGTGCCGGCGCGCCCCGCCAACGATGCGCGCCGCGTCTGGCACGACGGCACGTTCGTGCTGGCCATGGCGAGCTGCGTGCTCTACCTGCTCGCCTTCTTGCAGTACTTCAGCACCGAGTCGCGCTGGCTCGCCGACACGTTCGGCTACGACAAGAAGACGATCGGCTGGCTACTGGCGATCAACCCGGTGCTGGTCGTGTTGCTCGAACTGCCGTTCGTGCACGCGCTGCGCGAACGCCAGGCCTTGCCGATCGTCGCGCTCGGCGCCGCCGTGACCGGCGCGGCGTTCCTGTTGCTGCTGCCGCCCCTCGGCGCGGCCGGCGTGGTGCTGTCGATGACCGTGCTCACGTTCGGCGAGATCCTGCAGATGCCGCCGCTCGGCGCCTGGGTGCACGACCGCGCGCCGGCGCACGCGCGCGGCGCCTACAACGGCATCTACACCGGCACCTTCTCGCTCGCGTTCGTGCTGGCGCCGTGGCTCGGCGGTGAGCTGTACGACGCGGCCGGGCCAGCCGCGCTCTGGTGGGCGTGCGGCGGCTGCGGCGCGCTGTCGGCGCTCGGCTTCGTGGTGACGCGACGCTGGGAGCTCAGGCGGTCGGCATGAAGTGCACTCACCGGCCGCCGAAGAGAATGCTCGAGCTGGTAACGAGATCGAGATCGCCATCGCCGTCGACATCGGCTACCCCGAGCGAGTAGTCGGCGTAGTCTGCAGGAGCATCTAGGAGTTGGAGCACGCCAGGAGCACGCTGCATGAGGACTCCCCTGGCCGTGATCAAGTCTGCGCATCCGTCCCGGTTCAGGTCGGCGCTGGCGACGGGGCCATAGCTCAGCGAGGTCAGCAAGGCATCGCTGCCCTGCGAGAACACCCCCGGCGATGTCTGGAGTACGACGAACAGACTCCACAAGCCGCTGGCGGGGTTGACGACCATGCACGCGAGATCGACATCACCATCGCCGTCGACATCCGCCGGCTCGACATCGCCCGCATAGGAACCAGCGAACTGCGGGCCCGGAGACGGAACGAACACGGCTGGTTGGGTCTGGTAGAGGATCGTGTAGTTGCCGTCATAGCCATTTGCGCACACCAGATCGACATCGCCGTCCCCATCGAGATCGGCGGCCGCGAGTCGGCCGGGACCCTCCCCGGCCACAACCCTGCCCCCGAACACGAACGCGCCTGGCTCGTCCTGCAGGAAGACCGAGACGTCGTTGCTGTCGATATTTGCCGTTGCGAGATCGAGGTCGCCGTCGCCATCCAGGTCGGCGGCAACGACGTCGATCGGGTGCGCACCCGTCCCCGATGGGAGCAACGTAGGCTGGAAGACCCCGGGCCCCGACTGCACCAAGACCACGACCTGCTCGGCCAACATGACGATGTCGACATCCTGATCGCCATCGATGTCAACGGCCGAGACTTCACTGGAGGTCTGCGACAATGGCGCTGCGGCAAAGACGCCGGGCGCGATCTGCAGGGACATCGTCCGACTGCTCACGAGGTCCGTGTCGCCGTCGCCATCGACATCGGCCGTCCGGATCGTCGGGTAGCCCAGGTACGGACTTGCGCTCTCGGTGAACCCATCGACTCCCGGTTCGCCCTGCAGACGCACGTCGAGTTGATCGAGTCCGTAGTTGGCCGTCACCACGTCGAGGTCGCCGTCCCCGTCCAGATCCGCGGTCGCCACACCCAGCGGTCGTGCATAGAACAGCATGACGGAGTCGATTTCACGCGTCGTGAACACCCCTGGAGCCGTCTGCCGCAGGTACTCCACTACGGCGCGCGGGAGAAACCCCTCGACCCGCGACGTGGCGACGAGGTCCATCTTGCCGTCGTGATCCAGATCGCCCGTGGTCAACGCGAGCGCCGTGCCGGTCAGCCCCACCACGGCCGGATCGGCCGCGAAGGTCCCGGGCCCGACTTGCGCGAACCACGACACGGTACCGCTCCCGCCGTCGGCCGTGGCGAGGTCGACGTCCCCGTCGCCGTCGAGATCGGCAGCGACGACATTGACTGGTATCGCTCCCGACGGCAGCCTCGCGCCTGCCGCGAACGTGCCTGGCGCCGACTGGAGGAACAGAGCGAGTTCGTTGGTGCTGCTGACCGACACCGCCAGATCGACGTCGCCGTCGCCGTCGAGGTCGGCCGCGACGACGCCGGTCGCCGTGCCGCCGACAGGCAGCGTCCCTGGCGCAGGCACGAACACTCCGGCCGCGGCCTGGAAGAACAGCGTGACCGTGTTGCCATCGTGGTCGGCGGAGGCCAGATCGAGGTCACCGTCGCCGTCGAGATCCGCGGCGACCACCGCCCATGGGTACAGCCCCGTCATGAGCGGCGCCGCCGCGGCCGTGAACTCGCCCGGCGCGGTCTGGAAGAAGAGCGTCAGACTGTTGCCGAGCGTGTTGACCGAGACCAGGTCCGTGTCCCCGTCGCCATCGAGGTCGCCCGTGGCGATCCGGAAGGGCCCATCCCCCGCCGTCAGTGGCGTCGGGTCCACGGTGAACACCCCAGGCGCCGTCTGCCGGCAGAGGGTGATCTGGTCCTGGCCATTGTTGGTGGCGACCAGGTCGAGGTCCCCGTCGCCGTCCAGGTCCACCGGCACGACATCGGTCGGGCGGTTCGCTTCGATGGAGACCCCGACGTCGAAGTCCGGCCGGACCGTGAGGCTCAACGGCGAGGGCGAGTCGAAACCGATCTTGCCGTCGATCGGCACGATGCGCACCTGCACCTGGACCGACCTCGGTACCTCGGTCGTGTCCCAGACGAACACCTGCCGTCGGCCGATCGGATCGCTGCGCCGTGTCCCCGCCGTTCCCAGCCGCCAGAACGAACCGGGCACCGGCGCCACCGGTGTCGTCAGGGTCACGACCTGCGTGGTCGGGGCATAGGGTTCCAGTCCGCCAGCCAGGCCCGGAGCGTCGACGATCCGGGCGCGATGGTGGATCCCGCCGCCCACCAGCAGGTTCCCGGCCGATCGCCGCGCGACCAGACGCAGAGCGTCGTTGCCCGTCGCCAGTCCCGCGTCGGCGTCGCCGGTCCATCGGGTCAGCTCGCGCACGAACGGATCCGCCGCGTCTCCCGGCGCGTGGTCGAAGTCCGTCGGGTCGCGGAGGTCGAGCATGCGCAACGAGGTCTCGGCACCGACCTGGCTCACGACCAGCAGGCGCGCGCCGCCGTTCTCGAGCGCGAGACTGCGCGGCGACGGCAGCGGCAGCGGCCCCAACGCGGCGGCGTCGGCGGCCGCGACCGCCGCTGCCAACAGGTGCCAGCTCGACGTTTCGGCGTCGAACACGCGCACGCGGTCGCTCGCGCGTTCGGCCACGTAGAGCCGCCCCTCGGCCAGCGGATCCTGCAGCAGACCCCACGGCTCGGCCAACCCGTCGACCCACGTCGAAAGGTCGCCCGTTCTCAGGTCCAGCCGCACGAGCGCATCGTCACCGGTCATCGCGACCACGTCGGCACCGAGCGGCGCCAGGCAGCGTGGACCATCGGTGAACGCGTGCACGGCCGACCCAAGCGCCGTGCCGAGGGCACGGTCGTAGCGGAACACGGCGACGCTCGACCCGACGAACACGACCGCGCCGGTGGGGTCCACGCCGAGACTCCTCGGCATCCCCGCACCCGTGCCGAAGACCCGCAGCGGCTCCCCCGTCGCCAGGTCGATCTCCCGCAACCGCCACCCGACACCGTCGGCATCGAGCACCAGGGCCCGCGTCTCGTCGGCCGCCGGGATCGCGGCGACCGGGTTGGTCGGCAGACTGCTGCTCCAGTACACCGGCTGCGGCACCGTGTGCGACCGCAGGATCTCGAGCGTTCGGCCGGCGAGTCCCTGGGCCAACAGCCAGGACGCCTCACCGGCAAGTTCTGGCAGTCGCACCTGGTTCGGTGCGAGATCCGACGCAAAGCCGACCCGGCCGACGAAACCCGGCGGCGCCTCGACACCGATCTGCAGTTGGTGTCGCTCTGCTGCGCGGGCCGGGTTGTCCAGCAGGTCGACGAGGTCGCTCTTGGACGTTGGCAGCGCCGGGTACGCATCGGTGCTCGTGCGCCACTGCAACAAGACGCGCACCGGATCCGACTCCCGGTCGAACAGCAGGAACGGCACCGGGATGTTGCCGCTGTCCTTGGTGCCGACCGCCCACGTGTCGGAAACCACGACCTGCGGCGGCAGGTTGTTGTCGATGCGGAACGGCGCCGTGGTCACGGTCGGCCCGGTCGCGAAGCCGTCTGCCGGGGTGAACCGCACCCGGACGTTGCCATCGAACCCACCCAGGTCCGCCTGGGTGTCCCAGCGGAACGTCGCCAGCGTGCCCGAGACAGTCGCCTCGACGCCGGCCAGCGCGAACTCTGGCGTCGCCTCGGCCGCCGGGGTCGAGGCCGGGCGCGCCGGCTTCCACGCCGCCGCGGGGAAGCCGCCCGCAGCGTCGTCGTTGAACTCGACCTTCACGCGGACGCTGTCGCCAGCGCTGTCGGCGACCGAGAACGTCACGTCCGTGTTGCCACCGTACTCCTCGGCCCCCACCGGCGACGGAGCGGCAGCCACGATCTGCGGCGCGTCGTTGCCCTGCGCCACGCCCGTCAGCACCGCCGGCGAGATGCCGCCCTTCACCACCAACTGGATCTCGAGACCTTCGTGATAGCCCGTGCCGCCGAGGTCGGTCGCGAAGTCCCAGAGCACCCGCGTCGCCGTCTGCTTGCTCGGCACCTGCGTCAGCGGCGCGCTGCCCGGCGCCAGCGTGACTGGTCGGAAGTCCTCGGTCGCGTTCTGCCGGAACCGGAGCTCGACGTCCGCGGCATCCCCCTCCTGGTCCGTCAGCACGAAGAAGATCGACGCCGGACTGGTCGGCGAGCGCGGCGCCAGCAACGCCGACGCGACGGACTGCCCGCTCGAACCGCCGTCGCTCGAACTCGACCCCACCACGGCCGCCGTACCGAAGCCGCAGCCGCTGCCGCCCAGGCACAACAGGCTCCCCACCAGGCCGCACACCCAGATCCGCGTCGTGGTCGTCATGGCAATCACTCCTTCCTCTCCGCAGCCGTCGGATACGTGAACGTGCGCCGGCTCGCGAACCGGTCGCGCTGCTCCACCTCCACCTGCACCTTCGCCGCGCTGCCGAGCGGGATCCGGAACGCGTGGTGCTTCCGGCCCCCCGATCGGGCATGCGCCTCGATCCGCGTCTCGCCCCAGCCCGCACGCTGGAACGGCCCCAGGTCGAAGCGGTACTTGATCTCGCCGAGGTCGCTGGCGTTGCCGCTGCCGAGTTCGAGCACGAACTCACCCACCAGCCACCGCCCGCCGCGCGCGTCCTGCTCGACGTGCACACCCTCCGGATAAAAATCGACGGCCGCGCCGCGTGCGAGGTCCTCGCTGCGCTCCTGCAGCGCACGCACGATCGCGCCCGCCAGCTGCGCGGTGATCGCCTGCCGCAACTCGTCCGGCACCGCCGCCGATTCCGCCCCGACCAAGCCAGCCGGGACCAGTAGCGACAGCACGTAGTGGGGCAGGGCCGCACGGTCGACGAGGTTCAGCGACGCTTCTTCCGCCTGACGGTCGACGCGCGTGACCCGCGAGGCGTCGTCGAACGCATACTCGCCGGCCGCCCCCGACGCGCCGAGGTCGAAGACCTGCACCTCGAGCCTGCCCTGGCACCGGTAGCTGCGATCCGCGATGAACCAGGCGAACGGCCCGCCGAGCGCGAACAACGCCAGGTTGGGCCAGAAGCTGGCGTTGATCGCCGTCGTCACGGCCGGATCGTAGGTCAGCGTTGCGTCGACGATCAGATCGGCGCCGGCGGCCCGGGCCTCCTGCACCCACGCCTGCTGGCCGGCTTCGAGCGCACCAGCCTTCGCTGCCGACAGCGTGGTGACGTCGGCGAAGCAGGTGCGCATCTCGCGGGCGAACGCCCGCGACAGCTCGGCCTCGTCGAACCGCACCAGCAGCGCGGACGGCTCCGTCCCGGCCGCCGACTCCGCACGCGGCGCGCGTTCCATCGCGACCGGTGTCATCGCCACGTGGAACGGCAGCGACACACGGCGACCAGGCTGGCCCTGGCACGCCGCCGACAGCAACCAGGGCAACACGACAATGCAGGTGGCGGAGGACTTCATGGGATCACTTGGGTGGATCTTCGGCCCGTGCCGTGCGGGTCACGCGCAACCGACTCGAGGGTTCGCCCTCGGCAGCGCGATCGAGGTCGGCGGCGTCCAACGCGCACCGGAAGCCGATGTGTGGCTCGCGCGCGTCGCGCGGCAGCCACGTCAGCACGAAGCAGTGGTAGGACTGGCCCAGGCTCTTGAAGCTCGCGCCGGCCGCCAGCCGGCGGTCCCCCTGCGCGTCGCCGCCCGTCCATTCGGACACGTTGCTGCACAGATCGAAGATGCCGGCACCGACGCCGGTCGGAGTGATGTCGCTGCCGTGGCGCACGGGCCAGGTTCGCCCCGCTCCGGTCGACCCGAGGTCGACGTGGAACGTCGACGCATCCAGCGACGCACCGGGAACGGCACAGGAGTACGGCCGATAGGCAGCCGGGCCGCCGCGTGCGGCATACTCCCACTCGATCGCTGTCGGCAGTCGCTTGCCGACCCAGTGCGCGTAGGCCGAGGCCTCGTTCCAGTCGATCGCGCTCACGGGCAGATCGGTCGCCAGCTCTTGCAGACTCCGCTGCAGTTCCAACCGGCGCGGCTCGACGGGCACCGCCTGCTGCCAGTTGGCCGCGGCGCGGTAGCCGTCGGCGGCGTCGACGAAGGCAAGGAACTGCGCGACGGTCACCTCGGTCTCGTCGAGGTAGAAGTCGGTGACCTGCTCGTATTGCACCAGCGTGCGCTGCTTGAACAACAAGCCGTAGCGGCGGAACTCGGCCTGCTCCTCGCGCCCTTCGCGGCCGCCGTAGGTGTAGCGCAGAGCCCCCTGCACGAGCCGCATGCGGCCGATCTCGGCGGTCGGCGCTGCGACCAGGTGCAGGTCCACCACCACCGGTCGCTGCGCCTCGAAGGGATCGATCTGCACCGTGCGCGCATCGAGCTGGTTCTCATTGTCGAACGCGTCGCGCGCGACGCACAGCAGCTCGGCGCGCGTGCCCGACCACGACGCCGGCAGCTCGAACTCGGTCTCCCACAGCGAACCCGCGGCGTCGACCAGCCGCATCGGCTGCGGTCCCAGTTCGCGGCCGGTGCTGCCGCGCGCCGTGCAGGTGACGCTGGTCACGCCGTTGGCTGCCTGCACGCCGACCACGACGCGGAAGCGGTTGCCGGGACGCGGCAGCCAGCGGCCCTCCGGGCTCTGCAGATGCAGTTTCGGTCCGACGCGCGCCACGCGGAACGTGAACGTCGCCTCCGGACCGGCGATCGCCGCGTTGCCGGCCGCATCCTCGCCGGTGAACACCAACTCGAACGCACCGTCCTCGAGCGGTTCGGTCGTGAAGTCGCCACCGGTGAGCGGCGTGGTGCCGGCTCCTGGCGTGCGGTCGCGCAGCGTACCGGCCCAGGTCGGCTGGCCGGCACCCGGCTCGCGGATCTGCCAATACACCGTGACCGGCGTCGGCGCGGCGTCGCTCGCGACGTCGTCGAGGCGCAAGTTGCACAGCGGGGTCGTGGCATTCCACTCGCGCAGCACCAGGCTGGTCGGACCTTCCAGCCGGATGCGCGGCGCCGAGGTGTCGCGCACGACCACGAATTCCTGCTGCCACTCGGGATTCGCCGGCGCCTGGGCCTCGGCGCCGAGGTAGCGGTAGGCGCGGGTCGCCACGCGGTAGACGCCGTCGGCCGGCAGCGGCAGGTGCAGCGTGCCCGACGCATCGAGGTGCAGATCGAGGCGCTCGGTCGTCACCTCGGTGCCGGGACCGCTGCACGCAGCCTCGACGGACACGCGCACGTCGTTGCGCTGCAGCCCGAGGTCGAGTTCGGCACGACGCGTGAAGTGCGTCGCCGTGCCGTCGGCCGGCACCGGCGATGCGTTGGCCAGCACGGTCAGCGTCGGCTTCTGGGCGTCGTAGAGGAAGTGCACCCGCGCCTGCGCGCGACCGCGCGCAGGGTCCAGGTGCAGCACGCGGTCGTTCTCGTCGACGGCGACCTCGATCTCGCCCTGGAACGACGCCGATGCCACCGCACCGAAGGTCAGCTGGCGCCCCTTCCCGGTCGGCGTCACCGTGACGGCGAGTGGCTGGCCATCCTGCTGGAACGCCGCGATGCGCGGCGACTCGACGTCGCGTACGGATCGGGTCACGAGGACCGGCGCTTCCGGCGGGTAGACGACGAACAGGCCGTTGCCGGCGCGGAAGCAGCCCTCGAGCTCGGCCGTGAGCGCCAGCGGTCGCGCATCGAGTTGCACCGTGAGCACCTGGCGGTCGCGGTGCGCCGCGCGGTCTTCGACGTCGACCTGAAAGCTCGCCGCGCCGTGCTCGGGCAGGTCCTGGAAGCTGTCGAACGGCAACGTGAAGTACAGGTCGTCCCCGCTGCTGCGCGCGGCATCCAGCACCGCGTTGCGGACGATCGCTTCGTGGGCCACGGTCACCCGCGCGATCCAGGCGGGATCGGCGCGCAGACGCACCTCGATCACCGCACCGCGCGGATCGAGCGCGCGGTCGCCGAGGTCCGGGACGCCGGTGCGGCGGACCTCCCACGCGCCCGGAGCGAGGAAGGCGACCCGCAGCGCGCGCGAATGCTGGGGCCGATCGCCGTCGACGCGCAGGTAGACCGGGGTTTCGACCGTGGCGGCATCACGCGGCGCCTCGATCTCCACGGCGAGCCCGCGCGCCCCGTCCTCGACCAGCCGCGCCTGGAAGCCGGCCAGCACTTCGGCATCAGTCTGCACATCGCCGACGATGCGGACCCGCCGGCTGACGTCGCGGTTCACCAGGTTGGCCACCGGCAGCCGCTGCACGCGTTGTTCGGGACCGAAGTAGACGCTGTCGCCGGCGGCGACGATGTCGAACGCCGCGAGCGGGCGATCCGGCCACACCAGCACCAGCACGATCGTGACCACCAGCACCGCCGCCGCGGTGATCGCCAGCACGCGCGACGGCGGCTTCGCAATCCGCTGCAACTCGGCCTCGGCCGCCTCGATGTCCGCGAAACGATCGTCGCGGTCCTTCGCCAGGCAGCGGGCGACGAACGCCTCGAGCCGGCGCGGCACCTTGACGCCGAGCTCGCGCAGGCGGCGCGGCGGCTGATGCAGGTGCGCGTTCAGCGCCTCCAGCGGCGTCGGCCGGTGGTAGTACGGCATCTCCCCGGTCAGCATCTGGAACGCCATGATGCCCAGCGAGTAGAGGTCGGAGCGGCCGTCGAGCTCGACGATGTCGGGCAGGCCCGCGAGGTGCCGGCACTGTTCGGGCGAGGCATAGAGCAGCGTGCCGCCGCGTGCGCGTGCCACCGGCGTGCCCTCGGTGGCCACCGCCTTGCCGGGGAGCACGGTCACGCTGCTGATCGTGGCGGTGAGGTCCATGCCCTCGACGTCCTCGATGGTATCGAGCTGGATGCCCGCCGCGGCGCGCGCTTCGGCGCCGACGTGCTGGCTCATGCCGAAGTCGATCACCTTGACGCGCCGCGGTTCGTCTTTCGACACGAACACGTTCTGCGGTTTCAGGTCGAGGTGCAGCAGCGAGGCGCCGTTCGGCAGTCGATGCGCCGCGCGCAGTGCGGCCGTGACCTGCAGCAGGATGTCGATCGCCTGCTTCGGCTCCAGCCTGGTCTGTCGCTTCAGCACCTCGGACAGCTCCTCGCCGTTCAGGTACTCCATCACGAAGTAGTGCAGGCCGTCGCGGGTGCGGTCGAAGGTGATCCAGCGCACGACGTTCGGGTGGTCGAGGCTGGTCAGCAGCTTGGCCTCGCCGAGGAAGCGACCGAGCGCGTCATGGTCGCGCGCCGCGCCGGCGTGCAGTACCTTGACGGCAACCGTGGCGCCGAGCATCTCGTCCTTGGCTTCCCACACCGAGCCGAGGCCACCCTCCCCGCGCAGGCGCAGGATGCGGTACTTGCCGCTGAGCACCTTGCCGTTCAGGTCGATGCGCCGCTCGCCGGGCGCGGCGGACAACGAGACGTCGTCCTCTTCGAGCAGCGTGGCGCGCCGCGCGCGCAGCTGCTCGGCGTGCGCCGGATGGTCGCGCAGGAGCTGCTCGAAGTTCTGGTCACGCTGCTCAGGCGCGCGGAACAGCACGTCGCCGAGCGCATCCTCGAGGTGCGCCGGCAACTGGCCGCCGAGCGGGTCCGGCTGCGACGCGAACCTGGAGCCATCGTCACTCATGGCTCAGCCCCGGGCTGCGGCGACCGATCGCGGCGAGCACCAGCGGCATCTCCGCCGCCATCTCGGCGCTGCCGACGAGGTTCTTCAGTTCGAGTTCGACGCAGTGGCGCAGGCGTTGCCGGCCCCGATGCAGCGCCTGGTGCACCGCGTTAACGTTGCACTGCAGGCGTGCCGCGGTCTCGGTCACCGACAGCGGCCGTTCGGGTTGCCCGCTGGCGTCGCGCAGGCCGTAGAAGCAGCGCAGCACCAGCGCGCTGTTGGGCCAGCGTCGCTGCATCTCGGCCAGCGCGTTGTGCAGCACGTTCTCGGCCCACAGCGCCATCTCTTCCTCTTCGGGGAGGTCGACGACGCTCGGCTCGTCCGCTGCCCCAGCGGGCGCGAGCGACGTGCCTTGCCGCCGCAGCCACTGCCGCGCGAAGTTCCGCAGCACGCCAACCAAGAAGCCGCGCAGCCGGCGCCCGCGATCGGCGCGCTGCAGCACGTCGCCGACGAACAGGTAGCTCCAGAAGTCGCTGGTCGCCGCATCGGCACGCGCGCTGCCGACGTGGCGCGCGAGCACGTCGTGCACGAAGCCGCGGTAGCGTTCGATGAACCAGCCCCACGCGCTCTCGGCATGCGACTGGTCGAGCTTGCCGATCTGCGTCCAGTAGGTCGCCAGCGTGCTCGGTACATGGTCAGGCACGGGCGGCTCCTCGCTGCACCCGCTGCCCGAGGATGTGACGGTACCGGGCCATGTGCCGGCGTCGATCGGAAGCGTCACTGGGGCGGTTCATGGCTGTGCTCGAGGGTCCTTGCCCGGGGTCGTGGCTCCCTTACCGGGATTCTCCGGAATCTGCGGGCCCGGGCAACTCGCCGAAGAAGGGCCGTCCCGCTACGGGGAGCAGGAGCGGCGTCTACCCATCCGAAGCGGTGCAAGGCCATCGCGACCGATCTGGGGCCTTCGCCACTCACGAATCGCCCGTGCAAACGGCAATTCGGCAGTTCCGTGCCGCTCAGGGATGCGCGGTGGGGGCTAGCCGGCATGGATCAGGGAACGGCCTACGGACCGTTGAAGAACAGGGTCAAGCCGATGCTGTCAAAGGTTGCCGGGACCAGATCGATGTCGCCGTCGCCGTCGAGGTCTGCCACGGCTATTGAGCGAAGCGCGCCCGTCGAGGGCACACTGCCTCCAGGCGTGAACACTCCAGGCACACGCTGGAGGTACAGGGTCAGGGTGCTGCTGGCAGAGTCTCTTGCGACCAGATCGACGTCGCCGTCGCCGTCGCAGTCGGCGACAGAGATCGGACCAACGATCGTCGGCAGCGTACTCGCTCCGAGCGTGAACACTCCGGGCGCAGTCTGAAAGTACAGGGTCGGGGTGCCGTTGTTGACCGAGAGCAGGTCGAGGTCCCCGTCGCCGTCGACGTCGGACACGACTACTGAGTGGGGACCAGAGCTCGTCGGTAGCACACTCGCTCCGGGCGTGAACACGCCGGGCGCGCTCTGGAAGTGCAGGGTCAGGGTGCTGGTGTCATAGTCGGCCGAGACCAGGTCGACGTCCCCGTCGCCGTCGAGGTCGGCCGCCGCTACCGCTAGCGGATGAGAGCCCGTCGGTAGTACGCTCGCTCCGGGCGAGAACAATCCGGGCGCACTCTGGAAGTACAGGGTCAGAGTGTTGCCATAGTAGTTGGTCGAGACCAGATCGAGGTCCCCATCGCCGTCGAGGTCGGCCGCAGCTACAGAGCCACTACCAAGGCCCGTCGTCAGGACACTCGCACCGGGCGTGAACACGCCGGGCGGACCTTGGAAGTGCAGGATCAGGGCGCCGCTGTGGACTGAGACCAAGTCGAGATCCCCGTCTCCGTCGAGGTCTGCCGCGACGGTGCTTTGCGCATCATAGCCCGCCGGCAGCCCACTGGCTCCGGGCGTGAATACTCCGGGGCTGCTCTGGAAGTACAGTGTCAGATTCTGGCTGTATTCGTGGGCCGAGACCAAGTCTTGGTCCCCGTCCCCATCGAGGTCGGCAGCGGCTAGAGAAGTCGGTGTATAGCCCGTCGGCGGCAAACTGCCTCCGGGCCTGAACCCTCCGGACGAACTCTGGAAGTACAGGGTCAGAGTGCTGCCGGTGGAGTTGGCCGAAACCAGATCGATGTCTCTATCGCCGTCGAGGTCGACTGCTGCCACGCAGGCGGGCGCACCTCCCGTCGCCAGCCCGCTGGTGGCAGAGACGAACTCGCCAGGTGCGGACTGATAGTACAGAGTCAGGCTATTACCGCTGATGTTGGCGGTGACCAGGTCGCAATCCCCGTCGCCGTCCAGATCCGCAGCGACCACCGAAGTCGGATTCCACCCCGCCGTCAACTCCGCCGCACCCCTGGTGAACACCCCCGGTGCGGTCTGAAAGTAGAGCGTCAGGAAACCGGTGTCGGCACCCGAATTGGAGGGGCGATCAGCTGCCACCAGATCGCAATCCCCATCGCCGTCCAGATCGGCAGCGGCCACGGAGATCGGGCCAATGCTGGTCGGCAAGGCACTCGGACCGGGCGTGAACACCCGCGGCGCGGTCTGGAAGTACAGCGTCAGGTTGTCGCTGTAGCGGTTCGCCGCGACCAGGTCGAGATCGCCGTCGCCGTCGAGGTCGGCCGCAGCCACCGAGAACTGTTGGATGCCCGCCGGCAACGACGTCGCGCCAGGTGTGAACACGCCTGGCGCAGTCTGGAAGAACACTTGCAGCGTGTCGTAGCCGCCAGTGACCAGGTCCACAGTTCCGTCGCCGTCGAGGTCCGCGATGGCAACCGAGCGTGCCCCCGGCGCCACACTGACACCGGATGCAAACACGCCTGGCGCGCTCTGGTAGTACACCGTCAGACCGCCAACGCCCGTGGAGACCAGGTCGACGTCCCCGTCCCCATCGACGTCGGCGGCAGACACGAAGGTCGGGTAGGAGCCCGTCGGTATCACAATGGCGCCGGGCGTGAACACTCCGGGCGCCTGCTGCAACGAGATGGTCAGCGCATTGGCAAAGTAGTCGCCCGACACCAGGTCGACGTCCCCGTCACCGTCGAGATCGGCCGCAGCCACGGCCAGTGGCGCGGCGCCCGTAGGCAACGGAGTTGTCACAGCCTCGAACGTGGTCTGGAATGGCCGGAACTGCGCCCCGATCCCGGCAATGCCGACGTCGCCATCCAGCGGCACGACGCGCACCTGTACCAAGGCGGGATCCGGCACGTCGGATGTGTCCCAGACGAAGGTGTTCTGGCGGCCGATGGGACCCGACGCGAACGCCCGGATCCGCCACGCGGCCCCGGGCAACACGGTCAACGGCGTCGTCAGCGTCACGACCTGCGTCGAAGGCACATACGGCTCCGGCTGCCCCACGGTCTGCGGTGCCCGGACGATTGCACGCCGTTGGCTCACCCCCCCACCGAGCGCGAGCCGGTTCGCGGCAGCGAGGCTGACCACGCGCAATCCGTCCGGCCCTGCCGCGACGGCCGCCGAGGGCTCCCCGAGTTGCCGCGTGACCTCGCGCACGATCGGATCCGCGCGACCATCCCGAGGATCGTCGAAGTCGATCGGACTGCGCAGGTCGAGCGTGCGCAGCGACGCCAGGTGTCCGAACTGCGTCATCACCAGCAACCGCGTGCCGCCGTGTTCCAAGGCGAGCGCGCGCGGGCTCGGGAACGGGATCGCGCCCAGCGCCGCCACGTCCGCGGGTGCAACCTCGGCAACAACCGCGCGCGGCCGCAACGCGTCGAGGTCGAGCGTGGACACGCGGTCGGCCGCGCGCTCGGCCAGATAGACCCGACCCTCGTCGAGCGGGTCCACGACCACGCCCCAGGGTTCGGCCAAGCCATTGATCGCGGTGGCGACCGCGCCGCCGGTGGGGCCGAAGCGCACCAGCACGAGCTTGTCGTCGCCGGTCGCCGCGACGACGTTGGTGCCGATGGCCGCTAGGCCGCGCGGACCATCCGCGAAGGCCAGCGGCACCGAACCGGCGGCCGCGCCCGACCACCGGTCGAGGCGAAACAGCCCGGCATGGGAGCCGACGAACACGTGCGCTCCGGAGGGATCGAGACCGAGAGCCTTCGGCTGCCCCACTCCCGTCGCAATCTGCCGCACCACCGCACCCGTCTCCAGGTCGAGCTCGCGCAACCGCCACCCAGCGCCCATCGAGTCGAGCACGAGCGCCCGGCTGCCATCGGGTGACGGCAAGGTGGCGACCGGTGCGTTCAGCGGGTTCGGCGTCCAGTCGATGGACTGCAACGTCGTCGTCGGCCGCAGGATCTCGAGCGTGCGGCCGACAACCCCGTTCGCGAGCAGGCCGGAAGCGCTGCTGGCCAGTTCGGGCAGGCGGACCTGGTTGGGCGCAAGCCCCGCATGGGCGCCGACGCGACCCGTGAACGCCAGCGGCGCCTCGACCGCCACCTGCAGGTGGGCGCGCTCGGCCGCCCTGGCTGGATTGTCCAGCAGGTCCACGAGCGAGGCCGCCGTCGTGGGCAACGCGGGGAAGTCCTGTCCTGGAACGCGCCACTGCGCGAGCACCTTCACCTGATCCGAATCCGGATCGATCACCTGGAACGGCAACGGGATGTCGCCGCGCTGCTTGGTGCCGAGCACCACCGCGACCTGATCGAGGATCACTTGCGGCGGCACGTTGTTGTCGATGCGGAACGGCGCCGAGGTCACCGCGATGCCCTTCGCATACTCGTCCTCGGGAGTGCACCGCACGCGCACATCCGCATCGAACCCGGCCAGATCCCGCAGCGTGTCCCACCGGAACGTCGCCTGCATGCCCGCCGGCGTCGCCTGCACCCCGAGCAGCGCAAACTCCGGCGTCGACTCCGCCGCGGGGGTCGCTGCGGGCCGCGCGATCTTCCACCCCGTGTCCGGATAGCCACCCGCCGCATCGTCGTTGTACTCGACCTTCACCCGCACGACATCGCTGCCACTGTCGGCCACCGTCACCACGACATCGGTGTTGGCGACATACTCTTCGGCGCCGAACGGGAACGGCTCCGGTGCCGAAGCGATCGGCGCATCATTGCCCTGCACGATCCCCTTCGCCGGCGCCGGCGAGATGCCACCCTTGACGACCAGCTGCAGCTCGATGTCTTTGTGGTATCCCTCGCCACCGAGGTCCGCGGCGAAGTCCCAGCTCACGCGGTACGGCGTCGACGAACTTGGCACCCGCGTCAGCGGCGCGCCGCCCGCCCCGAGCGTGATCGGCCGGAAGTCCCCGCCGCTGCCCTGCCGGAACAGCAGCTCGACATCGGCGGCGTCGCCTTCCTGATCCGTCAGCACGAAGAAGATCGACGCCGGACTCGTCGGCGATCGCGGCGCGAGCAACGCGGACGCCACCGACTGACCCGTGCTGCCGCCACCGCCGGAACTCGCCGACACCACGGCCGCGGTGCCGAAGCCGCAGCTCGGCATGCACGAGAGTGCCAGGGCGCATAGGGCGAGGACACACAGGTGACGTCGATCCGAGGCGTGGCTGGGGCTGTTCATGGTCGTGCTCGAGGTTCCTTGCCCGGGGTCGTCGCCCGCTTACCCGGATTCTGCGGAATGCGTGGGGAGCGGGCAACCCAGACACGGGTGGTCGCGATCCGGCACGTCGAGAGACCCAGGTGCCCCCGGCAACGGCTTCCCCCCTTGCCAACGGTCCCAGCACGCAGGAGGACGCGCCCTAGTCGATGGGACGCCGCGCACGGCTGCTCCGCAGCGCCGCCATCGACACCCGCTGCGCGCCGCCCGACGGCCGAAACCACGTCGCCTCCGCGAGCACTTCCAGCTGGTCACCGGTCAGCGTGAACTGCACGGTGATCACGCCCCGGCGCAGCTCCTCGTGGTCGAAGAAGCGGTCGTTCGACACCACCAGGGCGTGGTGGTCGCGCGCGTGCTGCAGCAGCACCTCGTCGGGCAGCGCCTCGAGCGGCACGACGGCGTAGCGCGGCCGGCCCGGCGTCACGTCGGCGCAGCGCGCGCGCAGCACGTCCTGCGCGTCGGGCCGGCAGCGCACCGCGGTCGTGTAGTCGAGGAACACCATGATCGGCAGGTCGGGCCGCCACTGCGTGAACCACGCGAGCACCAGGTCCAGCCGTTCGATCGGCCGCTGCTTGCTGCTGGCGATCACATTGCTGCCGTCGACGACGATGCCGCCGAGTGGCGGTGGGGTCGGCAGCGGGGTTCGGCGACGGCGCGGGCCAGCCATGTGCGCGGCGTTCCTACCACATGCGCGCTCGCTATGCTGCGCCGCGGATGCAGATCCCGGAGTACTGGGCGGAGGCGCGGGCCACCGGCAAGGTGAACGGCCGCGAGCGCGTCGTGCGGCGGTTCGGTTGGTCGGACGAGAGCCACGCGCTCGCGCAGCGGCAGGCGGAGGAACGCGCGCAGGCGGCGCTGGCCGAACTGCAGGCCGGGCGACGGGTGCCACCGCGCGAACAGAAGTTGCCGTACGGCGGCGACGGGCTGCCGATCCGCGAGCAGGTGCTCGCGCGCCGCGACGACCTGGTGATCACGCGCAACTCCTACGGCGCGCACTGCCTCAACGAGCCCGACGTGCTGTTCGCCGACGTCGACGTCGCGCCGCGCCCGCCAGACCTGCTCGAACGCGCGCTGTCGCGCGGGGCCGGCGTGCTGTCGGTGACCGGCTTCCTGATGGCGATCTGGCTGTTGCGGCACGAGGGCGCGGGCGCGTGCTTCCTCGCCGTGGTCGCTGCGCTGGCGCTGCCGGTCGGCATCCTGAGCGTGCGTAGCCGCCTGCGGGCCCGCCCCGGCCCGCTGGCCGACAACCGCCGGCGCACGGAGCAGCACGTGCGCGCGGTGCTGGCGGCACACACCAAGGGCCGCTTCGCCGTCTACGAGACACCCGCCGGCTTCCGGGTGCTCGCGCTGCACCAGACCTTCGACCCGCGCGGCGAGCCGGCGCGACAGCTGCTGCGCGAACTGCGCAGCGATCCCGCCTACGTGCAGATGTGCGAGCTGCAGGCCTGCTTCCGCGCGCGCGTCAGCGGCAAGCCATGGCGCATGGGCGTGCGCCAGATCGTGCCGCGCCCCGGCGTCTGGCCGGTGCATCCCGATCGCATGGCAAGCCGCGAGCAGTGGATCGGCGAGTACGAAGCCGCGGCCGTGAACTTCGCCGCCTGCCGCTTCGTCGAGGAAAGCGGCGATGGCCCGGTGCACCCACGCTGCGCCGCGATGCAGCGCATCCACGACGAACTGAGCCGGGCACGCTCCGGCCTGCCGCTCGCCTGAGTCACGACTCCCCCGCCGGCTCCACCGCCAGCACGTGCAGACCGGTGCCGCCGAGCCGTTCTTCGACCAGGCCGCGCACGACGAACGGGCCGCGCCCCTGCAGCAGACCGCCGTACTGCTGGAACACCTGCGGGAACAGGGTCGCCTCGGCGATGCCGGTGCCGTCCTCGATGGTGACGAAGCACATCGCCGCCCCGTCGCGTTCGGCGCCGCCGCGCACCTTGCTGCCGCGGTGCGGGCGGTAGGCGACGGCGAAGCCGCAGATGGCGACCTTCTGGCCGGTGAACTCCTCGAGCCGGCCGCACGGCACGCAATGGCGCAGCACCGGCAGTTCGCCGCGGCGCCACAACACGTCGACCGGATGGCTGCCGAGCGTGAAGCCGAGCAGCCGCAGTTCGGCATCGCTGCGCCGTGGCTCGTCGAACTCCGGCAGGTGCGGGTAGACGACGTCGCGCGGGGCAAGCGCTTCGGCGAACAACGCGCCGCGCGCGGCGGTGGCCAGCTTCCGCGCGGCCTGCTGGCCCTGCTTCGTCGACGCCACCTGCAACCGCCACAGCAGCTCGGGCCGCGGCAGCCGCAGACCGTCGAGCGCGCCGCAGAGGATCAGGTGCTCGGCCTCGTCGCGCGACGGCCGCACGCGCGACAGGAAGTCCGGCAACGAACGGAACGTGCCGCCGGCCGCGCGCGCGGTCAGGATCGCCTGCACGGTGCGCTCCGACAGACCGCGCACGGTGCCGAGCCCGACGCGGATCGTATTCGCGTCGACCAGTTCGTAACCGGCGCCACCGGTGTCGACGCACGGCGCCAGCAGCACGGCACCGAGCCGCTTGGCCTCCTCGGCGTAGACGCCCGGCGCGAAGTAGCCGGCGTCGTTCTGCAGCAGCGCGGCGAGGAACGCCGCCGGCCAACGCGCCTTCAGCCACACGCAGCGATACGCGAGCCGGCCGTAGCTGACCGCGTGCGCCTTGCAGAACGAGTAGGCGGCGAAACGCGCCATCTCCGCCCACACCTGCTCGATCGCCGCGCGCGGCAGCCCGCGCCGCAGGCCGGCGACCAGGAACGCGTCGAACTCGTTCTTCGTCTCCGCGCGGCGCTTGCCGAGTTGCCGCCGCAACCCATCGCCGGCCGTCGCGTCGAGGCCGGCGACCACCATCGCCGCGCGGATCACGTCCTCCTGGTAGAGCATGATGCCGAACGTGTCGGCGAACACCTCCGCCAGCAGCGGGTGCGCGGTGGTGACCGGTTCGAGTCCACGCGCCCGGGCGACGAACGCGTCCTTCATGCCGGCCGCGGCCGGGCCGGGCCGCACCAGCGCGATCGCCTGGATCACGCGGTCCATCGTCGCGGCCGCCATCTGCTGCAGCAGCGAACGCATCGCCGGCGACTCGACCTGGAAGCAGCCGAGCGTGCGCCCCTTCTGCAGCAGCACCGCGGTGCGCGGATCGTCCTCGGCGATCGTCGCCAGGTCCGGCACGGCGATGCCGTGCCGCTGCAGCATCGCGACGCAGTCGTGCACGATCGTCAGCGCGCGGTTGCCGAGCAGGTCGATCTTGACCATGCCGAGCCCCTCGACGAAGTGCATGTCGTACTGGGTGACCACCACGCCCTTCGCCGCGCGTTCGAGCGGCGCGTGCGTGGCGATCGGTTCGGGCGTGATGACGACGCCGCCCGGGTGCACGCCGAGGTGGCGCGGCGCGGCCAGCAGGTGCTGCGCGGCGGCCAGCAGCAGCGACTCGCGCTCGGGCGGCAAGCTGTCGCCGTCGGCCAATGCGTTCGCGCGCGCGCCGCGGCGCCAGAATCCCGGCGTCTCGGCGACGACCGAGGCGAGATCGAGGTCACCGTGCGCGTGCCACGGCAGCAGCTTGCTGCGCCGCGCCGCCTCGGCCGGCGGCAGCCCGAGCACCTTCGCCGCCTCCTGGTAGGCCGCGCGCGGGCCGCAGGTGGGGTAGGTGGCGATCCGCGCCACGTGGTCGCGGCCGAAGTGTTCGTAGACCGCGTCGATCAGTTCGTCGCGCCGGCGCCAGCAGAAGTCGAGGTCGATGTCGGGCAGGTCGTTGCGGCCCGGATTCAGGAACCGCTCGAACAACAGCCCATAGCGCAGCGGGTCAGCGTCGGTGAGCCCGAGGCAGTAGGCGACCAGACTGTCGGCCGCCGAGCCGCGGCCGAGGAACGGGATGTCGCGCGCGCGCGCGAGGTCGGCGATCGCGCAGACGGCGAGGAAGTACGGCGGGAAGCCCATGCGCTCGATCACCGCCAGTTCGTGGTCGCAGCGCGCGCGCGCGGCCGCCGAATCGCCGCAGCGTTGCCGCAGCCCGGCGAGCACCCGTTCGCGCAGCTGCTGCGCCGCGGTCACGCCGGGCGGCAGCACCACCGGCGGGAAGATCGGCGGCGCGCGTTCGGGGAACGACAGCGTGCAGCTCGCGAGCACGGCTTCGGCGGCGGCGATCGCGTCCGGGTGGTCGGCGTGGCCCGCATGCAGCGCGCCGCGCGGCGGCAGGTGCGCGTGCGGCGGCGCCACCGAGATGCCGCGCAGATCGGCCGCCGCGTCGCCACCGCGCAGCCCGCGGTTCCACTTCACCGCCAGGAACAACTGGTGCAGCGCGTGTTCGGCCTCGGTCGGGAACCACACGTCGTGCACCGCACACGGCCGCAGTTCGAGGTCGCGCGCGAGATCGAGCAACTGCTGCCGCGGCCACGGCCGGCCGGGGTCCGGCAGCTTGCGGCCAGTGGCACCCTCGGGTTCGCCGTCGCCGCGTTCGCCGATCGGATTCGGGTTCGGGTTCGGGTGCCGCGCCGGCAACGCCACCAGCAGTTGCGCCGGCGGCAACCGCGCCACCAGCCCGGGCAACAGCCGCGGGTCGCCGCAGAGAAACCAGAGGCCGCTGGCGTGCCGTTCGCAGGCGCGCGGCAGATCGAACCCCGCGTGGCTGGTCCCGGTCGTGCCATGCCGTTCGCTGAGCAGCGCGCACAGCGAGCCGTAGCCGGTGCGATCGCGCGCAATCAGCACCAGCCGCCGACCCGCGTGCACCAGCTCGCAGCCGAACACCGCCTGCAGGCCGACGCGCGCCGCCTCGCGCGCGAACGGATAGAGCCCGTAGAGCCCGTTGGTGTCGGCGAGCACC
>JAEUHS010000072.1 GCA_016794035.1 Planctomycetota bacterium
GCCGACGGACCGATGCCCTTGCCGTTGGCGTCGAGGAAGCCGAGGCTGTTGGGCCAGACGATCGAGTTGGAGCCCTGCAGCGACAGGTCGGTCCACAGCGGGTCGATGTTCAGCGGCACGACCTGCGGGCCGAACGGGCTCTGGAAGCCGGGCTTCGTGCCCATGCTGGTCGCCAGCACCAGGTAGAGGCGGTTCGCCTGCGCGACGCCGAGGTCGATGTGGAAGCTGTGCGGCACGTTGCCGGCGACCGGCACCGCGCTCGGTTCGGCGACCAGCGAACCGAGGTGGCCGCGCACGATGGCCGCCTGCGCCGCACCGTTCAGGAACAGCTTGGCGACGAAGTCGCCGTTGTTGTCGAACCACTTCGGCGACACGTCACCGCTGTGGTTGGAGCCGCTGGCCGTGCTGATGGTGTTCCACGTGCCCGTGCCGAGGCTGGTCGTGAAGGTGTCGGTGTCCCCGAGCATGCGCACGATGCCGAGCGCCGGCGTGTAGCCGAACCACATGTTCCTGGTCGCGATGCCATCCGAGACCGTGTTCTCGAACAGCACGAAGCCGCGCTGGTTGAGGTTCGGGGTCTGCGGTCCCGCCGTCATGTTGCCGAACTTCCACGGGCCGTTGCCGCTCGGCGCCATGCCGGGCACCGGGTCGCCTTCGCGCGCCAGCAGCCCGAGGTTGCCGCCCTTGCGAAGCCAGGTGCTGGTGTCGTTGCCCGCGGTGACCGACGGGCCGACCAGCGTCGCCAGGAACACGAGGTCGCCGCCGTCGATGCAGCCGAGGCTGTTGTTGCCGACGCTGCCGAACGTCTCGCCACCGCCGAGACCGGGGCACGGGTCTCCCTTGCGCATCACCAGGGTCCAGCCGCCGATGCCGCCGAAGTAGAGCGCGTTGTCGTCGACGCCGGCGATCGTGCCGCCGCCGGCCAGTGGCGCACTGAGCACGGTGTCGCCCGAATTGGTGAACGTGCAGTTGCCGACCGGCGTCGGCGTCCACGCGTTCGTCGGCGTCGCGAACAGCACGCCGGCGGGCAGCCCCGGCGCCGGCTGGCCTTCGCGCGCGACGATCGTGCGGCCGCTGCCCGGCGTCCAGATCGCCAGGGCGCGGTCGTTGGCGACCGTCGCGGTGCCGCTGGTGGTCGAGAACTGCAACTCGTGCAGCACCTGCCCGGCCTCGTTGAGGAAGTTGATCGACGACAGATTGGTGCCGCCGCTCACCGGGATCACGACTTCGCCGGTGCCGAGCACCTCGCCCTCGCGCACGACGACCGCCAGGGCACCGGGCAGGCCGCTGACGAGCAGGCCGTCGTTGCCGGCCGAGGCCGCGCCACCGGTCACCGCCATGCCGAACAGCACGCGACCGGTGCCGTTGATGCTGCTGTTCGTCGCCGACAGCGAGAGCGACCCGAACAGTTCGCCGCCGCCGAGGAACGGCACCGGATCACCTTCGCGCGCCAGCAGCAGCTGGCCGAACACCGGCCCCCAGAACAGCGCCGAGTCGGCCGAGGCCGGCGTGCTGCCGGGGTTGGTCGGGTTCCAGAGGTTGCTCGAGTAGAACAGGATCTCGTTCTGCGGGCTGAGGCGCGGCAGGCTGCCGAGGCCGTTGCTGCCGGCGCTGTTGCGCAGCAGGGTGCCGGCGGGGCAACCCGGTGCCTGGTCGCCGGCGCGCACGACCATCTGCAGGTCGCCGGCGGCGCGGCCGAGGAAGTAGGCGCGGTTGTCGGCGTTCGTCGTGCTACCGCCGCCGATCAGCGCCCGGTAGAGGATCGTGCCGTCCTGGTCGAGCACCGGGCTGTTGCCGAGGTTCTCGCCGAACATGTCGGTCACGATCGTGGCGCCGGGGGCCGGGGTCACGCCGGGCGCGGCGGCCGGCACCACGTCGCCGACGGCCTGCACGATCTCGCCGTATTGCGCCAGGATGCTCTGGGCAGCGACCGTGTTGGTGGCCAGCACGAGGACGGCGAGGCCGATGGCGTGGGTCGTCAGACGGAGAGGAGTCATGCGGAACACCTGGAGCAGAGGGCAGCGAGACCGATCCACTCTCCAGACGCCATCGCACGGTCCGTTCGGCCGAGCCTGGCTGCGTCGGAGCAGCCGAAGGGCGTCGTTTCGCGACCGCCGGCCGGCGGAAAGCCGCAAATCACGTCCTGTTGGCGACGGTGCAGCCTCCTTGCCGTCAGCGCCCACCGCCAACGAGAAGCGCCCCGGCCCACCGCGCGGGTGGACAGGGGCGCTTCGGCGAATCGGATGTCCATCGGCTCCGTAGTCCTCCATCCGTGCGGACATGGACCCCGAGGCATGGAACCACGGTGCGACCCGGCCGCTCGCCGCTGAGCTGCGGCGCCTAGCGCCGTCAGCTCCAGCATGGGCGGACGCAGCCGCTACCTCGCACGTTCCTCAGTAGAGCAGGACGCCGGACGGCTCGCTGGCGTAGGTCGTCTGCAGACCGAAGTTGATGTCGAACGCGATCACCGCGTGGTGCAGCGTCGTGCCCAGGAACACCGGGAAGCCGGGCGGCATCACGAACGACGCCGGGGTGATGTTCTTGCCGTTGGCGTCGAGGAAGCCGAGGGTGCCCGGCCACACGATCGAGTTCGGGTTGTTGAGCGACAGGTCGGTCCAGATCGGGTCCGGGTTCAGCGGCACGGCCTGGCCGCCGAACGGGCTGACGAAGCCGGGCCGCGTGCCGAGGCCGGTGGCCAGCACGAGGTAGAGCTGTCCCGCCTGGGTCGGACCGCAGTCGATGTGGAAGTTCTGCGGCACGCCGCCGGCGACCGGCACCGAGCTGGGCTCGGCGATCATCGAGCCGACGTGACCGCGCACGATGCCCTGGAGCTGCGTGCCGGTGAAGGCCGGCTTGATCACGAAGTCGCCGTGGTTGGTGAACCCGAGCGGGCTGCTGTCATTGGACGGACTGCTGGCCGGCATCAGGAAGTTGCCGAGCACACCCTGGGTGTTGGGGTTGGAGCCGAGGTTGTCGCCCTGCTGCAGCTGCAGGCGCAGGCCGTGCACCGGGTCGTAGCTGTAGAAGGCCTCGGTGTCCGTGGTGCCACCGATGACGACGCGGCACTTGATCAGGATCTGGCCGAGTTCGTTGCCCATCGCGTCGCCCGCCGCGAAGTTGTACGAGGTCGTGCGGCCGATCACACCGCCGGCGATGCCCGGCGCCGCGTCGCCTTCGCGCAGCACCAGCTGCACGTTGCCCGGCTGGCCGGCCCAGATGCCGGAGTCGTTGGTCGCACCGACGACGGGCGTGCCCGTGCCGGTCTGCAGCGTGCCGGTGAACACCACGCCACCGTTGTCGGAGTAGGTGATGCTGCTGGTGAAGAAGATGTTGAACAGCGCGCCGCCGGTGCCCGGCGCGGCGTCGTTCTCGCGGGCCAGCAGGGCGACCGTGCCGACGCCGCCGGCGAAGATCGCGCCGTCGTCGATCGTCGTGGCGCCGAGCAGCGACGAGTGGAAGGCCGTCTTGCCGGTCGGCGACAGGCTGTTGGCGGGTGTCATGCTGTTGTAGGTGGCGCCGCCGCAACCCGGGGCGAGGTCACCTTCGCGGGCGAGCAGGTCGTGCACGCCGGCGGTCGTGATCAGCAGGACCTTGTCGTTGGCGGTGGTTGCCGGCCCCAGCGTCGTCGACAGGGTCTCGTCGTGGAACACCTGGCCGGCGCCGTTCAGGATGCAGTTGTTGCCGATGGTCCCGACGAAGTTGCCGCCGGTGCCCGGCACCGGATCGGCCTTGCGGATCAGGTAGCTGAGGTTGTTCGGGGTGCCCATGATCCAGGCCGCCTCGTTGGGCGGGCTGGTGGTGACGTCGCCGCCGGTGAGCACGCTGTAGAAGATCGCGGTGCCCGACTCGTTCAGTGCCGTGGCCTGCGCCGAAGGGCTGTTGAGCGCGCTGTTCAGCTGCGCGCCGCCCGGCATCGTCGTGACCAGCTTCTGCGCGAGGATCTGCAGCGATCCGGGCTGGCCCCAGTAGATCGCCGTGTTGTTGGCCGTGGTGCCGGTGGCGATGATGCCATCGAGGCCCGAGGCGTCGTAGAGCTGCGAGCCGAACAGCACGAAGCCGCCGGACGCGCGATAGGCCGAGGGCAGGCCGGGGCCATTGGGCACGCCGGTGCTGCCCAGGGTCTGCGAGATGATGGTGTTCGGGTAGGTGCCGCTCGGGTCGAGGCTGACGCCGCCCTGCACCAGCATCCTCAGGTCGCCGCTGGCGCGGCCGTAGAAGAGGGCGCGGTTGTTCAGGCTCGAGATGCCGGTGCCCGTGAGCAGGCCGCGGAACAGGATGTTGCCGTCGCGGTCCATGACGGGACCGTCGAGCGGCGAGGTGGTGCCGCCGATCGTGACGCCGGCGGGGGTGCCGGTCGGCGCATCGCCGACGGCGGCGACGACCTGGCCGGTCACGGGGAGGATGCTCTGGGCGTGGGCCGATGCAGCGGCGATCGCCAGGGCGACGAGGCCCAGCAACTGGGTCTTCGGGAGGGGGAGGTTCATGGGAATAAGGCGCAGGGTCAGGATGGACAGACTGAGGTGCCCCAGGAGATGACCAGGGGTACTCCGGCCCTGCGGGGCAGCCAGGTGGGCGACCGCGGGTTCCGGTGGGCGCTCTGGCGTCGTTTCCCCGTCCGCGGCCGGCAGAAACCAGAAATCGTCCATGACTGCGCCAAGGCGCATGCATGCTGCCGTGCTCCCGAAACGAAATGCCTGGCCCACTGCGCGCGTGGGCCGGGGCGTTCTCGGCGGGTGAGGTGCTCCGGTTCAGCAGCACTCCATCCGTGGCATCGTCCCCGAGGGATGGAACCGCGCTGCGACTCAGCCGCTCGCCGCTGAGCTGCGGCGCGCAGCGCCGTCAGCTCCAACATGGGCGGGCGTAGCCCGCTGGCCCCACGCGGTCCTGGCCCGGGTAGGGCGACGTTCCTCCGGGATGGCCGGGCAAACCGGCAAGGATCTGCCGAAAAGGCCGAACGCCCGGCCCCACCTCTCGGCGGAACCGGGCGTCCTGGGCGGCTTTACGCCGAGTCTGCGGTCAGTAGAGCTTGACCGCCGACGGTTCGCTGGCGAACGTCGTCTGCAGGCCGAACGTGATGTCGAACGCGATCACGGCGTGGTGCAGAGTCGCGCCCTGGAACACCGGGAAGCCGGGCGGCATCAGGAACGACGCCGGGGTGATGTTCTTGCCGTTGGCGTCGAGGAAGCCGAGCGTGCCCGGCCACACGATCGAGTTCGGGTTGTTGAGCGACAGGTCGGTCCAGATCGGGTCCGGGTTGAGCGGCACGCTCTGGCCGCCGAACGGGCTGACGAAGCCGGGCCGCGTGCCGAGGCCGGTGGCCAGCACGAGGTAGAGCTTGCCGGCCTGGGCCACACCGCAGTCGATGTGGAAGTTCTGCGGCACGCCACCGGCGACCGGCACCGAGCTCGGTTCGGCGATCAGCGAGCCGACGTGGCCGCGCACGACGGCGGTCCCCATCGCCGAGGTGTTGAAGTGCACGCGCAGCACATAGTCGCCGCTGTTGTCGAACGCCGCGTGACCGGTGTCACCGCTGCTGGTGTTGCCGACGCCGCCCAGGGTGTACCAGTCGCTGGTGCCGAGGGTCGTCGTGAACGTGTCCGCGCCGTCGAGCTGGAGCTGCACGCCCAGGGTCGGGTCGTAGCTGTAGAGCATCGGCTTGAAGATGACGCCGTCGGAGACGTCCACCTTGAACAGCACCTGGCCCAGGTTGTTCAGCAGCGGCGCCTGGTTGACGCTCTGGATCAGGAACGGGCCGTTGCCGACGTTCGTCGTGAACGGCGCCACATCACCCTCGCGGGCGAGGATCACCGGGTTGCCGACCGGCGGGACCAGGGCGACGACCGTGTCGTCGGCCGTGGTGACCGCACCCTGCAGCGAGGCGGTGCAGGCGACCTGATCGAGGTCGTTGAGCGCGAGATTACTGTTGTTCGCCACGCCCCACAGCACGCCTGCCGGCATCCCCGGCACCTGGTCGTTGCGCCGGATCACCAGCGACAGACCGGCCGAGCCGCCGACGTAGGTGGCCTTGTCGTCGACACCGACGGTGACGCCGCCGTCCTCGAGGTTGGTGTTGAAGACCACCTTGCCCTGCTTGTTGAAGCCGGCCTGGGTCAGTCCCGGGGACCAGCCGCTGAACGAGACCGTGTCCTTGAACTTGACGCCGGCGGGCAGGCCGGGCGCCTGCATGTTCTCGCGGGCGATGACGCTGAGGCCCGACCCGGGCGTCCAGACCGCCAACGCGCGGTCGTCGGCGGCGGTGGCCGGGCCGACCGCGGTCGAGAACTTCAGCTCGGTCAGCACCTGACCGGCCTCGTTGATCTGGTTGACGAAGGACATGGTCGTGGTGCCCGAGATCGGCACCAGCACCTCGCCGCCGACCAGGTTGGGCCCGGCGGCCATCACATCGCCTTCGCGCAGCACCAGACTCAGCAGGCCGGGCGAGCCAGTGACCACGATGGCGTCGGAAGCGGCTGGCGCGCCGAAGACCGTGGTCGAGAACAGCACCCGGCCGCTGTTGTTGATGGCGGTGTTCGCATGGGTGCTCGCCGTCAGCGGACCGTAGTTGTCGCCCAGGGGGAGGAACGGAATCTGGGTGCCTTCCTGCGCGAGCGGCAGCAGGCCGCCGGGAGGGCCCCAGAAGAACGCGGTGTCCTCGGTCGTGGGAGGACCGAACAGGGAGCTCTGGAAGAACAGGATCTCGCCGAACGGGCTGATGCGCGGCGAACTGCTCAGGCCGTTGGCCGAGGTGTTGCGCAGCAAGGCCCCGGCGATGCCGGGAGCCGGGTCACCGGCGCGCACGACCATCTGCAGGTCGCCGTTGGCGCGGCCGAGGAAATAGGCGCGGTTGTCGAGCGTCGTCGAACCGCCGCCGCTGATCTGTGCGCGGTAGAGGATCGCGCCGTTCTGGTCCATCATCGGACCGTCGAGGTTCGTGGTGAGAACCGCGCCGGGGGCGGGGGTCACACCCGCGATCGCCACAGGAACGAGGTCACCGACGGCGTGCACCTGCTCGCCGTACTGGGACAGGATGCTCTGCGCATTCGCCGCAGCGGCGACGGCGACCAGGGCCGCGAGACCCAGCAGCTGGGTCGGGGGGAGGCGGAAGTTCATCAGGGTCTTGCAGGGTCAGGGGGGAAGCTGGCCCAGGTGTCGGTCGGAAACGTACCTCGCACCCGGAGCCACGCGGTCTGGCGGGTCACCGCCATTGCCGGTCAGGAGCCGTTTCCTGCGCGCGCGGCCGGCCCGAGCCGAGAATCTCCCGCAACTACGGTCAGGCGAATCCGCTCTCGCTCGGACCCAGCTGGGTGAACAGCGAGCCGCCGACCCGGGCCGCGAACACGCCGAATGCCGCCAGGCCGAGGATCGCCCGCAGCGGCAGTTCTTCCGGCCACACCAGCTGCGACCGCACCAGCAGGAACACCACCCCGAGCAGCGCCAGCTCGGCGAGCACCTGCAGCGCGGCATCCCGCCATTGCCAGGCCAGTCCGACCAGATGGCCGATCACGTCGCCGAGCCAGACGCCGGTCAGGATCGCCCGGCCGCAGTCGTAGACGTCGGCGATCGCGTAGACGAACGCATAGGCGGCGGCGCGCGCCAGCAGCGCGCCGAAGTGGATCGCCGCGTCGACGCGTTCGAGGCCGAGTTCCCGGTCGGTCGCCATCGCCGCTCGCATCGGCAGCGTGGCCGCCTCGGTGAAGTCCGCTATCGTGCCCGGCATGCGCGCCGCGTTCGTGCTCTGCGCCCTGGCGGCGGGTTGCACCGGCTTCCACCCGCCGCTGTCGGCGACCGGCGGCGCGGCAGCCGGCCGTGCCACCGACGCGTCCGCGGCGGCCGGCGCGATCTGGATCCCCAGCTGGCGCCCGATCGGTGCCTCGCGCGACGGCCGGCCGGTGCGCATGTCCAGATTGGGACGCGGTCCGCGCCGCGTGCTGTGGATCGGCGGCATCCACGGCGACGAACGTGAGGGCGCGGTGGCGACCGCGCAGCTGCCGCTCGCCCTGCTGCGCGAGCCGGGCGCGCTCGATCTGGTGACGCTGACGATCGTCGAGGACGTCAACCCGGACGGCACCGCTCAGGGCACGCGCGGCAACGCGCGCGGCGTCGACCTCAACCGCAACTACCCGGCGCCGAACTTCCGCCCGAGCCGCTTCTTCGGCAGTCGCCCGCTCGACCAGCCGGAGAGCAAGGCGCTGCACGACCTGATCCTCGACGAACGCCCGCACCTGGTGCTGGTCGCGCACAGCTGGCGCGGCGACCACTTCGTCAACTTCGACGGGCCGGCCGAGGCGCTGGCGCAGCGCTTCTCGCGGCTGTCGGGCTACCGCGTGCAGCCGTCGGACGGCATCGCCGCGACACCGGGCTCGCTCGGTTCGTGGGTCGGTGGCACACTCGGGATCCCGATCCTGACCCTCGAGTACCAGCGCGGCCACGATCCGTGGTCGGCGTGGTTCGAGACGCGGGCGGCGATCCTGTCGGTGGTGATGAGCGCACGAGAATGACACGCTGGCTGCTGCTCCGCCTCTGCTGGCTGGTGGTCACGTTGCTCGGCATCACCGCGGTCACGTTCGTCGTGCTCGACCGGGCGCCGGTCGATCGTGCCGAGATCGAGGCGGCGGCGCGCGCGGGCAGCGGCACGCTGACGGCGCCCGGGTCGCGCGACGCCGCGGTCCTGCGCCTGCGCGTGCGCTACGGTCTGGTCGATCCCGTCACGCTGGAGCCGGCGCCGCTGTGGCAGCGCTACACCAGCTGGCTCGGCAACGCGCTGTCGCTGCGGTTCGCCGGCCCCAACGAGGATCCGGCCGCGTTCTGGCGCCGCTTCACCCGCGCGCTGCCGGTGACGCTCTTGATCGGCGGCCTCGCGCTGCTGCTGGCGTTCGGCTTCGGCGTACCGCTCGGCGCCTGGTCGGGCATGCGCGCCGGCACGCGCGCCGACCGCGCGGTGTCGGCGGGCACGTTCGTGCTCGCCGGCGTGCCCGAGTTCCTGCTGGCGACGCTGCTGCTGCTCGGGTTCGGCGGCGCGTTCCTGCAGTGGCTGCCGTCCGCGGGGCTGCAGTCGCGCGGCGCCGAGGCGCTGTCGTGGTGGGCTCGGCTGGCCGACTCGGCCGCGCACCTGGTGCTGCCGGTCGCGGTGATGGCGTCGGCGCCGCTGGTGCTGGTGACGCGCTTCGTGCGCGACGCCGTCGCGCGCGCGGCGGCCGCGCCGTTCGCCCACAACCTGCGCGCGCTCGGACTCGACCCGCGGTTGCAGCGGCGGCGCCTGCTGCGCAATGCGCTGGCACCGGTGGCGACGCTGGTCGGCAGCCTGCTGCCGATGCTGGTCGGCGGTTCGATCGTGGTCGAGAACATGTTCTCGCTCGAAGGGCTCGGGCGGCTGGCGTTCACCGCGGTGGTGCAGCAGGACCAGGCGATGCTGATGGCGATGGTCGTGCTGACGTCGCTGGTGACGCTGCTGGCGCTGATCGCCTCCGATCTGCTGCACGCGATCGCCGACCCGCGCGTGAGGCTCGGCCGATGACCGTGCGCTGGCGGCTGCTGCGCTGGTCGGCGGTGCTGTTCGTGCTGGTCGGTCTGCTGGCGCCGTTCCTCGCCAACGACGTGCCGCTGGTCGCGCGCGTGCACGGCACGTGGAGCTTCCCGGCCGTCGCCGACTGCTTCGGGCAATCGACCGCCGGGCCCGACGACCTGTCGTGGAAGCGCTGGTGGGCGCGGCTGCCGGCGGACGCCGAGGACTTCGCCGTGATGCCGCCGTGGCCGTACGGGCCGCTGGAGACCGATGCGACCCGGTTTCGCGCCGGGCCGTCGGTCGCGCATCCGCTGGGCAACGACGACACCGGCCGCTGCGTGCTGGCGCGGCTCGTGCACGGTGCCGGCACCGCGGTGCGCATCGGCGGCGCCGCGGTGCTGCTCGCCGGCCTGGTCGGCACGCTGCTCGGCGCGCTCGCGGGCCGCCGCCGCGGCCTCGTCGACTTCCTGGTGCAGCGCCTGATCGAGGTCTTCCTGTGCTTCCCGAGCCTGCTGTTCCTGCTGTTCGCGACCGCGTTCTTCGGCAGCTCGAGCCTGGGCCTCGTGCTGGTGATGGCCGCGCTGTTCTGGACCAGCTTCGCGCGCATCGTGCGCGGCGAACTGCTGTCGCTGCGCGAACGCGACTTCGTGCTGGTCGCGCGCGGCCTCGGCGTGTCCGAGTGGCGCATCCTGACGCGCCACCTGCTGCCGCAGGTCCGGAGCCAGATCGGCGTCACCGCCGCGTTCTGTCTGGCCGCCGCGATCGTCGCCGAGTCGACGCTGTCGTTCCTCGGCCTCGGCGCCGGCGGACCGAGTTCGTGGGGCGAGATGCTGCGCCAGGGCAGCACCGCGGCGGCGATGGGCGCCTGGCACCTGTGGGTGTTCCCGACCGTCGCGATCGTCGCCGTCGTCGCCGGCTGCCACGCGTTCGCCGATCGGCTGCGCGGCGAGCGCTAACCGCCGCGCGTGTGCATCTCGAGGTGCGGGTTCTGGCGCAGGCTCGCGGCTTCGGCGAGCGCGCGGCGGTCGGGCAGCGCGGCGCGCACCTCGGCGCCACGATCGCGGCGGCCCTGCCACACCTCGGTCAGGCGCGCGCGCAGCGCCGCATCGTCGGCGCCCGTACGCAGCAGTTCGCGCAGGTCGGTGCCGTGCGCGGCGTAGAGACACGTGAACCACATGCCGTCGGCGGTCAGCCGCGAACGATCGCAGGTGGCGCAGAACGGCTTCGTCACCGAGGCGATGATGCCGAAGCGCGTGCCGTCGCGCAGTTCGAAGCGTTCGGCCGGCGCGCTGTCGGTGCGCGGCAGTTCGCGGATCGGGCCGTGGCTCGCGCGCAGAAGCGCGAGCATCTGCGCGCGCGAGACGACGTGCCGTGGCGACCAGTTGGTGGCGCCGCCGACGTCCATGTACTCGATGAAGCGCAGCTCGGCGCCGATGCCGCGCGCGAAGTCGAGCAGTGCCGGCAGTTCGCCGTCGTTGACGCCGGCGATGACGACGGTGTCGATCTTGACGTCGGCGAAGCCGGCGGCGCGCGCGGCCTCGAGCCCGGCGAGCACGCGCGGCAGGTCGTCGCGGCGCGACAGCTGGCGGAACGTCGCCGCGTCGAGCGTGTCGAGGCTGACGGTCAGCCGCTGCAGGCCGGCCGCGCGCAGCGCCGCCGCGTGCTCCCGCAGCAGCACGCCGTTGCTGGTCATCGCCAGGTCCTTCAGTCCGGGTCGCTGCGCCAGCATCCGCACCAGCACGGGCAGGTCGGTGCGCAGCAGCGGTTCGCCGCCGGTCAGGCGCAGTTCGTCGACGCCGAGCGCCAGGAACGCGTCGACGCAGCGCACGATCTCCTCGAACGACAGCACGTTCGGCTTCGGCAGCCAGACGTAGTGCTCCTCGGGCATGCAGTAGCTGCACCGCAGGTTGCAGCGGTCGGTGACCGACAGGCGCAGGTTGCGCAGGGGTCGGCCGAAGCCGTCGGCGAGGGGGGACATCGGGCCCGGCGACGATACCAGCTGCCGCGCGCCGTGGAACGCGTCAGTCCGGCAGGTCTTCGGCGCGCCGCTGCAGGCGCGACAGCGCCGCCGCGTCGGGGGGCTCGCCGCGCTCCGGATCGACCGGCGGCAACGGCAGGGTGAACACCCGCTGCAGCACCCAGGCGATCGCGTGCCGCGTCGGCTCCGGCGTCGATCGGCTGCCGAGCTGGTCGATCAGTTCGAGCGCGACCGCGCGCCGCGGCCGGCGCACCAGCGCCTGCAGCAGCGTCACCGGCACCGGATCGGTGCGCAGCGCGCGCTCCAGGTCCGGGCCGCCGCGGTGGGCGAGGTCGAGCGATGCGACGTCGACGCGCTCGGCGGCCGCCTGCACGGTCTGCACGACGGCGGCGACGTCCGCCTCGAAGTCGTGGCCGAACGCGAGCGCCAGCACGCGCTGCAGCACCTTCTCGTGCGCCTTCAGGTCGGTGCTGGTGCCCTTGCCCGCCGCGGCGATGTCGGCGAACGCCGCGCGCGTCTCCTTGCCGGCGGTGTCGGGCGAGGTCACCAGCGTGTGCACGAACGAGCGGCCGTTGCGCGCGAACCCGCGCACGTCGGCGAGCAGCGACGGGATGTCCTCGAGGTGCGGCGGCGCGTCGCCGGCGAGCACGACCACGCGGCGCGCGTCCGGTCGCCAGTGCTGCGCGAACGCGGCGCGCAGCCCGGCGCGCACGTCCTCGGGCTGGTCGCCGCCGCCTTCGGCCGACACCACCTGCACGAAGTTGCTGGCGCGCCAGAAGTCGAGGCCGAGCGGCACCTGGCGCACCAGGTAGTCCTCGCGTCTGCCGCGGTCGCGGTAGGTGACGATGCCGACGCGCGCGTCGGGCACCAGCGCGCGCAGCACCGCGAGCATCTGCGCGATCGAGTTCTTGGTGTCGAGGATCGTGCGCGACATCGAACCGGTGCTGTCGAACACGAACACGATCTCGAGGCCGCTGCGGCGCAGGTCGGCGACGGCGCGCCGGAAGCCGCCGGAGCCGACGGTCTGCACCTCCGCGGCGAGGCTCCGGTCGCCGCTGCCGCTGCCGCCCCCGGCGCCGCTGGCGCGCGGCGCCAGCCGCGCGTTCGCCGGCGGCGTGGGCCGCGCCGCCGGCAGCGTCGGGTCGATCGCGCGCGTGCTCGCCGGCTCGGGCTCGACGTCCGGCAGCGGCGCGAAGTCGACCGGCGGCGCGTCGGCGACCACCTCGGGCGCGAGCGGCAACGGGTCGCCCGCCGGCACGGCGGCGCCGACGTCGATCGCGACCGTCTTCGGCGCGTCGTCGCCGCCCTCCCGGTTCGGCACCAGCAGCCACAGCGCGAGCAGCAGCAGCGCGTGCAGCACCAGCGAGACGCCGAGCCACGGGGCGCGCCGCAGTTCGTCGGCCATCAGCTCCTGGAACGACTCCGAGTCCCGTCGCCGCAGCAGGGCCAGGGCCGCGTGGCGCACGCGTCGCTGGCGGCGCGTCAGGGCGGCGGCGCGCAGGGCCGGCTCGGGCACCAGCAGCGCCGAGCCGTGGTCCGGCACCAGTTCGGCCGCGAGGGCGCCGAGGCGCAGCGTGTCGCCGGGTCGCAGCGCCGCCTGCACCACGGGCGCGCCGTTGCAGAACGTCTCGCCGCTGCCGAGATCCTGCAGCTCGACCGTGTCATCGCCGACGCGCAGCCGCGCGTGGTGGGCCGCGACGCCGCGGTCGGCCGGCAGGATCAGATCGCAGTCGGCGGCGCTGCCCAGCACGTAGTCCCGCCCGATCTCCAGGGCGTGATCCTGGCCGGACAGGCGCAGCGCGAGCGGGGGAAGGGCGGCCACGGGCGATGTTGTATCGCCCTACCGCACGGCCCGGCCGAAGTTGCTTCGTGGGCCGGGACCGGCGACCATGCCGCTCCGGTCATGAGCTTGAAGATCATCGGCGGCGAGTATGGCGGTCGGGTGTTGCGCACCGTGCGCGGGCTCGGCACGCGGCCCTTGCTCGGCCAGGTGCGGGAGGCGCTGTTCAACATCCTCGCCGACCGGCTGGCCGGCGCGATCGTCTGGGACCTGTTCGCCGGCACCGGGGCCTCGGGGCTCGAGGCGCTCTCGCACGGCGCCGCGCGGGTGCTGTTCGTCGAGAAGAACGGCCGCGTCATCGACGTGCTGCGGCAGAACCTCGACCTGCTCGGCGCCGGCGCCACCTCGCGCGCCGTCGTGCTGCGCGCCGACGCCTGGGATCCGCCGGTGATGCACCGGTCCGCGTTCGGCGTCGCCCGCGACGACGACGACGACGACGACGGCGCCAGCGACGCCGAGATCCCGCCCGACCTCGTGTTCCTCGATCCGCCCTACGTGATGGTCGCCGAGGACCCGGTCAAGTCGATGGCCCGCGCACGGCGCCTGCTCGAGCGCACGGCGCCCGGCGGCTGCGTGGTGTTCCACTTCGAGGTCGGCGTGCTCGACGAGGACGACTTCGACGACGACCTCGATCTCGACCTGCGCGAGTGGGGCACGACCGCGATCGCCATGATGTGGCGCAAGGGCGAGGCGCCCGAACGGCTGCAGCGCCGCTGGCAGAAGGAACGCGCCGAGGCCTCGGATACGTGAACGGCTCCCCGGCGCGCCGTTCGCGGTGGGAGCAGGCGGCGCTCGTGGTGCTGTTCGGCGCCGTCCTGGTCGTCGCCGGTCGGCTGCTGTTCGCCGCCGACCTCGGCCGCCAGAACGTCTACCTGAAGGTCTTCGTGCCGGCGGCCGAGGCGTTCGCATCGGGGCAGGATCTCTACGTCGACCGGGACGCGTTCCGCTATCCGCCGCTGGCGGCGGCGGCGTTCGTGCCGTTCGCGGCCTGCGGACCGCTGCTCGGCAGCATCCTGTGGCGCCTGTTCCTCTGGCTGCTGTTCCTGCTGGCGCTGCGCGCGACCTTCCGCGCCGGCTTCCCGATGCGGCTGACGAGCCGCGAACGTGGCCTGTTCCTGTTCGGGGTGCTGCCGATGGCGCTGGCGAACTTCAACATGGGCCAGCCGAACCTGCTGGTGCTGACCGGGCTGCTGTGGGCGACCGTGCGCGTGCAGGGCGGCGGCACGGTCGCGCCGTCGGCCGCCGTCGTCGGCGCCACCGCGATCAAGGTCTATCCGCTCGCGCACGGCCTCGTGCTGGCGGCGCTGCGACCGCGGCTGCTGTGGTGGCTCCTGCCGCTGCTCGCCGCGTCGCTGCTGCTGCCGTTCCTGCTGCAGGACCCGGCCTACGTGTGGCGGCAGTACGGCGCGCTGTTCGAGTTGCTGCGCAACGAGGACCGCACGCTGCCGGACAGCACCGCGTTCGCGTATCGCGACCTGCGGCTGCTGGTGACGGCCGTGGGCGGGGACCTGCCGCAGCACGTGTTCCGGGTGCTGCAGGTGCTCGGCGGCGGCGGCATCGTGCTGCTGTGCTGGCTGCTGCGCCGGCGCGGCGTCGGCGAGGCGCGGCTGCTGGACCACGCCTACGCGCTGACGATGTGCTGGTTCATGCTGCTCGGGCCGTCGACCGAGAAGGTCACCTACGTGCTGGTCGCGCCGACGCTGATGTGGGGCGCGCTCGAGGCCTGGCGGGTCGGTGGCCGCGGCGCGCGGTGGCTGTGGGCCGCGACCGTGGCCCTGTTCCTCGTCGACCAGATCCTGCCGCCGCCGAGCCGGTCCGCGATGCTGGCGCACCCGTGGCTGCGCTGCGCTTCGCCCGCTGCCGCCGCGCTGACGGCGTCGCTGCTGCTCGGCCGTGCCGCGACCGAACTGCGCCGCGGCGGCGCCAGCCCGGTGGAGTCCGCGCCGGCGACGCGGTAGGCTCGCGTCCTTGCCGAAGGACGACGCGACGCAGCTGACCGTGGTGCTCCCCGTCTACAACGGGGCGGCGTTCCTGCGCGCGACGCTGGACAAGGCCTGGGCGTGGCTCGCCGCGCGCGAACGCGCCTGCGAACTGCTGGTCGTCGACGACGGCAGCCGCGACGACACGCCGGCGATCCTGCGCGAGTTCGTGGCGGCGCACGCCGGCGCCTCGCGCACGCGGCTCGCGGTGCTGACCAACACGCCCAACCGCGGCAAGGGCTTCTCGCTGTGCCGCGCGTTCCTGCACGCGCGCGGCGAGCACGTCGCGTTCCTCGACGCCGACCTCACCTACGAACTGGACGGCCTCGAGCCGCTGCTGGCGGCGCTGCGCAACGGCGCCGACGTCGCCTACGGCAGCCGCATGCACGAAGGCAGCCGCTACGTCGTCGCGCCGACCTTCTTCGGCAAGCTGTTCACGCGTCACCTGATGGGCCGTTGCTTCAACCTGCTGGTGCGCCTGCTGGTCGTGCGCGGCATCCGCGACACGCAGGCGGGCATCAAGGGCTTCCGCACCGCGGCGGCGCGCCAGCTGGCCACGCGGGTGCGCCTGCCGCGGTTCTCGTTCGACGTCGAGCTGTTCTTCGTCGCGCGCCACCTCGGACTGCGCATCGACGAGTGCCCGGTGCGCTTCCTGTATCGCAAGGAGCCGTCGACGGTGAAGTTCTTCCGCGACTCGGTCGCGATGATGGTCGACATGCTGCGGGTGCGGTGGCGCGGCCTGCGGGGCGCCTACGACGGCGAACGTGACGCCGCGGCGCTGGCGGACCTGCGCGGCGATGCGGCGGTGGTGCCGTCGACGATCGAGCCGACCGTCGAGCCGCGCGTCGTCACGAGGCGCCACAGCGGATGAGTTCGCCGGGCACGGCGGCGCGCGCGCCGGAGCGGCGCGTCGTCTTCGTCGCCGACGACCTCGGCGTCGCCCCGGGGATCGACGCCGGCATCGCGGCCGCCGCGGCCGCCGGCAACGTGCGCGAGGCGTCGCTGTGCGTCACCGGCGGCTCGGTCGAGAGCGGCGTGCAGCTCGCGAACGAGCGCGGCATCGGCATCGGCCTGCACCTGTCGCTGACGCTGGGCCGGGCGCTGTCGGGGCCGATCCGCGGCCTGACCGATCGGGCCGGGCGGTTCCATGCGCTGCCGCGCGTGCTGCTGGCCTGTTCGGCGCGCGCCGTCGACGGCGCCGCGGTCGCGCGCGAGATCGACGCGCAGCTGCGCCGCCTCGCGGACCTCGGCGTCGCGCCGACGCATCTGAACGGCCACCACCACGTGCACGTCTTGCCGGTGGTGCGCGAGCACGTGTTCGCCGCCGCGCGGCGGTTCGGCGTGACCTGGACCCGCTTGCCGGACGAACTGCCGGCCGCGCGCCAGGGCGTCTCGGCGGTGCGATGTCTGCTGTCGCGACTGGCGCACGGCGCGCGAGCCGCGGCGACCGCGCACGGCATGCGCTGGCTGCCGTTCGTCGGCGTGTCGACCGAGGCCCGTGCCGATTTCGGCGCGCGCGCGCAGCGCATCGCCGGCGGCCTGTCGTTCGGCGACCACGAGTGGATGGTGCACCCGCGGCAACTCGACGACACGCTGCGGCAGCTCGACCCGGCGGGCTACCGGCGTCCGTCCGCCGACGAACTGCGCACGCTGACGGATCCGGGGCTCGCCGCGCGCCTCGGCATCACGCCGGTGCGCTACGCGGAACTCGCCGGGCCGGGCGGGTGAGGCCCGGGGTCCTGCCGGCCGTCAGCCGTCGACGCGGCCGCGCGCCGCGTCGAGCGCCGCCTGCACGTGCCGCATCGTGGCCGCGTCGTCGAGGACCTCGGTGTGGCCGAGGTTGCGGCCGAACATGCTGGCGGCCCGCTCCTGGAACACCGGCACCAGCTGGCTGGCGAGGCCGACCTTGCCGTCGTTGTCCGGCGGCAGGGCGACGCCGGTCGTCGACTGGTAGGTGAACAGCAGCGCGTGGCGCGTGTCCGGCGGCAGCGCATGCTCGACCAGCGATCGCAGGTAGTCGCTGCCGGGCTCGAGGTCGCGCCACGACGGCACCGGATACGGCAGCTTGCGCACGCCCTCGGCCGCGGCCGCGTGCCCGTCCCACGGCGCCGAGATCGTCACCAGATCGGCGACGAAGTTGCGCGGCACCAGTGCCTGCAGCCGCGTCGTGGCGCCGTGAGCCAGCAGGCCGCCCATGCTGTGGCCGACGATCGCGAGGCGATCGAACCCATGGCGCTGCTGCAGCATCGCCAGCGCGGCGGCGAGCGCGTTCGCCGACTTCTCCAGCCGCAGCCCGCTCGGGTAGTGCAGGAACCAGCACTGGAACCGCGTCGGATCGAGCGTCGCGACCAGCGTGCGCCAGTCCTGCGGCGATGCCGCGAGTCCGTGCACCAGCACGACCGGCAGGCGCCGCGGATCGTAGGGTTCGAGGAAGTAGAGCCCGTAGCCGTGCTCGCGCAGGAACTCGAACGGCTGCCACATGCCGAGCGAGCCGTTGCCGACCGAGAACGCCGGGTCGTCGAGGCTCGCGACTTCGCCGAGGTGCATCGCGAGCGCCTCGCCGTGCGGCGAGGTCCTGTCGCTCGCGGCGAACGCGGCGGCGACCGGCAGCGTGCCGTCGGGCGTCAGCGTCAGCGGCAACGGCCGGCTCAGCGTCGCGGTGCGTTCCAGCGGCACGGGCTCGACCATCGTCAGTTGGCCGGCGGGCTCGCCCGGCTCGTAGGTGCCGTCGCCATCGAGGTCGGTCCAGGCGCCGACGCCGTAGCCGGCGCCGTTGCGCAGCAGGAAGCGCGCGATGCCATCGCGGTCGACGTGCTGCACGTCGATCGTCTCCCGGTGGCCGTCGACGTCGATCCAGGCGACCGCGTAGTCGTTCGTCGCCGTCGACCGCGGCTCGACCTGGATCGCCAGGATGCCGTGCGCCGCGATCTGCTCGACCTGCTGCTCGAGCTGGAACACGGCGCAGCCGGGCAGCGCGCCCAGCAGGGCCAGGAGTCGCGCGATCGACGGCGAGCGGTGGTGCATGAGGTCGGCCAGGCCGACGATGCTACCGCGGTCGCCGCCGCGCGTCGCCTGCGCGGTCGCCGTGCCTCACTCGCCGAGCACGATGCGCAGCGCGTTCGACATGCCCTGGTAGGCCGGATACGCGTACGGCAGCAGGTCGAAGACGACGGCCTGCGCGTGCAGTTCGATGCCGGCGACCGCGGGCGGCAGGCCGGCGAGCGACAGCGGCATGCCGGTCGTGAGCACCTGCGTCGGCAGCAGCCACATCGACACCAGCTGCGTGGTGTCGATCGCCTCGTCGCAGCCGCCGATGGTCGGCGGCAGCAGCGACGGCTGTCCGGTCGGCGCCGCCGCGGCGCTCCAGGCCACCACGACGCGTTCGCCGTAGATGCCGGTCGTGTTGTCGAGCGCGATCGCGAACTGCGCATTGCCGATCAGCGGCAGCGAGGTCGCGCGCAGCACCGGCACGCCGAGCAGGTGGTTGCCGGGCGGAGCACAGCCCTGGCCGTAGGCGGTGACGTCGGCGCCCGACAGGTTCGGCGCGAGCGGCGTCGGCGTGCTGTCGGCGAACCACTGCTGGTCGTGCGGCAGACCGAGCCCGAGCGTGGCGACGTTGCGCGCGAGGCTCGTGCCGACGGCGATCGCCGGCGTGTGGCGGCCGGTCGTCCAGCGGCCGTTGGCGACGGCGAGGTACTCGCGCGGAAAGCCATGGTCGCCCCAGCTGACCCAGTCCTCGACGATCGACGCCGTGTTCATCATCGTGTCGAACTGCGAACGGAACAGGCCCAGCGCCCCGCGATCGGCGCGCAGCGGCTCGCCGCCGAGGCCGAACAGGAAGTCCCACACCGTGTCGCCGGTGAACAGCTCGCCGGGAGCCGGATTCGCCGGCGCGGCCTCGAACCAGTGCACGCGCAGGAAGGCGCCGCTCGCCAGCGTGGTGCCGACCGGGAACGCCCACCAGTAGTTCTGCGGCATGCCGATCGTGCGCGAGGCGAAGTGCAGCGACCACGTCGACAGGTCGACCGCCGCGGCGCTGCGGTTGTGCAGTTCGATCCAGTGCCCGCCGACGTCGGCGCGGACCTCGCTGAGCAGGACGTCCTGCGCCGCGAGGCCGCTGCCGGACAGGGCGGCGGTGGTGAACAATGCGGCAAGGGCGCGGTGGACTGTGGTCTTCATCGTCAGGTGGCAGGCGTGGCGTCGAGTTCTGCACCAGTTCGGAGACCGGGCGTCGGCTTCTTGAGCGTGTCCGGATCGCCGCCTTCGGACCGCGGCTTCGGCGATCCCGGCGCCGACACGTCTCACGACGTCGCGGAGCCGATCAAGCGACGGGTGCTCGCACGCCGATAGCTCGGGTGCGCTGCGGGCGACCGTGGCGCGTTACTGCACCCGGGTTCCGCAACTTGCCGAAGCAGACTCCGAAATCCGTCGAGCGGATCGTCGAGGAATTGCTGGATCGCAGCCTGACCAAGGCCGAGCGCATCCAGCGGCTCCGAGAGCTCGCTCGATCGGGAGAGGATGTTCCGGACGAGTTGATGGACCAGGCTCTGCGCAAGTTGATGGAGCGGATCACCGAGTGACCGCGAGCCCCAGAATCCTGACCTATTCGAGAACGGCCATGAGGACAGCGTTGTTCGTTTCGTTCCTGCTCGGCGTCGCGGCCCTTCCTGCGCAAGATCGTGAGTTCGGCACCGCCGTCCGCACGACCCTCGCCGAGGTGCGCGAGAACCCCGAGGCCTACAAGGGCGTGAAGGTGAAGTTCACCGTCCAGTTCACGTCCCTGGGCAAGATCAGCAATCCCTTCTTCACGAAGTTCACGCCGACCGACTTCGCGAACTTCTACGCCTGGTCCGACGAGCAGCCGATCTGGCAGGAGAAGCAGTACGAGGACGTGTTCGGCATGCTGTTCCTCAGCAAGACGCACCCGAAACTCGAGGAGCTGTACTCGCTGCGTCTCTACCAGCGCATCGAGGTCACCGGCATCATCCGCAACACGTTCCAGGGCACGCCCTGGATCGAGGTCAGCGACTTCGAAGAGGTCGAGGGCCAGCTCGACACCGCGGTCCTGACGCACCTCTACCGCGGCGAGAAGCTGATGAGCCAGCGCCTGTGGCCGCGCGCGATCGCCGAGCTGTCGCTCGCCCCGGGCGACGGCGTGCCGGCGAACGCCGTGCGCGCCGCGCACAAGAACCTCGGCATCTGCCTGCTGCGCATGGGCGAGCCGGAGACCGCGATCGGTTACCTCGAGTCGGCCTCGGAGATGGCACAGGGCACCGACCTCGAGGTCATGGACCTGCTGGCGATGGCCAAGAGCCAGCCGGACAAGGCCATCGACCGCACCGTCGACTCGCGCGGCCTGAAGGAGAGCGAGCGCCCGATGTGGGAGGCCTTCGAGGGCGACAAGGCTGGCGCGCCGACCACCAAGCTGATGCGCTGATCGCGCAGCGTCCCGGCCGGCGCACCAGCGCCGCCGGGGAGCGCGGCTGAAAATCGCCGCGGCGTCGTGCATTGTCATGGGTCCCCCGGACCATGAGCACGACCATCGCCGTCTCCACCGCGGCCGCCAGCTCGCGCGGCCCGTTCCGCCTCGCGGTGGCGATGCTGATCGTGACCACGATCACGATCCTCAAGGGCGCGCTGACGACCAGCACCGGTTCGGGCATGGCCTATCCGGACTGGCCGCTGTCGGACGGCCAGGTGATGCCGGAGAGCAGCTACACGACGCTGCCCGGGTTCTTCGAACACTTCCATCGGCTCGCCGCCTCGAGCGCGGGGCTGATGGCCCTGGCGCTCGCGCTGTGGCTGCACTTCGGTCGCATCGGCCAGGCGCTGGTGCGCCGCACGGCGTGGTGCGGCGGTTGCCTGATCCTGCTGCAGGGTGTCGTCGGCGGCACCGGCGTGCTGAACAACCTGCCGGCCGTCACGTCGGTGACGCACGGCACGCTGGCGCAGCTGACGCTGGCGACGTTCGCCTGGATCGCCTACCAGCTGTCGGACCGCTACCACGCGACCGTGCCGCTGGCGACGGTCGCACCGGGCACCGGCCGCAAGCTGATGCTGTTCGCGCTCGGCATGCTGGTCGCGCAGACGGTGCTCGGCGCCGTGGCGCGCCACACCAACAGCCCGCACGCGATGTGGACGCACGTCGGCAACGCGTTCGTGGTGTTCGTGATCGCCACGATCGCCACCGCGTTCGCGGTCGGGCGGCTCGGTGCCGTGCCCGGCATCCCGGTCCTGACGCGCTGGATCGTCGGCCTGATGATGGGACAGATCGCGCTCGGCTTCGTCGTGCTGGCGGTGCGCAACCCGGCCGGCAAGACGCCGGACAACGTGCAGCACCTCGGCCCCGCCGCGGTGATCTCGATGCACGTCGTGATCGGCGCGCTGCTGACGGTGCTGGTGGCGACGCTGGCGGCCCACGTCTACCGCGCCACGCGTCTGCCGGATCCGTCCCCGGCCCGAGAGCTCGAATGACCACGACGCGCGTGGGCAAGGTCCGCGCCTACTGGGAACTCGGCAAGCCGCGCCTGTCGGCGATGGCGGTGTTCGCGGTCGTCGCCGGCGCCTACATGGGCTGGCCGTCGCCGCGGTCGGGACCGCCGCTCGACCTGCTGGTCGCGACGACGCTCGGCACCTTCCTGGCCGCGATCGGCTCGGCGGCGCTGAACATGTACCGCGAGCGGCATCTCGACCCGCTGATGCTGCGCACGCAGGGGCGGCCGTTGCCGACCGGCCGGCTGACGCCCGGCGAGGTGCTGGTGTTCGGCGTGCTGGCGAGCAGCAGCGGCGTGCTGCTGGTGCTGTTCGGCGCCGCGCCGCTGCGCTGGGACCTGACGCGCACGCCGGGCGACCTCAACTGGACCGCCGCATCCGTCTGCGCGGCGATCGTCGTCAGCTACGTCGTCGTCTACACGCCGATGAAGGTGCGCACGACCCTGAACACGCTGGTCGGCGCGATCCCCGGCGCGCTGCCGCCGGTGGTCGGCCACGCCGCCGTGGTCGGCTCGCTGGCGCTGCCGCAGCTGGTGCTGTTCGCGATCGTGTTCTGCTGGCAGATCCCGCACTTCCTGTCGATCGCCTGGCGCTACCGCGACGACTACGCGCGCGCCGGCATGCAGATGCTGCCGGTCGTCGACCCGACCGGCTATCGCACCGCGGTGATGATGCTGCTCTACGTGGCCGGGCTCGGCATCGCGAGCCTGCTGCCGTTCGTGCTCGGCATGACCACCGAACACTACGCTGTGATCGCCCTGCTGCTGGATGTACTGTTCTTCGTGCCGGTGCTGTTCGCCGCGTTGACGCGGCGCGAAGTGGCGATGCGCATGACGTTCCTGACCTCGATCGTGTATCTGCCCCTGCTGCTGCTGGCGATGGTCTGGACCCGCACATGAGCGACGCCGTCGCCGTCACCGCCGCGGGCCTGCGCTTCGCCTACGGCGACCGCGAGGCGCTGCGCGACGTCGCGTTCGCGGTCCGCCGCGGCACCGTGCACGGCTTCCTCGGCCCCAACGGGTCGGGCAAGTCGACGCTGTTCAAGCTGCTGTCGACGCTGGTGCCGCTGCAGCAGGGCAGCGTGACGATGCTCGGGCTCGACCTCGCGCGGCAGGCGGCGGCGATCCGCGCGCGCATCGGCGTGGTGTTCCAGTCGCCGGCCGTCGACAAGAAGCTGACCGTGCGCGAGAACCTGCGCTACGGCGGCCTGCTGCTCGGGCTGTCGGGCAGGGACCTCGGCGCGCGCATCGACCAGATGCTGGCCGCGGCCAGCCTCGCCGACCGCGCGCGCGACCGCGTCGAGGAGCTGTCCGGCGGCCTGCGCCGGCGCGTCGAGATCGCCAAGTGCATGCTCGCGCGGCCGGACCTGGTGCTGCTCGACGAGGCCAGCACCGGCCTCGACCCCGCGGCGCGGCGCGACATGTGGACGCTGCTGAAGAGCCAGCCCGGGCTGACCGTGCTGTTCACGACGCACCTGATGGACGAGGCTGCCGAAGCGGATCAGCTGCTGTTGCTCGACGATGGTGCGATCGTCGCCGCCGGCAGGCCGAAGGACCTGATGCGCGAGGTCGGCGGCCAGGTGCTCGACATCGAGGCGCCCGACGCCGACGCGCTCGCGCGCGAGATCGAACAGGCGTTCGGATCGGCCGGCGCGGTGGTCGACGGCGCGCTGCGCATCGAAGGCGAGCGCGTGCACGAGCTGGTGCCGAAGGTCATGGAACGCTTCGGCGATCGCGTGCAGCGGCTGCAGCTCGGCCACCCGTCGCTGCAGGACGTGTTCCTGAAGAAGACCGGCAAGCGCTTCGTCACCACGGCGCCCGAACCCGCCCCGAAGAAGGGCCGCCGGAGGCGCTCGTGAGCCGGGCCGTGCTGGCGCTCTGGCACCGCGAGATCGTGCGCTTCCTGCGCGATCGGCCGCGGCTCACCGGCTCGCTGCTGCAGCCGATCGTGCTCTGGCTGCTGTTCAGCGGCGCGCTGCACGGCTCGTTCAAGCCGGGCGGCATGGACTACGGCGAGTACTTCTTCGTCGGCACGCTGGCGATGATCACGCTGTTCACGGCGATCTTCGCGACCATCACGGTGATCGAGGACCGCAAGGAGGGCTTCCTGCAGGGCGTGCTGGTGTCGCCGGTGCCGCGCGCGGCGATCGCGCTCGGCAAGATCCTCGGCGGCGCGACGCTGGGCCTCGGCCTCGCGGTCGTGTTCCTCGCGCTGGCGCCGCTGGCCGGCGTGCCGCTGTCGCTGCCCAAGGTCGCCGAAGGGCTCGCGGTGCTGGCGCTGCTGGCGGTCGCGGTCACCGGCCTCGGCTTCTCGCTGGCGTGGGTCATGGACAGCACCGCCGGCTACCACGGCATCATGATGCTGGTGCTGATGCCGATGCTGCTGCTGTCGGGCGCGTTCTTCCCGATGGAGAGCGCGCACCCGGTGCTGGCCTGGGTGCGGTTCGTCAACCCGATGACCTACGGCGTCGGCGCGCTGCGCCACGCGCTGCAGGGCGAGGTGACCGGCGTGCCGTCGTATGCGGTGTGCCTGCTCGGCACCGCCGTGTTCGCCGCCGCGACGTTCGCGCTCGGCACCTTCGTCGTCGGCCGCCGCAGCGCGCGCGACGCCACCTGAGACCGCCTCCGAGACCGCCGATGCTCGCCGCCTTCGACTTCCGCATCCTGGCCTCCGTCGACGCGGCGCTGAACGCGCTGGCGTTCGTGCTGATCTGCGCCGGCCTCGTCGCGATCAAGCGCGGCCACGTCGCGCTGCACAAGCAGCTGATGCTGGGCGCGGTCGGCGTGTCGGCGCTGTTCCTGATCTGCTACCTGACCTACCACTACAACGCCGAACCGGTGAAGTTCGCCGGCGAGGGCACGATCCGCACCGTCTACTTCGTGCTGCTGATCTCGCACATCGTGCTCGCCGTGGTGCAGGTGCCGCTGATCCTGCGCACCGTGTACCTGGGGCTGAAGGACCGGCGCGAGCAGCACCGGAAGTGGGCGAAGGTGACGACGCCGATCTGGCTCTACGTGTCGATCACCGGCGTGATCGTCTACGGGATGCTCTACCACCTCTGATCGGGCGCGCATGGACCTCGTCGCAACGGCGATCACCACCGTGCTGACCGGCGCTGCCGTGGCGTTCTGCCTGCGCGCCGAGCGTCGCGCCCCGACGATCGCGGGCGACGTCGTGCTGCTGCAGTACGCACCGTGGATGCGGTGGTTCATGCGGGTGGGCGGGCTCGCGTTCTTCGCGCTGTGGTGCTTCGCTGTCGTGCTCGCGTTCGCCGCCGACGCCACGGCGAAGGACGTGCGCCTGGCGGCGATGGCGACGCTGCTGTTGCCCCTGTTCGTGGGCGGCGTGTGCGAACCGCGCGTGCGCCTCGAACTCGACGGCGAAGGGGTGCGTGGGCGCACCGCGTTTCGCGGCTACCGCGAGGTGGCGTGGGCCGACGTCGTGCGGGTGCGGTTCTCGGCCGCCAGCGGCGGCTGGGTGCTGCGCGACCGTCGCGGCGAGACGATCCGTGTGTCCTGCTATCTGGTCGGCAGCGAAGCGGTGGTCACCGCGCTCGAGGCGAAGGTGCACGAGCGCATCTGGCAGGACGCGGTCGCCACCTGGCGACGGCTGCGCGGCAGCTGACGGCGGCCGGCCGCCCCCCGGTAGCACACCTGCTGGGATGGCGCGCGCCGGTCTCACCCGGCATCCTTGCGTCGCGGAACCACCATGCTGCACACCCTGCACATCCAGAACCTCGCCCTGATCGAGCGCGCCGAAGTGCGACTCGCCGAAGGCCTGACCGTGATCTCGGGCGAGACCGGCGGCGGCAAGTCGCTGCTGATCACGGCGCTGAAGCTGCTGCGCGGCGAGAAGGCCCCGGGTTCGCTGGTGCGCCACGAGAAGGACGAGCTGCAGGTCGACGGCGAGTTCCGGCTCGGCAAGGGCGCGCGCAGCGCGACGATCGCCGGCATGGTGCAGAGTCTCTGCGGCGGCAGCATCGACGACGACCTGTTGTTGGTGACGCGCATCGTCGACCGCCAGGGCAAGTCGCGCGTGCGCATCGGCGGCAAGCCGGCGACGCTGGCGGCGCTGCGCGAGCTGGGCGCGTTCCTGCTCGAGATCCACGGCCAGGGCGACTCGCGCGCGCTGATGCGGCCCGAGATCCAGTGCGAGACGCTCGATGCGTTCGCGGGCACCACGAAGCTACGCCTCGAGTTCGCCGCGGCGCTGCAGGCGGCGCGCACGCTGCGGCAGCGGCTCGAGGACAGTTCACGCGGGGACCGGGAACGACGCCAGCGGCTCGAGTTCCTGCGCTTCCAGCACGCGGCGATGACCGAACTGGCGCTCGGCGAAGGGGAGCTGGCGGAGCTGGAGCAGGAGCACCAGCTGCTCGGCAACCTCGACGAGATGCGGCAGCAGCTCGACGAGGCGCTGTCGGTGTTGCAGGACGGCGAGGACAACGCCGCCGACCGGCTCGCGCGTGCGGCGCGGGCCGTGCAGCAGGCGGCGGCGATCGATCGCCGGCTCGAGGACGCGAGCGAGCAGATGGCCCAGATCGAGGAGCTGGTGGCCGGTGTCTGCCGTTCGCTGCAGAGCGGTCAGGCGCGGCTCGAGCTCGACCCGTCGCGGTTGCAGGCGGTGCAGGAGCGGCTCGACGAGATCCACAGCGCGCTGAAGCGGTTCGGTCCGACCGAGGCCGACCTGCGCCGCAACCTCGCCAGCACCGCGGCCGAGCTGGCGGCCGCCGAGGGCGAGACGGCCGACCCGGAGACCCTGGCCGCCGAGCTGCGGGCGGCGACGGACGTCGCTGCCGCCGCGGGCCGCAAGCTCGTGCGTGCGCGCCGCAAGGCGGCCGAGCCGTTCGCCGAACGCATCCGCAGCGAACTGCAGGACCTCGGCATGCAGCGCACGGAGGTGCGCGTGGCGATGGCCGACGAGTTCGCGGCCGACCGTCTGCTCGACGACGCGACCGAGCACGGCCCGGTGCCGGTCGACCTCGAGGTGCGCATCAACCCCGGCGAGCCGTTCCATTCGATGCGCGACACCGCGTCGGGCGGCGAGCTGGCGCGCATCGTGCTCGCGGTGAAGAAGACGCTGGCCGACCAGGACCGCGTGCCGCTGCTGGTGCTCGACGAGATCGACGCCGAGATCGGCGGCCGCCTCGGCCTGCTGGTCGGCAAGAAGCTGCACGAGGTCGCGCGGCACCACCAGGTCGTGATCGTCACGCACCTGGCGCCGGTCGCGGCGTTCGCGCAGCACCACTTCCTGGTCGGCAAGCAGACCGCCGGTGCGGGCCGCAGCGAACGCACGCTGTCGGGCGTACGGCAGCTGCGCGGCGACGAGGTCGAGCGCGAGCTGGCGGCGATGGCGATGGGCGACGGCACCGACGCGGCGGCGCTGCAGCAGGCGCGGCGCCTGGTGGCGAAGGCGAAGGAGCTGGGCTGAGCACGGCGGCGCGCGCCGCCGCGGTTCACCAGACGTTGCCGGCGCCCGGCGTGTAGCTGCTGGCGACGACGCTGTTGGCGATCAGCGTGTCGCAGCGCACGACGCCGGTGTTCTCGTTCATCGCCGCGTTGTTCTGCAGCAGGGCCGTCATCGTGCGCTGGGTGGCGCTCTCGAGCTTCAGCGTCGCCGCGGAGACCACGTCGATGCCGGTGATGCCGAGTTCGATGTAGTTGGCGCCGGCCTCGAGCAGGATGTTGTTGCTGGCGACCAGCCGCAGCTGGCCTTCGGCCGCGATCTCGACGCTGCCGTCGGTGTTGACCGAGATCGTCTCCTCGAACCTGGCCAGCCGCTCCTCGAGCGCCGCGATGCGCGCCAGCGCGTCTGCGAGTTGCTGTTCGACACCGCCCGCGCCGCGGGAAGACGACGAGCGCGCGAGGCTGGAGGGCGTTCCTGGGGGCAGTTCGGTCATGGGCGTCGGTGGTCCGGACCGCGAGAGTCTACCTCGATCCGCGCGGGAGCCGGGCAACGGCGCGACACCGGCGCGCGTTGCGGAGAACTCCGGACCTCGGCGTCTCGTGTCGGCCGGTGATCGCGCCGGTGCGGGCCGGGCACTCGCAATGGCAGGCGCCATGCCCGGCCGTTGCCCGGTCTCCGGTGGCGGTGCGGTGCGAGCGCCGCGTTCCGGTTCTGCCGCCGCCGCGACCAGGCTCTGGATTCTTCGGCGCGCAACGCGGACCCTGCCGCCCACCACTCTCCAAGGCCGCGCATGTCCCAGAACGTCGCTCCGCAGGGCCCGCTCGTCGGTCCCGAACGCTCCTTCCCCGAGATCACCGTCAAGGGTGTCGTGCTCGGGCTGATCCTGGCGATGCTGATGGCGGCGGCCAACGCCTACCTCGGCCTGCGCGTCGGCATGACGGTCGCGGCGTCGATCCCGGCGTCGGCGATCGCGCTCGGCGTGCTGCGCGCGTTCCGGCGCAGCAACATCCTCGAGAACAACCAGGTGCAGACGATCGCGTCGGCGGGCGCGTCGACGGTGTCGGGCATCATCTTCACGGTGCCGGCGCTGGTGATGATGGGCGCCTGGGGCACCTACGACTACTGGCCGATCTTCCTGATGGTCTGCGTCGGCGGGATCATGGGTGTCGTCTTCACGACGCCGCTCCGCCGCGCGCTGATCGTCGACGCCGGGCTGACGTTCCCGGAGGGTCTGGCGACCGCGCAGGTGCTGAAGACCGGCGGCGTCGCGCGCGGGCAGGACGCGACCGAGGCGGAGGAACGCGACAACGCCGCCAGCAGCGGACTCGGTTTCAAGCTGCTGCTGGAGGCCAGCGTGCTCGGTGCGCTGTTCCGCGTGTTCGAGGGCGGCTTCAAGTGGCTCGCGGCCGAGGTCGCGACCACGAAGTCGCTGCTCGGCGGCAAGTGGCTGTTCACGGCCGACGCGACCCTGCAGCCGTCGCTGCTCGGCATCGGCTTCATCGTCGGACCCAACATCGGCACGCTGATGATGTCGGGCGCGGTGATCGGCACGATCCTCGGCGTCCCGATCAACTGGCTGCTGAACGAGGACCGCCTGATGACCACCGCCGGCGTTGCCGCCGGCACGCCGTGGGAGTCGCTGACCCCCGACCAGTGGGGCGACCTCGCCGGCGCCTCGTGGCAGGAGTGCCGCCGCATCGGCATCGGTTGCATGCTGGTCGGCGGCGCCTGGTCGCTGATCACCCTGATCGGCCCGATCAAGAACGGTCTGAGCGCCAGTCTCGACGCGTTCCGTGCCCAGCGCAGCGGCCAGAGCGCGGGCGCCGTGCGCACCGAACTGGACACCCCGGTGCCGTTCCTGTTGTTCACCGCGGCGCTGATGACGGTGCCGCTGTTCTTCGCGTTCCAGTCGGCGCTGGCCGGCTACGAGGGCCGCGCGCTGATCTCGATCGTGCTGACCGTGCTGATGCTCGGCTTCGGCTTCCTGTTCTCGAGCGTCGCCGGCTACATGGCGGGGCTCGTCGGCAGCTCCAACAACCCGGTCTCCGGCGTGACGATGGCGACCGTCGTCGTGTCGTCCGCGCTGCTGTACTGGATGATGGGCAACGAGGGCATCGCCGGCAAGGTCGGCCCGCCGGCCGTGATCTACCTGGCGGCCTTCATCTGCACCGGCGCCTGCATCGCCGGCGACAACCTGCAGGACCTGAAGTGCGGCCACGTCGTCGGCGCGACGCCGTGGAAGCAGCAGCTGTGCCTCGTGCTCGGCACGATCGCGTCGGCGGCGGTGATCCCGCTGGTGCTCGCGGTGCTCGATCAGGACCAGGGCATCGGCCGCGCCGTGCGCGAGGGCGCGACGCCGTTCGCGGCGCCGCAGGCGACGCTGATGAAGGACCTGTCGACCGGCATCTTCGGCGCCGGCATCAACTGGAACTTCATCCTGTTCGGCTGCGCGCTCGCGGTGGTGATCATCGCGCTCGACTACTACCTGAAGCACAAGAAGTCGGTGTTCCGCACGCCGATCCTCGCGGTCGCCGTCGGCATCTACCTGCCGTTCGGTCTGTCGGTGCTGATCTTCCTCGGCGGCATGCTCGCGTGGCTGGTCAAGCGCCGCTTCCAGCCGAAGAACGACCGTGAGCACGTCGCCCTCGAGAACTCCGGCATGCTGCTGGCCTCGGGGCTGATCACCGGCGAGGCGATCATGGGCGTCGGGCTCGCCGTGGTCGCCGCCAGCGCGCCAGGCTGGATTCCGGACGGGCACCAGGACTTCGCCGGTCTGATGGCGCTGGTCGTCACCGGCGGTCTGATCGCCTATCTGTACGTGCGAACGCTCGGCGCCGCGCGCCGCATGTAGTCCGCGGGCCGCACGCGCCACCATGGAGACGTCGCCGAACCCGCCGCAGCGCCGCATTCCCGGCTGGCCCGGCCGGGCGATCGTCGCGGTCTTCGCGCTGGCGCTCTACGTCGGCTGGCGGCTGCTGTGGCACATGGCCGACGACGCCTACATCACCTACCGCTACCTGAGCAACGCGATGCTCGGCCGCGGGCTGGTGTGGAATCCGGCGCCGTTCCTGCCGGTCGACGGCAACACCGACTTCCTCTGGTCGCTGCTGCTGCTCTCGATCTGGCGCGTGTTCGGCATCGAACCGCCGGCGGTCGCGAACTGGCTGGCGCTCGGGTTCGGCGTCGTCGTGTTCCTGCTGCTGGCGCGAGCGACCTGGCGGCTGCCGTTGCCGGCCGCGAACGAACGCCAGCGCCCGCTGCTGCTGGCGCTGGTGCTCGCGCTGCTGGTCACCAACCGCGCGTTCCTGGCGGCGCTGAGTTCGGGCCTCGGCGTGTCGATCTTCAACTGCCTGCTGTTCGGCTGGTCGCTGCTGGCGGTGTCGAGGCGCAGCGTCGATCGGCCGCGGCGCTGGCTGCTGCTCGGCGTCGTCGCCGCCGCGTGTGGGCTGGCGCGGCCCGAGGGCCAGCTGGTCGTCGTCGCGACCGCGGTGCTGGTCGTGTGGTGGAGCGTCGGCCCGCGCCGCCTCGGCACCGGTCTCGCCGCGGCTGGGTGCGCGATCGTGCCGGTCGCGGCGCACCTCGTGTTCCGTCGCCTCTACTACGGCGACTGGCTGCCGTGCACCTACTACGCCAAGAACATCGGCGCCTGGCCGGCGAGCGGCGTGCGCTACTTCGGCTCGTTCGTGGTCGAGTTCGGCGTCTACGTGTGGCTCGCGGTCGCGCTGGTCTGGCTGCTGCAGAAGCTGCGGTCGCCGGGCCCGCTCGCGCTGCTGCAACGCGCGCACCTCGGCGGCGCGGCGGTCGCGTCGGTGTTCCTGTTCCACTTCGCCTACTACACGTTCTACATGGGCGGCGACCTGTTCGAGTGGCGCGTCTACAGCCACCTGGTGCCGTGGCTGCCGCTGTCGCTGCTGTACATGGCGCGCTCGCTCGGCTGGCGACCGCGCACGACGATCGTGGTGCTGGCGACGTATCTCGCGCTCGCCGCACCGATCGGCTGGATCAAGTACGCGGTCGACGACGGCGAGGTCGCGCCGCACGTGCCGTCGTTCCTGCAGCCGCTGCTGCGACCGTACGACGACTGGCAGCGCTGGCTCGGCGACCGTCTCGTCTGCAAGCGCAACTACGAGATGAAGGTCAACCTCGCGATGTTCGAGAGCCGTGCGCCGCTGCGCGCCGACGGGGCGCGCGTCCCGTGGCAGGACTTCCCCGTGCACGCCGCCGAGGCGGTCGGGGTCATCGGCTGGGTGCTGCCGAACGTCGCCATCATCGACCAGCACGGCCTCAACGACGCCGTCGTCGCGCGTGCACCGCTGCCGTCGGCGGCCGAGTGGCTGCAGCAGCGCACGGACGCGGTGCTGGCCGGCTTCCGCCAGTTCGATGGCGATCACGACGGCCGGGTCACGATCGCCGAGTACCGGGCGTGGCTGGCCGCCTTCGATCCCGAACTCGCCCGGCGCCCCGACGACCTCGAGCGTGCGGCGCGCGGCCGGATCGCCGGTTTCGACGCCAACGGCGACGGCGTCGTCACGACCGAGGAGTTCCTGGCGACGTTCCGCCTGCACGGCGACCGCATGATGGCGCACGAACGGCTGCCCCAGCCCGGCTACGTCGAGGGCTTCCGTCCCAACGTCGTGGTGAACGATCGGGTCCCGGTCGTGCAGGCGCGGGACGTGCCGCTGACCGAACCGGCGATCCGCGACCACGAAGCGGCGTGGCGCGCGCGCGTCGGCCTGCCGCGCTGAACCGATGCCATCGGCGCAGCCGGCGCCCGTGCGGATGGGTGGCAGCTGCCCCCTGACCCTGCTAGAACAGCGTGCTTGGCCCCGCCGCGCCGCCCCTGCCCGATGCCCCCGCTGAGACCCTTCCTGCTCGAACGCAAGCTGCTGCCCAAGGTCTGGGGCGGCCGCGCCCTCGAACAGGTGCTCGGCATGTCCTTGCCCGCCGGCGAGGCGATCGGCGAGACCTGGGAGCTGTTCGACCGGCCCGAGGGCAGCAGCCGCATCCGCGGCTCGGAGCGCACGCTCGCGGATCTGCTGCGCGACGACGGCGAGCGCGTGCTCGGTCGCGGCGTGGCGCGCGCTCACGGCGGCCGCTTCCCGTTGCTGCTGAAGTTCATCGACGCGCGCGAGGCGCTGTCGGTGCAGGTGCATCCCAACGACGAGCAGGCGCGCAGCGAAGGCGACAGCGGCAAGGACGAGGCCTGGCTCGTGCTGCATGCGGGGCCGGGCGGACGCATCATCCGCGGCGTGCGTCCCGGCATCGACGATGCGCTGTTCCGCGCCAGCGCGCACACGGCGGCCGTGGAGTCGATGCTGTGGTCGTTCTCGCCGCGTCCCGGCGACACGATCCACGTGCCGCCCGGCACCGTGCACGCGATCGGCCCCGACGTCGTCGTGTTCGAGGTGCAGCAGAACAGCGACGTCACCTACCGCCTCTACGACTGGGGCCGCGCGCGCGAGGTGCACGTGCAGAAGGCGCTCGCGGTCGCCAGCACCGACGGTGGCCGCGTCGCCGTCGCCGATCGCCCGGTGGTCGAGTCCGAGGCGCTGACCGACGGCGGCCGTCAGCTGCTGTCGACGGCGCACTTCCGGCTGCGGCGCTACGACCTGCAGCGGCCGTTCACGCTGCCGACCGACGGCGCGTTCCTGACCCTGACCGTGCTCGCCGGTCGCGGCATCGTCGGCTGGCGTTCGGGTGACAGCGACACGCCGCTGCCGGTCGGCGCCGGTGACACCGTGCTGGTGCCCGCCTGCATCGAGAGCGTCTACTTGTCGCCGATCGGCCGCCTCGACGTGGCGGTCTGCAACCCGACCACCCCCGCTGGAAGATCCTGATGGCTCCTCGTCACGAAGACCGCAAGCCCGGCCAACGCCCCGCGCGCGGCACCGGCCCGCGCCGCAGCGGCAGGGCCGCCGGCTCGGGCAAGCCCTCTGGCCCCCGCAAGCCCGCCGGACTGCGCAAGTCCGCCGGATCGGACGAACCCACGGGGCCCGGCAGGTTCGTGGCGCCCGGCCGGCCCGCGCGGCCGGCGCCCGGCGCACCGCGCCGCAGCAAGCGCCGCGAACAGGGCCTCGTCGTCACGCCGGCGACCGCGCCCGGCGCCGGCGTCGGCGACGGCAAGGTGCGGCTGAACCAGTTCCTGGCGATGAGCGGCCTCTGCAGCCGCCGCGCCGCCGACGGCCTGATCGCCGGCGGCCGCGTCGAGGTCAACGGCGAACTGGTGCGCGAGCTCGGCGTGCGCGTCGATCCCAGGCACGACGACGTGCGCTTCGACGGCAACCGCGTGATGCCGGAGCGGCCGGTGTACGTGCTGTTCAACAAGCCGACCGGCGTCGTCTGCACCAACGCCAGGAACGAGCAGAAGAAGCGCGTGATCGACTTCCTGCCGCAGGTGCGCGGCCGGTTGTTCACCGTCGGTCGCCTCGACCTCGACAGCGAGGGTCTGATCCTGCTGACCAACGACGGCTCGTTCGCGCTCGAGATGACACACCCGCGCTACGGCGTGCCGAAGCTCTACGCGGTGCTGGTGCGTGGTCGCATCGAGCAGCAGGACGTGCACAAGGCGCGCGGCGGCGTCTGGCTCGCCGAAGGGCCGACCACCGGCATGCAGATCAAGATCGAGCGCAGCGGCAAGGACCGCACCTACATGAAGGTCACGCTGCGCGAGGGCAAGAACCGCGAGATCCGGCGCGTGTTCGCGCAGCTCGGCTACCCGGTGATCTCGCTGAAGCGCGTGCGCATCGGCGACCTGAGCCTGCACGGGCTCAGTGCCGGCGAGTGGCGGTTCCTGCAGCTGCACGAGGTGCAACGGCTGCGCGAGGTCGCGAAGTCGGGCGCCACACGGGGCGATGACGAGGGGGAGGCAACGTGAAGAACGGCAGGAACGGCGGCGGCATCGACATGCTGCCCGACGTCGAGGTGGTCGAGCTCGACAACGGCTTCAAGGCGCTGCTGGTCGAGCGCGGCCCGCTGCCGCTGGTCGCCTCGTTGCTCTGGTATCGCGTCGGCGCGCGCGACGAGCACTCCGGCGAGACCGGCGTGTCGCACTTCCTCGAGCACATGATGTTCAAGGGCACGCAGGCGTTCCCGAAGGGGCAGATCGACCTGTCGACCAGCAAGATGGGCGGCAACAACAACGCCTTCACCGACAACGACAGCACCGCCTACTACTTCGCGATGGCGGCCGACCGCTGGGAGACCGCGCTGGAGATCGAGGCGAGCCGCATGCGTGGCTGCCTGCTCGACCCGCACGAGTTCGCCAGCGAGAAGAACGTCGTGCTCGAGGAGCTGGCGATGGGCGAGGACGACCCGTGGCGGCCGCTCTACCAGGCGACCGAGTCGCTGCTGTTCCAGGTGCACCCGTACCACCCCCCGGTGATCGGCTACAAGCAGGACCTCGAGCGCCTGACCGTGCAGCGCATGCGTTCGTACTACGAACGCCACTACGGCCCCAACCGCGCGTTCCTCACCGTCGTCGGTGCGATCGACCGGCGGCGCACCGCCGCGCGCATCGAGCAGCTGTTCGGGTCGATCCCGCGCGTCGCCGACCGCGAGGAGCCGCTGCGCGAGCCGCCGGCGCTCGGCGAGCGCCGTGCCGAGATGCGCACGCCGCACTCGGTGACGCGCCTGTGCATCGGCTTCCCGACCTGCCGCATGGGCGAACGCGACGACTACGCGCTCGACGTGCTGGCGCACGACCTCGGCAACAGCAGGAACAGCCGCCTCTACCGCCGCCTCGTGCTGAAGGAGGAGCTGGTCACCGACGTCAACGTCATCAACGAGACGCGGCAGGAGCCGGGCGCCCTGTTCGTGATGTGCGAACTGCGACCCGACACGGCGCCGGCGAAGGTCGAGGCGGCCGTGCGCGAGGAGATCGCGCGGCAGATCGACGAGGGCGTGCCGAAGAAGGACCTGCAGCGCATCCGCGCCCAGATCGGCGCCTCGTTCCTGTTCCAGGACGAAGCCGTGCTCGACCTGGCGATGAAGCTGGCGCGGTTCGAGGCCAGCGCGCCGGAAGGCTATCGCACGCTGGCGACCGTGCTGCCGACCTACGAGTCGCTGACGCAGCGCGAACTGCGCGACACGGCCGCGCGCTACCTGGACTTCCGCCGCGCGGCGGTCGTCTGGGCGGTGCCGGCGGCGACGCATGGCGCGCCGGCGAAGGCCCGCGCGGCGCAGAAGCAGCGGGTCGCCAAGGCGACGGCCGGCAAGAGGAAGCCCAGCCGGAGCCGCGCATGAGCGACCGCATCCGGCTGACGATCGGCGAACGTGTGCTCGACTCGGGCCTGACGCTGCTGGCGGTGCACAATCCGCGCGTGCCGACGTTCGCCTGCGTGGTGTCGCTCGACATTCGCATCGGCGCCGAGCCGGCCGCCCAGTCCGGCCTCGCCAACCTGGTCGGCGAGTGCCTCGACGAGGGCACGCGCCGCCACAGCGGGCTCGAACTCGCGGCCGCGGCCGAACGGCTCGGCGCGGCGATGGAGGGCAACCACCGTGGCGGCGTCGTGATGAGCCCGGCGGCGACCCAGAAGGAGTCGCTGGCGCTGCTGCGCGAGATGGTGCTCGAACCGGAGTTCCCCGGGCGCGAGGTGCGCCGCGTGCAGGCCGAGGTGCTGACCGAGATCAAGGCCGAGGACGACGACCCGCGCGCGGTCGCGGCGCGGCGCTTCCGCAAGGAGGTCTACGGCGAGCATCCGCTCGGGCGGCCGTCGCACGGCTGGGCCCAGACCGTGGCGAAGCTGAAGCCGCGCGACCTGCGCGGGTTCCACGCGACGTGGTTCCGGCCGGCCGGCGGGTTCGTCGCGGCCGCCGGTCCCGAGGTGCCCGAGAAGGCGCTCGACCGCCTCGAGAAGGCGTTCGGTGGCTTCCGCGGCAAGCCGAGCAAGCACCCGCAGCCGCCGGTCGTCGCGCTGCCGCCGCGCGGCCGCGACGCGCACCTGCCGATGGCGCGCGAGCAGGTGCACGTCTATCTCGGCCACCTCGGCATCCGTCGCACCGACCCGGACTACTACGTGCTGTCGGTCATGGACCACGTGCTCGGCACCGGTCCGGGCTTCACGTCGCGCTGCTCGCGCAAGCTGCGCGACGAACTCGGCCTCTGCTACGCGGTCAGCGCCGGCATCACCCCGTCGGCCGGCGAGGAGCCGGGCACCTTCACGGCCTACATCGGCACGTCGCCCGAGCATCGGCAGAAGGCGGTCGACGGCTTCCTCGCCGAGATCCACCGCATCCGCACCGAGCCGGTGACCGCGCAGGAGCTGCAGGACGTCAAGGACTACCTGACCGGCAGCTTCGTGTTCGCCCTCGAACGCAACAGCAACCTCGCCGCCTATGCGATCCGCGCGCGGCGGTTCGCGCTCGGCTTCGACTTCCTGCAGCGCTACCCCGACATCGTCCGGTCGATCACGGTCGAGCAGGTGCGCGAGGCCGCCGAACGTCACCTGCACCCCGATCGGCTCGCCGTCGTCAGCGCCGGCGCCTCCTGAACGCATGCCTGCTCCGTCGCTCGCCGAGGTCCTGGACATCCTGCACGAGATCGCGCCGCTCGAACTGGCGGCCGAGTGGGACAACGTCGGCCTGCTGCTGCAGCCGAACCGCCGGCCCGGGCGCGTGCGCCGCGTGCTGCTGACGATCGATCTCGGCGACGCCGTGGTCGCCGAGGCGAAGCGCGCGCGCGCCGACCTGGTCGTCAGCTACCACCCGCCGATCTTCCAGCCGCTGCGGCGCCTGCGGCACGACGACGCGAAGGGCCGCACGCTGCTGCTCGCCGCCGCCGCCGGCCTGCCGGTCTACTCGCCGCACACGGCGCTCGACGCGGCCCCGAGCGGGCTGGCCGACTGGCTCGCCGCGGGTGTGCTCGGCGGTGCGGCGCCGAAGGAGCTGCGCCCCTGCGGCGACGGCGAGTTCGGCCGCATCGTCAAGCTCGAGCGGCCGCTGCCGATGGCGACCCTGCTGACGCGCCTGAGGCGGCACCTCGGCGTGCGCAATCTGCAGCTGGCGAAGCCGGCGCAGCGGCGCGCCGCCGTGCGCACGGTCGCCGTCGCGGCCGGCGCCGGCGGCAGCGTGCTGCGCGGCGCGGCTGCGGACGTCTACGTCACCGGCGAGATGTCGCACCACGACGCGCTGGCGGCGGTCGCGGCCGGCACCACGGTCGTGCTCGCGGGTCACAGCAACACCGAGCGCGGTTTCCTGCCGGTGCTGCGAAAGCGCCTGCGCGCGGCGTTCGGCGGCGACCTCGACGTCGGGCTCGCGCGTGCCGACCGCGACCCGTTCACGCCGGCCTGATTCGGGCCGACAGGCGATGCGCCCGGCCGGCCACTGCGCGGCCTTCGCGCTGGCCGCGCAGTGCTTCCGGCGCTCTGCTTGTGCGTTCCCGCAAACGACTCCGAGAATCGCCCGTGCCCGTCCAGAATCCGCTCCGTGTGCTCCCCCTTCTCCTGCTCTGCGCGGTCGCCGCGCCGGCCCAGCAGAGCGACATCAAGGCGCAGATCGAGTTCGCGAAGAGCAAGGTCTACCCGGCGCTGGTCAACATCTCGGTGGTCTCGAAGTCGTTCGAGAACGGCCGCACGGTGCGCCGCCCGAGCGCCGGCTCCGGCACGATCGTCAGCCCGGCCGGCCACGTGATCACGAACTACCACGTCGTCGAGGGCGCCGAGCGCGTGACCTGCACGCTGCCGACCGGCGAGGAGATCCGGGCGAAGGTGCTCGCCGAGGATCCGGCGCTCGACTTCGCGGTGCTGCTCCTGGACCTGGAACGGCGGCGCAATCCCAACATCGGGCTGCCGTTCGCGACCCTCGGCGACTCGGACGCGCTCGCGGTCGGCGACTACGTGCTGGCCGTCGGCAATCCGCTGGCGCTGTCGTCGTCGATGACGCTCGGCATCGTCTGCAACACGCGGCGTGTGTTCACCGACTTCCTCGGCAACGAGGCCGACGACATGGACATCGGCGGGCAGAAGACCGGCATGTTCACGCTGTGGATCCAGACCGACGCGCTGATCCTGCCCGGCAACTCCGGCGGTGCGATGGTGGACCTGCGCGGTGAGATCGTCGGCATGAACTCGCGCGGTGGCGGCGGCCTCGGGTTCGCGACGCCGTCGAACATGCTGGCGAAGTCGCTGAACCAGATCCTGACCTACGGCGAGGTGCGGCGCGGCTGGATCGGCGTCGACGCGCGACCGTACCCCGATCCGACGCGGCGCGGGGCGTTGGTCGCGAACGTCGTGCCCGGTTCGCCGGCGGACGTCGCCGGCATCGTCGCCGGGGATCGCATCGTCGCGCTCGGCGACACGGCCGTGCAGTGCCAGTTCATCGAGGACATGCCGCTGTTCTACGGCGCGATCGCCGACCTGATGCCGGGCATCGAGACGCAGGCGACGTTGGAGAGCGGCAAGAAGCTGACGATCCAGGTCGGCCGATGGGAGAACTTCCTCGCCGACGAGCGCGAGTACCGCAGCGTCGGCGTCACGGTGCGCAACGTCTCCAAGCCGCTGGCGGTCGCGCGCGGCTGGCCCGACAGCGACGGCGTGCTGATCACCGGGATCCGTCCCGGCAAGCCGATCGAGAGCGCGCGCCCCGCGCTGGCCGCGGGCGACGTGATCCGGCAGCTCGACGGCAAGCCGGTCACCACCGTCGCCGACGTCGAGAGCACGTTCCGCGACGCCAAGCCCGGGACCTCGATCTCGTTCACGGTGCGCCGCGACCGCCAGGAGATCGTCTCCGCGCTGGTGATCGAGGAGCCGGTCGAACGCAAGGGCGGCAAGGTGCTGCCCCGGCCGTGGCTCGGCGTGCAGACCCAGGTCCTGTCGCCCGAGGTCGCCAAGGCGCTCGGCATGGAGGGCCAGAAGGGCCTGCGCATCACGCGCGTGCTGCCGGACACCGTCGCGGCGGCGAGCGGCCTGCAGGTCGGCGACGTGCTGCAGGGCCTCGGCGACGAGGCGATCGAGTCGTACCGCCCGCAGGACGCCGGCGACCTCGACACCCTGCTGAACGACTTCGCCGTCGACCAGAAGGTCGCCGTCAAGGTGCGCCGTGGCGGCGAGACGTTGTCCTACGACATCGTGCTCGAGGCCTCGCGCATGGTGCCCGGCGACCCCGAGAAGGCCAGCGACGACTTCTTCGAGCTGAAGGTGCGCGCGATCGTGTTCTCCGACCGGGTCGACGAACCCTGGCCCGATGGCACGCAGGGCGCGGTCGTCGCCGACTGCACCAGCGGCGGCTGGGCGGCGATGTCCGGGCTGCGCGTCGGCGATCTGATCGAGCGCATCGACGACGTCGTCGTCACCGGGCCTGCCGACGTGACGAAGGCGCTCGACGCCGCGCGGACCGCGAAGCGGGCGCTGGTGTCGATCTTCGTCCGCCGCGGTACGCGCACCACGTTCGTGCTCGTGCAACCCACCTACCCCAACTGAGACCGATCATGCAGAAACTCTCGACCGCTGTGTTGTTGTTCGTCGCCGGCCTGCCGGCGCAGGAAGCGTCCCCGCTGGCGAAGCTCGTCGACACCGTGTCGCCGTCGATCGTCACGGTGCGCATCGTCGCCGAGATCACCATGCCGCCGATGATGGGCGGCGAGAAGCAGGAGATGAAGGAGGAGGCGCTGGGCACGATCGTCGACCAGAGCGGTCTCGTGCTGGTGCCGTCGTCGGCCCTGAACCCCGGCGAGCACATGAACATGATGTTCGGCGGCGAAGCGGAGGTCGAGAGCACGATCACCAGCCTCAAGGTCGTGATCGGCAACGACAACAAGGAGCTCGTCGGCACCGTCGTCGCGAAGGACGACAAGCTCGGCTTCTCCTACGTCAAGATCGCCGACCTCGGCGACCGCAAGCTCGACGTGATGGCGTTCGATCAGAAGGGCGACGTCGAGATCGGCGCCAAGGTCTACGCGATCAAGCGGCTGCCCGAGGGCTACGACTTCGCGCCGTTCGCGGCTCCGAACGAGATCGTCGGCCGGATCAAGAAGCCGCGCAACGCGTGGATGCTGGCCGAAGGCCTCGACAACGGCTCGCCGGTGTTCACCGCCGGCGGCGCGCTGTGCGGCGTCGTCGCGCGCGTCGATGCCAGCAGCAAGGACGAGGATCCGCGCGCGATGATGATGCGCATGTTCGGCGGTGGCCGCAGCGGGCCGATGACGTTCGTCGTCAGCCCCCAGGTCGCCGCGAACTCGATCGCGCAGGCGCTCGAGGCCGCGAACAAGGCAGCGCCGGCGGCGGCGCCGGCGGCCCCGGCCGACGCCGGCAAGTGATCAGCGCTTGGGGCGCCGCTTCGTGCGTGCGCCCTTCGGTGCCGTTCGCTTGGCCTGATGCTCGGCCGACGACTTCGACCGGCTGGTGGCGGCCGTCGCTGCCTCGTTCGGCCAGCAGTTCCAGTGCACCGTGGCGAACACCAGCGCATCCTTCGGATCGCGATCGCTCGGCCAGGGATTCCCGTCCTTGTCCAGCAACTCGTAGCTGCGACTGTTGACCCACTGCTCGTGCAACAGCTTGCACCTCGTGCCGGGGCTTCCGGACAGTTTCTTCACCTTGCCCGGACGCTGCAGCTGGGCCTTCAGCTCAGGGAAGAGCTGGCGCCGGCCGCCGATGATCAGTTCGTCCTCTCCGTTCTTCAGCAGCGCGGCGTTCAGTTCGAGGTCGAGCACCGTGCGGACCCACTCGTCGTCCGTCGGACTCGAGGGGCCGATGTAGGTCGCGCCGGGCTCGGCCCAGCGTGCGAGGTCCGCATCCGGGAAGTAGGGCGACAAGACCAGCTGCATCTTGGGTTGATCCTGGCAGTCCTCCACCTCGTTCGACTCGTAGCCGATCTCGATCCGGAGCCACTTCTTGACGACCATCTTCGACCTCACGGGTTCGCGCTCTTCGCACACCGGAAGCCCGTGCCGAACCACTCTGGCTGGCCGGGACTGACGACGTCGAGAGCGGCATACCTGTCGCGCTTGCTCTCCCACGAGGCCCCGGCGCGCAGGCGCCACGGGTAGACGGGGAACGGCATGCCGGCGAACTGCGCGACGTAGGCGGTCGACGTCCATTCGTCGATGTTGCCCAGCATGTCGTGCGCACCGCACCAGCTGGTGTCGAGCGGCTCGGTGCCGACGGCGTGCACGCCGCCATACCACTGCACCGCGGGGTCGCCGCCGATGGTCGCCACCGTCGCCAGCGGCTCCGGGTCGTCGCCCCACGGGAAGCGCGCCCCGACCGCGCCGCGCGCGGCGACCTGCCACTCGGTCCAGGTCGGCAGCCGCTTGCCGGCCCATTCCGCGTAGGCGACGGCCTCCGCGGCGGTCACGCCGACGACCGGTAGGTCGTGCCACGCCGATTCGTAGTTGCCGGCCCAGGTCCGCGGCGGCTCGGTGCCGGTCTCGAGGCAGAACGTGCGGTAGGCGCCGCAGGTGACCTCGGTGCGGTCGATCCAGTAGGCGTCGTGCGCGACGGTCTGCGACGTGTAGATGTAGGCCTCCGGATGGTCCTGCCCGACCACGGCCGTGCCCGCCGGGACCAGGATCATGTCCGATTCGACCATGGCGTTCGCCAGCAGCCGTGGGGTCACGACCGTGACGCCGGGCGGGCCCAGCGTGCGCGCGCACTCGGCGAACGCGTCGCCGCCACCGACGACGATGCGGTAGTCGCCGGGCGCCAGCGGGATCTCCAACGGCGTGACGCCGGTGACGACGTTCAGCAGCGGCTGACCGCCGATGGGCTCCAGTGCGTCGATGCGCACGGCCGTCGGTCCGCCGCCGACGGGGCTCTGCACCTGCAGGATCGGGAACGCGGCGCCGAGCATGCCGAGTTCGTCGGGTTCCTCGCCGAGCACGACCGCGGCGACGCTGGTGCGCTGCAGGCCCCGCATCTGCATCGCCGCGTTCGGTGCCGCGACCTGCGTGCGCGGCGTGCCTGGCGGCGAGCCGGCGCCGCGCTCGATCAGACGCCGACCTTCGAGCCGCTGCTGCCGCGCCCGGTCCTCGATGTGCGCCAGCGTCTGCGCCAACGTGTTCGCCAGCGGCGCGTTCAGGCGACCGCTGGCGAGCAGTTCGCGCGCGCGGGCCGCCTGGCCCGCCAACGCCGACAACGGCTGGCTGTCGTCCCCGGCCACCTCGATCAACTGGGAGGCCGCGTCGCGCACGGCGGCCTGGGCCGTGGCCGCCTCCGCCGCCCACCAGATGCCCGCCGCGCCCGCGCCGAGGACCAGGCCGGCGGCGTAGAGGTGCCGCCGTCGCCAGATGTGGCGCACCAGCTGAGCGAACGGTTGCAGCTGCTCGGCCAGCACCGGCTGTCGCGCCAGGAAGCGGCGCAGGTCGGTCGCGAACTCCTGCGCCGTCGCGTAGCGCTCGCCCGGATCGGGTGCCAGGGCCTTGCTGCAGATGGCCGCGAGCGGCGCCGGCACGTTCGGCGACAGCGTGCGCGGGTCGAGGTTCGTCGGGGCGCCGAGAGTGGCGATCAGCCGGTCGGTGGAGACGTCGCCGTACGGCAGGCTGCCGGTCAGCATCTGGAACAGCATCACGCCGGCGGCCCAGATGTCGGGGCTCTCGCGCTCGAACGGGCGCCGCGCCGCGACCTCGGGACTCCAGTAGGCCGGCGTGCCGAGCAGCAGGCCCGGCACGGTACGCACCTGCCAGCCCGGCGGATCCTCGTCGCGAGCCTTCGACAGGCCGAAGTCCACCAGGTGCGGGTGGTCGTTGGCGTCGAGCACGACGTTCGCCGGCTTCAGGTCGCGGTGCACGACGCCGCGGCCGTGCGCGTAGGCCAGGGTCTCGAGCAGTTCGGCCGCGATGCGGGCGATCCGGTCGCCGGCGCGGGTGGCGTCGGCATCGAACGCGTCGCGCAACTCCGGCACCGCACTGCCGAGATCGCGGCCGTGCACGAGGTCCATGACGAAGAAGCGCCAGCCGCGCTCCTCGCCGTACGACAGCACCTTGACGATGTTGGGATGGTCCAGCGAGGCAAGCACGTGCGCCTCCTGGCGGAAGCGCTCGCGATAGTCGTCGCGGTGCGAGACCTCGCCGCGCACGAGCTTGACGGCGACCGGGCGGTCGAGGTCGATCTGCCGCGCGCGATGCACTTCGCCCATCGCGCCGGCGCCGAGCAGTTCGATCAGTTCGCAGCCGCCGATGCGGTGCGGCACCTCGGGCTGGCGCGAGGGCTGTGGCAGCCCGGCGAAGAACTGGCCGATGAAACCCGCGTCTTCACACTGGGCACGGACTTCGTCCCGCAGGTCGGCCTCGACGCGGGACAGGTAGTCCTCCAGGGCGACGCCGCCCTGCAGGTAGCCCTCGACCAGTTCCGTGATCCGGTGATCGCGATCGTCAGTCTGCATCGTGACCGTAGAGCCGCAGCAGTCGACAAACCGGTCGCAGGAGGGCTTCTTCCCCGCTACCGTGCGCCAGGGTAACGGATGAACGAGACGACACAACTGCTGGAACGCTGGCGCGATGGGGACGAGTCGGCGCTCCAGGCGATCCTGACGACCCATCTGCCGTTCATCCGCCAGCGGGTGCGCGAGCTGCTCGGGCCGGCGCTGCGTGCGCGGCTGACCTCGGACGACGTCGTCCAGGACGCCGTGGTCGACTTCTTGCGCAACGGGCCGCGGTTCGTGCCGGAGAACGGCCGGCAGCTGCAGCGGCTGCTCGGTCGCATCGTCGCCAACACGGTGTGCGATCGCAGCAACTGGTTCCGGGCGGCGCGGCGCAGCATGGCGAACGAGACCTGGTTGAAGTCCAGCCTCGACGGCCCGTCGCCCCCGGACACCGGCGATCCCGCGGAGCTGGCGCACCGCGCCGAGATGGCCGCGCGGCTGCGCCTGGCGATGGAGTTGCTCGACGAACGGGATCGGCAGCTGATCGTCGGGCGCGAATGGGAGCGCCGCGCGTTCGCCGACATCGGTGCGGAGCTGGAACTCCGTGAGGAGGCGGCCCGCGCTGCCTGGCGCCGGGCGATGGAACGCCTGCGACACACGATGGCGCGCCTGCGCCAGGGCGAACTGGACGCACTGCTCGACGAAACCGAGCCGGGCTGACCCGGGATTCCGCCGGTGCGACGGCCGCCGCGAGCGGTCCTGCGGCTCTCACCCGTGCACGAGTCGGGCCGGCAGCCGGCAGACGGAGATCGTCGCGCTGGATCGGGAATCGGATGGTCCGGCGCGGTCGGGGACCGGTTCGGCTGGCGCGCCGCCCCGACTCGTGTGCCGCGGGTCGCTCGACTCCTGGCACGGGCTGGCGGTGTGACCCACCGTCGGCCCGTCTTTCCCACCACCGTGGGACAGCGCCGAGGGAATTCGTGTCACGCCAGCGGTGCTGCGGTCATTTCCGTCCTGTGCGCACGACGGCAGCCGAGAGCGCCGGCCGGGCTCGCCGGAAACGACCCGGCCGGACGGATGAGCTGTTGGTCGGGACGTGCGTGCCGTGTGGGCGGGTGGAGCCAGCCTCCATCCGCCCGGACGCTGAACTGATGTCTTGCGTGTGCGCGCTCGGGACGTGTGCCTGACAGGCATCGGCGGGGTCGGATTTCAGGCGGATTCTTGCCGAACCGCGGTGGTTTCGCCGCGGCAGCTGGTCGGGTGGATGCTGCGCTCGCCCCAGTCCTGGCGCCAGGCGAGGACCTCCGGGGGCGCCAGGGCCCT
>JAEUHS010000074.1 GCA_016794035.1 Planctomycetota bacterium
ACTCGGTGATCGAGCGCGCGACGTAGGGGTGCGAGAAGTTCTCGAGGAAGCGGAAGCCGAGCATGCGACCGAGCCCGATCGCCATGTCGCTGTAGCCGGAGAAGTCGAAGTAGATCTGCGCCGTGTAGCAGACGATGCCGAGCCACGCGACCGAGGTCGGCAGCGACTCGCCCGGGATCGCGAACACCGCATCGGCGATCTCCGCCAGCGGGTTGGCGATCAGCATCTTCTTGCCCAGGCCGAGCACGAAGCGGCGGATACCCAGCGCGATGCCGGCGACGTCGATCGTGCGCCTGCCGATCTGCTCCTGGATGTCGGCGTAGCGCACGATCGGGCCGGCGATCAGCTGCGGGAACAGCGAGATGTAGAGCGCCAGGTCGATCGGGTTCTTCTGCGCCGTCACCGCACCGCGGCGCACGTCGAGCAGGTACGACATCGCCTGGAAGGTGAAGAACGAGATGCCGATCGGCAGTCGCACCAGGTCTTGCGGCGTGAACAGCAGCCCATGCAGCGGCCAGTCGCCCGGCACCAGGGCCGAGATCCTGGGCAGACCGGCCTGCAGCGCGCCGAGCGCGACCAGGACGTCCGAGGTCGCCCCGACCAGCCAGTCGGCGTACTTGAAGACGACCAGCAGGCCGAGGTTGAAGACCAGGCAGGCGAGCAACGGCAGCCGCGCCTGCGGGGTGCGGCCGATCCAGAGCCCCAGCAGCCAGTTCACCAGCACCGAGACCAGCATGACCGCGACCACGAACGGTTCGCCCCAGCCGTAGAAGACGAGGCTCGTCAGCAGCAGCCAGACATTGCGCAGCCGTCGTGGCAGCAGGCCCTGTCCCACCATCACCCATGGCAGGAACAAGAACAGGAAGAGAGTCGAAGAAAAGAGCATGCCGAGGGCCCTGTTCCAGCTCGCGCTGGCGGCACCCCGGACGGACTGCCGACCCATCTGAGTCGACGAACGTGCCGACGTGCGGGCGAGGAGTTTCCGTGTCGCGCGCCGGATGCGCAAGCGCGCCATGATCCGACGGGAGAAGGACGCGGTGCCACCGCGCGAACGGCGCTCGCTGCGCGCGGACCGTGCGGTTCGGCAGCAGTCTCTCGGACCGCCGGTCCGAGGCGCCGACGCGGCGAGACGGGACGGAGCGGGAGCGAGGCGCTGCGGTGGGGAGGCCCTGTGGTAGGCTGCTGGGCCCCGAAATCGGGGGTCACCTCACCTCGACGCGGAGTCTCTCTCGTGACAGTGCTCGTCACCGGCGGTGCCGGATTCGTGGGCTCGAATCTGGCCCTGATGTTCAAACGTGACCATGCGGACCGCCGGGTCGTCGCGCTGGACAACCTGCGGCGCCGCGGCAGCGAGCTGGCCCTGCCGCGGCTGCGCGCCGGCGGCGTCGAGTTCCAGCACGGCGACATCCGCAACCCCGAGGATCTGGCCGAGGTCGGCGCCTTCGACCTGCTGCTCGAGTGCTCCGCCGAACCGTCGGTGCACGCCGGTTACGACGGCAGCCCCGACTACCTGATCCACACCAACCTGGTCGGCACCAAGAACTGCCTCGAGGCCGCCCGCCGGCACCGGGCCGACACCGTGTTCCTGTCGACGAGCCGCGTCTACCCGATCGATCCGCTGCGTGCGCTGGCGCTCGAGACCGAGGGTGCGCGGCTGGTGCCGAAGCGCGGTGCGAAGCATCTGCACGGTTTCTCCGCTGCCGGCGTCAGCACCGACTTCACGCTCGCCGGGCACCGCTCGCTGTACGGTGCGACGAAGCTGTGCTCCGAGCACCTGATCGAGGAGTACGCCGCCGCCTACGGGATGCGCGCGGTCGTCAACCGCTGCGGCGTGCTGACCGGACCGTGGCAGATGGGCAAGGTCGACCAGGGCTTCATCGTGCTGTGGGCGTCGCGGCACCTGTTCGGCAAGCCCCTGGCCTACATGGGATTCGGCGGCCACGGCCATCAGGTGCGCGACCTGCTGCACGTGGCGGACCTGTACGATCTGCTGCGCGTGCAGGTGCGGGATATCGACAGCCACCGCGGGCAGGTCTACAACGTCGGCGGCGGCCTCGGCTGCAGCGTCTCCCTGGCCGAACTGACGGCGATGTGCGCCGCGCGGACCGGTGACGTCTCCCCCAAGATCGCCAGTGACCCGAACACCCGCGCCGCCGACATCCCCTACTACGTGACCGACAACGCCCTCGTCACGGCGCGGACCGGCTGGGCGCCGCGGCGCACCGTCGACGACATCCTGGACGACGTGTTCCAGTGGCTGCGCGACCACCGCGCGGCGCTCGAGCCGATCCTGGCCTGACCGCCGCATCCGCATCCTCCCAAGAGCAATCGAGACCGACTGAGCCATGGCCGTAGCCCTGATTACCGGATCCGCTGGACTGATCGGCGCCGAGACCGTTCGTGTGTTCTCCCAGAAGGGGCTCGACGTGGTCGGCATCGACAACGACATGCGTCGCTACTTCTTCGGCGACGAGGCGAGCACGGCCTGGAGCCGCGAGGCGCTGCAGAAGGAGGTGCCTAAGTACGTGCACGAGTCGTGCGACATCCGCAGCGAGCCGGACCTGAAGAAGATCTTCCTGCGGCACGGCAAGGCGATCTCGGTGATCGTGCACACGGCCGCGCAGCCGTCGCACGACTGGGCGGCGCGCGAGCCGCACACCGACTTCACGGTCAACGCGAACGGCACGCTGAACATGCTCGAGCTGGCGCGGCAGCACTGCCCCGACGCCGTGTTCATCTTCACCAGCACCAACAAGGTCTACGGCGACACGCCCAACCGCCTGCCGCTCGTCGAGGAGGCGACGCGCTGGGAGCTGCGCAACCACCCGTTCGCCGAGCACGGCATCGACGAGACGATGAGCATCGACAACACGATGCACAGCCTGTTCGGCGCCTCGAAGGCCGCCGCCGACATCATCGTGCAGGAGTACGGCCGCTACTTCGGCATGAAGACCGCGTGCTTCCGCGGCGGCTGCCTGACCGGTCCCGGCCACTCGGGCACGCAGCTGCACGGCTTCCTCGCCTATCTCGTCAAGTGCGCGATCACCGGCACGCCCTACACGGTGTTCGGCTACGAGGGCAAGCAGGTTCGCGACAACATCCACAGCCACGACCTGGTCAACGCGTTCTGGCACTTCTTCCAGAAGCCGCGCAGCGGCGAGGTCTACAACATCGGCGGCGCGCGGTTCTCGAACTGCTCGATGCGCGAGGCGATCACGGTCTGCGAAGAGCTGACCGGCCGGCCGATGAAGTGGAGCTACAACGCGACCAACCGCGCCGGCGACCACATCTGGTGGATCAGCGACATCCGCAAGTTCCAGTCGCACTACCCGGGCTGGAAGCTCGAGTACGACATCCGCCGCATCATGGCCGAGATCCACACCGGCCTGCAGGCCAGGACCAAGGTCTGAGATGACGCTCGAGGTCAAGTCGCTGGCCGAGTGGGAGGCTGCGGGCGTCCCCGACATGCTGTCGGTCGTGATCCCGGCCCACAACGAGGCCGGTCACATCGAGGAGACGGTCGTCACCCTGCACGACGCGCTCGAGAAGGCCGGCATCGTGCACGAGATCCTGGTCGTCAACGACAACAGCAGCGACGCCACCGAGGCGATCCTGCAGGACCTCGGCCGGCGCTACCAGCAGGTGCGCTACGTCAACAACTCGCCGCCGAACGGCTTCGGCTTCGCGGTGCGCTGCGGCCTGTCCAGCTTCCGCGGCGACACGGTCGCGATCGTGATGGCCGACCTGTCCGACGCGCCCGAAGACGTCGTCGCCTTCTACCGCAAGATCGAGGCGGGCAGCGACTGCGCGTTCGGCTCGCGCTTCATGCGCGGCGGCAAGTGCATCGACTACCCGTTCCCCAAGCTGGTGATGAACCGCCTCGGCAACTGGTTCATCAAGACGATGTTCTGGATGCGGTACAACGACATCACGAACGCGTTCAAGATGTACCGGCGCTCGGTGATCGCCGGGCTGCAGCCGCTGCTCGCGTACCACTTCAACCTGACCGTCGAGCTGCCGCTGAAGGCGATCGTGCGCGGCTACAGCTACGCGGTCGTGCCCAACACCTGGCGCAACCGCAAGGAAGGCGTCTCGAAGTTCAAGATCCGCGAGATGGGCTCGCGCTACCTGTTCATCATCCTCTACTGCTTCTTGGAGAAGGTCCTGTCGCGCAACGACTACCGCGACCGCAAGGACATCCGCGAGACGCAGCTGCAGGTCTGGCCGCGTTGAGCAGCGGAGGATCATGATCCCCCAGCCATCGCCCGGGGTCCTGCCGCCGCGGGAGGATCGCGCGCGGCTGCTGCGCTGGCTGCTGCTACCGGTCTATCTCGTCCAGGCGGCGATCGTGTGGCTGGTGATCCTGCGGCCGCCGCACGTGCACCCGGTCGTCGAACTCGATGCCTCGTGGAAGCAACTCGTCGGGCTGGACTATCGCGATGCGGTCCAGGCCGGCGTCGACTTCCTGTTCACCTACGGTCCGCTCGGCTACTTCCTCGTCGGGAGCCCGACCTACCTGCCGGACCTGTTCTGGCAGCGCGCCTACGCGGACATGGTGCTGAAGGCGCTGCTCGTGATCGCGATCCTGCTGCCGGCCCTGCGCATGCACCGGGCCTGGCACCAGCTGGTCTACCTCGCCGTCGTGCTGCTGATGGCGCCGCTCGCCGACGATGCGTTCCCGCTGATGGCGATCACGGCGTCGACGCTCTACCTGGTGCAGGGCCGCTGCAGTCTGCGCGTGGCGCTGCCGACGGTCGTGTTCTTCGCCGCGATGGGCATGGGGAAGTTCACCTACTTCGTGCTCGGTGGCGGCTGCGTCGCCCTGCTGTGCGTCAGCGTGTGGCGCCGCAGCAGCTGGCGGCACGCCCTCGCGGTGCCGGTCGTCTTCGCGGGCTCGTTCACCGTGATCTGGGCCGCGATCGGCCAGTCGGTCGGGAACCTGCCGGCGTTCGTCAGGGGCTCGCTGCAGATCGCGTCGGGCTACAACGAGTCGATGCGCTGGGTGGCGACCGACGGCGCGCGCTACTGGTTCGGTGACGTGATCGTGGCGCTGTCGGCGATCGGTCTCGCGGCCGTGGCAGTGCTGATCGCGTGCGTGCGCCGGCCGTGGCAACTCGGTCGATGGCTGGCGGCGGGCGCAGCAGCGGCGGCGCTGTTCATGGGCTGGAAGTCCGGCTTCGTGCGCCAGGATGCGGGCCACTCGATGATCTGCTTCTGCTGCGCGGCGATCGTGCCGCTGTGGTTGTGGAGCTTCGTCGACCGCGCGCGCCAGGGCCTGCTGCTGAACGGCATGGTGCTCGTGGCGACCGCGGTGGCCTTCGTCGGCGCGTTCCGTCTCGAAGGTGCGACGGACTACCGTCCCGGCAACCTGATGCCGTTGCTGCGCAGCGAGGCCGTCGCTCACTTCGACTTCGTCGTCGGCCTGCAGGCTGCCCAGGATCGGTTGGACACGGCGACGCGCGAGGTGGCGGCCAACCACCAGCTGCCGGCCGTGCGCGCGGCCGTCGGTGCGGCGCCGATCGACGAGGTGCCGCACGGGCAGAACATCCTGTTCCTGAACGATCTGAACGTGCGCCACCGGCCGGTCTTCCAGAGCTACTCGGCCTACACGGCGTACCTGCAGCGTCTGAACGGCGACTTCTACGAGGGCCCGGACAAGGCGCCGGCGTTCGTGCTGTTCCGGCTCGACGCGATCGATGGTCAGTTCCCGACCGTGTCCGACAGCCAGGTCTACCGGGCGCTGTTGCGGCACTATCGGCCGCGACTGCAGGAACAGGGCCACCTGCTGCTGCAGCGCATCGCCGACGGCGCGGCGGCGCCGGTGTCCGGCCAGCCGGGCCAACGTCAGATCGAGCAGCGCACGGCGCGGTTCGGCGAGTGGGTGCCGCTCGAGCCCGGGGCGGGGCTCGGCGAGCTGTCGATCGACCTTGCCTTCTCGCAACTCGGCAAGCTGTGGAGCTTCGGCTTCCGCGGTCCGCGCCTCTACCTGGACGTGCGGCTCGCGAACGGCCAGGAGCTGACCGACTTCGTCACGTCGCGCGGCGCGATGCAGCTGCCGTTCGTCGTCGACCCGCTGATCCAGGACATGCGCGGGTTCGCGAAGCTCTACTTCGGTGCGCCCGACCTGCCGCGCGTGGTCGCCTTCCGGTTGCGGCCGCGGGCCGGTCGCGAGGACCTCTACGCACCCGAGTTCCGCTGCACGTTCGCGCGTTCGGACCTGCCGGCGCCCATCGACGAGGCGAGCCAGCGCGCGCTGCGCATCGACTATCCGATGTTCGACCGCGCGCCTCGTTCGGCCGAGCCGGCGGCGAGCTTCAGCGTCGCCCGTGAAAGCGGCAAGCAGGTGAAGATCGCCGAGGCGCCGAGCGCGATGACGTTCGACGGCCTGCAGGGCACGTTCGCGGTCACCGGTACGTTCGGCATCCGGCGAGAGGCCTACGAGGGCGACGGCGGCACCGACGGCGTCACCTTCCGCATCGAACGGGTCGGCGCCGACGGGCAGTCGGTCGCGCTGTTCGAGCGCCGGCTCGAGCCGAAGCAGAACGCCGGCGACCGGGGCATGCAGCACTTCGCGTTCGAGGCGCAGGTCGACGCCGGCGCCGTGCTGGTGTTCCGCACGCTCGCCGGCGCCGACTCCCGTTGGGACTGGAGCTACTGGACCGATCTCGAGTTCGCCGATCTCTCGGCGCCGGCCGCAGGATCGCAGCGGCTGGCGGTGGACCGCGTCGAGATCGCGCGCGCCGACGGTGGCACCCAGGTGTTCCTGCTCGACGCCGGACCCGAGTTCGCGAACCGGAACTACCGCGTCGCCGGCAGCAGCGCCGGCACCGTGCCGGGCTCGACGCTGCTCGGCGTGCAGGTGCCGCTCAACGCGTCGCCGTATCTGGACCTGACGCAGGCCGCCGAGGACCCGGCGCTGTTCGAGGGCTTCCGCGGTCGCCTCGACGCCGCCGGCCGCGGCAGGGCGGCGCTGCACGTGCCGCCCGGGGGACTGCCCGGCGTCGACGGGTCGCTGCTGCACCACGCGTTCGCCGTGCTCGACGACGATGGGCGCATCCTGACGGTCAGCAACCCGGTCGCACTGCGGTTGCGGTGACGTCGTCGTGTCGACGCGGCCGCCGACGTCGACCGTGCCACTGGCAGGCGAGATCAGAACCGGAAGTAGATGAACGGATTGTGGCTGCTGTTGACCACGGCCATGCAGGCCACCACCAAGCCGACCAGGGTGATGACGAGCATCACAGGCGTCGCCCTCGGTGTGCGTCCCCACGCCAGGAAGCGCTGCTCGAGGGCGACGTAGCTCGCGGCGCACGGCAGGAACGTCGCAGCAGTGGCAATGCACAGCATGGCCCAGGTCTGGGCATCCAACGGCAAGCGGCTGGCCAGCAGCGTCGTGTACCAGGTGGGGCCGCCTTGTCCGGCCATGAGCCACAGGAAGTCACCGGCCCGAGCCAGGGTCTCGGAGCGGAAGATCACCCAGCTGATCAACACCAGGAACAGCATCAGTACGCGCAGCAGCGGTTTGGGCAGACGTTGCTGGATGCGCAGCCAACCCATCTTGTCGAGGGTCAGGAACAGTCCCTGATAGGCACCCCAGACGACGAACGTCCACGACGCCCCGTGCCAGAAGCCCGAGACGAGGAACACGATCCACAGGTTGACATAGCCCCGTACCGCTCCGACGCGATTGCCACCGAGCGGAATGTAGACGTACTCCCGCATGAAGTTGGACAGCGAGATGTGCCACCTGCGCCAGAAGTCGGTGAAGTTGGTCGCGGTGTAGGGTCGCTGGAAGTTCTCGAGGAACTCGAAGCCGACCATGCGGCCGAGGCCGATCGCCATGTCGGAGTAGCCGGAGAAGTCGAAGTAGATCTGGAAGTAGTAGGCGACCGCCGCGAGCCACGCGAAACCCGTCGAAACGCCGTCGATCGGCTCGGCGTGGATCTGGTCGCATATCGCCGCCATCTGGTTGGCGATCAACGCCTTCTTCACCAGTCCGACGGTGAACCGTTGGATGCCCGACCAGAACCTCTGGCGATCGTGTACGCGCGCGCGGATCTGCTGGTCGACGTCGTGGTACCGCACGATCGGCCCGGCGATCAGTTGCGGGAACAGCACGACATAGAGCAGGCAGTCCCAGTAGTTGCGGGACACATGTGCCGTACCGCGATACACGTCGACGACGTAGCTGATCTTCTGGAAGGTGAAGAAGCTGATGCCAATCGGCAACGCGACCTTCTCCCAGGTCAGGGGGCCGTAGTGAAGCGCCTGCAGGAACCAGTCGATCTGGTCGACGAAGAAGTTGGCGTACTTGAAGTAGAGCAGGAGGCCGAGATTGGCCACCAAGCTGAGGCTCAACAGCCGACGGCGATGCCGGGTGTTCGCCGACGACGCGATGGCGCGACTGAGGTGGTAGTCGAGCAGAGTGCTGCCGAGCAGCACGTAGACGAACAGCGGTGCTCCCCAGGCGTAGAACCAGAGACTGCCGGCGAGTGCCGTTGCGTTCCGCAGCCTGGCCGGGACGACGAAGTACGCCGTCAGGAAGATCGGCAGGAACCAGAAGAGGAACGAAGCGGAGCTGAAGACCACGGTTGCCGAGACCCGGATCGAGCCGTTCGCTTTCCCCGGGCAGAGAGGGCGGCGTATGCTACGAGCGCCCTGCGAGGATGCAATGGTGGCAGACAGGCTCAGAATCACGGGTTGCGTGGCGTTCGTCGCCTTGTTGTGGATGCCCACGATCCAGGGGGTCACCGGTGTCGTGCCGGCTGTCGGCCTGGATGGCGTCGAGGCGCCACCGCAGCGAGTGGGCTTCGACTTGCCCTCGTGGTCCGACGGCTCGTGGCAGTCGTCCTGGGAGGCGTCGTTCGACCACGATCTGGGCCTGCGCGACTGGATGGTGCGAATCGACAACGAACTGCGCATGCGTGTGTTCGGTGTCGCGAAGCGCCCGGTCGTGCTCGGGCCCGACAGCTGGCTCATGGAGGCTGCGTATCTGCCGACTTTGAGTCTCGTGCAGCATCGTTCGATCGCCGAGCGACTGTTGTTGAAGTGCTACAACCTCCGGCGCCTGCAGGATGCGTTCGCAGCGCGAGGCGTGACCCTCGTCGTCCTGGTCTCGCCCGGCAAGGGCGATTCGCATCCCGAGCGCATGTCGCGCGAGTTCCGCATCGAATACGAGGCGCTGCGCGGGGTCGATCGCCACTACGACGTCGTCAAGCGTGGACTCACCATGGCTGGCGTCAACTTCGTCGATTGCGTCCAGTTGGCGAAGCAGATGCGGGAGCAGCCGGCGGCCGGTGAGCCGCCGATGTTCGTGCGCGGCGGGATCCACTGGACCAACTACGGCGCGGCACGGTGTGCCGTGGCGTTGTTGGACCAGATCGAACGAGCCTCCGGCACGGACGTGAAGAGCCTCGACGTCACCGGGGTGCGCATGGAACCCGCGCCGGACCGCGGTGAACTCGACATCGCCTACCTCGCGAACGTGCTGGACCTCAGCCGTTGGCGTCATCCGCACGGACAGCCGGTGGTGGAGGTGCGCCAACGCGACGTGGGTCGGCCGGTTGGCCTGCTGTTCGTCGGGACCAGCTTCGTGTGGGGGCTGACGCACGCCCTGAAGCTGCACGGCGTCACCGATCCGCTGACCGTCTTCTACTACTACCGCAGCCGAACGGACTTCGTCGCCGGCGAACAGAAACCGTCCGTGCCGCTCGATCGCACGGTCGAGGAGCTGCACCGGGAGCTACCGCACTATCAGGTGGTCGTGCTCGAGTCGAACCAGGTCGCGTTGATGCAGCTCGGTCACGGGTTCATCGAGAAGGCGTTGGAGGCCTGCGGGCTCGATGTGGCGACGACCTTGCCGGTCTCCGTCGAGACCGTCATGGGGCATGGCTACGACAGGTGACCGGCGCTCACTTGCGCACGTAGTGCCCGAAGTCGCGGTGCTCCTGCTTGTAGAGCGCTTCCTGCGGCAGCTGCCGGAACGCGTCGTAGGTGATCTTCAGCCCCTCGGCGCGTGACACCTTCGGTTCCCAGCCGAGGATCTTGCGCGCCTTGCTGATGTCCGGCTGGCGCTGCGTGGGGTCGTCCTTCGGCAGCGGCTTGTAGACGATCTTCTGCTTGGTGCCGGTCAGCTTGATGATCTCCTCGGCGAACTGCGCGATCGTGATCTCGTCGGGGTTGCCGATGTTGACCGGATACGGGTAGTCGCTGTGCAGCAGGCGGTAGATGCCCTCGACCAGGTCGTCGACGTAGCAGAACGAACGCGTCTGGCTGCCGTCGCCGAACACCGTCAGGTCCTCGCCGCGCAGCGCCTGGCCGATGAACGCCGGCAGGACGCGGCCGTCGTTGAGCCGCATGCGCGGGCCGTAGGTGTTGAAGATGCGGATGATGCGCGTCTGCAGCCCGTGGTAGGTGTGGTAGGCCATCGTCATCGCTTCCTGGAAGCGCTTGGCCTCGTCGTAGACGCCGCGCGGTCCGACCGGGTTGACGTTGCCCCAGTACTCCTCGGTCTGCGGGTGCACGGTCGGGTCGCCGTAGACCTCCGACGTCGACGCGACCAGGATGCGCGCGCCCTTCGCCTTCGCGAGTCCGAGGCAGTTGTGGGTGCCGAGCGAGCCGACCTTCAGCGTCTGGATCGGGATCTTCAGGTAGTCGATCGGGCTCGCCGGCGACGCGAAGTGCAGGATGTAGTCCAGCGCGCCAGGCACGTGCACGAACATCGACACGTCGTGGTGGTAGAAGCTGAACTCCTTCAGGGGGAACAGGTGCTCGAGGTTGCGCAGGTCACCCGTGATCAGGTTGTCCATGCCGACCACTTCGTAGCCTTCGCGGATGAAGCGATCGCACAGGTGCGAACCGAGGAAGCCGGCGGCGCCGGTGATGAGGATGCGTGGCATGTTCTTGTGCGTGGGACGGCTGCTGGGCGGACGCGTCGATCGGCGGGCTACTTCACGCCGATGCCGCTGTAGGTGAAGCCCATCTCGCGCAGCTCGGGGCCGCTGTAGATGTTGCGGCCGTCGAACACCACCGGCTGCTTCAGCGCGGCGCGGATGCGGTCCCAGTCGGGCACGCGGAACTCGCGCCACTCGGTGACCAGCAGCAGCGCGTCGGCGCCGGTCAGCGCCGCGTAGGCGTCCGGCGCGTAGGCGATCTGGTCGCCGATCATGTGCTTGCACTCGGGCATCGCGACCGGGTCGTAGGCGGTGACCGTCGCGCCGGCCGCCTTCAGCTGCTCGCAGATGACCAGCGCCGGCGCCTCGCGCATGTCGTTGGTCTCCGGCTTGAAGCTCAGGCCCCACATCGCGAAGTGCCTGCCCTTCAGGTCGCCGAAGTGCGCCTTGACCTTGTTGAACAGCACGTGCTTCTGCGACTCGTTGACGGCCTCGACCGACTGCAGGATGCGCAGCTCGTAGCCGTACTCGTGGCCGGTGCGGACCAGCGCCTTCACGTCCTTCGGGAAGCAGCTGCCGCCGTAGCCGATGCCGGGGTAGATGAAGCGGTTGCCGATGCGCGGATCGCTGCCGATGCCCTTGCGCACCTGGTTGACGTCGGCCCCGAGCAGTTCGCACAGGTTGGCGATGTCGTTCATGAAGCTGATCTTCGTGGCCAGCATCGCGTTGGCCGCGTACTTGGTCATCTCGGCCGATTTCACGTCCATGAAGTAGACCGGATGGCCGTTGAGCGTGAACGGCTTGTAGAGCCGCGCCAGCACGTCCTGCGCGCGCTCGCTCTCGACGCCGCAGACGATGCGGTCGGGCTTCTGGAAGTCCTCGATCGCCGCTCCCTCCTTCAAGAACTCGGGGTTGCTGGCGACGTCGAACGTCAGCTTCGAGCCGCGTGCCTGCAGCGCCGCCTGCAGTTCGCGCCGCACCTTGTCGGCGGTGCCGACCGGCACGGTGCTCTTGGTGATGACGACCAGGTAGTCGGTCATCTTCTCGCCGATCTCCTTGGCGACCGCGAGCACGTAGCGCAGGTCGGCGCTGCCGTCCTCGCCGGGCGGCGTGCCCACCGCGATGAACGCCGCCTCGGCGCCCTTGACCGCCTGGTCCAGCGACGACGTGAACTTCAGGCGGCCGGCCTTGGTGTTGCGTTCGACGATGTCCTCGAGCCCCGGCTCGTAGATCGGCAGCACGCCCTTGTTGAGGTTGGCGATCTTCTTCACGTCGACGTCGACACAGGTGACGTCCATACCCACATCCGACAGGCAGGAGCCGGTGACGAGTCCCACGTAGCCAGTTCCGACGACAGCGATTTTCATGAGTCCGTAGAGTTCGGGATCCGGGGCAGCATAGGGTCAGTCGCCGCGCAACTGCAGCGGCTTGCATCGGCGGGTGCTGGCCCGCCACCGGTCGCGGGGAGCGACCGGCCGATGCCATGGCGCGCTGATTCGCGCCTCTCCGGACGCGGCCGGAGGACCCGGGGGCAGTATCGAACGGCATGGCCCCGTCCGGCAACGTTCGTGGCGAAGATGACGCCGGGATCCGCGTCGGCGGCGGCGGATCAGCGGCCCTGCGGGGTCAGCTGCCGCAGCATGCCGCTGGCGGCCGCGTTGCCCGGGTCGAGGTACAGCACGTCTTGCAGGAGGCGCAGGGCGAAGTCCCTGTCGCCCCCCTGTCGCAGGCGTTCGGCGAGGTGCAGGCGCAAGCCGACGTCGGTCGGCCGGGCGGCGAGCAGTTCCTCGATCACCGGTCCGATCTCCGACCGCCGTCCGAGTCGCTCGAGCATCTCGGCGCGCAGCAACCATGGCGTGGCGTCCGGCGGGCGCAACTCGGTGACGCGCCGGTAGGCGTCTTCGGCGCCCGCGAAGTCGCCGTGCACCTTCAGCACGTAGCCAAGTGCGTTCCAGTACTGCGTGTTGGCCGGGACCGCGGCGAGGGCCCGGCGAAGCGCGACCTCCGCCTCGTCGAGCCGAGGGTCGTCCGGCTTGCCGCCTTCGGCCTCGTGGTTGGCGGCCAGACACATGCCGAGACCGCCCAACACGTTGTCGCTGGGGCTTGCCGCCGCGAGCTGGCGCACGATGGCGAGCGCCTCGACGTGGCGCTTGCGACCGAGCAGCGACAACGCATGGCGCAGGATGCGCTGCGGCGTCGGATTCTCGCACTGGACAGCCAGGTCGTGGCAGGCATGACCTTCCTGGTCGCGCCCCTGTGAGAGCAGGGCGTCACCGCGGTTCGCCAGGATCATGCCGGCACCGAACGTGCGGCTGCGAGGGTCGGCCTTGACGAACGCATCGTCCCAGAACGCGTGGGTGTTGTCGTAGACGGCGACGCGCGAATGGGTGACGAGGCCGAGCGTCGTCACGATGGCCAGCACGGGTACGCCGACGAGCCACCGAAGCCGGGTGGGCAACACGGCCCCGCCGAGTCGGTCACCGGCCAGCACCATGGGCACCAGCACGAACAGCATCGGCAGGTAGACGCGCCGTTCCGCGGCGAGCTCGGTCACGATCGGCATGATCGACGATGTCGGAGCGAGCCAGAGGAAGAACATGGCGCCGAGCCAGCCCCACCAGGGGCGCCGCCACCAGCAGGCGAGCGTGAGCCCGAGCAGCAGCACCAGCAGCAGACCCGGCGCCAGTGCGTCGCCGAGGTTCGTGACGATGCCCCAGTCGTAGGCGCCGCGCAGGTCGTGCGGCCAGGCGATCTGTTCGAGGTAGTGCACGATGACGCCGGCCTGCGTCATCAGCCATTGCCACGCCGTGACCGGGTTCCTGGTCGAGAAGCCGACGGTGGGATTGTGCGGCCCCAGCAGCAGGCAGGCAGCCAACACCGACCAGGAGAGCGCGACGGCGACGTAGTAGCCCAGCCGCTGGCGCATGCTCGACCAGGACGGCAGCAGGAAGGCCCGTTCGAACAGCACGAGCAGCAGGGGCCCGACGATCGCGTCCTCCTTGCTCGCCATGCTGCCGCACAGCGCGGCGACCACGAGGCTGCGCCAGCGGGTCGGATGCACCGCGTCGTGCGCGCGCAGGGTCCCGTAGATGGCGAGCAACCACAAGCCGTGGGCCAGCAGGGTGGAGCGCTGGGTCAGATAGGCGACCGCATCGACGCCGATGGGATGTGCGACCCAGGTCGCACCGACAGCTGTCGCGAGCCAGGTCGCCCGTTCGATCGGAACCCGGCCCGTCAGGTTCGGCGCCACCAGAGCGCGGCGCGTGACCACGAACACCAGGCATGCGTTCAGCAGATGCAGCACGAGACTCACGAGGTGCGGCCCGAACGGTCCCTCGCCGAACAGTCGGGCGTCGACGATCAGCGACCAACATGCCAGCGGCCGGTTGGCCAGCGGTTGGTGCTGTGCGCCGAATGCGGCGTTCCACCAATCGCCCGCTTGCAGCGGCTTGTTGTCCAGGATCGCCACGCCATCGTCGAACACGTAGCCACAGCGCCACGCACCCCAATAGGCGAACAGTCCGCTCGCGACGAGCAGCGCGAACGGCAGCAGCTGCCGCCCGAGCCGCGGTGCGGGCGCTGCGGTGGCAGGCGGACGGTGGGCCATTCGTGCCACGATCCGGCCTCGTGCGTCGAATGGCAACTCGCCGGTGCGGCCAGGGCGGGGTGCCGCGACGGGTCCGTGGTCAGCGATCTGGCGCTGGCAACGGCGGGTGCCACCGCGAGCGTCATGGGACCGGCGGCGACGAGCGGCAGAGCGGATGCGCGCGTATGCTCGCCACCGGCGATCACGCCCGGAACCGAGAACGATCGTGCCGACCGAGACCGACGAGACCGACGAGACGAAGCACTACGCCGCCGCGGCGTTACCCGCCGCCGGTCGCCCGTTGCCGGTGCTGGTGCTACCCGGGCACCGGGTGTTCCCCGGCGTGGGGCAACAGCTGCGGGTCACGTCGCCGGCCGCGTGCGCGCTGGTCGACGCGCTGCCGGCGGCGGCGAGTCCGTTCGTGCTCGTGGCGGCAGCGGAGCCGGCGCTGCAGCCGGGCGCCGAGGGTGCGGTCGTGGTGCTGGCGCAGGTCCGGCGCACGATGGGCCACGTGTCGGGCAACCACGGCATCGCGCTCGACGGCATCGAGCGCGTGCGCCTCACGAGCGTACGGTCCGCGGGTGCGTTCCCGATCGCCGCGACCGAACGCATCGAGGCGCCGCCGCCCCGCGCCGTCGACGCCGCGTTCGATCGACTGCGCGCGTTGACCCGCAGCGTCGTCGCCTGCATGCCCGAGCTGCCGCGGCAGGCCGTCGGCATGGTGGACGCCGTCGCCGATCCCGGCCGGTTCTGTGACCTCTGCGCCGCGCACCTCGACCTGTCGCCGGCCGAGCGCGCGACCGTGCTCGCGGCCGTCGACGTCGAGGTGCGCGTGGCGGCGCTCGGCGAGATCCTGGCGCAGAAGGAGCGCGTGCTGCGTCCGCGCCACGCGGCCTGGCAGCGCGACGAGATGCGGGAACCCTGGCCGTTCCTGCCTGGCGCCGAGCAACGCCTGCGTCGCGACGTGGCATCGGGCCGGATGACCGCGGCCGAGGCCGAGGACATCCGTCACCTGGCCGAGAAGGGCTTCGTGGTGTGGCAGCGGCTGATCGCGCCCGAACTGGTCGACGCATTGCTGGCGTCGGTGCGCAGCATCGCGCGGCACCCGGGCCACTTCGTCACCACGAACCACCGCCACGGGCGGCCCTACGCCTACTCGGATGCCGATTTCGACGCCTACGAGAGCGTCTTCGACCTCTACGTGAACTTCGAGAGCGCGCGCGCCGTCTGCCTGCACCCGAAGATCGTGCGCTTCCTCGAGCTGGTCTTCGACGCGCCGCCGATCGCCTTCCAGCAGCTGCTGTTCCAGCGCAGCAACGGCCATCCGCTGCATCAGGACACGGCCTATGTCTGGGTCGACCAGCCGATGCAGATGCTGGCGACGTGGGTCGCGCTCGAGGACGTGGTGCAGGGTCGCGGCGAACTGACCTACTTCGAGGGCAGCCACCGGATCCCGCACTTCCGGTTCGGCGACGGCTCGAAGCGCTTCGACGGCGACCACGACCGGCCGGAGCCGGTCGCCCGCCACATCGTCGAGCAGGTCGCGGCGCGCGGCTGCACCAAGCACGACTTCCTGGCGAAGCAGGGCGACGTGTTCGTCTGGGCGGCGGACCTGGTGCACGGCTCGAACCCGCGCACGCGGCCGCTGGTCGAGACCCGCCGCTCGTGTGTCACGCACTACTGCCCGACGACGACGCAGCCGTTCTGGTTCCGGCGCCTCGAACACCACCGCGGCCTGCAGCCGTACGGGGCGGCGCGCATCGCCAGTTCGTACTACCGCCTGCCGAAGGAAGCCGATCTGGTGCGGCCCGCCTTCCTGCTGCCCGAACTGCCGGCGTCGCCCGCCGAGTAGCCGCGGGCGCGCGGCGCGGCGGCGGGTTCGAAGCGTCTCCCCACTCGGCAGGCCCCGCCTTCGCACCCATGACTGTCGGCCGTGCCCACCACGGCCCGTCGCGCCGCACGCGTCGATGGCCGACAATGACCATGGAAGGTGCGAGACACCTGCCGTGTTCCCGTCTTCAACCAAGGAGATGTCATGAACCTGCTCACTCCGCTGCACCGTCGACCGTTCGGGCTCGCGGAGAGAAGCCCGATGGATCTCTGGCTGCGCGAGTTCTTCGACGAGGCCATGCGGCCCGTCAGCCGCGCGGTGTCCCCGTTCGTGCCGGTGGCCAACGTCGCCGAGACCGACAAGGAATGGCTGGTGACGATGGAGCTGCCCGGCATGACGGAGTCCGATGTCGACGTCCGTCTCAGCGGCAACGAAGTCGTCGTCACCGGCGAGCGCAAGCACGAGAAGGAGACCAAGGACAAGCACTTCCACCGCGTCGAGTCGACCTACGGCGCCTTCGAACGGCGCTTCGAACTGCCGCCGGGCGTGCGCGCCGACCCCGCCAGCATCCAGGCGACGTTCCAGAAGGGCCTGCTCGAGCTCCGCGTCGCCAAGGTCGAGGCCAGACCGGTGGCGAAGATCCCGGTGCGCGGCGCCTGAGGCGCTGCGTCCGGGCGCTCGGCCCGGCGGGGTCTGCCGACCGTTCGGGCCGGGGTATGGTGGGGCCGCGGCGGCGAGGTGCCGCGCGACCCCATCGACCCTGCGCCCGGACCCGCATGTTGCGACTCGCACTGCCCCTGTTCCTCGCGACGTCCGCCGCTGCCCAGATCGTGCCGATGCCGGCGACGCCGCAGATGCGCTACGTCGACTTCAGCGCCGACCTCGACCGTGACGGGGTCGTGGTCGTCGTCGGCGTGCTCGGCAAGCTGAAGGAGGGCAAGCGCGAGCGGTTGCCGCAAGGGCAGCTCGGCGCTGCCGGATCGGTCGCGCAGGTCAGCGGGACGCAGTACTTCAAGGTGCCGGTCAAGTCGTCGATCCGCGCCGTGAAGGCGTTCGGCGGCAAGGTGGGCAAGCTCGAGCTGGCCTGCGCGATCCAGCTCGCGCGGCTGCCCGACGGCAGCGAGCATCGCCAGTCGCGCACCGGCAACGGTGCGCAGCTCGACGAGGACACGCTGGCGCTGTTCGTCGTGGTGCCGACGGCGAAGGGCAAGGCCTTCGACCTGCTGCACGTGATCCCGTTCGACGCCGAGGTCGACAAGGGACCGGATGGTGGCGCCGCGTTCGTCGACGCGATGAGCGACGTCTACGCCGTGAACCGTCGCGTGCACGACCTGCGCGCCGCGCTCGAGGCCATCGACGCGGCGCCGGATGCCGCGGCCCGGCAGCGGGCCCGGACCACCTTGCGCGACCTGCTCGAGCAGAAGGTCGAACTCAAGGTCCGCGACGACGATTCGCTGCTCGCCCAGCACTGCGGCCCGCTCGAGGCGCGGGCCCGCACCCGTCTGGCGGCGACCGCCGAAGGCGAAGGCGAAGGACGCTGATCGCACGGGCCGGCAGCGGCCGCGACTACCGCGCCTGGATCCAGGGGCCGAGGCGCAGGAACGCGAGCCAGACCTCGGCATCCCAGTGCGCTGCCTTGCCCGGGTCCGGCAGCGGCGGCCCGACCAGTCGCAGCAGTTCCGCCTCGGCCAGTTCGCGCAGCAGCGGATCGTCGTCGCGCAGCACGTGCCAGAGCGGCAGCGAGTCGCGCGGCTCGGCGCAGGTCTGGGCGAGCACGAACAGCATCTTCTCGCGGCGGTCGCGCGAGCCGGCGACCGCGGTGGCGTCGAACTGCTGCGCGGCCTTGCGCACCGCGGGCGAGCAGTCGGCGAACAGCGGCGTGCTCGGCCCCATGGCGGTGACCACCGTCGCGGCGCCGGCGGGCACGAACACGGTGCGACCGGCGAACGCGAACGTCACCGCGCCCTCGGTGACGCGCACGTGGTTGCTGCCGTCGTCGGCGATGCGCAGTTCGTAGCGGCAGCCCTTGTCGGTGACGCGGCCGAGCGGCGTGTCGACGACGAAGAAGTCGGGCGCCACCGCCGGCGGCGGCGCGACGCGCGCCGACAGCGCGCCGCGTTCGAGCCGGAACAGCGCCTGGTCGGGTCGCCAGTGCGCGAACGCCAGTTCGCTGCCGGGCTCGAGCGTGATCTCGGCGAGCTCGCCGAGCGGCACCAACAGCCGCTGCTGCGCGGCGACGAACGTGCGCGCGGCGGCGCCCGGGCGCAGGTCGTCGGCGGGCCACGACACGGCCAGCACGATCGCGGCGGCGGCCGCGGCGGCGACGAGCAGCCATGGCCACAGCGCGCGCGGCCGCCCGCGGGCCGGTGGCGGCGGCAGCTGCACGGGCAGCGCGTCGAGCGACAGCTCGCGGCCGTCGTGCGCCAGCCCGGCGAGCAGCTGTTCGAGCCGTCGCGTCGTCGCGTCGCCGTCGCCGCTGCGGTCCCAGAGGTAGTCGTCGCGCGGGCTCATGGCAGTCCGGACTCCTGCAACAGCGGCCGCAGCAGCGCCATGCCGCGCGTCAGATTGACCCGCACGGAGCCGTGCGTCAGCCCGGTGCGCGCGGCGATCGCGGGACCGGAGAGGCCCTCGACGAGGCGCAGCACGAGCACCTCGCGGTAGGCATCGGGCAGCTGCCGCACACAGCCGAGCACCTTCGCCAGCGTCTCGCGATGGGCCAGGACCTCGCCGGGCGCGACCTGCCGATCGGCCAGTTCCTGCAGTTCGGCCGCGGCGGGGCGACGCTGCCGGCGGCGCGCATGGTCGACGCCGGCGTTGCGCGCGGCGGTGCACAACCAGGCCGGGAACGCCGCCGGGTCGCGCAGCTCGCGCAGGTGTTCGAACGCATGCAGGAACACCTCCTGGGTCAGGTCCTCTGCATCGCCGGCGCCACAGCGCGCCAGCAGGATGCCGTGCACGACGCGCGCGAAGTCGCGGTGGAGCGCGGCGAACGCCAGGCGGTCGCCGTCCTGGGCGCTGCGCACCCGCTGCGCGAGATCGCTGGGGACATCCTGCACGCGAACGGGACGATACGTGCTAGCGCGACATCTCGGCGAGCTTCGCCGCGGCCGTTCGCCGGACGGCCTCGCTGGTGCCGTTGTGCGCGACGTTGCGCAGGTGCGGTTCGAGGAACCGATCGAGCCCCGCCAGCATCGCCGCGCCGCGCGCGTGCAGCGCCGCATCCGGCGAGGCCTCGTCGCACAGGGCCTGTTCGACGCGGTCCTGCGCCTCGGGCGTGATGTACTCGTGGCGACCGACGAGCACGCGCACCAGCGAGCGTGGCTGCGGCTCGAGGGACAGCGGCAGCACCTCGTCGACGACCTCGCGCGGCAACAGGTGCACGATGCGCGCCCCGTCCTTCTGGAACCAGGAACGCGACCAGGTCGCGACCATCGCGCGCGCCTCGTCGGGGTAGAGGCCCTGTTCGACCAGCGCGCGCAGCACCGCGGCGCCGACGCGGCGGGAGAACTGCTCGCGATCGGCGATCCAGGCCGCGCCGGCGAGGTCGAAGTCCAGGTGGGCACCGTTCGCGATCGGCTGGCCGAGCGCGAAACGACCGCCCGGTTCGCCGAGTTCGAGCGCGAGGCAGAACGGGATCGCATGCGCGCCCTGGTTGGCGAAGCGCACCTTGCCGCCGCGCGCGGCCGTGGTCGCGACCGGCGGCTGCCACCGGCCGAGGCCGCGGTAGAACAGATAGTGTTCGGCTTCGACGTGCGCCCCGGAGTTCGCCGGCGGCCGCGTGCGCACGTAGCAAGCGCTGGTCTGGCGCGCGAAGTGCCACGGGTCGTCGCTGGCCACCGCCGGGATCTCGGCCGGTGCGGCCTGCGAACGCGGCACGACGTCGATGTCCCAGCACAGGCTCGACCAGTCCTGTGCGCGCATGTCGACGAGTTCGCGGCGCGCGTCGGCGAGCCGCGGGAAGATCGTCGATGGCAGCGGGTAGAACTGCGTCATCAGGCCCTGCCGGAACAGCACCGTGACGCGCGCCTGCAGCGGCTGGTCGGCGTGGAAGTAGATCACCGGCGTCTCCATCTTCTGGGTGACGTGGCTCGCCGGCAGCTTGCTGTCGCTGACGCCGGTCTCGGCGATCGTGCGCAGGTCGTGCACGAACGCCGGCAGGTGCTCCTCTTCGTGGTGCAGGCCCTCGAGCACGATGCCGCGGCTGTCGGCCATGCTGGTGAACGTGCCCCACTCGTGGGCGACGTAGTCGGCGGTGGGGCCGTTCGCCGGCGCGGCGATGCCGAGGCACGCGCGGATCACCTCGACCCCGTCCTGGGCGGGCGTCGTCGACGTCAGGGTGGCGGTCGCCAGCAGCGCGGCGGCCAGGGAAAGCCGGGGCAGGGTGTGCATGGGCGGCAGGACGCTGCGGCCGGTCGGGTGTTAGCGCGTCGCCGGGAACCGGGCCGATCCGCGGTCCCGGGCCGAAGGGCCGAAGGGCCGTTGCAAGGGCGGCGCGGGTCGCCAAGCTGAAGCTCCATGCCGCGTCCGCCGATTCCCCGCTGGCTGCCGAACGCGATCTCGGTGCTGCGCGTGCTGCTGGTGCCGCTGTGGGCGTGGTGCGCGGAACACGCCAACCGCCTGTTCGAGGCCGGTGCCGACGGCAGCGAGGCGCGGTCGGCAGCGGCCCTGGTGCTGGTCACCATCGGCCTGTCGGACGCCCTGGACGGATGGCTCGCGCGCCGGTTCGCGCTGCAGAGCGGTCTCGGCGCCAACCTCGACGCGATCGCCGACAAGCTCGCGCAGATCGTGATGGTCACCTACCTGGCGCTGCGCCACGGGCCGGCGTTTCCGGCCCTCCCGCCGTGGTTCCTCGGCCTGCTGATCGCGCGCGACGCGCTGCTGGTGCTCGGCTGCTTCGCCATCTGGCGGCGCCGCGGGCGGGTCGAGACCGAGCACGGCTGGCACGGCAAGGCCGCCAGCCTCGGCCTGTTCGTGGTGCTGGTCGCGTGCAACTTCGCCGTCGGCGACGCCGTCGCCGCGACGCTGGTCGGCGTCACCGCGGTGCTGGTCGTCGCCAGCACGACGATCTACACCTGCGACGGCGTGCGCCAGTTCCGCGGCCGATCCGGCGACGCTGCGGCATCGTGACGGCATGCCGGTCGGCCGGCAGACGGTACCATGCGCAGCGCATGTCGTTCGACTGGTTGTTCCGGCCGCGGCGCCATGCGGCGCGCCGCGCACTGCTGGCGGCGCCGTTCCCCGCCGCCTGGCAGTCGATCCTCGACCGGCTGCCGTTCTACCGGCATCTCGACGAGCGCGGCCAGCAGCGCATCCGCGACGACCTGCGCGTGCTGATCGCCGAGAAGAACTGGGAGGGCTGCGGCGGCCTCGTGCTGACCGACGAGATCCGGGTGACGATCGCCGCCCAGGCGAGCCTGCCGCTGCTGAACATCGAGCACGACTACTATCCGGATGTGCTGTCGATCCTGGTCTACCCCGGCACCTACCGCACGATGCCGCACGCCGACGCGAACGGCATCGTCCAGGAGGGGCAGCCGAACCTCGGCGAAGCGTGGCGCGGTGGACCGGTGATCCTGGCGTGGGACGCGGCCGAGGGTGGCGCACTGCATCCGCGCGACGGCCACAGCCTCGTGCTGCACGAGTTCGCGCACAAACTCGACATGCTCGACGGCCTGGCCGACGGCACGCCGCCGCTGAAGGACCGCGGTGCGTTCGCCGCCTGGGTCGCCACGATGTCCGCCGAGTTCACCCGCTTGCGCACCGCCGCGGCCAACGGCACGGCAACGCTGCTCGACCAGTACGGAGCCACCAACCCGGCCGAGTTCTTCGCCGTGGCGACCGAGTGCTTCTTCGAGCGGGGCCGGGAGTTGCTGCAGCAGCACCCGTCGCTGTACGGCGTGCTGCGCGACTACTACCAGCAGGATCCGGCGGCGCGGACGGGGCCGGCAGCCGACGAGCCGCGGTGAGTGCGTGGTGGCGCGGCCCGCATCGCGGCAACATGCTGACCGCCGTGTCCGAACCGAAGCCGTCCCGTTCCCTCGTCGATGGCGCCGACCGCGCCTGCCGTGACCTGGTCGCAGCCATCGTCGGCCCCGATGCCACACCGGCGGGCGGCGCCGCCGGCGTGACCGCGATCGCGATGGGGGTGGCCCTCGCGACCAAGGTGCTGCGCTTCACTGCGGCGGTGCCGGCCGAACTGGCCGAGGTCGGCCCCCGCCTGGAGGCGCTGCTCGCGCAGCTGCTGCCGGAGTTCGCGATCGACTGTCGCGCGTTCATGCAGCTGCTCGGCGCCTTCCGGCTGCCGCGCGACGATCCGGAGCGTGCCGGCGTCGTGCGCGGCGCCTGGGTCGCGGCGACCGAGGCACCGGTCCGGGTCGCCGCGCTCGCACACGAAGTCGACGGCCTGCTCGCGCGTTGCGTCGGCCGCGTCAACCCCAATCTCGCCGGTGATCTCGCTGCGGCGCGCGAACTGGTCGGCGCCGGTCGGCGCATCGCGAGCGCCAATGCACGTGAGAACGCTCAGCGTCTGCCACCGGAGATGGCGGCCGGCCTGCTGCGGCGGCTGCCGGCGTAGCGCGTCGTCGTCCGGGCACGCGGTCTCCGCGCCGCGCCGCCGCGCGGGAACCGGCGCCGGGCTCGCGCGCGGGCCGGTTGCGTTCACTTGAGCCCCAGTCGCTGCGCCAGGCGATGCAGATTGGCGCGCGCGAGGCCGAGCTCGCGCGCGGCGGCCGCCCAGTTGCCGCCGTGGCGCGCGACCGCGTCCTGGATGCGCGCACGTTGGTGGGCATCGACCGACTCCCGCAGGTGCGGTGGCGTGGCGGACAGTTCTCGTGCCGGGCTCGGCGCCGCGGCCGTCGGTGCCGCTGCGGCAGGGGCCACGTCGAGGTCGCCCACCGTGACCAGTACGCGCTCGTTCGTCTTCGTGCGCGCCGCCGCCCGCAGGATTGCCCGCGACACCACGTTCTCGAGCTCGCGCACGTTGCCGGGCCAGTCGCCCAGCATCAGCCGATCGAGGGCCGGCGGCACGAAGCGCACCGAACCGCAGCCGAGGCGGCGGCGCACCTCGTCGGCGAAGTGGCCGGCGAGCTGCGGCACGTCTTCGGCATGATCGCGCAACGGCGGCACGCGGATGCGGCCGACGTCGAGCCGGTGCAGCAGGTCGGCGCGGAAGCGCCCGGCCGCCACCTCCGCGTCGAGGTTGCGGTTGGTCGCCGCGAGCACGCGCACGTCGACCTGCCGTGGCCGATCTTCACCGACCCGCTGCAGTTCGCCTTCCTGCAGCACGCGCAGCAGTTTGGGCTGGATGTGCAGCGGCAGCTCGCCGACCTCGTCGAGGAACAGACTGGCACCATCGGCGACCCCGAACTTGCCCGGCCGTGCGGTGTCGGCGCCGGTGAACGCGCCCTTCACGTGGCCGAACAGTTCGCTCTCGGCGATCGACTCCGGCAACGCCGCGCAGTTGACGTAGATCAGTGGCTGGTCGGCGCGCCGGGAGCGCGAGTGCAGCCTGCGCACCACCAGTTCCTTGCCGACGCCGGTCTCGCCGGTCACCAGCACCGGCATGTCCGCGCCGGCGAACAGTTCGATCTCCTGGCGCAATTCGCGCATCGGCGCGCTGCTGCCGAGCAGCAGGCCGCCGCGCTGCTCCAGAGCATCGCGGACCAGGTCGCGCGCGACCAGGTCTTCGCGCGCCGCGCGTTGCTCCAGCGCTTCGATCATCAGCATCGTGCGCAGGGCCGCCCCCGCCAGCGCGCCGAGATGCGCGAGCAGGCGCCGATCGACGTGGTCGAACGACCGGCTGTCGAGCGCGTCGGCGGTCAACGCGCCGACCAGTTCGCCGTCGACCCGTAGTGCGCAACCAAGGCAGGCATGCACCCGATGCGACGGATCCGCCGCGGCGCGCAGCATGCCGTCGAAGGGGTCGGGCAGGGCGCTGTCCCCGGCGAAGACGATCGGGTCGGCAGCGGCACAGATCTGCGCCAGGCGCGGGTGGTCGGCGAGCCCGAAGCGGCGGCCGAGCAAGTCTGGCGACAGTCCGATCTGCGCGATCGGCACCAGCTCGTCGCCACGGGTCCGCAGCAGCGCCACTGCGTCACACGGCACGGCTCGCTGGACCGCGCGCACGAGTCGCTGCGCGCGGTCCTCCGCCGACAGCGACGTGGTCATGTCGAGGGCGATGGCGAGCAGGGGGTCGGTCGGGGCTTCGGTCATCGTTCCGAGAACGGCGTTCAAGAAACGAGAACATATCCGTTATCAGATCGTTGACGACAGGGCTGAGGACTTGCGTGCAGCTTCTTCACTGAGAAGATCCCAAGCAGCATCCACGAAACAGTTTGTGACCATTTGCTGGATCGAGTCGCTGCCGCTGCACGCAAGTCCTCAGCGGGGTATGGCGGTTGCCATGGGTCGGGCATGAGTCCGACCACAATCGTTCATGCGACCGACACCCTGGCGCAGCTCGCGACCCGTCGCGCTGGCGCCTCCCGGGTGTTCCATCGCCACAACCTCGACTTCTGCTGCCACGGCCAGATCCGTCTCGACGAGGCGTGCGCGAAGAAGGGGCTCGACGTCGACGCCCTGATCCGCGAGATCGAAGCCGAGGCGAGCCACGCCGCTCCGCTCGAGCCGTGGCAGGAGCGCGCCATCCCCGAGTTGATCGCGCACATCGTGACCCGCTACCACGAGCCGCATCGGCAGGAGTTGCCGCGTCTGTTGGCGATGGCCGAACGGGTCGAGAAGGTCCACGGCGACAAGCCGACCTGTCCGCGTGGCCTCGCCGCACTGCTCGCGGGACTGGCTGGCGAACTGGCGCAGCACATGCAGAAGGAGGAGCAGATCCTGTTTCCGATGCTCGCGCGCGGCGAGGGCGCGAATGCCACGCGGCCGATCCAGGTCATGGAGCAGGAGCACGAAGACGCCGGCGCCGTGCTCGCGGCCATGCGCGCGCTGGCCACCGACTACCAGCCGCCGGTCGACGCGTGTGGCACCTGGCGAGCCCTGTATCTGGGCCTCGACGAGTTCGAGCGCGAGCTGATGCAGCACGTGCACCTCGAGAACTACGTGCTGTTCCCGCGCGCGATGCGGAGCTGAGGCCCTCGTGACCCACGTCGTCGCCGAGCCCTGCGTGCGCTGCAAGTACACCGACTGCGTCGAGGTGTGTCCCGTCGACGCCTTCCGCGAGGGGCAGAACTGCCTCGTGATCGACCCGGACGAGTGCATCGATTGCACGCTGTGCGTGGCACAGTGTCCGGTCGGTGCGATCAGCATCGACAGCGACCTGCCACCGCAGTGGGCGGAGTGGCTTGCGCTCAACGCCCGGCTCAGCAAGCTCTGGCCGATGATCACGAAGCGCAAGGCGCCGCCCGCCGACCACGCACACTGGGCCGCCGTCGAGTCGAAGCGAAGCGAACTGTCCGAGCGGCCCGGCGGCGCCTGAATCGCGCCGGCGTGATCGGCCGCGCCGATGCCAGGTCGGCGGTGCACGGGGCTCGGGCATTTCGCCGCAGTGGGAGCGCAGGCGGCGGCACGCCGGGGGGCTTCGGGTCGCGGACGTCTCGCGCGGATCTGCAACCGACCGGAAGGCTCGCTACGATCCGCCGTCTGCGTGACCCGCAGTTGCCTACGCACGAAGGAGGAGATGCGTGAGCCCCACCTGTCTTGCTGCGCTGTTGCCGTTGCTGATCCCGACGATCGCGCTGTCCCAGGCCCCTGGGACCTCGCCGCCGGCGTCGAAGGACGCCGCGACGATCCACTGGGAGACCGACTACGACGCCGCCGTCACGCGCGCTAGCACCGAGAAGCGGCCGCTGTTCGTCGCCTTCCTGATGGACGACGAGCCCGCCAACGACCAGACGGTCAAGGAGCACTACCAGGACCCGCAGATCGTCAAGCTGCTCGAGCGCTTCGTCTGTCTGGTCGGCTGCGTCGGCGAGCACCCAGGCACGGATCCGGGTTGCGCGAAGTTCCCCGGCCTCGAGTGCCAGCACCACCAGGCCATCGAGAAGAAGGCGCGGGCGCGCTGGCTCGTCGGTGACTTGGTCTGCACGCCGCAGCACGTGTTCTGCGATCCGCAGGGCAACGTCGTGCACCGCAAGGTCTACCTCGTGTCGAAGGCGACGCTGGCGAAGTGTCTGCTGCTGACGCTCGAAGCCAGCGGTGTCGAAACCGCCGGCCTCAAGGTCGACTTCGGCAAGGCCGGCGACGACGCGCTGCCGGACGCGGAGCGGGCCAACGTCAACACCTGGCTCGCGGACCTCGACAGCCGCAACCTCGAGGTGCGCGAGGCCGCGCTGCGCGGGCTCGGCGCGGCCGACGATCCGCGCGCGCTGCCGGCGGTGTTGAAGTGCTGTGGGTCGAAGAACGACGACGCGACGCGGCTGGCGGCGATCGCCGCGTTGGGCCGCAAGGGCAACTACCTGGCGGTCGAACCGCTGGCGGCGCTGCTGAAGGACGGCAAGGCGCCGATCCTGGGTCAGGTCGCGCAGGCGCTCGACACGATCCAGATGCCCGCAGCCGTGCCGCCGCTGTTGGCGGCGATCAAGAAGGAGAAGCGCGACCGCGTGCTCGGGGCGCTGTTGCGCGCGGCGGCGCATTCGCAGCCCGGCAACGTCGAGGTGCGTGCCATCTGCCTGAAACACCTGAAGGGTGCCTCGGCGCAGTTGCGTGCCAGTCTGCTGGTCTCGCTCGGTCGGCTCGATCCCGACGCGAAGACCTGTGCGGCGCTGGTGCCGCTGCTGGAGAGCCGCAACCAGAACACCCGCGGGCTCGCCGCCTGGGCGCTCGGCAACCAGTGCAGCGCCGCCGCCCTCGAGGCGCTCAACAAGCTGCAGAACGAGGAGAAGACGCCGGAGATCCAGAAGCTGCTCGGTCCGGCGATCCGCCGCGCGCGCGGCGAGGCGGTCGAGGGCTACGACACGCAGTACTCGACGTTCTTCTCGGACTACGCCTTCTGATCGGGACCGCGCCTGCGGCGCGGGCCCGACCAGGACGCTCCCTGCGCGCCTGCGGCGCGCTGGGTCGGTTCTGATCGGTGGGGGCGCCGTGGCGTCGTGATCGGTGTGCGGCGCTGACGATTCGCCGCTGGCGAACCCGAAGCGAACGCGTCAGCATCCCGGCATGAAGCGCACGACCGTCACGACGCGGCAGCGTCTCGTCGACCTGTTCCCGCCGATCGAACCGTTCGCCGAGGGCAAGCTGAAGGTCTCCAAGCTGCACACCATCCACTACGAGCAGTGCGGCAACCCGAAGGGCAAGCCGGTGGTGTTCCTGCACGGCGGCCCCGGCGGCGGCATCGACCCGATCTACCGCCGCTACTTCGACCCGAAGCAGTGGCGCATCGTGCTGTTCGACCAGCGCGGCTGCGGCAAGAGCCGGCCGTTCGCCGAGCTGCGCGAGAACACCACCTGGGATCTCGTCGCCGACATCGAGCAGTTGCGCGTGCACCTCGGCATCGAGCGCTGGGCCGTGTTCGGCGGCAGCTGGGGCAGCACGCTGGCGCTCGCCTACGCCGAGACGCACCCCAAGCGCGTCGTCGCGATGTCGCTGCGCGGCATCTTCATGCTGCGCCGCAGCGAGCTGCTGTGGTTCTATCAGGAGGGCGCGAGCCACATCTTCCCGGACGCTTGGGAGAGCTACCTCGCGCCGATCCCGCCGCGCGAGCGCGGCGACATGATGCAGGCCTACTACAAGCGACTGACCAGCAAGGACAAGAAGGTGCGCAAGCAGGCGGCGAAGGCGTGGTCGGTGTGGGAGGGCAGCACCAGCAAGCTGTACACCGACCCGGCGCTGGTGAAGAAGTTCGGCGGCGGCCGCTTCGCCGACGCGTTCGCGCGCATCGAGGCGCACTACTTCGTGAACGGGGGCTTCTTCGAGCGCGACGACCAGCTGCTGCGCAACGTCAAGCGCCTGCGCCACATCCCGGCCGTGATCGTGCAGGGGCGCTACGACGTCGTCTGCCCGGCCAGGTCGGCCTGGGACCTGCACCGCGCGTGGCCCGAGGCAGAGCTGGTGATGGTGCACGATGCCGGCCACTCGATGACCGAGCCCGGCATCCGCAGCGCGCTGATCGAGGCGACGGATCGCTTCGCGAAGCTGTAGCGCGGCTACGACGCCCCGCCGCGCCAGTCCCAGGCTCGGGGCGCCACGTTCTCGACGACCGCACCGTGGTCGTCGATCACTCGGCGCACCAGACGTTTTGCCACCATGCCGCGGACGCGGCGTCCAGGACCGGACTGCAGCGCCCGCCGCCGTAGCGATGGACCAGCGAGTCGGCGCGCGGAGCCCGTGAGTCTGCAGGTCATCCGCAAGCGGCGGTCGCCGCAACGTAGGCCAGCAAGGGGAGATGCAGCGCGCGTCTGGAAGAAGCCCCCCGTTGGCTCGGATGGCACTGGTGGCCTGCCGGGGCTGGTCCTGACGCGGGGCCTGGTTACGATCGCGGCGCGCACGGCTACTGGTGCCGATTCCGCCAACCGCCCGCACCCAAAGGAAGAAGGGAGAGTCCGCGATGCACTCACTCACTCACTCACTCACTCACTGGTAGGCGCTGGGTTGCGATCCTGACGACTTGCCTGGGCGTGATCACGAGCGCCGGGGTTGCAACTGGCCAGCGCCTGGTACGCTCGACCTACGATTGGGAGCAGCCGGTGAGCGGCAACTGGGGTGAGGTCTGGTCCGACGTGAAGACGCCAGGAGACGGGCGGACCTACAGGGTTGGTACAACGCAGACCTCGCATACTGATGCGGGCGTTTTCGCCCTGATGTTCTCCGGGGTCGACACTGGGATGCTCAATGCGAATTTGGAGGGCCCACCCGGCATGCCCGACGCGGCGAACAAGATCGTCGTCGTGCTCCAGGCCACGGACATGTCGGGGACCATCCTCTGGCAGAGGTTCTTCCATGGCCGTGAGAGTCCGGGCAACCCCTTCGACGTCCCCTCGACGTACGGCCGCAGCATCGCAGTGCACCCCGCTGCAACGCCCCTAGAAACACGCATCGCAGTCTGCGGCGAGACCTTCTGCTGGCGGCTACCACTGACACCTGACCGCACCCAGTTGGCGACGGGATCTGCCGGGTTCATCGCGGTCTACAACGGAAACGGACTGCTGCTCTGGACCAAGCTGTTCTACGGCCACGACGATGCGAGCACGGTCATCACCGATGTCGCCATCCACGCTGCCGTCAGCGGAGGGATCCCGGTCGACGTCGTGACGTACTGCGGACTCTCCGCCAATGGCGTCTTCTCAGGATCTGGCGCGCGACCGCTGGATCCGCTGCGTCCCTTCCCGCCACCGGGCCCGGTGGTCCCCGCTCCGTGCACCAACACCTATGCCGGCGGAGATGCTGTCAACCACCCGTCTGGCAATCCAGCCTTGGCGTCGAACCAATGGGATGGCATCGTCGGACGCTTGCAGGTGCCTCACGGGGCTTCCCCTGGGGTGATTCCGACGCATCTCTGCCACTCGATCGTCGGTGGTTACCCGGACTGGGAGGGTCTGTTTGGCATCGCCGAGAAGAACGAAAACGAGTTCGCGGTGGTTGGGACCATTCAGGTGGCGGGCACCGCGATGCCGGACACGAGGTTTCCGCTCACGAGGCCGGAGTGGCGGGGAACACCGATCTGCATTGGTCCCGGTCCCGCGGGTGCGTTCGGCAGCCACGGCGTCATCGTGGAGTTCGATGCGAGCGCGGTAGCGCAAGGAGGCCCCTTGATCCTGAAGGGCTCGACCCTCATCGGCGGGGACGCGCTTGGCGTCAACACCGTGGCCCGCGACGTGCTCTGTCAGGGGGGCCTGTACTACGTGGTCGGGTCCACGAACGGCGACGGCTTCGACATCAACCAGGTGGGTCCCACGGTGGCTCCCTCACCGGGTGAGTCGCATGGCTATGTCCTCGTGACAGGCGATACCAACGCCGAGTTCCTCAACGGGATGTACTTCGCCAACGTGGCGGTCGGCGTTGGGGGTTGGAACGAGTACCCGGACCACGTCGCGGTCTTCGGCTTGCTGCGCGAGGTGCTGCCCACATCACCCCCGTCCTTCGAGCACGATTTCGTCGTGGCCAGCCTCTTCCGCGACACGTGTGCTGGGGGCCAGGATGCTCTGCTGCTCACGCTGCGCCAGCACCGCATCGTTGCACCAGGCAACCAGGTGGTCGACGCCATCGATCCCGACAATTCGACCGGAGCCGCAACCGGGTTCACGTCGGGACTCTATGCCCTCGGAACGGGACCCAACTGGGTGAACCCGTTTCCGCTCGGTGGACCGGGCGGTGGTGGCGTCAGCGTGGATGCCCGCGGCAACGTCACGATCGTCGGTTGTTCCGATTCCACGGGGTATCCGGTGTTCCCTCCGGTGCCGATGCCCGGAATGCCCAACCCAAACATCAGTCGCGATGCATCCGCGCTGATCAGCACCAACTCGATCGACGCGGTCACTTCGGTGATCGACCTGCTGCCCGACGGGGTCTTCCGTTCGGATGGTACCGGTGATCCCGCGCTGAACTGGGGCCCGACCGGCAACGGAGGCACGACACCGGCATGTGCGTTGTCGAGCTTCGGCAGCCTGATCGGAGTCACGCCGCCGGCGCTGAAGCGCATCTTCCTCGACTTCGAAGGCGAGCCGTTGGCCGGCGGGTCGGTCGGCCTGCTGGTGGATCGTCCCCCGCCGACCTCGTCGGTGCTGGCGTCCATATGGCGTCTCGGTGCGCCGCTCCCGACCCCGTGGTACCAGTTTCCCCACGACGTCGAGATGTGGATCGACCCCCTTACGGATCCGCCGTTCGTCGCGGCGCTGCCGACCGGCGGTTCGACGCGCCAGGTGTTCACCGGGGTGCCGCAGGGCTTCAGCTACCTGGTGCAGTACCTCTGCCTACTCGCCACGCCCCTGGCGGGCACACCCTGCGCTGGCACCGATCTGACCTGGGCAGCGAGCCCGGCGATGCTGTTCTCCCACTGACCATGGAGGGAGAGACCATGCACCCTCACAACGTCGAATCACCGCCAGCGCCGGGCCTTCGTCAGACGCTCCGCGCGGCATGCCGCATAGCCTTCTGTCTTGGGGTGACCGCCCTTACTGGTGCTGCTCAGTCGACCGTCCGTGGTTGGAATACCGTGCGATTCGACACGGCTGTGACCGAAGGCGCCGTTGCGCAGGTGGCCGCTGGCGGCGATGTCACGATGGTGCGGCTGCAGGACGGTCGTGTCTTTGCAACTGGAAGGACCTACGACTTCCCCAGCGACGTTCCGCTGCTCCCCCCCGGCATGCGCTACGTATCGGTCTCAGTGCGAACGATGGCGGTTGCGCTACGTAGTGATGGGCAGATCGTTCACTGGGGCAATTGGGCTCCGACGACTTCGCCACCGGTAGTTGCCCCGGGGCTTCGATGGCTGCAGGTCGAGGCCGGGGGTGACTTTGCGGCCGCGCTACGCAGCGACGGCGTCCTGGTGGCATGGGGTGACAACTTCGCGGGGCAGCTGAACGTGCCCGCCCTTCCCGCGGGTCTCGAGTATGTGAGTGTCTCTTTGGGCGCGAAGTTTGGAATCGCGATGGTGTCCGATGGCTCCATGCGAGCCTGGGGCAACAACGGGGTTGGCCAGACGACCTTGCCGCCCATCCCTGCCGGATGCACCGTGCAGCGCATTGCCACGGGCGGCGTGCACGGCCTTGCCCTTCTCTCCGATGGAAGCGTCCTTGCCTGGGGAGACAACACCTACGGTCAGCTCAACGTCCCGGTCCTGCCACCTGGCGTTGTCTACACGGAGATCCATGGCGGTGCCTGGCACAGTCTCGCCCTGCGCAGCGACGGGCAGATCGTGGGATGGGGGTACAACGGGCTCGGACAATGCGATCCCCAAGTGCCGCCCGCCGGAATGACGTGGACCCAGTTCGCGGGGGGCATCAACCACTCTGTGGCGCTCCGGTCCGATGGAGTCCTGGTGGTCTGGGGTCTCGACACGGCGTTCCATGCTGGCCTGCCGAGCCTCGGACGTGGCCTGCGCCATCAGCAGGTCGCCACGGGCGGTTGGCACGCGGTCAGCTTGCTCTCCGATGGCACCCTCCAGACCTTTGGCACGCAGGCGTACGGATTGAACGTCACTCCGCTCCTGCCACTCGGGCTGACCTACACGAAGGCCTGGGCATCGCTCGCAAACACGCTCGCGCTGCGTTCGGACGGCCAACTGATCGCCATCGGCAACAACAGCTGGGGACAGGCGACGGTTCCCCCCTTGCCGGTGGGACTCGCCTACGTCGCGGCGGCGGCCGGCTCGGGGCACGCGGTCGGCATCCGGTCTGATGGCACCGCGGTCGCCTGGGGCAGCAACGGCTGGGGCCAGTGCAACGTGCCGCCGCTGCCGCCCAATGTGCGGTACATCCAGGCCGCCGCGAGCGATGCGAACACCCTGTTGCTGCGGTCCGATGGCCAGGTGGTGGGGTTCGGCGACAGTTCCTACAGTCTGAACAACATCCCGCCGTTGCCCGCCGGCGTCACCTACACCGCCGTCGCCGTGGCGCGCTACCGTGCCGCGGCCCTGCGGTCCGACGGCACGTGTGTCGAGTGGGGATCCATCGGTAGCGGCACCCTCCCGCAGCCGCCCCTGCCGCCGGGTGTGCACTACGTCGAGTTGGTGAGCGGCTACGAACACCTCGCGGCGCGTCGCTCGGATGGCGAGGTCGTGGAGTGGGCGGCACATCAGTACGGGCCGCCCGACGTGCCCCCGCTGCGGCGCAGCGAGTCCTACCTGTCGATCGCAGCTGGCAAGCACACGACGGTGGGCATCGTCGGCAGGAAGAGCTCCTACACCACGTTCGCAGCCGGCTGTGCGGGCTCCGCGCCGGCGGCGACCCTCGTGCCGCGCGAAACGCCGCAGATCGGCAAGACCCTGACGGTGCAGGTCGATCACCTTCCCTCGAACGTGGCCGTGCTGGTGTTCGGGTGGCAGCGCGTGTCGCCCGGGATTCCGTTGGCGTTCGCCGGCATGCCGGGGTGCGAGGCTCACGTCTCGTTCGACAGCAGCGTGCCGTTGTCCGGGACCGGGGGGCGCGCGCTGTTCGAGTGGAACATTCCGTACAAGCCGAGCCTGATCGGGCTGCACTTCCACAACCAAGCGGTCGTGCTCGACATGGCGGCAGGCAACGCGGCGGGTCTGGTGCTGTCCGACGCGGCGGCAGCCATCGTGGGCGGATAGAGCCTTGCGGTGGTCGACGTGCCAACGGCGCGTCAGCCGACCTGTCGAGCATGCGGCGTCGTGGCTGACCAGCCACACGGTGCCGTCGAACGACTCGAGCGCCTGCTCGAGCTGTTCAATCGCCTCGAGGTCGAGGTGGTTGGTCGGCTCGTCGAGTGCCAGCAGGTTGGTGCCGCGCGCCTTGCAGTAGCGCCATCGAGGGTCGCGTGCGTTGGCCGGGGGCGGCTACGACGGCTCGCGCCCGTCCGCGCGCAGGGCGCAGTCGGCCACGTCGAACAGCGCCTGCAACAGCGCCGCGACGACGACGATCACCAGCACCTGCCACGCGAACGAGCCGAGTCCCATCACGATGGTGAGGACGTCGGTGTTGCGGCCGATCGCGAGCAGCCCGAGCAGCATCGTCAGGAACGCGACCGCGATGCCGAGCAGCGCCGCGAGGGCGATCAGCGAGCGCGGCAGCGCATACGCGCTCTGGCGCCGCACTGCCTGGCGCCGCCGGTGGGCGAGTTCGCTCGGGCTCGGCGGCGGCGGCGGCGGTTGGGGTGGTTGCGGCGGTCGCGGCAGACCGAGCACGTCGGTGACCGGACGCCAGTTGGGCGACGCCCGCAGCGCCGTCTCGTCCTGCCCGCCGTCGGGCAACACGTAGCTGTCGTCCGGGAACGTCTTCGCTTCGAGCGCGGCGCGCAACTCGGCGACGCGGTACGGTCCGAGCAGCCCCCGCAGCGACGGGTGGCGCAGCCAGTAGCGTTCTTCCATGGCGGCAACATAGCCGGGCGCCGCGACGTCACGGACTGCCCGTCACGGCGTGCCGAGCAGTTCGTCGAGCAGGACCGCGTCGAGCGTGTCGTGGGCCTCGAGGACATCGGCGAGGCGGCAGAGCAGTTCCCAGGCGGCGGCGTCGGCGAACTGCTGGTGGACCTCGCGCAGCCACCGCGTCAGCAGCGCCGCGGGGTTCCGCGCGCCCGCTTCGGCGGCGAGTGCGGCCCGCACCTCTTCCCAGTCGTCGTGCCAGGCGCTGAGCGCCTCGAGCAACGCCACGTCGCCGCGCCACCGCGCCTCGGCGACGGGGCCCGCGAGCGCGACCAGCGCCGAACACCGCCGCCGCTCCGCGACGCTGTGGCCGTGCCATTCGACCGTGGTGCGCCCGATCTCGCCGTCGTCGTCGACCTCGAGCGTGACCTGCACGACGCGGCCGCCGAGCAGGTGCGCCATCAGCGCGTGGCCGGCCTCGTGGTAGGCGGCGGTGGTCGGGTCCAGGTCGTGCGGGGACGGCATCGCCGGCTCGCGCGCGATCAGTTCTCGACCATCGCCTGGCGCAGCAGCTCCTGGATCGCCGGCATCTTGCCGACGACCAGCAGGAAGTCGCCGAGCGCGAGCAGTTGGCCGGGGTCGGGCGGCACGACCAGTTCGCCGGTGCCGTGCCGCACGCCGACGACGATCACGCCGCGCTCGCGCAGCCCCGAGGCCTGCAGGGTCTTGCCGCAGTACGGCGCCGAGGCCACGACCTGCACCTCGGCGAGGTCGAGCGCCTTGTTCTGTCCGCTGATGACCTCGAGGAAGTTCTCGACGTGCGGATTGGCGAGCAGCTGCGCCATCTTGACGGCGCCCGCGGTGTAGACGCTGATCACCTTGTCGGCGCCGGCGCGCCGCAGCTTCTCGGCGTCGCGGTCGGTCGTCGCGCGCGACAGGATGCGCAGGTCACGGCGCGCGAGGCGCGCGGTCAGCACGACGTAGAGGTTGGCGGCGTCGCTGGGCAGCGTGCAGGCGATGCCGGTCGCGCGCGCCAGTCCCGCCCGCTGCAGCACGTCGTCTTCGGTCGCGTCGCCGACCACGTGGTTCCACTGCCGCGCGCGACACACCTCGATGCCGGGACCGTCCAGTTCGACGATGACGAACGGCATGCCGCGCGCGGCCATCTCCTCGGCCAGCCGTTGGCCGAAGCGGCCGCACCCGCAGATGATGTAGTGCTCGCGCAGCGAGTCGATCTTGGCCTGCATCTTTCGTTTCCCCAGCCAGTTGCCGAGCTCGGCGCGCACCACGCGTTCGCCGATCATGACGACACCGAACATGAACACCCCGATGCCGACGATCAGGTAGATCATCGTGAAGGCCCGCCCCGCGGTGCTCAGCGGGTGGACCTCGTTGTAGCCGACGGTCGTCAGCGTGATCACGGCCATGTAGAGCGCGTCGAACACGCTCCAGCCTTCGACCCACATGAAGCCGAGCGTGCCGACCACGGTCAGTGCCAGCAGCGCGCCCAGTACCCGACGGATCTCGGCCATGTGATGGGCGGATCTTGGCGGCGCGGCTGCCGGGCGTCCACTCGCGTCGGGTCAGCGCGGCGATTGCTGCAGCGCCCGCTGCATCGACGCGGCGCGCTGGTTCGCCGGTTCGAGGGCCAGGATCTGCCGCAGCAGGTCGGCGGCGAAGGTGCGCTCGCCGCTGCGCGCCGCGATGGTGGCGAGCTGCAGCCGCAGGTCGACGTCCTGCGAACGCGCGTGCAGCACCGGCTCGGCGATCGCCGCGATCTCCTCGGCCCGTGCCAGCCGTTCGAGCAGCGCCGCGCGCAGCAGCAGCGCCGGCACGTCGCCGGGCCGCCGCTCCATCACGCGGCGACAGCAGCGCTCGGCCTCCTCGACCTGGCCGCGCACCGCCTGCAGGTGCGCGAGCGCACGCCAGAACTCGGCCTCGTCCGGCAGCCCCGGGGCGCCACGCAGGAACGCGGCCTCGGCCTCGGCGAGCCGCGGGTCGTCGGGCCGGCCACCCTCGGCCGCGTGGGCGGCGGCGAGGCAGATGCCGAGCACGGTCGCTGCCTTGGGGCCCGTGTCGAGCTGCACCAGGCGCCGCGCCACCGCGACGGCCGCCGCCGCGCGGCCACGCTCCACCAGCGACAGCGCGTACAGCACGACGCAGTTGGTGCTCATGTCCTCGCATGCCATCGCCCGGTCGAGCAGCGCGTGGCTCGCCTCGAACCGGCCGGCCTGCCGCAGCGTGGCCGCGTGGCTGCCGAGGATGCGGGCGGCCGCGGGGGAGCGGTTGTCGGGATCGAGCTTGTCGATCGCATCGGCCCACAGCGACGCATCGCTGCGGTAGACGAGCACGCGTTGTCGCGTCACCGAACCGAGTCCGAGCACGATGAGCGCCGCACCGATGGCCGCGAGCCACGGCGCGCGGTGGCCCGCCGCCCGCCGCAGCGCGCCGAAGCCGGCGACCAGCGCGACCACGAGCGGAAACAGCATCGGCAGATAGGCGCGCCGTTCCGCGACCAGTTCGGTCACGATCGGCATCACGGTCGACGTCGGCGCGAGCAACAGGAAGAACAGCGCGCCGAGCCAGCCCCACCACGGTCGCCGGCGCCAGCAGGCGATGGTCGCGACCAGCACGGCGAGCACCAGCAGGCCCGGCGCGACGGCCGGACCCAGGTCGCGCACGATGCGCCAGTCGTAGGCGCCGCGCAGGCCCTGCGGCCACAGCGACAGGCGCAGGTAGTGCACGACCACCGGCGCCTCGGTCAGCAGCCATTGCCACGCCGTGACCGGGGCCTGGGTCGAGTAACCGACGGTGAGGTTCGCCGGTCCGAGCGCGACGCACGCGGCGAGCACGGACCACGTCAGCGCCAGGATGCCGTAGCGCAGCGCGTTCGTGCGCAGCTCGCGCCAGGTCGGCACCAGGAACGCGCGTTCGAACAGCACCACGACGACCGGGCCGAGCACCATCTCCTCCTTGCTCGCCATGCCGCACGCGAGCGCCAGCCACACCAGCACGTGCCACGGCAGTGGGCGTCTGGCGCCGTGAGCTCGCGACGTCGCGTAGAGGGCGAGCAACAGGAAGCCCGAGAACAACAGCGTCGATCGCTGCGTCGCGTAGGCGACGGCGTCGACACCCAGCGGGTGGCAGACCCAGATCGCGGCGATCGCGGTCGGCAACCAGGTCGCGCCGGCCGCGCCGCGGCGCGAGACCAGGTTCGGCGCCTGCAAGGCGCGCCGCGCCACGAGCAGCAGCAGCAGCGCGTTGCCGAGGTGCAACAGCAGGTTGCCCAAGTGCGGACCGCGCGGACCTTCGCCGTGGACGGCGAAGTCGAGCACCAGCGACAGGCACGCGAGCGGCCGGTTGGCGAGCGACTGGTAATCGCCGAAGGCGGCCCGCCACCAGTCGCCCGCGCGCAGCGCCGCGTTCTCGGCGATCGCGCCGTGGTCGTCGAACACGAACTCGCCGCGCCAGACACCCCAGTAGGCCCAGATGCCGATGGCCGTGACCAGCACGAACGGCAGCGCGGCCGGCCACGGACGCCGGCGCGGCGGGGGCAGGCTCGGCGCAGGTGTCTCGGTGGCGCGGGTCATCGATGCACGCAGGTCAGTCCGCCGCGATCTCCGTGACCTGGCCGTGCTCCACGTGCCAGCGGCGCGTCAGCCGCACGGTGTCGAGCATGCGCCGGTCGTGCGTGACCAGCAGCACGGTGCCGTCGAACGACTCCAGCGCCTGTTCGAGCTGCTCGATCGCCTCGAGGTCGAGGTGGTTGGTCGGTTCGTCGAGCACCAGCAGGTTGGTGCCGCGTGCCTGCAGCAGTGCCATCGCGGTGCGCGTGCGTTCGCCTGGCGACAGCGAGGCGGCGGCGCGCGCGACCAGGTTGGTGCCGATGCCGAACTTCGCCAGCAGCGTGCGTACGTCGGCGGTGGTCCAGTCCGGCACGCTGGCCGCGAACACCTCGCCCATCGGCGCGTCGGCCAGGAACGCGGCGCGCGCCTGGTCCATCTCGCCGATCGCGACGCCGGCGCCGGCGGTCACCGAACCCGCCGTCGGGGCGAGGCGCCCGAGCAGCAGGGCAAGCAGCGTGCTCTTGCCGCCGCCGTTGGGGCCGGTGATGGCGACGCGGTCGCGCAGGTTCAGCTGCAGGTCGACGGGGCCGAGCCGGAAGGCGCCGCGCTGCACGACCGCGCCGCGTGCGACCGCGACGACGTCGCCGGAGCGCGGCGCCGCGGCGATCGTGAACTGCAGCTTCCATTCCTTGCGCGGGGCCGCGACCTCGCCGAGCCGTTCGATCATGCGCTCGGTCTGGCGCACCTTCGCCGCCTGCTTCTCGGTCGCCTCGACGCGGAACGCGCGCCCGATCTTGTCGCGGTCGCGCGCCTTGCGCCGCGCGTTCTTGACGCCCTTGGCCATCCACGCGCGCTGCCGGCGCGCGCGCGCCTCGAGCTCGGCGCGCCGATCCGCGAACGCGGCGTAGGCGTCGGCGGCGTGGCGCCGCGCCGTCGCCCGTTCCTCCAGATAGGCCTCGTAGCTGCCGCCGTAGACGCCGATGCGCTGCAGGCTGCGGTCGATCTCGACCACCTTGGTCACCGTGCGGGTCAGGAACTCGCGGTCGTGGCTGACCAGCACGGTCGGCGCCGCCAGCGACTGCACGAACTCTTCGAGGTGGTCGAGTCCATCGCCGTCGAGGTCGTTGGTCGGCTCGTCGAGCAGGAACGCGTCGTAGCGCGACAGCAGCAGGGCCGCGAGGCCGGCGCGCGCCGCCTGGCCGCCCGACAGCGCCGTCGTCGGCAGCTCGAGGTCGACGTCGAGGCCGAGTTCGGCCAGGACCGCAGCGGTACGTTCCTCGAGGTCGGCGCCGCCGAGCGCGAGCCAGTGTTCGAGGTGGAGAGAG
>JAEUHS010000113.1 GCA_016794035.1 Planctomycetota bacterium
GTGTGCGCCAAGGGCCGAATCTCGGGCGGAACGCCACGCCGCGGCGGGGCTGCTAGCGGTGTTGACGCGGTGGCGGGGGACCAGGATCGTGGGCGCGTGGGTTCCGGGTGGTCCGGGACGCAGCTTGAACCGCCTACCCGCGCGGCCGACGGCGGCGAGGTTCTCGGCGAGCTGCGCGGTGGAACGCGCGCCGACGAGCACCGAGGCGATGCGCGCGTCGCGCAGGCAGAACGCCAGCGCCAGCTCGGTCGGCGCGGCGCCGCGCGCGCGGGCCAGTTCGGCGAAGCGCTGCACGCGCTCGAGGTTGTCGCGCGTCAGGTAGCGGCCGACGAACTGCTGGCTCTTCGGATCGGCGGCGCGCGTGCCGGGCGGCGGCGTCGCGTCGACCGCGTACTTGCCGGTCAGCACGCCCTGCGCCAGCGGCGAGTAGACCAGCTGGCCGAGCCCGCAGCGGTGCGACGTCGGCAGCACGTCCTTCTCGATGCCGCGCTCGCACAGGTTGTAGAGCGGCTGGTTGCTGATCGGCGCGTGCAGGTGTTCGCGGCGGCACAGTTCGACGACCTCGGCGATGCGGTCGGCGGGCCACTGGCTCGTGCCCCAGTAGAGCACGTGCCCGCGCCGGATCAGGTCGTCCATCGCGCGCGCGGTCTCGAGCACCGGCGTCTCCGGGTCGAAGCGGTGGCACTGGTAGAGATCGACGTAGTCGGTGCCGAGCCGCCGCAGCGAAGCGAACAGCGACTCGTGCACGTGCTTGCGCGACAGCCCGCGGTCGTTCGGGTCGTCGCTCATCGGGAAGAAGCACTTCGTCGCCAGCACCAGCCGGTGGCGCGGCAGCGCCTTCACGGCCTGGCCGAGCGCCCGTTCGCCTTCGCCGTGGTTGTAGACGTCGGCGGTGTCGAACAGGTTGACGCCGGCGTCGAACGCGGTCTGGACCAGCGCCTGCGTCGCGGCCGCGTCGATCGCGTTGCCGATCGTCAGCCACGAGCCGAGGCCGATCACGCTGACCCGGAGACCGGAGGCGCCGAGGTGACGGTAGAGCACGGGTAGGTTGTAGCAGGAAGACCGCTGCCGCTCACTACGACTGCGGACGCGACGTCTCGGCCGGCGGCAGAGGGGTCGTCGCGGCGTCGGCGACGGACGCGGACGGCACCGCCGCCTGCACAGGTGACACGATCAGACCGATCGCACGCACCATGTCGCTGTCGGCAAGCACCAAGAGCGCGTCGTCGGCACAGATCTCGGTCGGACCGCCGGGCACCACGAACTCGCCGCCGCGCGCGATCGTGACCACCAGCGCACCCCGCGGCAGCCCGAGGTCCGCCAGCCGCTTGCCCACCACCGGCGATCCGGGCGGCACGTGCACCTCGACCATGCGCGTGCGCGGGCCGCCCGCCCCGTTCGCGTCCCGCCGTGCATCGAGCACGATCGCCTCGGCCTCGATCGTGCCGACGCCGCTGCCGAGCAGCATCAGCCGCCCCATCGCGTACGCGAGCTCGACTTCGCCCTGCACGCACTGCGTGCGCGGGAACGCCGCCAGCAACGCGCGCTGCGACTCGAAGTGCACACGGGTGACGACCTCGAGGCGCGCATTCGCCCGGTGCCCCAGTTCGATCGCGCGCCGAGCGGCGGCGGCGTCGGCCGTGGTGACGACCAGCAGCTGGGCGTGCGCGATCCCGGCGCGCTCGAGCACGGCCGGCTCGTCGCCGTCCCCGTGCACGACCGCGATGCCGCTGCGCCCGAGCTGTTCGGCGATGGTGCGGTCCTGTTCGACGACCACGAACGGGATCGCGCAGCCCTGCAGGAGCCGCGTCAGCACACTGCCCACCCGGCCGTGGCCGAGCACCACCACGTGGCCCGCCGCGCGGCTCGGATCGGCCACGGACGGCCCGGTCGCATGTTCGGCTTCGAGCAGGCGCGCAGGTTCTTCGACCGGGGTCGTCTCGGCCTGCTCGAACGGCTCCAGCAGCGCCCGCTCGACGGCCGCCTGGTCCCCGCGCCGCGCCAGCACCGTCACCTGGTCCCAGCCGGCGAGGCGTGCATGGCCGGTCGGTGGCACGACCTCGTTGCCGCGCGCGATCAGCGTGATTACGGCGCGCGACGGCAACACGAGGTCCCGGATGCGCGGACCCGGCCGGCCCGGCGGACCGGGCAGGTCGACGACCACGAGGTCGAGTTCGCTGTGCGCCAGCGTGACCAGCTCGAGCCCGTAGCGCGGCTGCGGCCGCGCCGGCGCCGACAGCCCCAGCCAGCGCGCCAACGCGCCCAACGTCGAACCCTGCACCGCGACCGACAGCAGCACGGTGAAGAAGACGAGGTTGAACACCTCGAGCCCGATCGGGATACCCGCGGCGATCGGGTAGGTCGCCAGCACGATCGGCACCGCGCCGCGCAGACCGGCCCAGCAGACGAAGTGGCGCTCGCGCAGGCCGACGCGCATGCCGAGGGTGCCGAGCCACACGGCGGCCGGGCGCGCGACGAACGTCAGCACGGCGAACAACACGATGCCGTCGAGCCAGGTCCCGCCCCACTGCGACGGGAAGACCAAGAGCCCCATCATCACGAATACGCCGATGTTCGCGATCGTCGCGAGGGCCGCGGAGAAGTTGCGGGCGCCCTGCTTGTAGACGAACGGGCGGTTGCCCATGACGACGCCGGCCGAGAACACCGCCAGCATGCCGCTGGCGCCGACCAGTTCGCTGAGCCCGTAGGTCAGCAGGGCCACGCTCAGCAGCAGCACGTAGTAGTAGCCGCGGTCCTGCGGGTCGAGCCGGTCGAAGATCGCGACGGCGCCGCGCGCCATCAGCCAGCCGACCGCCGGTCCGGCCGTGAACTTCCACAAGAACAGCGGCACCACCAGCCAGCCGTGGTTCGCACCCGACGCGAGCGCTTCGACCACGACCAGGGTCATCAGGATCGCCATCGGGTCGTTGGCGGCGCTCTCGATCTCGATCGTGGCGGCGAGCCGCGGCGGCAGCGCCTGCCGGCGCAGGATCGAGAACGTCGCGGCCGCGTCGGTCGACGAGATCACCACGGCCAGCAGCAGCGCCTTGTCGAACGGCCAGCCGAAGAGACCGTGCAGGCAGCCGAACGCCGCCGCCGCCGTCAGCGCGACGCCCCAGGTGGCGAGACCGATCGCGGGCAGCGCCACGGCCTTCAGCGCCGAGTTCTTGGTCGCGAGGCCGCCGTGGAACAGGATGAACACGAGCGCTGCGTTCGCGATCTCGTTCGACAGCGCCACGTCGTCGAAGTACCAGACGTTGAGCACGTCGCTGCCGAACACGATGCCGAGCCCCAGCGCGACCAGGATCACGGGCACGCTGACGCGATCGAGCCACACCGCCGCGACGACGACGGCGAGCAGCAGCAGAGGGGCGACCAGGTAGACCGTGTCCATGTCGGCGGCGGGCAGGGCGCGGCGGGCACGGCATCGGCCGCGCCACCACGCTCGCGCCAAGCCTATTGCGGACCACGAGCGCCGCAACGCATTGTCGCAGCGTCGTTGGCGGCGTCGGCCCGCGTGTGCGATGCTGCCGCCCGTGGGCCACAAGAAGCGCATCGCACTGATCTCGACCGGCGGCACGATCGAGAAGACCTACGACGAACTCGAGGGCGTGCTCGACAACCGCGCCAGCGTGCTCGACGTCGTGCTCGCGAGCCTGCAGCTGCACGGCGTCGAGATCGTGCGCGTGCCGGCGTCGATCGAACGGGTGTTGCGGGCGCTCGGGCTGCCGACGGTGGCGCCGGCACTGGCGGCGGCGCGGTCGCCGCCGGTGCAGGCGGA
>JAEUHS010000047.1 GCA_016794035.1 Planctomycetota bacterium
TCATGGAGAATCCTACGGTGGATCAGAACTGGAAGAACATGGCCGGCCCACCGACGACGGTCAGGTCGCCGGGCAATCCAGCATAGGGGATGCACGCCGACCCGACCCAGGTCGACGGGTTGCAGGTGACGAGGCTGAACAGTTGGGCCGAGATCACGCTCGTGTTCGGCACGGCCCCAAGCGCGATGGTGAACGGAAACCGCCAGGAGCCCAGCCCGGACGACCAGGGGTCGAACTGGATGGCGGCCGAAGGGTCGAGCAGCCAGAACTCGACCCCGTCGATCACGAGGGGCGTCGCCACCGGGAAGCCGAACTGTAACACGGTGCCGAGCACCAGCGCGGAGGTCGATGGTCGCGTGAAGATCAGGGCGGGGAACGCACCGACGGTGTTGACGCCTTCGTAGTCGACCGTCATGCGCTTCAACAGCGGCAGGGGTTCTCCCACCCGACGCCCGAACGGCGAGAGCGCCATGGCCGGGGTCGTGCCACCGGTCATCCCGGCGGGCGGCAGGACCGCCGGCACCGGCCCGAAGGTCGATCCGGTGCCATCCACACGCCCGACCCCGACCGGCAACATGTCGAACTCGGTGCGCACGGAGTCCGTCAGGTTGTTCGGGTTGGGGACTGGCACCATGTTCTGGCGCCCCACGCCGTAGCGCGCCTGGAACGCGAGCGCCGTGGTGGGGTAGTTCGAACTGCTCGTGGCTCCCACCACCGTCATGCGCGAGCGCGCGTCGACGCTGATGCCGCCGCCGGCGTGGCTGCCATAGGAACTGCTCGGACCGAGTCCCGTGTCGAACTGCACACTCTGGGGGCCCATGACGGCCGGACGATCCTCGGCGCTGCCACCCCACTGCGCCCGGCGATTCACGATCGCCCACTCCGGGTTGCCGGACGTCGGCGAGATGGTGGTGCCGATACCGACCAGGAGGCTGGCCGCGAGCATATCGACGTTGCCGGCCGCATTCCGGGTATAGCCACAGACCTGCGGTTGGTCGGTGTACTCGTTCCAGGCGCTGACGCCCGTCAGGCCGTCTTCGCCAGGACCGCCGAGGAAGCCGTGGCTTCGCGTGGAGTTGAACACCAAGGTCCCACCGACGCTCCAGAACCCGAAGAAGAAGCCTTCCGAAGGCGGCGCCGAACCCACCGGGACGCCGCCGCGGTCGAACGCGAGTGACGGGCTGGGGAACGCGGGGGTACCCATGGAACTGAAGAAGTCCGGGTCGTTGGTGGCGCCGACGATGTCGACACCCTGCGCGAAGCCAAGCCCTGGCACCTGTAGATCGTCGAGTTGCACCGCGACATCCCGGGCGATCGAGAGGATCGGCGCACCCAGCGTCGGGAATTGCCCCAGGGTGCCGAGCGGAATGGAGTCCACCAACAGGAGAGGGTTGTTGGCTGCCGGGGCCAGGCGAGTCAGCGAGGCGTCGAAGACCAGGGCCGTGCCGACGCGGTAGAGCCCTGCTGGTGGGACCAAGCCCGTGAAGGGGAACGATACGTTGCCCGGGATCAAGCCGTCGGTGGAGCCCACCACCACGAACATCTGGTTCTCCAACTCGGCGATGCCGAACAGGCCGTCCGCACCCGGGCCACCGACCACGGAGTGGAACTCCGTGTCCGTGGTGTCCGTCGCGAACGCCAGGTGGGAACGCGACAGACGTCCAACCAACCCGTCGAAGTTGGTCGGACCGGCGCCGAAGTCGCTCGTGCCACCGCTGCCGTTCACAGGGGCAAACGGCCTAATCGGGGTCAACCACACGTTGCCACCAGCGGGGTTGCCGAGGTTGGAGATGCCACAGTAGGTGATGACATCCCGCGCCTCTTCGCCTGCGCCCTCGACGCGGATGCTGACATCCGTGATCGCACAGTCCCGATACTGTTCCGTCGCTGGTGCCGAACCGAAGAAGTGGTGCGTCCACAGCAAGAAGCCTCTGCCGTCGTAGACAGCGATGAAGCCACTGTAAGGTCTCGGGGGAAGGAGGGTGGACGGCGTGACGACCCATCCGTCCGCTGCCTGGCTCAACGGCAAGATGTCGTCGTTCTGCTCGCCGCAGATGGCGATGCGGGTCTCCTCCGCCGTCGGCCCCGGCCAGACTGAGATCCCCCGGGCGTTGGTCGCACACCGATAGCGCGCGACAGTGACACCCGGCGAGCCGCCGTAGAAGTGGCGCTGCCATTGGATCGTGCCGAACTGATCCACACACTGCAGGATCACGACTTGGCGCTTGGGCAGGATGGTGCCACCGCTCGGGACCTGGAGGCGGAACCGAGCTAGTACCGGTGGGGTCGTGGGAATGTCAGGAGGTAGACCTACGTCTTCACCCGAGAACTTCGGCCCCTCTCACGTGACCTCGTTGAGGTTCGTGTCGCGGATCTCGATGGAGCCGACAGAGTAGGTGAAGCCGTCCCCTGGTGACTTCGTGTCTGCCCAAACCTCGTTGAGGTCCTCGGTGATGAACAGTTGCGAGTCCGGGACCGAAACCGGCGGCGGCGGGGTCGACGTCCAGTCGTGCGTCGACTGCGGGCTCACCTGCGCGATGGCGGACGCGCAGAGCGAGGTGATCAGAACGACAAGTCGACTACACGACCTGAGAGCTGAGAGCTGAGAGCTGAGAGAGCGATTCTCACGGCATCCTGGACTCGGGCAGCTTTCGACTTTTCCCGCCTGCGGCGTCCCCTCACGTCGAGGGTTCGATCCGAACAGACTCGGGACTCTACCTTCTTCGCTGCCCCTGAGTAACCGCGGAGCGTGGGCAGCAGGCGCGTTCGCGTCAATCCCCCATCGCATGGGAACTTCACCCGGCCCCACACCCGACAGCAACCCTGGCTGAGCTGTCGGGCCGGGCCGCGTCGCGTTGCGCGGAACGCCGCGCGGCCAACCGGTCAGCCGCGCCCCAGAGGCGGCCGACTCAGGCCTTGCTGATGAACGCCTCGAGGTCCGTCTTCAGCTCGTCGAGGCCGTAGTCCGTCACCGTGATGCAGCGGTAGATGATGCGCTCGAGCTCCTCGGGCGTTTTCGGGTTCAGCACGTGCGGCGGGCTGTAGCTGAAGAAGTAGCTCAGCGACAGGCGCTGCATCTCGCCGCCGCTCTGGCGGCCGGCGAACTCCCACGGCACCTCGTCGAACGGCAGCGTGCCGGTCAGGATCTCGTAGATCATGATGCCGATCGCCATCACGTCGGCCTTGCTGTCGGTCAGCAGCAGCGGGTTGTAGTGCGGCGTCGTGGTGACGATGCCTCCCTTCGGCAGACGCATCGCCGGGTCGAGCACCACCACCTTGCCGCTCGGCTTGACGATCACGTTCTCGGGCTTGAGGTCGCCGTGGTAGTCGAGCGTGCCGGCGGCCTTCATCGCGATCAGCGAACGCGTGATCGCGAGGAACCAGTTCAGGTGGATGCCCTCGAGGCTGCGGATCTTCTCGCGCAGCGTCTTGCCGCGCACGTACTCGAGCACCAGCACCGGGTTGTTGTCGATCACCAGCCGGTCGTGCACGGCGACGAGGTTCTCGTGCTGGCAGGCCGCCAGCAGGTCGCCCTCGGCGCGCAGCATCGCGTGCACCTCGCGTTCGTCGAACAGGTCGATGCGCACGCCGCTCGGCTCGAAGAACACCGCCTCGGCCGGCAGTTCGTCGGGGCTGATGCCCTCCGGGGTGCGGCGCGACGTCACCTCGAGCAGCCGGGTGACCTGCCGGCCGCCGCCGGCCGAGGCGCCGACCTTGAGCGCCACCTTGCTGCCGGTGGCCTCGTGCTGGGCCAGGAACACGGAGGCAAAGCCGCCGCGCCCCAGGAAACGGGTGATCCGGTAGCCCTGCACCACCTCACCGACCGCGAGTTTCATCATCCGCTGTGTGTCCCGGTTGCATGCGAAGGAGGCTTCTCCCCGCGGGAGGCTTTTCGGTATCTCCTTTTCGCAAGTTGAGTTAGGACTGGGACGGCAGCTCTTTCGACGGTGTCACCGGATGTTCGGGGTCAGCGGATCGTGAACGACTCGAGCCGGCTGCGCGCGAGGCTCGCCGCGGCGCCGGCCTCGACGAACCAGTGGAACGTGCCGCCGTCGGCCAGCAGGGCCGCGACCTCGGGCGTCAGGCTCCAGTCGGCTCCCGCGATGCCATCGACGCGCGCGATCTCGGCGTAGGAGGCATCGCAGAGCACCAAGGTGCGCACCGCCGCCGCGCCGTCGCCGCGCCAGACGAACCGGTCCGGCGGCGCGCTCAGGTCGCCGGCCGGTGCGACGAGTTGCAACTGGGCAAGGCCAGGGCCTGTTCGAGCCGATGCAGAAGCTGCAACATGCCTTGGTACCGGATCCACAGGATGCAGCGCCGCCACGCCCGCCACGCCGAGCAGCAGCACGCCCAGCAGTCGCGGCCAGATCGGCTGACGGCGCGCGGCGCGCAGCTGCCTGACCCGCACCGCGACCTGCGGTGTGGTCATGCGCCACGGCCGCCGCAGTTCGCGCCCGTCGGGCCCGACCAACCGCGGCGCACTGGCGCCACCGCGCTGGTAGCGATGCGCCGCGAACAACGCCCACCTCGACATGCCTCCATGATCGGATCCGATCGCCCTTCGCATCAGCGCTTTCCCCTCGCGGCCTCGGCCGCAACCGCCCGGTGGTTGCCGAAGCGAGGCCCAGGCCGCCCGTCCCCAGGGGCCTGGCGCTGGCCGGATCCTCGCCCAACGCGAGCCGGCGACAGACTGCGGCCCATCGCGATGCTCGCCCTGCTCGCGGCGTGCAGCGGCGGCGGCGGCGGCGGCGCCCCGAACGTGCCACCGACGATCGTCACGGCGGCGTTCGTCGGGGGCGGCGGCAGCCCGGTGGCGGGCGACACGCTGCTGCTGTTCTTCTCCGAGGACATCTCCACGGTGTCCGGTGCGCTGCTGACCGACGCCGACGTCGCGCTGTCGGGAAGCGCGACACTCGGCAGCGTGACGGCGGCGCCGTCCCAGACCGGGGCACGCTCGGTCTCGGTGACGCTCGGCGCGGGCGTCACCTTCACCCCGGGCGCGACCACGATCGCGCTGGCGGCCGGCAACGACGTCGTGCGCGACACCGCCGGCGCCCTCGGCAACGGTGGCGCGCCGACCGTCATCGGCAGCAGCGATGGCGCGGCGCCGGTGCTCGGCGCCGTCACGATCGCCGCGATCGACGCCGCGCTGAACGGCACCGGACCCGCCGGCGGCACGCTGCAGGTGCCGCCGAACGGCTGGACGCTCGACCTCGCGTTCACCGACAACGGCCCGATGGACGCCGCGCGCACGCAGATCACCGCCAGCGTCGCGGTCGGCACGGCGTCCGGATCGCAGCCGGCCGGCAGCAACCTGCTGCCGTTCCTGACCCCGGTCACGACCGGCAACACCGCCGCGAGCTACCGGGTGCCGGCGACGACGACCTTCCCGAACGGGCCGGTGACGCTCACCTGCACCGTCGTCGACGCGTCCGGCCTGGCGTCGAACCAGCTGTCGTTCGCGGCGACGGTGCGCACGTTCAGCAACGAACTGCGGCCGTTCGAGACCAACGTCAACAGCCAGCAGGTGTGGTACCTCGACTTCTCGCGCGACGTCGAGTCGTTCACGACCAGCTCGATCACCAACGGCGTCTCGGTCGACGTGGTCGCCGGCGCCAACGGCCGCAGCGACTTCGACGACCTGCTGCTCGTGCTGGGCCTGAACAACGCCTCGCCGATCGCCAACGTCGACAACGGCATGGACAGCAACCAGGTCGTCGCCGCGCGGTTCCGGCAGCAGATGCTGACGACGCTGGCGGCGCTGTTCGGCGGCACCAACGTCGTGTTCACGACCACCCAGCCCGCCGGCAGCTTCGGCGGCAACTCGAGCGTGCCGTACGACCAGCTGGGCTTCTCGCAGATCAGCATCGCCGGCTCGTCGTCGACCACGGGCGTGCTCGGCATCGCCATCTTCGATCCGTCCAACGCGACCCAGAACGACGACACGCGCACCGACTTCCAGGGCGAACGGCTCGGCGTGTTCCTGCACACGATCGCCGATGCCGGCATGGGGCCGCCCGCGTCGAGCGCGTTCCGGATGACCTTCGGGCCGCTGGCGCCGTCGCTCGGCGGCGTGCCGATCGGCAACGACGCGTTCGACGGCCAGCGGCTGCTCGGCACCACGAACGACGCGCGCGCCACGATCCTGCTGGCCGCGATCGACGATCTCGCCCGCTTCACGGCCGTGGTCGCCGCGCACGAGTCCGGCCACTCGATGGGCCTGGTGCGCAACGGCGCGATGCCGAACGGCCTCTACGGCAACGACAGCACCAACTTCCCCGGCTCGACCGACGGCCACATCCGCACCCCGCTGCTGTTCCCGGCCGGGGCCACCAACGTGATGAGCCCGGCGCTCTCCTACAGCTCGGCGACCAACGCGGCCACCGCGTTCAACCGCCTCAACCTGGCCTACCTGCGCGAGCAGGTCTTCTACGGCAACTGATCATGCGCACGAATCTCCTGTCGATCTCGCTCCTGTGCCTCGCCGCGGCCCTGCCCGGCCAGGATCTGCGCCGCGGCATCGTCGACGCCGATGCGGTCGTCGTCGGCCGCGCCGTGATGCGCACCGAGCACAGCTCCGACCTCGTGCTGCATCGCCTGCAGGTGCTGCGCAACGTGCGCGGCGCCGGCGAGCACGCGACGGTGACCGTGCTCGAGTTCCCGCAGCTCGCCATGCACCAGCGGCCGACGCCGCGCCAGTCGAGGCTCTACTGCCTGCAGGACGCGAGCGAGCAGGCGGCGCGGCTCGAGCTGCCGGCGACCGAGGGACCGTTCTACAAGATGGTCGGCTGGGCCGGCAGCAACCCGTTGATCGGCGCCGAGATCGACGCCGATGCGACCTATCGCTTCGCCGCGCTGCTGGCGGCCAGCGACGCCGGCGCCGCGCCGAACGACACCGCCGCGGCGCTGTGTGACATCGCCCTGCAGGGCGCACCGGCCGTGCGCACCGAGGCCGCGCGGTTCCTGACCGAACGCGCCGACCTGCGCAGCCGGCTCAGCGGCATCCAGTGGAGCCAGCTCGTGTCGCGCGCGGCCGGCGAGATCGACGACGTGCCGCACAAGATCGCGCTCGCCGAACTGTGCGCCGAGCAGCGCCTCGACGGCCTGCTCGACGCGCTCGCGGTGTCGCTCGGCCCGGTGCAGGACCCCGAATACGCGCGCACCGTCGGCCGCATCGGCCGGCTGCTGCACGGCGAGGCCGCGACGGCGCGGCTCGAACAGCGACTGCGCATGGCGGGCCAGCCGCAGGATCGGGCGGCGCTGCTGCTGGCGATCGGCGCGACGAACACCGAGAGCGCGCTCGATGCGCTGCTCCGCATGAATCAGGCGGGCAAGGACCCGGCCGTCGAGGCCGCGCTGCGCGAGCACCGTTCGCCGCGCGCGCAGGAGGCGGTGGCGCGCAAGCGTCCGTAGCTCTCCATCCGTGCGGACACGGTCCCCGAGGCATGGGACCATCGATGCGCTCCGGCCTCTCGCCGCTGCCCCGCACGTTCCCTGGCAGACAACCGACCCCCCTGCCGCAGCGCGCTGCGAACCGGAGGGTCAGGAGTCGTGCCGGGAGGAGGAAGACGCGCGGTCGGCAGGCTCCCGAGACGAGGTGGGCACGAGACTGCTGGAGGAGAGAGGAGGCATGTTGCGCCTGTCTCGACCGCGCTCTGCTTCGACGGCCCGTCGCGCCTGCAGGTTCCGTCGGCTTGTCGACTTCGGCGCCGGCGATGGCATCGCGCCGATCGCGCCCGGCTACCGGCGCAGGCGCGCGATCACGCGCAGCGCGTAGCCGCGTTCGAACAGCACGTCGCGGGCCTGCAGGTCGGCGGCGATGCGCGGCAGCCGCACGCCGTTGCCGTGCCAGCGCTTCTCGTGGGCGTCGTCGCCGGGGTTGCCGAGGAACAGCGCCGGGTTGCCCTGCAGCGTCCACTCGACGATCGGCCGCGGGCTGTCGCCGGCGAACAACGACAACCGCGGTGCCATCGGCCCGTCGAGATCCAGTTGCAGTTCGTAGCCGCCGCGCAGCAGCCAGCGCAGCGTGTCCTGGTCGGCGCGCGACAGGGCCGCACCGGCGGGGAAGATCGCGTCGCCGCGGTCGGCGATCGCCGCCACCGCAGTGACCATGTGCCGCAGCACGGGGTCGGGCTTCTGCTGCTGGCGCGGCAGGCCGGCCAGCGACTGCAGCAACGGCGCCGTCAGCACCACGAGCCGCTGACCGGGCGCGTGGTCGGCGCGATCCGCCGCCACCAGCGTGCGGTCGAGCACCACCAGCGGCCCGAGCGCGATCGCGCGGTAGAGATCGCCGCCGTCGCCGCAGCAGCAGAAGCGCAGCCCGGCCCACGGGCTCGGCCGCTCGATCCACGTCGTCGCCTCGCCGCGGCGCCACGGCTGCAGCACGCGATCGCCACTGGTCACCTGCACGTCGCGCAGCCGTTCGCGCGTGCTCTGCGACAGCGTGATGCGCACCGTGCTGCCGTCGCCGAGCCGCAGCTCCAGCCCGGCCGGGAACGGCCCCGCGCGCTCGCCGGACCGCAGATGCACGCCGCCGTCGGTCGCGACCAGCAGCTCGCGTCCGGACGGGAACGTCAGCTTGACGCCGACCGACTGGCACTCGATGCGCGCGCCACCGGGCGTCGTGCAGCCGTCCTTGCTCCAGCGCAGGAAGCCCGGGTCGGCGGTGTCGAAGCCGCCGCTGCCGAGACCGAACTCCGCGAGCGGCACCGGGTCGGCGGCGGCGGCGAGCACGACGTCGGGATGCAGCACCGGCGGCCGCACGGCCTTGGCCGCCGGCGACTGCGGCGCGAACAGGGACAGCACGCACAGCGAGACCAGGGTTCCCATGGCATCGGCCCCATCGGCACGCGGGCGGGTGCCGGATGAGCCGACCTGGGAAACGGCCTCAGCCCGGCGCCTTTTCGACCGCGACGCCCAGCTGCTGCGCCAGCGCGCCGAGGAACGCCCCCACGTCGGTGACGATGCCGATGCTCTGCGCCGAGCCGCGATCGCTGAGCTTGCCGACGACGGCCGGATGGATGTCGACGCAGACGGTCATCACCTCGGCCGGCACCATGTTGCCGGTGCCGATGCCGTGCAGCATCGAGCTGAGGATCACCACCAGGCCCGCGTTCTCGACGATCCTGCCGTAGGCGTCCTGCGCCGCGACCAGGTCCATCTCGGTGTCGGGCAACGGACCGTCGTCGCGGATCGAACCGGCGAGGCTGAACGGCACCTTCGCCTGCACGCAGGCATGCATCACGCCGGTCTTGACGATGCCCTTCTGCACCGCGTTGGCGATGCTGCCGGCGCGGCGGATCGTGTTGATCGCGCGCATGTGGTGCATGTGGCCGTGCACCGCCGGGCGACCGGTCGCAACCTCGATGCCGAGGCTGGTGCCGTACATCGCCGCCTCGATGTCGTGCACCGCGAGCGCGTTGCCGCTCAGCAGGCCGTCGACGAGTCCGGCGCGCAGGATCGCCGCCAGCACGGGTGCCGCGCCGACGTGCACGACCACCGGGCCGGCGACCAGCACGACCTTCCTGCCCTCGCCGCGCACACGGCGCCACTCGCGCACGACCTCGGCGACCTGTGCGGTCAGCTGGCGTTCGGAGCTGGCGCCACCCTGCATGAAGCCGAAGCGCCCGCCTTCCTGCTGCAGCTTGCGCGACGTGTGCGGCGTCACGCGGATGCCGGTGAAACCGACCACGCAGCGCTGTCCCGGCGTTAGGTCGCGCAGCTTCACGCAGCGGAACACGCCGTCCTCGAACACCAGCACCGCGTCCATGCGCTGGCCCTGCACCGGCAACCACTCGCCGTCGATGCGCACCTCGGTGGCGAGGTTGGTCGACGAGTAGAAGCCCTCCGGCGCCGTGCCGGCGATGTCGACCGGCGCAAGCACGGCGTCCTGGGTCTCGGTCTCGCTGAGCCCGAGCGACATCAGGTCGGCGCGCACGCGTTCGAACGAGTCCGCGGTGGGCGCCGTGACCTCGAGTTCGAGCTGGCTCTCGTCGCCGCGATGCGTGCCGATGTCGAGCCGCACGACCCGGTAGCTCGCGCCCGCCGCCTGCACCGCCTCGAGCGCGTCGGACATCAGGCCCGAGTCGATCAGGTGGCCCTTGGCCTGGAACGTCGCGGTGATCGGCTGCTTCGATTTGCGCGGTCTGCTGGGCTTGCTCACGCCGGCGAAAGTAGCCGGGCGTCTGGCGGCGGGGGAAGCGGGAAGGAGCCGAGAGGCACGCCGCGATGCCGGTCAGCGGATCGGCAACGGCTCGAACGGGGCCACCGGCGCGAAGGTCGCCACGGGCCCGAACAGCCGCGAGAGCAGGAACCGGTTCGACCCACTGCGACCCTTGCCCTGGGCGAGGCCGGCGTTGATCAGGCTGAGCGTTCCCCAACCGGCGTAGAACTCGTTCGTGATCTCGATGGTCGACAACATCGGGGCGCATCATGCGGGAGGACGCCGCGACCATGGCCCCGGGACGCGATCGCATTCCGAACCACCACGCGCCATCCCCAGCCACGGCGACCCCCAGCGCCTGGCCAGGTCCGCCGCTGCCTCGCCCGCAGCTCCGACGGCAGTTCTCTTCCGCCACCGCCATCGCCGCCCCTCAGAGGGGCATGAACACGCAAGTCATCAGTGGCCTTCTCTTCGCCGCGTTCCTGACCACCGGCCTCGCCGCCCAGGAACTGAAACTCACGACCGGCAGCCGTCCGGGCTACCTGACCGCCAGCATCGACGGCGCCCAGAAGGGCGAGTTCGCGATCCTGGTGCTCGGCATGACCGAGGGCCGCGCCAAGCTGCCCAACGGCCTGGTCCTGGGCGTCGAGCCCGACATGATCGCCGGCTTCGCGGTCGCCAACGGCTACAGCCCCGCCCGGATCGCGGTGTCGATTCCGCGCGAGGTGCGTGAGGACTTCACCTGCCTAGCCCAGGCGGTGTCCTTCAACCCGGACGTCGCTCCCGAGGACCACGACG
>JAEUHS010000052.1 GCA_016794035.1 Planctomycetota bacterium
GTGCACGGGGAACACGTGCTTGTAGCCGGTCAGCTTGCGCACCACGGCCTCCAACTCGAAGAACGACTTGCAGCCGGCGTAGCTCTCGTCGCCGGTCATGATCGCCGCCCACTGCTGCGCCGACATCGCGCCGGTGCCGGAGTCGGTCAGCAGGTCGATCATCACGTCCTCGGCGCGCAGCCGGAACAGGTTGTGGTGCGCCGCGTCGAGCAGCCGCGCGCGTTCGGCTTCGGTCGTGATCCGAAACGGCTCGACGGACTTGATGCGGAACGGTTCGAGGACGGTCTTCACGTCGCTCAGCATCGCCGCTGCGAGGTGCACCGCCGAGCCGCAGAGCGGCGTAGACGGCATGGCACGAAGGGCGGTGCCGCCGGCCGGCGGCAGGCGGCGATCGTCACGCGACCGGGGAGGAGTCACCGGCCTCGGCCCGGCAGGCCCCGGCGGTGAGAACGCCGCCCGTCACCGCAGCCGCAGCAGGAACTTCGTCGCGTCGTCGAGTTCCGGCGCTTCGGCCAGTCCGTGCCTGGCGAACTGGACCGTGTAGAGCAACACGGACTCCTGCTTGCCGGGCTTGCGGGTCGGCAGACCGTCCTTCCACGCCGGCTTCGCCTCGCCTGCCTGCTCGTCTTCGTCGGCCTCGGCATCCTCGGCGGCGCCGGCACCCTGCACCTGCACCTGGAAGGCGCCGAAGCCGCCGGTCTGCTCGTAGACCTTGACGGCGACCTGCAGCAGGTCGCCGTTGTCGGGGTCGACGGCCAGCGCCAGGTGCACCGAACACTCGGTGTCGGGCAGCTGCATGTCGCCGAAGCCGCCGCCGACGACGAACACCGCGCCGAAGCTGCCGCCGACCTCCGGCAGGACGCCGCTGTCGACGAACTCGCGGGCCAGTTCGTGCTCGAGCTTCAGCGACAGCACCGCGACCCGGCGCTCGCCGACCTTGTCCGCGGTGACGTTCTCGACCCGCCGCGCCGCCGCCGGCAACCCCTGCAGCACCGTGCAGAGCAGGCTCGGGTCGAGCGTGAACGGCACCGCCCGCCCGGAACCGAGCTTCTTCGCCCGCAGCTTCCATGCGTCGCCGACCTTGGTGACCATGCGGCCGCCGTGCCGCAGGAAGCGGTCGTGGTCGGTCTCGCCCCAGACCAGCCCTTGCTGCCAGCCGCCTTCGACCACGACCTGCTCGCCGCCGATCGGGAAGCCGGCGCCGCGCATCATCGCCAGATCGTGCGACTCCGTGGTGCGGAACGTGCCGCGCCCGAACGCCTGCAGCTTCGCGAGGGCGGTGTCGACCAGCCGGGCGGCGGCCGGCGAGTCGGCGGCGGGCAGCGCGGGCACGGGCGGCGCCACGGGCGCGTCGCCTTGCGCCGGCAAGGACACGAGCAGGGTGCAGACAGCGGCGAGCGGGATTCGCATGAGGGCCTCGGAGTCCGGCGATCATACGCGGCGCACCGGCGACCGGCCCGCGGCGCCGCCTCGGCGACGGCGGCCACCGGGTCACGGCTGCAGCGTGATCGACAGCCCGCGCGAGGACGCCAACTCGTGCCATCCCGGACTGCAGGTGTCGCCCAGCCCGGCGTCGGCCAGCCAGAACGACTGCACATGCAGGGTGACGCCGGCGAAGTCGAACGACTGCGCGATCAGGCTGCGCGGCGACAGCAAGGCGACTGCGAATGTCGTCGGGCGCATGGGCGTACGTGCCCTTGGCACTGCGAACCCGTGGGCGCAACCGGCCGCCCCGCCTCACGCGCCGCCAACGGCCACCAGCGTCGCCCACCCGACCAGACACCCGAACAGCAGCGGCAGCAGGCAGCCCTTCTTCGCGCCGGCGGGCACCGGCACGACACGGTCGAGCAGGTCCTTCGCCTCCTTCAGGCCGAGCCCGCGCTGTTCGCGCAGCAGCTTGATGGCTTCGATGCGGTTGCCGGCCGCCGCAGCCGCGAGCACGTCGGGCGGCAGGTCCTCCGCGGCCGTGGCGGCAGCGCGCGCCTCGAGCTGCTGCAGCACGTGCGCCGGCACCGGCGCGCCGCTGCCGACCGCGTCGATGATGCTCTTGGCGTCGGCGAGGCCGAGCCCGGTCGCCTCGCGCAGCAGCCGGATCGCCTCGATCTTGTGACCGGCGGCGACCAGTTCGGCGATGTGTTGTGGGATGTCGGTCATCGTTCCTGCTCCTTGCCGGCCGTGAGAATGCCCTGGAAGAACAGCTTGCAGGTGCCGAGCGGCTGGCCGCGATAGGTGACGTCGGGCCCGTACAGCAGCACGCGGCCCCTGCCGACGTGCGCGCACAGCACCGCCGCCTTGCCGGCCAGGTACTGTTCGCCGATCGCCCAGCCGCTGAGCAACGGGTCCATCGTGCGATAGCGCGCGACGACGTCGATCGGCGCGCGTGGGTCTTCGACCGCCAGCAGCACCGAGCTGCCGGTCACCATCGCCGCGAGCTCGCGCGAGCAGCCGCGCGCGACCGGGTGCCGGGTGTCGACCTCGAGCGCGAGCAGCGAACCGGGCACGAAGAACTCGTCGCGGCGCGTGCGGCGTTCGGCGTCGTCGCGGGTCTCGTCGACGACGTGCGTGCCGACCTTGACCGGCAGGTCGAAGTGGCGCACGACCTTGTCGCATTCGCCGCCGAGCGCGATCAGCGTGCCGCCCGCTTCGACGAACGTGCGCAGCGCCGGCAGCGCGTGCTCACCGGTCAGGCGCGTCGCACGCGACGCGAGGTTGCTCCAGTCCTCGAACGGCGGCAGCGCCGCGGCGAGCGCCGGGAGGTTCTGTTCGTCGATGCGCTGCGCGGCGCGCTCGAGATCGCGCGGGCCCGGCAGGCCGGTGTGGAACACCAGCACGTCGAAGTCGCGCGCGAGGTCGCCGGCCTCGATGCGATCGCCCCAGACCTGCTGCACCGGGAAGCCGAACTCCTGCAGCAGCCACTGGTCCCAGCCGGTCGGCATGTGGCCGCCGAAGACGTCGAACAGGCCGAGTCGCGGCGCGCGCACCGGTTGCCGCGCTTCGCGCGTCGACACCTCGGCGGCCACGGCGCGCACGCCGAGCGTCGCCGCCGCGTCGCGCAGCACCGTCGTCGCCGCGTCGCTGCGCGGGATCCAGTAGTGTCCGAGCGGCGACCATTCGACCTCGCAGCCGGCCGCCAGCAGCCGGTTGACGGCGATCGTGCTGTGGCTGTCGCGCGGATCGAGTTGCCAGCCTGCCCCCGGCGACGCGAGCAGCTGTGCGGCGAAGCGCTCGCCGTCGGCGACCGGCGCGAACGGCCCGTCGAGCGCCTCGAAGCAACGCTCCACCTGCACGTCCATCTGCAGCGCCAGCGTCCAGCCGGCCGAGTCGTACGGCGGCACCGGCTTGCCGTCGCGCACGTCGTCGGGATGCCACTGCGGCTCGAACTGGTCGAGCACGTGGGCGCGGTAGGCCTGGTCGCATCGCACCACCAGCGACCCCGCGGGCATCACGGCACCGTTGATCGGGAACGCCGCCGTCGCCCGCTGCACCTCGACCCCGCAGCGCATCAGCGCGCGCGCGAACCGCTGCGCCGCGCTCCAGTCGGGCTGGTCGCTGCGCAGCACGTAGGCGCGCGGATCGCGCAGCAGGGGATCGGCGAACACCGACTCAGGATCGGCGCGCATGCGGGCCGCGTCGACCAGCCGCGGCGTCGGCGTCCAGTGGTCCCGGCTGCCGCGCTCGATCGCGCGGCTCGCCATCGTCCAGATGCCGAGCAGCACCTCCTCGCGGTGGCGCGCCGCGTAGTCGAGGATCGCGAAGTTCGCGGTCTGCAGGTACTCGACCGTCTGCCGCGCGTGCCAGAGCTGGCTCGGCACCGGATCCGGGTAGTCACCGCTCGGCAGGCGGCGTTCGAGGGTCTGCACGATGGGCGTCGGTTCGGGCTTGCCGAACGCCTCGGTCAGGATGCCGATCACGTTGTGGAAGTAGCCGGTCGAGCGCAGGCCGCCGTTCCACCAGCCCGAGTACGGCGCGCCGCTGCGCGAGATCACGCCGGGTTTGCCCTCGAACGCGAAGCGCTGGTTCATGTGCGCGCTGACGATCTCGATGCCGCGCACGACCATCGGGTCGGTGTAGTAGTTGTGCGGATCGCGGAACGGCGGCGTGAACACGATCGTGCCGGCCGGCGCCGACTGGTGGTGGTTGTAGACGATCTGCGGGCACCAGTCGGTGTAGAAGACGCGGTTGGCGTTCTGCGCCTCGAGCTGGTTGCAGGCGTAGAAGTCGCGGTTGTTGTCGTGGCCGACGTAGCGCTGGTAGAGCACCGGGATCGTCATGCGGCCGGTCGCGCGGTAGGCGTTCGCGACCAGTTCGTAGCCGTCGGGGTTGACCGGGCAGACCAGCAGCACGACCTCGTCGAGGATGCGGGCCACCTCTTCGTCGTCGCGCGAGGCCATCTGCCAGACCAGTTCGAGGATGTTCTGGCCGGCGATCGCCTCGGTCGCGTGCAGACCGCCGTCGATCCAGACCACCGCGCGGCCTTCGTTCGCCAACGCGCGCGCGGTCGCCGCGTCGCCGCGGCCCTGCGCCAGCTGGCAGCTGATCGCGCGCAGGCGTTCGCGGCGCGCCTGGTTGGCCGGCGACGTGATCACGGCCATCTGCATGCGCTGGCCGTAGCTGGTCGCGCCCATGTCGACGAGGCGCACGCGCGGCGTCGCCGCCTCGACGGCGCGGAACCAGCGCACCATGTCGGTGTAGTTGCACAGCCGGCCGTCGGCGCCGACCTCGTGGCCGAGGAACGCCAGCGGACTCGGCGCCTGCGCGGCGACCGCGGCCGTGAAGACCGCGACAACGGCCAGCGAAACGATGGACGACGGGAGGGCACGCATGCGCCGCCATGGTATGCACAGACCCCGCTCCGATCCCGTGCGCTACGACCGACGACACCACGCCGCCCGCCACACCGACGAATACGTCTTCCACCAGCTGCTGCCCTACCTCGGCAACAAGAGGCACCTGCTGGACGTGATCGGCGAGGCGCTCGATGCGACCGGCCTGCGGCCGTACGACAGCACGTTCGTCGACGCGTTCGCCGGCAGCGGCGTCGTGTCGCGCTTCGCCAAGCAGCGTGGCTTCCAGGTCGTCAGCAACGACTGGGAGCCCTACGCGCAGGTGCTCAACACCGCGGCGATCGCCTGCGACGGCCCACCCGCGTGCACGGCGCTCGGCGGCTACGAGGCGGCGATCGCGACGCTGAACGCGCTGCCCGGCGTCGACGGCTGGGTCACACGGCACCTGTGCCCCGCCGACGACGCGGCGCCCGACCCGACCCACGAACGCCTGTTCTACCGCCGGGCGACCGGCCGCCGCATCGATGCGATCCGTGCCTGCATCGCCGAGTGGCAGCAGAACGGCCACGTCGACACCGCCGGCGCCGCCTGCCTGCTGGCGCCGCTGCTGTACCAGGCGTGCTGGCTCGCCAACACCAGCGGCGTGTTCAAGGGCTTCCACGCCGGCTGGGGCGGCAGCAACGGCACCGCGCTGCACCGCATCCTCGCCGACCTGTGGCTGTCGCCGCAGCGCTTCCTCGCCAACGATCGCGGTCATCGGGTGCTCTGCACCGACGCGATGCACCTGCACCAGGAGCTGCCGGCCAGGCCCGACGTCGTCTACGTCGATCCGCCGTACAACCAGCATCCCTACGCCAGCAACTACCACGTGCTGAACTCGCTGGTCGTCTGGGACCGGCCCGACCTGCCGCCGCCGAGCGAACGCGGCTGGAAGGCGGCCATCCGGCCGGACTGGCGCGAGCGCCGGAGCCCGTTCAACGACCGCCGCGCCGCGGCGGGAGCGTTCGCCCGGCTGCTCGACCGCCTCGACGCGCCGTGGCTGCTGGTCAGCTACAGCACCGACGGCACGATCCCGCTCGAGGACTTCGTCACCGCGGCTGCCGACCGCGGCGCGCTGCGCGTGTTCTGCCGCAGCTACAAGCGCTACCGCACGAGCCCGACGCGCCCGTCGCCACGCCCTCGCAACGTCGAGTTCGTGCTCAACATCGACACCCGCCGCCGCGACGGCGGAGCCGCGACCAACGCCCTCGCCGAGATCCGCGCCTGTGCCGACGAGGTCGACGCCGCCGGCAGAGACGGAACGTGAGCTACCGAGGAACGGGCGGGGTGGCGGCTACGCCCGCCCATGCTGGCGCTGACGGCGCTGCGCGCCGCAGCTCAGCGGCGACCGGCCAAGTCGCACCGTGGCTCCATGCCTTGGGGACCGTGTCCTCACGGATGGAGTGCTACTGCGGCTTCTTCGGCGCCGGCAGGTAGTGCACGCCGTTCTCGCTGCGCGTGCTGTCGAGCGCGAACGCGTCGCGGTTGTCGAGGAAGTCGATCACGTACTTGCTCTGGATCGCGAAGTTCAGGCCCTGGAAGCCCTGGTAGCCGGCGCTGTTGACGCCGACGACTTCGCCGCGCAGGTTGAACAGCGGACCGCCCGAGTTGCCGGGATTGATCGGCGTCGTGATCTGGAAGTGGCAGCGGCCTTCGAACGTGCGGTTCGTGACGCTGATGATGCCGCTGCTGACGGTGCGGTCGAGGCCGATCGGCGCGCCGATCGCGTAGACCGTGTCGCCGACGCGCATCGCGTCGCTGTCGCCGAGGAACACCGTCTTCAACGGCAGGTCCTGCGGCGGCTCCATCTTCACCAGCGCGAGATCCAGCGTCGGCGCGATCGCGGCGACCTTGCACTTGCGCACCGTGCGCGGCTCGAAGCCGTTCCTGCCGACCTGGTAGACGACGACGTCGACCTCGACCTCGCGCTCGACGACGTGGAAGTTGGTGACGATCCAGCCATCGGCGTGCGTGACGAAGCCCGAGCCCTGGCCGCCGGCGGCCTCGATCTTGACCACGGCCTCGCCCATGACCTTCGCGCCCTCGGCGACCGAACGCTCCGGCAGCTCGGCGCGCGACCACAGCGCGCGCCGTTCGACGCGGCCGGTGCGCGCGCCGTCGACCGACTCGCGGTGCAGAACGGCGGCGGTCGGCACCTTCAGCACGTCGAAGCCGACGTCGAGGAAGATCGTGCTCTCGCTGACGCGCAGCACACGGCCCTGCAGTCTGCAGCCGTTGCCGAGATCGAGCGCCTCGACCCGACCCTCGACGGGGCCCTCGACCCGGTCGACGACGGCCGGCCGCGTCTCGACGATCGACGGCGGCGCCGGCGGCGGATCTTGCCAGCAGAACAGCACGGTCATGGTTGCGAGCAGCATCGCCACAACCATAGATTGCGGTCCGGATGCACGCCACGTTCAGAGTCGTCTCGCTCGGGTCCCTGCTCGCCGCCGCCGCCGCGGCCCAGGGAACGCCGCCGCCGATCCCGGTCGAACTGCGCTCGCGCTTCGGCTTCGAAGGCCCGCTGATCACCAAGATCGGCGACGGCATCGGCAACCTGCGCATCGCCGACTTCGACGGCGACGGCAAGCTCGAAGCCGTGGTGTCGGACGCCCGGCGCGCGCGGCTGGTGATCCTGCGCACCGACGGTACGCAGACGACGCTCGACCCGGTACCGACACGCGGCCAGATCGCCGGCTATGCGCTCGCCGACGTGCACGGCGACGGCAAGGCGGACCTGCTGCTGGTCGACGCGCGCGGCCGGCTGACGGTGCAGCACCCGGGCGGCGACGCGACGACTGCGCCGCTCGACCTCGGCCTCGGCGGCCGTGGCGTGGGGCTGCAGGCCGGCGACCTGGACGGCGACGGCAAGCAGGACCTGGTCGCGCTGGTGCGCGGCAAGATGCGCTGGGTCACCGACATCGCCGGCCAGCCGAAGCTGTCGGCGATCGAGCCGCTCGAGGACAACGTGCACAGCTTCCACGTCGTCGACGTCGACGGCGACGGCCACGTCGACTTCGTCTGCTGCGTCGCGGGCACGAAGATGAACCTGCGGCTGCGGCGCGGCCACGGCGACGGCACGTTCGGCCCGTGGCGCATCGCCGGCGTCGACGATCTGCTGCACGTGTTCCCGGCCAGGCTCGCCGACGGCGGCAACGCGCTGGCGACGATCGAAGGGCCGCACCGCCGCGTGTCGCTGCAGACCTACGCCGACCACGGCGGCGACGCCGCGCTCGAGTGGTGGTCGTTCGACGAGGGCCAGAAGGACGCGCCGATGGCGGTCGGGGACCTCGACGGCGATGGCGACGACGACGTCGTCGTGCTGCAGCCCGAACGCGCGCAGATGACGTTCTTCGAGTGGCGCGACGGCACCTTCGTGCCGCGCCCGCTGCCGACGCTCGCCGGCGTCGCGTCGGTCGCGATCGGCGACGTCGACCGCGACGGCAGGCTGGACCTCGTGCTCGCGAGCCCCGAGGAGGAGACGCTGGCGTGGCAGTCGGGCGCCCGGCCGCTCGACGAGTTCCCGGTGCAGATCGCCTGCGTCGACAAGCCGGTCGCGGTCGCCGTGCACCCCGCCGGCGGCGTGCTGGTGCTGGCGCGCACCGACAAGCGCGACGCGCACATCGACCGGGTCGCACCCGGCGGCGAACCGCAGCGCCTGGTCGAGCTCGGCCGCCTGCCGGCCGATCCGGTGCGGCTGCTGGCCGCCGACGTCGGCGATGCGGACGGCCTCGAGTTGGCGTTCGTCGTGCCGAGCGAAGGTCTGCGCACGGTGTCGATCGGCGGCGCCGGCACGGACGTGAAGAAGGTCGGCAAGGGCGACGGCACCGCCGGCTTCACGCGCAAGATGGACGACGGCGCGCTGGCCCTGTGCGTGCACGAGGGCCAACCGGCGCTGCTGGCGGTGCGCGAGCGCTTCGTGCGCCGCTTCCGCGTCGACGAGGCCGGGCAGGTGCGTGTGCTGACGCAGGACAACGGGCCGGAGGGCCTCGCCGAACTGAGCCTCGCCGCCGAACTGCCGGGCGGCGCCATGCTCTACCTCGACAAGAAGAACGACAAGCTGGTGCGCACGCGGCCGGGCGCGCCGGCGACCGCGATCGAGGTGCCGGCGTTCGACTTCACGCGCCTGCTCGCGCACGGCGACGCCGCCGTGCTGGTCAGCACGCGCGGCCTGCTGCGGGTGCCGTTCGGCGGCGGCCCGTCGCTGCGGCCGGTGGCCGTGCACGAGCCGCCCACCGATCGCACCTATTACTGGAGCGGCGAGTACGGCGACTTCGACCACGACGGCCGGATCGACCTCGTCGTCGTCGACCGCCGCCTGCCCGGCGTGCAGATCCTGGCCGGCGGCGAGGGCCGCCTCGACCGCGCCGTCGCCGTGCCGGTGTTCGAGGCGCCGCCCAGTGACCAACCCGACAGTGAGCCGCGCGAACTGGCCACTGGCGACCTCGACGGCGACGGCCGCACCGACTTCGTGCTGCTCGCACACGACCGCGTCCTGATCTACCTGCAACAGAAGTGAACCCGATGATCCTGGCCCGACTCTCTCTCCCCCTGCTGCTCGGCGCGGCGCTCGTCGCCCAGCAGACGTCCGCCGAACCCGCGGTCGCCGCCAACCGCTTCGTGCCGGCCGACTCGTGCCTGGTCGTACGCATGGCGGCGCCGGCGAAGTGGCAGCAGCAGTTCGCGAAGACGCAGGTGATGAAGCTGCTGCAGGCGAAGACGCTGGCGCCGCTGCTCGAGCAGATGCGGGCCGGCGACGAGGCGATGCTGGAGCAGCTGCGTTCGGACGGGTTCGACGCCGACCTGGTCGAGAAGCTGCTGCACGACTACACCGGCGACCTGATCGTCTCGCTGCAGATCGACTGGGACGATCTGGCTGCCGCGATGGGCGAGGGCCGCACGCCGGCGATGAGCATCGTCGTCGCCCTGACGCCGGGTGCGGGCCTCGACCTCGCCGCGCTGGCGACCGAGATCGGCAAGGCGACCGAACGCGAGACCGAGAATCGCCGTGCCCTGCGCGACGTGACCGTCGGCGACCTGCGCCTGCGCGTCACCGCCGATGCAGACCAGATCCAGGCCAACGTGCCGGCGATGGTCGACGGCCATCTGGTGATGGTGATGGTGTTCGGCGGCGACTTCGAGCCGGCGGCCACCCGCCTGCTGGGCGCCGCGGACCGCTACCAGGGCGAAATCGGCACCCAGCCGCTGTCCGTGCACGGCAAGCTGGCGCCGATGATGGCGAAGATGCTGCCCGCGCTCGCCGACGAAGCCGACGCGAACGGCGCCCCGTTCGACGTCGGCGCGCTGCTGCAGAGCCTCGGACTCGGCGCGCTCGACACGTTCGCGATGTCGGTCGCGGCCGACGACCAGCACGCCACCGCCGAGTTCGCCCTGACGCTCGGCGACGCGGATCCTGGCATCTTCGGCGCGATGCTCGTCGACGAGCAGCCCCGGCTGCTGTCGCTGGTGCCGCCGACGAACGACTGGTTCAGCGTCGGCCACGTCGACTGGAACGCCATCTACGGCACGCTGACGCAGCTGTGGGACGAACTCGCCGACCTGGTGCCGATGTCGCGCGAGGACGCCGAGGGTGCGTTCGCGGACGCGATGAAGGTGCGGCTGCGCGAGGACCTGTTCGCCCACCTCGGCACCGAGATGCTGTCGCTGCAGGCCTACGACCCGAACGCCGCCGACGAGGACCTCGACGAGGACCCGATGAGCGCGCTCGGCCAGCTGTGTTTCGTCGTCGCGCTGCGCAACGGCAAGGCGTTCGGCGAGTCGCTGGAGACGGCGCTGCGCGCGCGCGGCCTGCACGCGAGCCGCAAGACCGAGGAGTACGCCGGCACCAAGGTCTACCTGCTGCGTCTCGCCGGCCTGCTCGAGGTCGAGTACGCGGTGACCGACGACCTGCTGCTGATCGCACCCGGCAAGGGCGAAGGCGGCCGCCGCAACCTGCGCGCCGTGCTCGACGCCAGGCAGCACGGCGCCGCCGGCGAGCCGCCGACCGTGCTGCAGGCGCACCTGAAGGAACTGCCGGCGGGCTGGACCGGCGTGTCGGTCGCGCCGGTCGCGGCGATGCTCGACAACTTCCGCACCGGGTTCGCCGCGGCCGCGGCGAGCGACGAGTTCCCCATGGATCTCGACGAGGTCACGGCCGTGCTCGAAGGCCTCGCCGGCGACGTGCAGCGCCTCGGCATCGAGCACCTGATCTCGACGACCTACACGACCAAGCGCTCGCTGAAGGCGCGGTTGCGCTGGTAGCGCCGGCGCCGTCGCGCCGGGGCGCCTACCAGGCGTAGAAGCCCTGACCGCTCTTCTTGCCGAGCCTGCCCTCGGCGACCATGCGCCGCATCAGCTCGGGCGCGCGGAAGCCGGGGTGGTCGAGTTCCTGCCGCAGGTAGTCGGCGATCGCGAGCCGCACGTCGAGGCCGACCAGGTCGGTGAGCCGCAGCGGCCCCATCGGGTGGCCGTAGCCGAGCACCATCGCCTTGTCGATGTCCTCGGCGCTGGCGACGCCCGCCTCGAGCATGCGGATCGCCTCGAGGCCGAGGCACACGCCGAGTCGCGAACTGGCGAAGCCGGGGCTGTCCAGCACCAGGATCGGCTCCTTGCCGAGCTGCCGGGCATACGCGGTGACCGCGTCGATCGTCGGCGGCGACGTCGATGCGGTGCGCACCAGCTCCAGCAGCGCCATCAGCGGCACCGGATTGAAGAAGTGCATGCCGATGCAGCGCTCGGGGCCGGCGACGCCGGCGAACACCTTGCCCAGCGACAGCGACGAGGTGTTGCTGGCCAGCACGCAGTCCTTCGCGACGACGCCGGCGAGTTCGCGGAACAGACCGTTCTTCAGCTCGAGCTGTTCGGGCACCGCCTCGATCACCAGCTGCGCGTTCTTCGCCGCGCCGGCCCGATCGGTCGTGACCGTGATACGCGTCAGCACGGCGTCGCGCTGCTCGGCGGCGACCTTGCCCTTGTCGACGCCCTTCTGCAGGAAGTCGCGGATGCGCGAGAGGCCCTTCTGCACGAACGCGTCGGTGAGGTCCTGCAGCACCACGCTCGAACCGGCCTGGGCGCACACCTGCGCGATGCCGGCACCCATCGTGCCTGCGCCCAGCACCGCCACCGTCGGAAACTTCGCTTCGCTCATCGGCATCAACCCTTCTTCGGCTTGTTCAGGAACGCGTCCATGCGCGCCCGCTTGTCGTCACTGTCGAACAGCACGGCCTGCACGTGGCTCTCGAACGCGGTCGCGTTCTCCTGCCCGGGCCGCGACAGCGCGTTGAGCGCCCGCTTGGCACCGCGCACCGCGAGGCGCCCGTTCTGCGCGATGTCGTTCGCCAGCGCGAGCGCCGCGTCGACCACCTCGCCGTCCGGCACGACCACGTTGGCCAGCCCGATGCGCAGCGCCTCGTCGGCGGCGACCATGCGGCCGGTGTAGATCAGTTCGCGCGCGCGGCCCAGGCCGCACAGACGCGGCAGCCGATAGGTGCCGCCGGCCGCCGGGATGATGCCGAGCTTGACCTCGGGCTGGCCGAGCTTCGCCGACTGGCCGAGCACGCGCAGGTCGCAGGCGATCGCCAGTTCGCAGCCGCCGCCGAGCGCGAAGCCGCGGATCGCCGCGATCACCGGCGCCGGAAACTCCTCGATGCGCCCGAAGATGCCGCTGTTGATCGCCTTCAGCGCGTCGCGCGAGGTGCGCTCGCGCAGCTGCGCGATGTCGGCGCCGGCCGCGAAGGCCTTCTCGCCGGCGCCGGTGATCACCAGCGCCGCGACCGACTCGTCGTGCCACAGCGCGTCGAGCACCGCGTGCAGGCCGTCGACCATCTGCTGGTCGATCGCGTTGCGCCGCTCGGGCGCGTTCAGGGTCACGAGAACGGCGTCGCCGCGGCGTTCGTGCAGGACTCGGGGCTCGCTCATGGGGCCGAGCATCTTGCCGCGGCGGCGCGGCGGAGGGAAACGCGGGCTTGCGGCGGAGGCGCGTTTCTCGTTCGGTTCCGGTCACGACGATCCGAACCGGGGTGATCCGCATGCGCAAGACGACGACTGCCTGCTCCTCGCTCTGCCTGCTCGCAGTGACGGCCTGCGTCCAGGTGGGGCCGATGCCCGTTGCGACCTCGCCGGCGACGGCCTTCGTCGGCGCCGCCGCACGCCCCCAGGAACCCGGCACCGAGCCGCCGCCGCGCCGCGCCGCGCCGCAACGGCCCGGCAAGCCCTACGAGCAGACCCGCGCGCGGCTGCTCTACTTCCGCGAGGACATCGAACTCGAGCGGCTCGACGTCGACTTCGACACCGCGCCCGACGGCACGCTGCGCGACATCGACCGCGATCGCTTCGGTTTCCGCGCCGAGTTCGGCCGCGGCTCCGGCGGTTTCTTCCAGCTGTTCGGCGAGAACTTCCGCGCGCCGATGTTGTCGGCCGAAGAACTCGACTGCGTCGGCATCGGCGGCGGCGTCGCCGGCACCCCGGTCGTCGGGGAGACCGGCCAGGTCCAGTTCCTGGTGCCGTACCGGTTCGAGGTCGACCTGGTCTACGGCTCCGAGTCCGTCGCCGGCTTCGACGAGGACCTCGCCTACCTCGAGGGCATGTTCGAACTCGGCTTCGGCGCGCGGGTGTTCGGCGTGCAGGCGTCGTCGGGCGTGCAGCTGCGCAGCCTGGCCGGCCGGTTCGACTCGGACAACCCGGCCTCGCCGTCGAACTCCGACCCGGCGGTGCTGTCCGGCACCAACGTCGGCGGCTACCTCGAACTGCTCTACAAGCACGAACGCGTGCCGCTGATGGCCCGCCTGCGCGGCCTCGTCGGCGACGTGCGCGGCGTCGAGTTCTCGTTCGGGTTCGCGTTCTAGCGCCCGGCCCTCGCCGCAGCTCTCAGCGCACGTACGACAGCAGGAAGAGCGTCAGCACGACGATCAGGACGGCACCCACGGCCACCACCCGCTGGTACAGGCGGATGTGCGCCTTCTGCCGCGCCACCGACTCTTCGACCAGCTGCAGCGAACGCGTCGCCTGTTCGCGGTATTCGGCGAGATGCTGCTGCTGCAGATCGCGGATCTGCTCGAGCAGCGCGCGGACCTGACTGGCGTCGTCCATGGTGGCGGCAGTCTACGCGTTCGCGGCATGCGCCCGAGGGCGCGGCCGGTTCAGATCGCCTGCCCGCACTCCTGGCAGAACTTCGAGTCCTCTTCGTTGAGCTTGCCGCAGGCACGGCACTTGACCATCACGACCTTCTCGGGCCGGGCACCGAGGTCGATGTCGGCCTCGTCGAGCGCGTCCTTGACCATGCCCCCCGCCATGCGGCTGTAGGGTTCGAGTTCGCCGCGCGCGCGCTCGGGGTCGAGCACGACCCCCGAGCCGGCGAGGCCGCGGGCGCCGATGCTGCGCAGCACGCCGCCGACGAACATCAGGGCCATGCCGACGATGGCGCGGCCCATCAACGAACTGCCCCGGTCGTCGAAGTTCGTGAAGTCGCCGAAGTGCATGGCGCTGCTGACGAAGGTCGAGCCGAACACCAACAGGCCGACCACCATCGACACCATGCCGAAGTAGTAGAAGACCTTGCGTTCTGCCGGGATCTGCCTGCGCCTGCGGGCTCTGGTGGGCATTTGCCGGCAGTCTACCGTCCCGACCGATCGACGCACATCGCGTTCGTTCCGAGGCGCGCCCTACCGCTCGACTCCCGCGTGCGCGAGCGCCGACGGCGTCTGGCAGCCGACGATCGCCGGCGCCTCGCGGATCAGTGCGTCGTTCGCGAGCGCGGCGACCATGAACAGGGCGAAGTCGATGCGGCGCGTGCGGTTGCTCGCGAGCACCGGGTCGCCGACGTGGCGGCTCCACACCGGCAGGCCCTGGCTGGCGCCTTCCTCGAGGTCGCTGCCACGCACCACGGTCCAGCGCGTGTCGCTGGCGAAGATGCGCCGGCACGCCTCGACCTGGTCGTCGAGGTCGGCGAAGCGCAGCCACCGCGCGACGCGGCCGAAGATCGCCACGGTCCAGCGCAGCGAGCGCGAGTAGACGTCCTTGCCGTCGCGCGTGATGTGCCAGCCGCACGAGAACACCAGCCGCGCGCCGCGCGGCGCGAGATCGAGCACGGCCTGGGCGGTGCCGGTCGCGTAGCCGTGCACGCCCCACGGCACCAGCACCGTCAGCACGCCGTCGCAACCGGCGACCGCGCGTCCGACCACGGCGCGGTCGTCGGTCGGCCCGGGCACGATCGTGATGCGGTCGCCGAATGGCGCCAGCTTGCCGACGCTGCGTTCGCGACAGACCCCGACGACATCGTGGCCGCGATCGAGGGCGTGCTGGACCATGTAGCGGCCGAGCTTGCCGGAGGCGCCGAGGATACAGACTCGCATCGTTCCAGCGCGCCATGGTGCATGCCGTGCGCGTTCATGTCGAGGCCGCGACCCAATGCAGCGCCGCATAGGCGACACCGGCGAGGTACAGCCCGCCGAACACGGTCTTGTTGTGCTGCGCCAGCCAGCGCGGCAGGTAGATGTCGAAGTTCGGCCGCCGGTCGTCGGTGTGCCGCGCCGCGACCGCGGTCAGCGGACAGCTCCAGCGATGGCACAGCAGCACGACGACCTCGACGGCGACGATCGCCACGAGCCAGGCCGCCACGCCGTGCGCGCCCCGCCAGCTGGCGACCGGAATGGCGACGATGCAGCCGGCGAAGAACGCCCAGACGACCGTGTGCAGCACCTTGACCGCGATCAGCACGCGGCGAGGCGCGGCGGACGTCGACGATGCCCGGTCCGCGGCTACGGCAGCACCGCGAGCGACAAGGCGTTCGACGCGGTGTAGCCCTGCGGGCCGCACGGATCGAGCACCATCGACTGCACCGCCCACGCGAAGCCCGGCGGGAACGCCGCGCCGATCGGCATGCCGAGCCGCGCGGCGCCGAGGCTGTTGGCGGTCACCGTGGTGACCTGCATGCCCGCGGTGTCGAGGAACACGTCGACGCCCAGCAGCGGGAACGGCGTCGGGATCACGGCGAACGCGATGCCCCAGCCGACCAGCGCGTTGGGCGGCGTGCGGGTGCAGACCGCGCCGAAGGCCAGGTTGAGCGCGGTCGGCGTCGACGTCGGCGCCAGCGACAGGGCGCCGAGGCAGCCGGGCGTGCTCGTGCCCGACGGCAGGCCGGCGAAGCCCGGCGTGGTCAGCACCGGCGCCGTCGCGGACGGCACGAACGTGCCGCCGGCCGTGCCGTGCATCGTGCTGCTCGAGTCGAGCAGGTTGCCGTTCAGGTTCCAGGTCGACACGAGGCCCGGCACCGCGAGCAGTTCCTCGTTCATCGTCGCCTGGATCTCGGCCTGCGTGCGCGCGAACGGCCACAGGCGCACCTCGTCGATCTGGCCGTTCCACACCTCGATCGGCGTCGCGACGTCGCTGCCCTTGCCGATGCGGAACACCTCGCTGTTGAGGTCGCGGATCGGGCCGCTGCCGGGCGCCGTACCGACCGGGACGCCGTTGACGTAGAGCACCGCGGTGGCGCCGTCGTAGGTCGCGGCCACGTGCGTCCAGGTCAGCAGCTGGCCCGCGGTGAACGTCCAGCTGATCGTCGGCGAACTGGTGGCGGTGACGACCTTCCAGCGCAGGATCTTCGCGCCGATGTTGTCGGCGTTGACGCGCAGGAAGTAGTCCTCGCTGCCGCCGACGCTGATGCCCTGTCGCACGATCGTCGGGTAGCGGTAGCCGGTGCCCAGCGTCGCGTCGTCGTAGGTGATCCACGCCTCGACGGTGATGCCGCTCTTCGGCACCACCTGCGGCGAGTACGGGACCTCGATGTAGCCGTCGACGGTGTTGCTGAACGCGGCGCCCATGTTCTGGGCCGGGGTCGGCGACAGCGTCGCCAGCAGCGCGAGGGCGGACAGGAACGCAGTGCGAGTGGTGTTCATGGCCTTCCGGGGTGAGGGGAGGGCCGATGGTAGCCCGGATCGCAGGCGACGGGGCGGACGGGGCGGGGCGGCACCGTTCTCCCATGTGCGGTGCAACGTCAGCGAACGTGGCGACCGGCAGAATGCCCGGCTCCTGGTCCGACGGGCGCCTTCTCCCAATCCACCGGATCCCGGCGGCTCGATCGAGTCGAGCCGCGCCTGCACCTGCTCGGGACGCGCTGCCGGTCGTTCCTGGCCAGGCCTCCGGGCAGTTCGACGTAACCGGCTCCGGCGGCGAGGTCGCGGTTGTGCAGCCGGCGCACCCGCTCGATGTGCTGGGCGAGGTCGTCGCGCGCGGCGCGGGGCAGCATGGTGAAGCGATCTCTGTCACCCTTGCCGCGCCGAACGGCGATCTGGTTGCGGTCGAAGTCGACGTCCTTGATGCGCAGGTGACAGCACTCGAGCAGGCGCATGCCGGTGCCGTAGAGCAGGACGGCCATCAGGTGCGGCACGCCATCGATCTGCGCCAGGACGGCACGCACCTCGTCGCGTGACAGCACGACGGGCAGGCGCGGCGGGGTCACGACGCGCAGCAGGTCGTCGAGCCACGGCAGGTCCTGACCGAGCACCTCGCGGTACAAGAACAGCAGCGCAGCGAGCGCCTGGTTCTGGGTCGCGGCGGCGACTCGGTGGTGCGTCGCCAGTTGGTTGAGAAAGGCGGTCGCCTGGTCGACGCCGAACGTGGCCGGATCGGCGCGTTCGCATAACAACCAGTAGCGGCGGATCCAGCCGAGGTATGCCTCCTCGGTGCGGGGGCTCAGGTGGCGCACGCGGATCGCTTCGCGCACGCGGTCGCCGAGCCGCCGGGGCGGGGGCGCAGCCGGTCCTTCTCGCTGGTCGGGTGCCCGCATGGGTTCGTTGCTCGTCGACATGGCGCTCCCCCTCCTGTCGGCAACCGGGGGCAGGTCCCTACCCCGCGCGGCGGAACGTCAGGTTGATGCGGCACCGCCCGAACAGCGGGTGCACACCTTCCTTCACCGGCAGCACGCCGTGGAAGCACCGCCGCGACGGTCCGCCCCACACCAGCACGTCGCCGTGGACCAGCGGCAGGCGCTGCGCCTTGTCGCCGCGCTGCGCGCCGCCGAACAGGAACACGGCTGGCAGGCCGAGCGACACCGACACGATCGGCTGCGTGAAGTCGCGTTCGTCGACGTCCTGGTGCAGGGTCATGCGGGCGCCGGGTTCGTAGCGGTTGACGAGGCAGGCGTCGGGTTCGAAGTTCGCATGGCCCGCCTCGGCGGCGGCGCGCGCAGCCAGCGCGGCGAACTCGCCGGGCATCGGTGGCCAGGGGCGACCGGATAGCGGATCGTCGGGCTGGTAGCGATAGCCGCGCGCATCGGTGACCCAGCCGAATGCGCCGCAGTTGCTCATCGCGACGGACATGCGGCGGCCGCCCGGCGTCGACATCTGGCGGAACGGCGTGGTGGCGACCACTGCCGCGATCGTGGCCAGCAGCTGATGCTCGCGCTCGCGCGCGAAGCCGCCGAGCCACAACGCGCCCGGCGCGAACGCGCGGCGCGCGTGTTCGGGTCGGTGTTCGAACAGGTCTCGCTGCATGCAATGGCCGCCGGCGCCCGCTAGCTTGCCCCGTCCCGCCATGGACTACGAGCAACTCGGCGTCTTCTACCTCGGCAAGCGCTTCGATCCGGCGACCCAGCAGATCACCGACGAGCCGATCCTGTACGACAGCAAGGACCTGACGACGCACGGCATGTGCGTCGGCATGACCGGCAGCGGCAAGACCGGCCTGTGCCTGTCGCTGATCGAGGAGGCCGCGATCGACGGCATCCCGGTGCTGGCGATCGATCCGAAGGGCGACCTCGGCAATCTGCTGCTGACGTTCCCCGAGCTGCGGCCCGCCGACTTCCTGCCGTGGATCGATGCCGACGAGGCGGCGCGCAAGGGGCGCACGGTCGAACAGCACGCCGAGGCGACCAGCGCGCAGTGGCGCGACGGGCTCGCGCAGTGGCAGCAGGACGGCGACCGCATCCGCCGGCTGCGGGCGGCGGCCGACTTCGCGATCTACACGCCGGGCTCCGACGCCGGGCTGCCGCTGTCGCTGCTGAAGGGCTTCGCGGCGCCGCCGCCGGCGCTGCGCGAGGACCGCGAGGCGTTCGCGGCGCGCGTGCAGACGGCGTGCTCGGGCCTGCTGTCGCTGCTCGGCATCGACGCCGACCCGCTGCGCAGCCGCGAGCACCTGTTCCTCGGCAACGTGCTCGAGCACCACTGGCGCGCCGGCAAGGACCTCGACCTCGCCGACCTCGTGCGCGCGGTGCAGGAGCCGCCGTTCCAGCGCATCGGCGTCATGGACGTCGAGACGATGTTCCCGGCCAAGGACCGCTTCGGCCTGGCGATGGCGCTCAACGGCCTGCTCGCGTCGCCGGCGTTCGCGGCGTGGAGCGACGGCGAACCGCTCGACGTGCAACGCCTGCTGTGGACGGCCGACGGCCGGCCGCGCGTCAGCGTGATCTCGATCGCGCACCTGCCCGACGACCAGCGCATGTTCTTCGTCACGCTGCTGCTCAGCGAAGTGGTGGCCTGGATGCGGCAGCAGGCGGGCACCAGCTCGTTGCGCGCGCTGCTCTACATGGACGAAGTGTTCGGCTTCCTGCCGCCGACCGCGAACCCGCCGAGCAAGCTGCCGATGATGACGCTGCTGAAGCAGGCGCGCGCCTACGGCGTCGGCGTGATGCTGGCGACGCAGAACCCGGTCGATCTCGACTACAAGGCGCTGTCGAACATGGGTACGTGGTTCCTCGGCCGGCTGCAGACCGAGCGCGACAAGCTGCGCGTGCTCGACGGCCTCGAAGGCGTCTCGGCACAGACCGGCGCGGCGTTCGACCGCGCGGCCGTCGACCGCCTGCTGTCGGGCATGCAGGGGCGCACGTTCCTGCTGCACAACGTGCACGACGACGGCCCGGTGCTGCTGCACACGCGCTGGGCGATGAGCTACCTGCGCGGGCCGATGACCCGCGCGCAGATCGAGCTGGTGATGCGGGAACGCAGGCAGGTCGCGGCGCCGCGGCGGCCCGACGTGCGCGGCGACATCGCGGCGGCGGCCGCGGCGAGCGCCGGCGCCAGGGACGCGGCGGCCGGACGCCCGGTGCTGCCCGACGGCGTCGTGCAGCGCTTCCAGGCGGCGCGCCGGGCGCCCGCTGCCGGCCAGCGACTGGTCTACCGGCCCGCGCTGCTGGGTTCGGCGGTGCTGCACTACCAGTCGAGCAAGGACCAGGTCGACCTGTGGCGCGAGTGCACGGTCGTGGCGCCGCTGCAGGAACAGCTGGACGCCAACCCGTGGGACGACACCGGCGTCGTCGTGACCGAGCCGACGCTCGACTTCGACGAGCAGCCGATCGACGGCGCGGGGTTCGCGCCGCTGCCGCCGGGCGCCTCGCAGCCCAAGGCCTACGCGAGCTGGGGCAAGCAGCTGAAGGACGAGCTGTACCGGACGCAGGCGTTGCAGCTCCTGTGGTGTCCGGCGCTGAAGCAGGGCAGCCAGCCCGGCGAGAGCGAGGGTGACTTCCGCGCGCGGCTGCAGCAGTCGCTGCGCGAGCAACGCGACCGCGCGGTCGCCAAGCTGCAGGACACGTTCCAGCCGAAGCTGCAGCGGCTGCAGGAACGGGTGCGCAACGCCGAGCAGGTGGTCCAGAAGCAGGCCGAGCAGCGGCGCGGCGCCGGGATCAGCGCGGTGCTGAACGTCGGCACGTCGATCCTCGGCGCGCTGTTCGGCCGCAAGAAGGTGTCGACCGGCGTCACGACCGCGATCAAGGGCATGAGCCGCGTCGGCAGCGAACACGGCGACGTGCGCCGCGCCCAGGAGGACATTGCCTCGCTGCGGCAGCAGCAGCAGGATCTCGACCGCGAGTTCCAGGACGAGGTCGCGCGCGTGCAGTCGCAGTTCGAGCCGGCCGCGATCGTGCTGGAGCCGCGCGAGATCGCGCCGAAGAAGACCGACATCAAGGTCGAGGAAGTCGTGCTGCTGTGGACGCCATGGGCCATCGGCAAGAGCGGCGAGACGCCGCTCGCGTCCTGACGGAACCGGGTGGCAGCCGCTACGTTGGGCCGCCGCCATGAAACCGACCCGCCTTCTCGTCGCCACTCTGCTGCTCACGGCCTCGGCCGCGGCGCAGGGGCAGGCGCTCACGATCTACAACCAGAACTTCGCCGTCGTGCGCGACCAGGTCGCGCTCGACCTGCAGCAAGGCCAGAACGACGTGCAGTTCGTCGGCGTCACGACGCAGCTCGAACCCGATTCCGTGGTGCTGCGCGATCCGAGCGGCAAGGTGGCGTTGGCGGTGCTGGAGCAGAACTACCGCGCCGACACGATCTCGCAGGGGCTGCTGCTGCAGCGCTACGAGGGCCAGGAGATCGACTTCGTGGTCACGGACCGCGACGGCAGCGAGCGTACGGTGCGCGGCCGGATCGTGCGCAGCGGCTACGTGCCCGCCTTCGCCGCCAACCGGAACCAGGGCGGCGAGGCGCCGATCGTCGAGGTCGGTGGCAAGCTGCGCTTCTCGCTGCCCGGCCAGCCGCTGTTCCCGGCGCTGACCGACGACGCGATCCTGCAACCGACGCTGCACTGGCGGCTGTTCGCCGACGCGGCCGCCAGGCTCGACGCCGAAGTCAGCTACGTCACCGCCGGCCTGAGCTGGCAGGCGTCCTACAACCTGATCGCGCCGGAGCAGGGCGACGTGATGGACATCGTCGGCTGGGTCACGATCGACAACCAGTCGGGCAAGGCGTTCCCCGAGGCGACGATCAAGCTGATGGCCGGCGACGTGAACAAGATCCAGCCCGAAGGTGGCCCACGGAGCGGCGGCGACGACATGTTCCTCGGCGGCATGCGCAGGGCAGCCGCTCCGGAAGTCACCGAGAAGGCCTTCGACGAGTTCCACCTCTACTCGCTGCCGCTGCCGACGACGCTGCACGACCGCCAGCAGAAGCAGGTCGAGTTCGTGCGCGCGATCGGCGTCAAGACGCAGACGCTCTACATCTACAACGGCGCCGACACGGGCCCCTACCGCGGCTGGAACATGGAGACGATCCGCAACCAGCCCGACTACGGCACGCAGAGCAACCCGAAGGTCTGGGTGATGCGCGAGTTCCTGAACACCGAGGCGAACGGGCTCGGCATCCCGCTGCCCAAGGGCCGCACGCGCTTCTACCGCCGCGACGACGCCGACGGTCGGCTCGAGTTCACCGGCGAGAACCTGATCGACCACACGCCGAAGGACGAGAGGGTCCGCATCTACACCGGCGACGCGTTCGACGTGGTCGGGGAACGCAAGCGCACCGACTACGGGCTCAGCAACAACCAGCACCAGCTCGAGGAGGCGTTCGAGATCCGCGTGCGCAACCAGAAGGACACCGCCATCGAGGTGCGCATCGCCGAGCGGCTGTACCGCTGGCTGAACTGGCGGGTGATCCAGAAGTCGCACGACTTCGTGCAGACCGACGCGCAGAACATCGAGTTCCGCGTGCAGGTGCCGCCGGGCGGCGAGACGGTCGTGACCTACCGCGTGCGCTACGACTGGCAGTGAGCCGTCGCGGCGGTGGATTTCCCGAATAGCATCGGGGCGTTGCGACGACCTGTCCCCGTGCCCACCGCCGCGCCGACCGCGAACGCCTCCCCGCTCCTGGCCGGACCGGACTCGTCGCTCGACGGCTTGCGCACCGGGATCCAGCGCTATCTGCGCGCGCTCGGCGCCAGCGTCGACGAGGCCGACGACCTGGCGCAGGAGGTGCTGGTGGTCGGCTGCGGCACGGCGCTGCCGCCGGACGCTGCCGCGGCGCGCGCGTTCCTGCGCGGCGTCGCCCGCAACCACTGGCTGCGCACGAAGCGCTGGTGGCGCCGCCGCCGCGAACGCGAGGTCGCGCTGGCCGTCGACGAACTGTGGCAGGCGACCGCCGACGCCGACGACGGCGAGGCGCTGCTGGCGAACCTGCGTGAGTGCCTCGGCCTGCTGCAGGCGCGTACGCGGCGCGCGCTCGAACTGCACTACCGCGACGGGCTCGACTGGAACGACGTGGCGGCGCAGATCGGGCTGCGGCCGAACGGCACCAAGACGCTGGTGCAGCGCGCGCGGCAGGCGTTGCGCAGCTGCATCGAACGGAGGACGACATGACGACGGCACGCACGGCGCTCTCGATCGCGAAGCAACGGCAGCTCGACTGGCTGCTCGGCGAAGTGCTCGGCCGCGCCGCCGCGCGCGGATCGACGGCGACCGTTCGCCTGCGGCCGTGGCTCGCGGCTGCGCTGCTCGCGCTGGGGCTCGCGGCCGCGTTCGGCACCGCGCTGCTGCGCGACGCGTCGGGCACGGCGCCCGTGCAGGACCCCGCCGAGGCGATCGACTGGATCGAGTGCCACGGCCCGGCGCAGATCGCCACGATCCCCGCCGACGTCGTCGACCTGAAGTGCTTCGACTTCGACGACGCCGCGCTGGTGCACCTGCCGCACTTCGCGCAGCTGCAGCGCCTCGACCTCAGCGGCATGGACGTCAACGATCGCGGCTACGCGGTGGCGCTGAAGATCACCGACGCCGGGCTGGCCCACCTGAACGGGCTGCCCGGCCTGCGCTGGCTGTCGCTGGCCGGGTGTCGCGAGGTGAAAGGCGAAGGCCTGCGCGTGCTCGAGAACCTGCCGCAGCTCGAACACCTCGATCTGACGTCCACGGGGGTCGAGTCCCCGGCCATCGACCGCCTGCCCTGGCTGTTCAGCCTGCGCGAACTGTCGCTGAGCTACTGCATGGCCTTCCACGGCCGTTCGCTGGCCGAGGTCGCCAGGGTCGCGGGCCTGCGCCGGCTCGAACTGCGCGGCTGCACGACGCTGTCGGCCGCCGACGTGATGCCGCTGGCGAAGCTGACGCAGCTGCGCCATCTGGACCTGCGCGACTGCCAGGGCCGGTTCCGCGGGCAACGCGCCGCGGTGCTCGACGACGTGACCGGCGGCGAAGCGCCGGAGCCGCCGCCGACCGAGGACGGCATCGGCATCACCGACGCCAGCGTCGCGGCGCTCGGCGACCTGAAGCTCGAGACGCTGCTGCTCGGCGGCTCCGAGTCGCTGACCGATGCGGTCGGCGCGACGCTGGCGAAGATGGCCACGCTGCGCACGCTCGACCTGTCGAACCTGCCGCACACGACCGGTTCCCTGCTCGACCAGGTGCCGCGCAGCCTCGCATCGCTGGCGATCGACGAGAACGAACACTACGAGCCGCGCGCGCTGGCCGGTCTGCGTCGCTTCGCCGGGCTGCAGGAACTCGGCCTCGCCGGCCTCGGCCAGCTGGAGCCGGCCACCCTGGCGGACGTGCTCGCGGGCGTGCAACTGACGTCGCTGCGACTCGGCGGCACCCGGCGATGGCGGCGGGATGGACCGCACATCCGGTCGCCGCGCCTCGACAGCTCGAGCGTCGAGATGCTCGCCCGACAGCGTTCGTTGCGCCGGCTCGACCTGTCGCTCGCGGCATGGGTCGACGATGCGACGGTGGTCGGGCTGCGGCAACTGCCTGCACTGGTGGAGCTGGACCTCTCGTACGTTCGCCAGTTGCGGCCGTCGTCGTTGGCGGCGTTGGCGCAGTGCCGATCCCTGCGAGAGCTGACGCTGGACTTCTGCGAGTGGCTCGATCGCAGCGCGCTCGAACGACTGACCGGTCTGTCGCTGCGGCGCCTCGATCTCTACGGCACGAGGCTGTTCGTCGGCCACATCCGCGAGATCGCCAAGGCCTGGCCCGGCTGCGTGATCAAGCTGCCGGACGGTCAGACGTATCGCGCGCCGCGGTGACGCCGTCGCGACCGCCGTAGCGCGCGCAGTACAACACCAGCGCCGCCAACACCGTCGGCACCGCCGCCAACGCCGGCCAGTGATCCGCGACCGGCCGTTCGACCTGGATCAGCCCCACCGCCATCCACGCCGCCAACGGCGCCGTGCGCAGCAGCGCGACGATCGGCACCAGCAGGTAGACGAGGTGGTGGTACCACACCAGCGGACTCGCCATCGTCATCACCACGACCAGCCGCGCGTACACCCCCGGCCCGCGCAACGCGAACACCAGCGCGGCGACGCACACCGCCTTGTGCAGCATCGCGGCCGCACCCTCGCCGCAGCAGCGGAGCCACAGCACCTGGGGGCTCAGGTTCATGTAGTCGAACCGGCTGTTCGCGGCGCGCAGCGACACGTCGACGTAGGTGCCGAGGTACTCGACCTTCCACACCAGCGCCGCCGCCGCCGACAGCAGCAGCACCACCACTCCGGCGGCGCCGATCGCGCGCCACTGCCGCCGCACGACGAAGTGCAGCCCGAGCAGCAGAGGCGACGTCTTCAGCACCACCGCGACCGCGAGCGCCGTGCCGGCGGCGACCTGGCTACCGCGGTTCGACCACAGCAGCGCCAGCGCCAGCGCCAGCAGCACGAACGTGTTGATCTGGCCCGCATACAGGTCGTCCCACAGCGGCGCGAAGCACAGCAACAGCAGCGGCGAAAGCGAGCCCGCCAGCGACGATCCAGGGCCAGTGACCCGTTGCAGCGAACGGCGCCACCAGGAACAGGGCGGCCGGGTGGTAGAGGAAGCTGGGTCCGATCTCGAAGGGCAGGTAGGGGTTGTCGCCATGGTTGGCCTTCGCCAGCGCGTGCGCGTAGATCTGGAAGTCGCCAGCCACGGGGAACGACACCGCCAGCCGCGACACGGCGTACCAGGTCGTCACGCACAGGCAGCCGGACACGGCGAACTGCACCAGCAGACGGCGGGGGTCGACCATCGACACCCAGGATGCCGGCGCGGCCGCCGCGCCACAAGTCACGGCAGCAGCACGACCTTGCCGAGCGCCTCGCGCGCCTCGAGCAGCCGGTGCGCCTCGCCGACCTGTGCCATCGGCAGTTCGCGTGCGAGCACGGTGCGCAGGCGACCCTGGTCGAACAGCCGCAGGATCGTGCGCAGATCGCCCTTGCTGCCCATCGTCGAGCCGAGGATCGACAGGCTCTTGAAGAACACGGCGTGCAGCGACAGCGGCACGTTGCCGCCGGTGGTCGCGCCGCAGGTCACCAGCCGGCCGCCGCGCTGCAGACACTTCATCGAGCCCGTGAACGTCGCCTCCCCCACGTGCTCGAACACCACGTGCACGCCGGCCCTGCCGGTCAGCGACCGGACCTCGGCGACGAAGTCCGCGGCCCGGTAGTCGATCACGTGGTGCGCGCCGAGCGCCTTCACCTGCGCACACTTCTCGGGTCCACCGGCGGTCGCGATCACCTGTGCGCCGAGCACGTTGGCGATCTGCACCGCGGCGCTGCCGACGCCCGACAGGCCCGCGTGCACCAGCACCGTCTCGCCGGCGCGCAGCTCGGCGCGGCGCACCAGCATGTTCCACGCGGTCTGGAACACGAGGCAGATCGACGCGGCCTCGGGCGCGCTCAGCGCGCGCGGCTTCGCGGCGATGTTCGCGGCCGGCACGCAGACGAACGCGGCGCTGGTGCCGTCACAGCTCTCGCCGAGGATGTGGTAGTCGCGGCACAGCTGGTCGACCCCGCTCTGGCACGCCTCGCACGCGCCGCACGACACGCCGGGCAGCACGACGACCGGGTCGCCTGCCTTGCAGCCGGTGACGCCCGGCCCGAGCGCGTCGACGACGCCGCACGCGTCGCTGCTCGGGATCAGCGGCAGCGGAAACGTGTGGCCCGGCACGCCGCGGCGCACCCAGGTGTCCAGGTGGTTGAGGCCGATCGCCTGCACGCGCACACGCACCTGGCCCGGCGCCGGCACCGGCACCGGCCGTTCTTCGAGCCGCAGTCGGTCGAACCCGCCGTGCTCGCGCACGACGACGCAGGGCATGTTCGCCATCGCGCCGGCGACCATACCACCCTCGAGTGCCGGCAGCAGCCGCGCGGACGCGGCAACCGGCTTCGGGCGAAGCGCTTGCACGCGCGGGCCTGTCCCACGGCCGAACGGCCCATTGTCATGCCCATGTCATTCCCTAGCATTGCGTCGACTCGCGCCGCGTGCGCGAAACGCCACCACGAACCACGACAGGTATCCACATGAACCTCCTCGCCTTGGCCTCCGTCGGCTGCGGGCTGCTGCTGCTGCCCCTGCTGAGTCCCTCCCAGCCGGAAACCACGTTCCCCGCCGGCGGTCGCTACATCGGCGCGGCGATGTGCAAGAACTGCCACAACGGCGCCGACAAGGGCGACGCGTACGACCACTGGTCGAAGACGGAGCACGCGAAGGCCTTCGAGACGCTCGCGTCGGACAAGGCCAAGGAGGTCGCCAAGCAGCTCGGCATCGAGGATCCGCAGAAGAGCGAGAAGTGCCTGAAGTGCCACGTCACCGCCTACGGGGTCGACAAGAAGGAGATCAAGGCCAGCTTCAAGGCCGAGATGGGCGTGCAGTGCGAGAGCTGCCACGGTCCGGGCGAAGACCACCAGAAGAAGCGCTTCGCCGAGGCGATGAAGCCGGGCACCACGCCGTCCGAGATCACCGCCGACGAGATCCACGCCTCCCGCTCGATCGACACCTGCGGCAAGTGCCACAACAAGGAGAGCCCCACCTACAAGCCGTTCTGTCTCAAGGAGCGCATGCAGAAGATCGAGCACCTCGACCCGCGCAAGAAGCGCACGGACGAAGAACTCGCCAAGCTGCGCGCCACCGACGGCCCCGACTGTGAGGTCTGCGGCGCCACCAAGGACGCGGCGGCCAAGAAGGAAGGCGCGGACAAGTAGTCACGCCACGTCCCCTGCCCGACGGCCACGTCCCCGCATGCGAGGGCGTGGCCGTTCTCGTTTCGGGCCCGCGTCAGCGTGGCTCGACGCCGAACTGGCGCAGCAGCGTCGGGTCGCTGGACTTCTCGGCCAGCACCGCGTGGCACTTGCTGCAGTCGGCCGAGATCGACTCGCCGTCGGCGTCCAGGTGCTGGCCGTCATGGCACCGCATGCAGCCGCGGTGGCCGATGAAGTTCGGGTAGGTGCCCCAGACGATGTTCATGTCGGGGTGCACGTTGCGCAGCCAGATGTCGGCCACGGCCTTCGCCGCAGCCTCGAGCAGCCCGCGCTTGCCCTCGTCGAGACCGCCGTCTTGCGCGTAGGCCTGTTCGAGATCGCCGAGGATCGCGGCTGATGCGCCGTCGCGCGGCCACGGCTTCTGCAGCGCGGCCAGCGCGAACTTGCGGATGCTCGGCAGCTGCCGCGAGATCCTGCCGGCGGCAATCGCCATGTCGACGGCAGCATCGGGCTCCTGCTGGTGGTGCCCCGGCTGGTTGTGGCAGTCGATGCAGTCCATGCGGCGCAGCTCGCCTGCCGGCCGCTTGCTCGGATCCTCGCCATCCAGCGTGAAGATGCGCTCCTTGCCCTGCGCATCGACGTAGCGGATCCAGTCGATCTGCTCGCGCCGGCCGGTGCTGACGAACGACACTTCGACGCCGGCGTTGGCGTGCCAGTGGATGCCGGTGCCGCTGTCGTCCTGCAGCGTGCCGCCGATCTTCATCAGCAGCACGTTGGTGACCGGCGTCACCGCGGCGTCGTCGCCGAAGTGCTCCCGCACGACGAGACGGTCGGCGCCGACCTTGGCGGCCCAGTGGCAGTTCTCGCAGATCTCGCTGGCGTCGCGCAGCGTGTGCACCGGCGTCGGGATCGGCCGCGCATGCGTGTCGAAGGCGACGCCGGCGACCTGCCGCAGGCCCGACAGCTTGGCCTGCACGAACGCGCCGACGCCGGGTCCGATGTGGCACTCGACGCAGGCGATCTTCGCGTGCGGCGCGTCGAGCGACATGCCGTAGGTCGGTGCCATCACCGTGTGGCACACGGTGCCGCAAAACTGTTGGCTGTCCATGTAGTGCACGGCCTCGTAGCCGGCCGTGCCGACCGTGGCGAGGTTGACGACCGTCAGCACGCCGAGCACCGGTACGATGCGCATCGGTTTGTCCTTGAGCACCGCCATGCGCGCGCGCAACTGGCCGCGGAAGACGAGCAGGCCGATCGGCACGAGCACGATGCCGAACACGAACACCGCCGGCAGCAGCAGGAACGCGAACAGCCCCAGGTAGGCGCCGTGGCCGCCGCCGTGCAAAGCGACGTAGACCAGCGTCGTGACGAACGCCATGAAGGCCAGGGTGGTGACGACGGCACCGGTGGCCGTGATCCAGTTCGATCGCAGGAGACTCAGGAATCGTTGCATGACGGTCCGCGCGCGAGGTGGTGCCTGCCGGCGGCAGTGGCACAGGAACCCAGACGATGCGTGCCGGGCACGGTGTGTGCAATGCGTGCCGCGTCGTACCTTCGCATCGTCTGCGTCACTACGCACTGTTTCGTAGCGACGCGGCACACTCCCACGCGGGCGCCGCCATGGATCCACGACACACGCAGCCAGACGACGATCGCCTGGCCGAGGTCGAAGAACGGCTTCGTTCCCTGCAGCAGCATGTGGAACAACTGACGCGCCGCGTGCAGGCGATCGAGGGCGGAGCCCCCACCACCACCACTCGCGCAGACGGCGCCACACTGCCGACTGACACGAGCACCGCTGCGAGCGGATCGTGGCTGCAGCACTCGGCACTGCTGCGGCGCATCGCGACCATCTCGTTCGTGCTGGTGCTGGCCCTGGTGCTGCGAACGCTGACCGACAGCGAGGTCGTCACCAGCACGGTCGGCGTGCGGCTAGGCATCGGCTACGCACTCCTGTTGCTGGCAGTCGGCTGGCACCACCTCGCCGGCGATCGTGCGGGGCAGCGGGTGTACAGCATCTGCGGCGCGCTGCTGCTCTGCGCGCTCGTGCTGGAGACGCACTCCCGCTTCGACTACCTCGGCAGCGCGAGCGCACATGGGTTGCTGGTCGGCACGCTGGTCGCGTGCGCGCTGCTCGGCATGCGCTATCACGCCCCGGTCGTCGCCGAGGCCGGCGTGCTCACAGCGGCGCTGTCCTCGCTGGTGATCGGGTTCCCGATGCCCGAGTTCCACATCACGGCGGCGACGCTGCTGCTCGCGATGCTGGCGGCCGCGGCGTTGGTCGGCCGGCGACGCACGCCGTGGCTGCACTGGGCCGTACTCGCGTTGCTGCTGTTCTTCTGGTCGCTGTGGGCGGCGAAGCTGCATGCCCCGCTGGTACGAGCAGAGACGATCCCGCCGGCGCTGCGCCTGCCGTGGTTCCTGCCGGCGCTCGCGACGACGTTCGTGGTGCTGCTCGGCATCGGCCACCGCCGCCTGCGGGCCGGGAGCCAGGCGTTCGCGCTCGTGCTGCCGACGTGGAACGTGCTGTGGGCCTTCGCCGCCGCCGCGGCAGTCGTCGTGCCATGGCACGCAGCCGGGCGCTGGCTCGGGGTCGCGGCGCTCGCGGTCGCCGCGCTGCACCTCCTCCTCGCATGGCGCTTCGCCAGCCCGGCACCCGGCAACGTCGTCGCGACCGGCAGCATGGTCCTCGCCGCGACCGCGGCGTTCATGCCCGGTACCTGGCTGGCCATCGGCGATCTGCCGGTAGCCACCCTGTGCTGGTCGCTCGCCGCATGGGGCATCGCCTGGTGGTCGGGCCGACTGGGCAGCGGCGGCATGCGCGCCCTCGCCTGCGGCCTGCAGGTCGCGGCCGTGGGCACGGCGATCACCGCCGGCGCCTTCGCGGCACCGGCCGCTGCGACTTGGCGGGCCGCGGCGCTCGCGGCGGCGCTGGCCACGACCGCCGGACTGCACTACCGCTGGACACGCTCGACGCCGCCCGCGCAGACATCCTGGTACCACCGCCTGACGGCGACGGACCGGCCCGGCGAGCTGACGCTGTGGGCCGCCGTGGCGGCGGTGTTCGGCTGCCTGCGCGTGGTCCTGCACGCGCTGCTGGCGACGATGCCGGTCGACCTCGACAACGCCTTCGCCGGCGCCCAGTCGGTGCTACTGAACGGCATCGCGATCACGACGATGATCCTGGCCCAGCGCCACCACAGTCGCCCCGCCATGCGCACCGCCGTGTCCGTCACCGTACTCGGCGGCATCAAGGTGTTCGCCTCCGACCTGCTGACGCTGCACGGCATCCCGCTGGTGCTCAGCGTCTTCTCGTTCGGCGTGACCGCGGCCGTCGGATCGCTCGTGGTCGGACGATGGCAGCGGGCCGCGGGCCTGTCGCCGGCCTGATCAGCGCGCCAGCGCCGCCGCGCCGTGTTCGACCGGATCGACCGGATCGATGCCGGCGGCCCGGAACTCGCCGAGCATGATCGGCGTGGCGACCTTGACCATCAGCGTGAACAACAGGAAGCCGACCGAGAAGATGCCGGCGGCGATCCACAGCTCCGAGTTCGACGGGAAGTACTCGTAGATCTCGCCGAGCGTGTCCGGCGTCATGCCCGGGATCACCAGCCCCATGCCCTTCTCGAGGTAGACGCCGATCCAGATCAGCACGCAGCCGATGTTCAGCGTGATCGGGTTGCGTCGCGTCGTCGGGATCAGGAACAGCACGAAGGCCGCGATCGAGCATCCGACCGACAGCCACATGTACGGCACGATCGCCGTGTGTCCGCCGATGCCGAAGAACATGTAGCGCATGAACACGAGGTGCTCCGTGTTGGAGTAGACGTCCTTGAAGACCTCGGCGCCGAGCAGGAACAGGTTGATGAACATCGTGTATGCCATCAGCTCCGCCACCTTCCAGATCGCGCGGTCGTCGATCTCGAACCGCGTGAAGCGCCGCAGCAACTGCATCAGGATCAGCAGCACGGCCGGGCCCGAGCACAGCGCCGAGGCGATGAAGCGCGGCGCCAGGATCGACTGGTTCCAGAACGGCCGCGCCGGCAGGCCGTTGTAGAGGAACGCAGTGACGGTGTGGATCGCGATCGCGGCCGGGATCGAGAACAGCACCAGCGGCAGGAACACCTTCTTGCGCGGTTGCCGCCCGCGATACAGCGAGAACAGCATGTAGGTGACGATCACCAGGTTGAGCACCAGGTAGCCGTTCAGCACGACGACGTCCCAGGCCAGCATCGACTGCGGCAGATTCAGGGATCCGAGCCCGGGGATCAGGTGCCAGAAGCGCTCGGGGTGGCCGATGTCGACCGTCACGAACAGGCCGCACATCACGATCGACGCGATGGCCAGCAGTTCGCCGAGCACCACGACCTCCTTGATCGGCTTCCAGTTGTAGACGTAGGCCGGGATCACCAGCAGCACCGCCGCGGCGGCGACGCCGACCAGGAACGTGAAGTTGCCGATGTAGAACGCCCAGGAGACCTGGTCGCGCATGTTGGTGGTGATCAGACCTTCCTGCAGCTGGCGCACGTAGTAGGCGGCGCCGATGCCGATCGGCACCAGCAACGCCGACACCCAGAGCCAGTACCAGGCGTTACCGCGCAGCACGATCCTGAGGCTGCCGAGCACGAACTGCCAGAAGTTGCGGAGCGTGGCCACTGGCGCCTCACAGGCCGTAGAAGTAGAAGAAGCGCGGGCGCGTGTTCAGCTCGCTCTTGAGCACGAAGACGCGCTTGTTCTCGAGCACCGCGCGGACCTCGGAGTCCGGGTCCAGCAGGTTGCCGAACTTGCGCGCACCGACCGGGCACACCTCGACGCAAGCCGGATAGCGGCCGTTGCGCACCCGCTGGATGCAGAACGTGCATTTCTCGACGACGCCCTTCGAGCGCGGACGATTGCCGAGGTAGTGGGTCTTCGGGTTCAGCTGCTCGGCCGGGATCTGGGGCTCGGCGTAGTTGAAGTGGCGGGCGCCATAGGGGCACGCCGACATGCAGCAGCGGCAGCCGATGCACCAGTCGTAGTCGATCACGACGATGCCGTCCTTCTCGCGCCAGGTCGCGCCGACGGGACAAGACTTCACGCACGGCGGGTTCTCGCACTGCTGGCACGCGACCGGCAAATAGAAGTGGCCGTCGCGCGGCACCTGCTCGGCGTCGTAGTAGGCATCGGCGTGGGCGAAGTCGACGCCCTTGTCCTTGTCCATCTCGAGCACGCGGATCCACTGCACCTGCGGGTCGCGGCTCTGGTTGTTCTCCTCGACGCACGCGTAGACGCAGCGCCGGCAGCCGATGCAGCGCGAGATGTCGAGCGCATAGCCGAACTCGGCGCCTGCCATCGGCGGTTCGACGCCGACCGTGACCTCCTTGCCGAAGCGCGCCGTGTTGGACTTCTCCAGCCCGGCGACGAGGTCCTTCTTCTCGGCCTCCGACATCTCGCGGAAGCGCGACTGGAACCAGCCGGTGTGTGTCAGGTCCGAGCAGCCGGCAGCCGTGGCCGCCGCCGCGCAGCTGGCGACCGCACACAGGAACTCGCGACGCGACGGCAAGGTCTGCTTCACTTCGGTTCTCCTCGGCCAGCCAGACCCTCGGGGCGGACGGGCGGTGGCATCGGCTTCAACGGCTGGAACTTCGGCGCATGCGCGGAGTGGCAGTTCACGCACAGCAGGTAGGTCTTGTGTCCGTTCCACTCGCCCGAGCGGCGACCGTGCACACCCGCACGCCAGTCGCGGTACTTGTCGCCATGGCACTGCCCACAGAGACGGTAGGACTCCGTGAAATCGACCAGGGCGCCGCTCGCCAGGTGCAGCTTGTCGCGGCTCTCCGCCGAGTGGCAGTCGAGGCACCAGCGATGCTCCTCGTCGTGGTGCAGCACGATCTCCGCGTGCGCCATCTCCATCGGGCGCCGCGTCCGGTTGACCGGGATCTCGGGGTCGTGGCAATCGGTGCACGGAAACGCGCCCTCGGTGAACGGCGGCGGCGGCACCTCGATCTTCTCGCCAGGGTGCCGGCCGAGCGCCGACGGCACACCTGGGAACGACTCCTCGTGTGGCGCGAGGTCGCAGGCGCAAAGGGCCAGGACCAACAACCCGATCGGCGGCAGCGGTTTCAGGGACAGCCTCCTCGATGGCGGCCGGCGGCCGCATCCGTGGTGAGCGTCGAAGAACCTGCGGGCCACCACACGTTGGTGGTGGACGAGCAGCCCCGGATAGTGAACCGCAGTGCGCCCCGGGAATGCCTACGCTGCTGTGGGCAGGGTCAGCGGCGAAAGAGCGCAGCCGGCCCGAGCGTCACCGATGGCAGCTGTTGCAGTCGGAGCCGTTGTCGGCGTGCGGCAGCGGCTGGCCCATGCCGTGGCACTGGCGGCAGTTCATGCCGGCGGTGTGGTCGGCCGGCTTCGGCATCGCCGACTGGTGGCTCGGCGTGCTCTTGTGGCACGTGTAGCACTCGGTGTACTGCACCGGCAGGTGGCAGCCGACGCAGTGGTTGCTGGTGGTACCGCCGAACGAGCCGAAGTGGCTGATCGGCCGCGTCTCCTGATGGCACACGTCGCACGAGTCCGTGCGGTGGCAGGTGGCGCAGTTCTGCCGGTCCATGCGGGCGTGCAGCCCATGGCCGCGCCGCCGGAAGTAGTTGTCGTGGTTGTCCGGCGGCACCGACAGATGGCACGTCTTGCAGCTGGATTCGTCGTGGCACAGCGCGCAGTCGCTGACCGTCGCCTCGTCGTGCGCCCGCACGGTCTGACCGTGCACCTTCTGCCACTGGAACGCGTGGGAGTCCGGCGCCACGTCGACGCGCAGACGCTGATGGCAGGTCGCGCAGTCGTTCGCCACCCGCTGCTCGCGGTGGCAGCTCTCGCAGTCCCGCATGTCGAGCGCGATGCGGCGGTCGACGTACTCGCTCGCCTCGATGCCGACGTGACAGATGTTGCACTCGATCGGCCTGGTCGCGTGCTGGCGGTGCGAGAACACGATCTCGTCGTCGAGCCGGCTCAGGTGCTGGGCCTTGTAGGTGTCGCCGTCGAACAGCACGTCGACCTTGCGCTCGGGTGGCTTGTCGGCGTCGAGGTTCTCGTGGCAGAGGTTGCAGGCGCCGCGCACGGGCATGCCTGGCGCGTCCTCGCTCTCCCAGTTCATGTGGCAGTCGCCGCACTCGAGCCCTTCCTTCTGGTGCACCGCGTGACTGAAGCCGAACGGCCGGTCCTGCGGCGAGAACACCTGGAACAGGGCGCAGCCGGTGGCGGCGAGCCCCCACAGCACCAGCAACATGCGGCGACCGGTCGTGCGGGTGGGGTTGCCGCCGCCCGCGTCGTGTGTCAGAAGCGCCATGTGACCCCCAGGCGAAGACGGTAGTACTGGTCGATGTCGTCGTCCTCGACCTCGAAGTCGCCTTCGAGCGTCACCGCGTCGCTGGTCCTGTGCCGCAGCTTCCCGTACCAGGTGCGGACGTGGTCGCGCTCGCTGTTGGTGAACAGGTCGAACTTGTAGAGCGAGTAGTAGGTGCCGATCGACACCGTGCTCTTGCCGAGTTCGTAGGTGGCGTCGCCGCCCCAGCTGCGCACGAGCTGACCGTCGCTGTTCCACAGGTCGCCGGTGCCGCTCAGGGTCAGACCCTTCGGCCCCCAGTCGTGCAGGTTCACGGTCCCGTAGTAGTGGTCGTAGTCGCGGTTGTAGAAGCCGACGTCGCTGCGGTCGCGCACGCGCCGCAGATCCGTCGCCGCCTGCAGCTGCACCAGCTGCGAGACGTCCTTCGCCGCCAGCACGGACACCTGGTCGTAGGGCCGCAGCTCGTTGAGCGAGTTGAAGAACGGATCGGCCTCGAGCACCAGGTCGCCCTGGGAGCGCAGCAGCGCGTAGTAGGACGCCTGCAGCAGCAGACCCCAGTCGCTCTGGCGCCAGGTCGCCCGCGCGCGCGCGTCGCGATCCCGGTCGCCGATGCGTGAGTACTGCAGTTCGGTCTGCAGATGCTCGCCGAGGTCCTGCCAGAACCCGGCGGCGACCAGGTCGTCGCCCTGGCCCAGCAGACGGCCATCCTCCTCGATGTGCATGTAGTCGAGGCGGAATCGCCCGCGGCGCCACGGGCGCAGCTGCGCGTAGACGCCGCCGATGAGGTCGCCCGAGTGCGACGCCTCGTAGAGGTGCGTGGAGGCACCGGCGTAGGCGCCGACCTGGAACGCGAGGTCCCCGAACTCCGCCGACGTCACGTGCGCGCCGTCGAGGAAGGCGACCTCGGGAGTCTCGTAGATGGACTGCCTGCCGATGCGCACCAACGAGAAGCCGCCGAGGCGATGCAGGTCGACGTAGGCGTCGTAGACCAGGCCGTCGAGACGCTGACCGTAGGTGTCGCTGAGGCCCGTGAACGTGCCGTCGGTCCCGTCCATGTCGTAGGCGAGCCGGCCCATGAAGTGGGCGCTGACCGCGTGCCGTTCGGCATCGCCGGCATCGAGCGACAGCGTCGTCAGCAGATCGTTGTCGGTGTCGTCGCCGGTCCACCGCAGGTAGTAGCGCGACGTCAACCGACCGCGAACGAGCGCGGGCGGCGGCGGCGTGGTCGCCGCCGCGGCGGCCGCCGGCTGCTGCGGCGACGCCGGGTCCGGCCCCTGCGCGGCGAGCCCGGCACACGCCAGCACGGGCCCCAGCAGCAGCATCCCCGCGCGTCGGTGGGTCGCACCCGCGCACCACGCAGGGCGACGATCCGGCACCGGCGGAGCGACGATCGAGGTGGGCGGCGCCTGGTTCACGCCGCTGGAAGCTACGCGGAAGCCGCCGCCGATGCCGCCGCACAATGGCCCGAAAACGCGCCTACGAACTCGTTGGCGTCGCCCTACGCCGCCGGGCCACCGGCGACCGCGATCGCCGCGGCGGTCTCAGCTCTCCATCGTCGCGTGCAGGAACCAGGCGTGCTTCTCGAACATCGTCACGATGCCCGTCAGGCCGTCGACGGTGTCGTCGTCCTTGTGCTCCAGGGCGATGTTGCGCGCCGCACGCACGCCGGCCAGGTAGGTCTCGATGCGCTCGGCGAGCAGGCGGACGTGCTCCATGTCCTTGGTCACGTCCTGCGGGTAGTCGCTGAGCCGCGAGTGCTTGGCGACGTGGCGCGCGGTGCCGACCGCGAGGCTGCCGAGCGTGCGGACGCGCTCCGCGAGGTCGTCGTTCTGCGTCTGCAGATCGGTCGCGAACTGGTCGAACAGCGGGTGCAGGGCCGCGAACTGCGGCCCCTTGATGTTCCAATGCGCGACCTTGATCTGCGAGTGCAGGTCGATGCCGTCGGTCAGCACCGGCAGCAGCGCGTCACAGATCTTCTTGCGGACGTCGGCGGGAATCTGGCTCGGGGAGTTCTTCATGTCGTCTCCTGGGTCTCGTGGGGGGAATCGTCGGGGAGTGGCGTCTGGATGCGCGGTCAGCCGCGGGTGCGTCGCCCGCGCACGACGACCATGTATTCGCGCACGTCGACGCCCTCGAGCTGGTCGACCTTGCCGACCCGCAGCGCGGACCACGGGATGTCCTCGATCCGGCCGGTCACGTCGTCGACGAAGTGGTGGTGCGGGGCCACGTGCGGGTCGAACACGACGCAGCCTTCGGCCAGCACCAGCTGCCGCAACAGCCCGTGTTCGGTGAACAGCTGCAGCGTGTTGTAGACCGTCGCGCGCGAGACCATCGGGAAGTCGGTCTTGACCCGCTGCCAGACCTCGTCCGCCGACGGATGCTCGCTGGTCGCCAGCACGTAGCCGGCGATGGCGACGCGCTGCGCCGACGGCCGGATGCCGGCGCGTTCGAGGCGGTCGATCAGGTCGGCGGCGGTGGTCTTGCTCATCGTTCCTGCTCTATTTAGACTATGTCTAAATATCGGCGATGTCAAGATCAGCACGAGGCGCCCCGGGCCCACCCGCCGACGGCAGCGGTTGTCGTCCGCGCGGCCGGATCAGCCGCCGAGCCGCTCGGCCGTGTGCACCAGCCGCTGCAGCACCTTCTGCACGCCGGCCATGTGCCTGCCGTCCAGCAGCGCACCGTCGGGCCCGAACGCGCTCGCGGCGCCGCCGAGCGCGAACTGCTCGGTGATCACCAGCAGACCGAGGTTCATCAGGATCTGGCGCAGATGCACGAGACCGCGCAGGCCGCCGAGCGCGCCCGGCGAACTCGACAGCAACCCGGCGACCTTGCCCTGGAACACCGACACGCCGGGCTCCGGCGCGTGCGGCCGCGACAGCCAGTCGAGCGTGTTCTTCAGCACGGCGGGGATCGAGGCGTTGTACTCCGGCGACACGACCAGCAGCGCGTCGTGCTGCTGCACGACGGCGCGCAGCCGCACCGCCGCCGCGGGCAGCCCATCGGCCGCCTCGAGGTCGCCGTCGTAGAGCGGCATCGCGTAGTCGCGCAGGTCGATGCAGGTCGCAGCGGTGCCGTTCGCCTCGGCGAGCTGGCAGGCGGCGCGCGCGAGTTGCTTGCTGAACGCGCCCGTGCGCAGCGAACCGGGCACGCAGAGGAGCTTCGTCATTCGGCGGCGATCGTAGTCCCGGCCGCTTCCAGGCAAAGCTCCTTCACGCGACGCAGGTCGAGCTTGCCGGTGCCGAGCAGCGGCAGCGCCGCCACCTGCACGAACTGGTCGGCGCGCGGCACGAACAGCGCCGGCAGGCCGCGCGTCGTCAGCTGCTGCAGCACGGCCTTGCGCTGCGGTTCGTCGAGCGTGGTCAGCACCATCAGGCGCTCGCCCTTGCGCGGGTCGGGCACGCCGCAGACCGCGAACGCGCGCTGCTCGCCGCCGAAGCACTGCTGCAGGTGCTCCTCGACGGTGCCGTGCGGCACCATCTCGCCGCCGATCTTGCTGAAGCGCGACAGGCGGTCGGTCAGGAACAGGAACCCGTCCTCGTCGAGACGGCCGATGTCGCCGGTGACGTAGCTGCCCTCGTGCAGCGCCGCGGCGGTCAGATCGTCGCGGCCCAGGTAGCCGCGCATCACGTTCGCGCCGCGCACCAGCACCAGCCCCGGTTCGCCGGCCGGCAGCGGTCGCCGGGTCTCGGGATCGACGATGGCCACCGCGACGCCGGGCAACGGCCGCCCCACCGAACCGCGGCGCGAACCCGCCTGGTAGAAACCCGCGGCGCGGTAGCCCGGCGTGCTGACGGCGACGACCGGCGCACACTCGGTGCAGCCGTAACCCTGCACCGGCCGGATGCCGAAGCGGTCGGCGAACGCATCGGCCAGCGTCTCGGTCAGCTTCTCGGCGCCGGTCAGCACGACGCGCAGCGAACCGAACTGCCCCGGCTCGCAGCGCCGGTGGTAGAGCTGCAGGAACGTCGGCGTCGCCAGCAGGATCGTCGCGCGGTGCCGCGCGACCAGGTCGCCGACCGCGGCCGCGTCGAGCGGGTTGGGATGGAACACGATGCCGGCGCCCTGCTGCAGGCCGTACCACAGCGCCAGGTTGCCGAACGAGTGGAACAGCGGCAGCACGCCGACGAGGCGGTCCTCGTGCTCGAGCGGGATCACCTGCGCCACGCCGTCGCAGTTGGCCTGCACGTTCGTGTGCGTCAGTTCGATGCCCTTCGGCTCGCCGGTGCTGCCGCTGCTGAAGATGACGACCGCGGTGTCGGTGCTGGCGACCGGCCGCACGGCGCCGCAGGCACGTTCGAGCGAGCCGAGCGGCAGCACGAGCGCCGACAGCGCCGCGCGCAGGCGTTCTCCACGACCGACGTTCGCGAGCACGTCTTCGAGCAGCACCAGCTCGACGTCGGGCGGCAGCTGCAGCGGCACACGTTCGAGGAACGCGCGCGACGTCAGCACCGTGCGCAGCGAGGCCTGTCGCACGCTCGAGGCGAACGACGCGGCGCCGACCGTGTAGTTCAGCGGCACCGCGACCCGCCCAGCGAGGCTGGCGGCGATGCCGGCCAGCGCGCCGGCGATCGACGGCGGCAGCAGGATGCCGACGCGCTGCTGTCCGGCCCACGACACGCGCAACCGCCGCGCCAGCACGACGGCGGCGGCGAGCGCGCCCAGCCGCGACAGGTGCCGGCCCTGCGTGTCGGCCAGCGCCGCTCGCCACGGCGCGCGGCGCACGCGGCGCACGAACGCGTGGTGCAGCGGCCGCAGCTCGCGCGCGCGCAGCCGGAAGGCCCGCTCGGCCAGCAACTCGACGCGGCGACGCACCGCCTCGGGCGGCGTCGTGTTGTCGACGGCGTGGTCGAACGACACCGTCACCGGACACGGCACCTGCGTCGGCCACCACTGCAGGCGCCCCTGCCGCGCGCTGAGCAGGCCGCCGTAGACGCGGTCGAGGTGCACCGGCACGATCCTGGCGCTGCGCCCCTTGACGATGCGCTGCAGACCGCGCCGGAACGGCAGCGTGCTGCCCATGCGCGAGATCTCCCCCTCGGCGAACAGGCAGACCAGTTCGCCGGCGTCGAGCGCTGCGCCGGCGTCGCGCAGCGCGCGCAGCAGCACGCGCGGCCCGCCGCCGCCGCTGATCGGGATCGCCCGCATCGCACGCAGGAACGGCTTCAGGTACCAGCGTTCGTACCAGTACTGCTCGACGACGAACCGGATCGGGCGATCGGTCGCCGCCAGCAGGAACAGCGCGTCGAGGAACGACACGTGGTTGGGCACCAGCAGGGCGCCGCCGGTCTCCGGCACGTGGCGCGCGCCGAGCACGCGCACGCGGTAGAGCGAGTGCGCCGCGAGGATCACGAACAGCCGCAGCAGCGCCTCCGGCAGCAGCCAGATCGCCCACCCGGTCGCGACCAGCGTCAGCCCGGCGGCGACGACGAGGATCGTCGCGACGTCGGCGCCGAGATTCGCCAGCAGCAGGCACCCGAAGGTGCCGGCCAGGATGCCCGCGAACGACAGGCCGTTGACCAGCGCGATCACGGCGCCGCGCCGCGCGGCCGGTGCGCGCCACTGCAGCAGCGCGTTCAGCGGCACGACGACGAAGCCGCTGGCGACGCCGAGCAGCGACATCAGCACGAACGTGCCGACCCGCCCCGGCACCAGCAGCCCCATCGCGCCGGTGCCGAACGCCAGGCCCAGCGCACCGAGCGGGATCAGCCCGGTCTCGACCTTGCCGTCGGCGATGCGGCCGGCGAGCAGCGAGCCCGCACCGACGCCGATCGCGAACAGCGCGTAGGGCACGCCCGAACAGGTGTCGTCGAGCAGCAGCACCTGCTTGCCGTAGATCAGCACGTCCTGCCCGAGCAGGCTGGCCAGGCCCCAGAACACCACCGAGCCCAGCATCGCCAGCCACAGCACGCGGTCGGCCCGCAGCGCGCGCCAGGCGGCCGCCAGCGTCGGCCCGAACGGTTCCGCGCTGCCGCTCGGCGCCACGCGCGGCAACGACAACGACGCCACCAGCCCCACCACCGCGAGCGCGGTCAGCAGCGCGCCGGCGAGCCAGACCCGGGCACCGCAGGCGTCGAGCAGCAGGCCGCCGGCGACGGTGCCGAGGATGATCGCCAGGAAGCTCGCCGCCTCGAGCCGCCCGTTCGCGCCCGAGAGCTGCTCGTGCGGCAGGATCTCCGGCAGGATGCCGTACTTGGCCGGCGCGAACAGCGCGCTCTGCGCGCCCATGCCCGCCAGCACGACCAGCGGCAGCCAGCCGTCCGGCGCCAGCCACAGCGCCACGGTGCCGGCGAGCATCAGCAGCACCTCGGCGAACTTGGTCCAGACCACCAGCGAGCGCTTGCCGACCCGGTCGCCGAGCGCCATCGCCGGCAGGCAGAACAGCATCAGCGGCAGCGTGAACACCGCCGTCGCCAACGTCGTCGCCGTCTGCTTCGCCGACTCGCCCTGCTCGCCCGCCGCGGCGATCGCCAGCAGCACGAGCAGCATCTTGAACGCGTTGTCGTTGAAGGCGCCGAAGAACTGCGCGATCAGCAGGCCGCGGATGCGCGGGGCCGGGGTCGGCAACGGGTCGGTGGCGGTCTCGGTCATGGGCAGGCTCGCTGGCACAGGCGAAGTATCGCCGCCGCGTTCGTTCCACATGAGGAAGTTGTGCTGCAGGCTTCGATAAGCTGTGCTTCATGATCGACCTGCATCGACTGGCCGGCTTCCATCTCGTCGCCACCCAGGGCGGCTATGCGCGCGCGGCTCGCGCCGCCAGCTACCCGATCACCCAACCGGCGCTGCACCAGCAGGTGAGGAAGCTCGAGGCCGAGGTCGGCCTGCAGCTGCTGGAGCGGGTCGGCAAGGACCAGATGCGGCCGACGCCGGCCGGCGCGCACCTGCTCGCGTTCGTGGCGCCGTTCCTGCGCGATCTGCCGCAGGTGGTGCAGAGCCTGCGCACCGGTGAGTTCGACGGCGCGCTGTCGATCCAGGCCGAGTCGCTGCTGATCCGGCAGCTGCTGCCGGACTGGCTGCTGGCGTTCCGCCGGCGGCGGCCGCGGGCGCAGCTGCATCTGCAGGAACTGCTGCAGACCGACGTCTCGCTCTTGCGCACCGGTCGGGCCGACGTGCTGGTCGCCTACCTGCCCGAGGTGCCCGACGACATCGCCAGCCAGGTCGTGGCGGAGGTGCATCCGTGCCTGGTCGTGCCGCGCGATCGCGCCGGCGCGCGCGGCCGGGCGCCGGCGCTGGCGACGCTGACGGACCTGCCGTTCCTGAGCTACCCGGTCGGCAGCCGACAGTATTCCCTGCAGCTGCAGGCCCTGATCGGCCACGGCGTCGAGCCCGTGCAGACCATCAGCCTGGACTCGGCGGACCTGATCCTCGGCTTCGTCGAGTCCGGCATGGGCTGGTCGCTGGTGCCGAGCCTGGACCCGGGCGGTCCGGCCGGACGCCGGCTGGCTGCGTTCCCATGGGGCCGTCCGCGCGTCACCTTCCCGGTCCGCCTCGCCTGGCGGCGCGACGCGCCCGCGAACCCGGTGCTCGATGCGCTGATCGCCTGCGCGCCGAAACCACCGCGGCGCAGATGAGTCGCGGCGGCCCGGGCCGTAGTCTGGCCGGGGAGCTACGATCGGCGCGCGCCGAGGATCGAATGGACAAGAAGGTACTGCTGCTGTCATCGCTGCTGGCACTGCTGCTGTTCTGCGTCGTCGGTGCCTGGTGGCTGTCGGGCGAGACGACGATCTCGGTGGCCCACGCCGCCGATGCAGCGGCGCCGCGCGGCGCCGTGCCGTCCGATGCGAGGCCCGACACCGGCGCCGCCGCGGCGACGCCGGCGCCGTCGACGGCCGGTCCGGTGCGAGCCACCGCGGCGGCGGCCAGCGCGTCGGGGCTGCCGTTCCCCGCGGACGCGACCTGGGTGCCGGTGCTCGTCGTCGACAAGGTGACGCGCGCACCGGTCGCCGGCGCCGAGGTCGGCTGGGTCGGCGAGACGATCGAGGCGTACTTCGAGTCGATGGACCAGTTCGACGTCGACACGATCTTCGTCTGGCGATCGCTCGACCTGCAGATCGACCGCGCCGGCTGGCGCACCACGACCGACGAGAACGGCATCGCGCGCGTCACCTTCCAGCGGTGGACCACGGTCGTCGCCGCCGACGCGGGCCGCTACGGTCAGCTGCACCTGCACGAGAACACGCTCGCGCCACCCGGCGGCTGGGTGCTCGAACTGGGGCCGGAACTCGCGCTGACGGTGCAGGTGGTCGACGAGCAGGGCACCCCGGCCGCCGACGTGCTGCTGGCGGTCGGCGTGGTCGACGAAGGCGAACGCATGCACTTCTGGGGCTGGGGACCGATCGCCCGCACCAGGGCGCCGGACGGCATCGCGGTGCTGCGCCATCTGCAGCAACTGGCGGACGACGAGGCGGGCGGCGCGACCGAACCCGGATCGGCGCCGCGCTGGCGCGCGCGCACCTACGTGCCGGGCCACGACGACCCGGGCGTGCCGTTCGCGCTCGATGCACTGCCGGACGAGCCGATCGTGCTGCGGCTGCCGGCGTGCGGCCGCGTGCGCGCGCGTGCCGAGGTCGGTGGCCGCCCGGCGCCGGGGTTCGCCGGCGCCGGCCTGGCCGAGTTCGTCGAACAGCAGCGCGGCTGGCGACCGGACTACGTGCACCTGTACCGGCCGATCGACGCCGATGGCTGGGTGCGCTTCGCCCACGTGCCGCTCGGTCGCGAGTTCCACGCCAGCAGCCACGGCAACGGCACGCTGTCGACGCGCTTCACCGGCCCGATCGCGCGCGACCAGGAGGTCACCGTCGTGATCACGCCCTCGACGGACACCATGCTGCTGAGCGGCCGCATGCTCGAGGCGGAGCGCCAGCCGATGCGCCACACGACGTTCCAGCTCGACGCCGAAGGCCCGCAGATCCACGCCTACGCCGGCTTCCGCACCGACGACCAGGGCCGCTTCCTGGTCGCGGTCGGCAGTTCGTGCGACGACAACCTGGTCGAACAGCTGCGGTTCGAGAACGAGCGCCGCGGCCGCCCCCCGCTGCGCCTCGAACTGCCGCCGCGCACGCTGCGGCAGGGCGTCGAGGACCTGGGTGACCTGGTGATGTCCGGCGGCAAGCTGATCGTCGCCGGCACGTTCGTCGACGCCGACGGGCCGCATCGCAAGGACGTGTCGTTCTGGCTCGAACGCTTCGAGCCGACCGCGGAACCGGGCGAGGCCTGGCAGGGCGTGCACGACGTGCTGCAGCACCAGGACGGCACCGGCCGCTTCGAACTGCGCGGCGACGTCGCACCGGGGCGTCTGCGGCTGGCGTTCGGCACCCACGACAAGCTGCCGATGGAACCCGTGGAGTTCGAGGTCGGCGCCGAGCACCTCGAGATCCGCCTCGCGACCGGCCATGCGTTGGCGGCGACCATCCTGCAGAACAAGGGCGCACCGGCGGAGGGCCTGTATGCGGTGCTGCAACCGGCGGGACCGATCGCCGATGCCGAGCAGTGGCGCCGCGACGAGGACCGCTTCCGCGTCGATCCGTGGAGCGAGGACGGCGAACGGCTGTTCCTCCAATGGCCGGCGCTGCCCGCGGGCAGCTACACGCTGGCGCTGCACCTGTGGACGCGCGCCGAGCCGATCCTGCGGCTCGCCGACGTGCAGGTACCGGGGCCGGCCGCCGGCGACCCCCGGCTCGCGGACATCGACCTGCGCGCTGCCGTGCGCACCGTGGTGCTGAGCCTGTTCGGTGCCGACGGCAGGCCGATCGAGTCGCCCGAAGGCGTGGCGTTCGCGACCGACCAGGATCCCGCCGCGACCTGGCAGGGCATGCAGATCTACGACACGCCGACGAAGCTGCTGCTGCCGGCCGGCGGCACCAGCGAACTGCTGCTGGGTCTGCGCGGCTTCCAGCCGCGGCGCGTGCTGGTCACCGGCGACCGGCTCGACGTCCGCCTCGACCCGTGGCCGACGCTCGAGATCGTCGTCGCCGGCGTGCCGGAGCTGCCGGCGAAGGCCAAGGTGCTGGCCCATCTGCGACCGACGACGCCGAACGAGGCGCCGTATCGTGCGCAGTGGTCCAGGGGCCAGCGCGGCGAGTACTTCGACGTGCCGCGGCAGGGCGGCGAAGTCGTCGCCGGGCGCGCCACCGTCGCCGTGGGCCAGGGCCCGCATCGCGTCGAGCTGGAGCTGGTCGGCTTCCACGAACGCATTCCGCTGCCGGGCGCCGAACCGGGGCTGGTGCTGCCCAACAGCGGCCGCGTGCAGGTGGCGGTGCCGGCACCGTCGTGGACCGCGGCGCTCGAGCAGTTCGAGCAGGCACGGGATCGGCAGCAGGAGCGTCGGCAGCGGCGCCGGTGAATGCACGCGAGCCGCGGCTTGCGCGGCGGACGATCGCGGCCCACGATGCGCCCTCGAACCGCACCGTGAGCGACGCCCCCATCCAATCCGTCTCGATCGAGGCCGGCTGCATCTCCTGCAAGCTGTGCCAGGACATCGCGCCGGAGGTGTTCCGCGTCGACGACGATGCCGATTGCGTGGTGCTGGCGGACGCCGCCCGACACTTCACGACCCGGCGCGAGGACATCGAACAGGCCGCGCGCGACTGCCCGGTCGAGGTGATCAGGCTCGAACGCGCGGCGGCGCCGGCATCGCGGACCTGATGCCGGCGGTGAGCCGCGCGATCAGGCGTTCGGCGTCGTCACCGAGACGTTGAAGTACTTCGCCGCCGGATGGTGGCAGATGATCGCCGAGGTGCTCTGTTCCGGATGCAGCTGGAACTCCTCGCTGAGCGTGACGCCGATGCGCGACGCCTCGAGCAGCGGCAGCAGCTTGGCCTGGTCCTCGAGGTTCGGGCAGGCCGGATAGCCGAACGAATAGCGGCTGCCCTGGTACTTCTGCTTGAACAGGTCGTCGATCGCGTCGGCGTCGTGGACGGCGATGCCGAGCTGCTGGCGCATGCGCTTGTGCCAGTACTCGGCGAGCGCCTCGGCCCCTTCGACCGACAGGCCGTGGAAGTGCAGGTAGTCGTCGTAGCGGTTCTCACGGAACAGCCGCTCGCTCTCCTGCGTCGCCACGGCGCCCATCGTCACCAGCGAGAAGCCGACGACGTCGATGCGCCCGCTGTCCCTGCTGGCGAAGAAGTCGGCCAGGCAGAGGCGGCGGCCGCCGGTCTGGCGCGGGAAGTCGAAGCGGCACAGCTCGCGCGCAGTGTCCTGCGGATCGAGCACGATCAGCGTGTTGCGGTCGCTGACACAGGGCCAGTAGCCGTAGACGACGCGCGGCTCCAGGGTCTTGTCGGCACGCACCCGCTGCTGCCATTCGCGGAAGCGCGGCTCGACGAACTCGGCGACGAACTTCAGGTACTCGGCCTCGCCGCGCTTGCCCTGGCGGTACTGCCACTGCAGCCGGAACAGCGCCTTCTTGTTGACGTACTGCAGCACCGTGCCGAGGTCGAGCTCCGCCGGGCCGACCACCGCGGCGCCCCAGAACGGCGGCTTCGGGATCGTCACGGCCGGCTCGACGCCGCTGTCGACGTACTCGGTGAACGCGTGCTCGAGCAGCTTCTCCTTCTCGGCACGCGTCATGCGTCGGTGGCTGGTCACGCGCTTCTGCGGCGTCTGCGTCTGCGTGACCGTCTTGGCCTTCGCGCGACCGGTCAGCTCGTCCATGATGTGCAGGCCGGAGAACGCGTCGGCGCCGTAGTAGACCGGACCGCTGGTGTAGGCGGCGCGCAGGTCCTGCTCGACGTAGTGGCGATTCAGCGCCGCGCCGCCGCAGACGACCGGCACGGTCAGCGCGCGCTGGCTCATCAGCTCGAGGTTCTCCTTCATCACCACGGTCGACTTGACCAGCAGCCCGCTCATGCCGATCGCGTCGGCCTTGTGCTCCTTGGCGGCTTCGAGGATCTGTTCGACCGGCACCTTGATGCCGAGGTTGACGACCCGGTAGCCGTTGTTGCTGACGACGATGTCGACCAGGTTCTTGCCGATGTCGTGCACGTCGCCACGCACGGTCGCGAGCACCATCGTACCCTTGGTCTCGCCCTCGACCTTCTCCATGAACGGCTGCAGGTAGGCGACCGCGGCCTTCATGCACTCGGCGCTCTGCAGCACGAACGGCAGCTGCATCTCGCCGCTGCCGAACAGCTCGCCGACGACCTTCATGCCGTCGAGCAGGATGTCGTTGACGATCTCGAGCGGCTTGTACTTCTCGCGCGCCTCGTCGAGGTGCTTGCCGATGCCGATCTTCTTGCCGTCGATGATGCGCTTCTTCAGCCGCTCTTCGATCGACAGCGTGTTCTCGTCGGCGGCCGCGCCCATGTCGACGCGTTTCTTGCTGGTGAAGCGCTCGATGAACTCGAACAGCGGGTCGTAGCCCTCTTTCCGGCGATCGTAGATCAGGTCGAGCGTGATCCGCCGATCCTCGTCGTCGAGCTTGTGCGTCGGGATGATCTTGCTGGCGTGCACGATCGCGGCGTCGAGCCCGTGCTTGCGCGCCTCGGCCAGATAGACCGAGTTGAGGATCTGGCGCGGGTACGGGTCGAGGCCGAAGCTGATGTTCGACAGGCCGAGGATCGTGCGCACGCCCGGCAGGTGCCGCTTGATCAGCTCGATGCCCTTCAGCGTCTGCAGGCCGGCGTCGCGGGAGGCCTCGTCGCCGGAGCCGATCGTGAAGGTCAGCGGATCGAAGATCAGGTCGCCCGGCCGCAGTCCGTGGCGGTCGACGACGATGTCGTGCAGGCGCTTCGCGACCTCGAGCTTGCGCTCCGCGGTCTTCGCCATGCCGTCCTCGTCGATCGTCAGCGCGACGAACATCGCGCCATAGCGGCGCGCGAGCCGGCACAGCGCGTCGGCCTTGCCCTCGCCGTCCTCGAGGTTGATCGAGTTGATGATCGCGCGGCCCGGGATCGCCTGCAGCGCCTTCTCGACCACGTCGATCTGCGTGCTGTCGACCATCACCGGCGCCGTCACCTGCTGCACCAGCGGCTGCAGCAGCTGCAGCATGTCGCCCGCCTCGTCGCGGCCGACGTAGGCCATGCAGACGTCGAGCACGTGCGATCCCTCGTGCACCTGCTCCTTCGCCATCTGCAGCATGCCCTCGACGTCGCCGGCGAGCATCAGCTCCTTGAACTTCCGGCTGCCGTTCGCATTGGTGCGCTCGCCGACGATCAGCGGCCCGGAGTCCTGGTCGAGCGGCACCGAGTGGAACAGCGATGCCAGCTGTGGCTGGTAGTCGACCGGCCGCGCCGCCGGCACCAGGCCTTCGACCGCGGCCGCGACCGCCTGCACGTGTTCGGGCGTGGTGCCGCAGCAGCCGCCGACGACGCCGATGCCGAACTCCTGCACGAAACGCGCCTGGAAGCGCGCCAACTCGGCCGGCGTCAGGTCGTAGACCGCGAGCCCGCCGACGTTGCGCGGCAGGCCGGCGTTGGGCATCACCATGATCGTGCGCGTCGTGGTCTTGCCGAGGTGGCGCACCGACTCCTGCATCAGGTCGGGGCCGGTCGCGCAGTTGAGGCCGATCACGTCGACCGGCAGCGCCTCGAGCGTGGTGACCGCCGCGGCGATGTCGCTGCCGACCAGCATCGTGCCGGTGGTCTCGATCGTCACCGTGCAGAAGATCGGCACCTCGCGGCCCTCCTCCTGCATCGCGTCGCGCGCCGCGTTGATCGCGATCTTGACCTGCAGGATGTCCTGGCAGGTCTCGATGTTGAGGCAGTCGACGCCGCCGGCGATCAGGCCGCGGCAGTAGACCTTGTAGCCCTCGTACATCTGCTGCGTGCCGATGTGGCCCAACGTGACCAGCTTGGTGCCGGGCCCGACCGAGCCGGCGACGAAGCGCGGCCGCGCGTGGGTGGCCACGCGATTCGCCGCGTTGCGCGCCACCTCGGCGGCCAGGCGGTTGAGTTCGAACGCGCGGTGGCCGATGCCGAACTCGTCGAGCACGTAGGGCAGGCCGCCGAACGAGTTGGTCTCGACGACGTCGGCGCCGGCCGCGAAGTAGCGTTCGTGGATCGCACCGATCACGTCGGGCCGGGTCTCGACCAGCAGTTCGTTGCAGCCCTCGAGGCCACGGAAGTCGTCGAGCGTCAGCTGCGCCGACTGGATCTGCGTGCCCATGCCGCCGTCGAACACCAGCACGCGCTCCCGCAGGACGCGCAGGATCGGGAACTGCTCGAGGCGGGCGACGGGATCGAAACGGGGGGTCATCGAGCGCAAACGGCGGCGCAGCATACGCCGCGCGGCCGATCCCCGGCCACGCTTTCCTGTCACCTCGGCGGCAGCTCCACGCGCAGCAGACCGCCCGCGCTGGGGATCGTCGCGTCGACGATCGCCGAGCGATGGCCCGGCGCGCTGACGTAGCACCGCATCGCACCGTGCGGCAGCCCGCGCAGGGCGACGCGGCCCTCGTTCGCCTCGGCGCAGTGGTCACCGACCACCACGGCAGCCGCCAGCGGCGTGCCATCGGGCGCGACGATGTCGAGGTCCAGCGCGCCGGCCGGCGGCACGATCGTCCACGGACCCGCACCTCGCAGCACGGTGCGGAACGGCAGCACGGACCCGCCGCGTTGCACGACGACCGCGTCGCCCTCGCGCAGGTCCGGGCCGAGCCACGCGCCGCCCTCGTCGACGGGCCAGCCGTGCGTGTCGCCGACCTCCTGCCAGCCGGGCCGCGCGAACGACACCTCGGCGTCCGGCAGCGGCGCACCGTTCGCATCGAGCACCCGCAGCTGCGGCGACCGCCCGACGACGACGTCGCCGAGGTCGACGCGCCCGCCGTATCCGGGCACCAGCACCCACAGCAGGCGGGACGGCGGCTCCTGGCCGGTCGTCGCCACCTCGAACAGCTGCCAGCCACGTTCCACGTCGGCGGCGACCTCGAAGCCGGCGGCGGCAGCGTGCCACGGGCTGTCGTCGTCGCCATCGGACCACGAGTCCCGCCAGCGCACGCGCGCGGCGATCGGCGCGCCGGCGGCGTCGACGGCACGGCCGCTGACGCGCGCCTGCCGCGGCCAGCGCACGACCAGGGGATCCGGCACCGCGGCACCGTCCGCGAACGGGAACTCCCGCTCCTCGGCGCGCTGCTCGGCGTCCTCGGTCACGGTCAGCACGAACGGCGCCCCCACGGGCACCTCGACCTCGGCCGGATCCTCGCCGCCGCCGTCGGGCTGGCCCGGGTAGTAGACGGTCAGCGACACCACCTCGGTCGGCGCGTCCTCCACCAGCACGCGCACGCGCCGCGTCTGCGGCGGCACGGCCGGCGGATTCGCCGTCGTTTCGACCGGACCATGGTGCACCGCCGGGTCGCCGAGGTCCGGCAGGCGCAACGTCACCGGGTACGGGTCGGGCCCGTGCACGTCGAAGTAGACGTCGCGCCCGGTCGGCGTCACGACCTTGAACGGGTAGTCGTCGGGCCGCGCGCCGAGCACGGTGAACGAACCGTCGGCCGCGGTGCGGGCCCACGGCCCACGGTGCTTGCCGCCGCCGCAGACGAACGCGCCCGCGACCGGCTGGCCGTCGTGGTCGACGACGCGGCCGGTCTGCGCCGGCCCGAACGCGCACTGCACGACCATCGGCGGCTCGCCGGGCCGCCAGCGCACCGAGTCGTAGAAGAAGTGCAGCCCCGGGTGCTGCACGTAGAGGTCGGCGATGCCCTGCTGCGGGTCGATGCCGCGCAGCACCGCGAAGCCGTTCGCGGCGGCGGTCGCGGTGGCGATGTCGGGCGAGTGCCCGCAACCGCCGCAGAAGCCGATGCGCGCCCCACCGGCCGGCCGGCCCGCCCAGTCCTGGACCTCCAGCGGCACGTCGAACGTGCGGCCGAGGCGCCAGATCGGCGCGACGTGGTCGCCGCGTTCCGCCACCCCCAGCGTCGGGTGCTTCATCACCTGCCAGTACCAGCCGCGCTTGCCGTCCGGCTGCGGGATGCGCACGAAGCCGTCGGCGTCGCTGACGCCGCGGTGCGTGAACCAGAACTCGCCGGCGATCGGGTGGTCGCTCTCGGCGACCAGGAACACCTCGGCGCCGGCGATCGGCTCGCCGCTGAGGTCGTCGACCAGGCGCGTCAGATAGGGCCCGCTGCCGGTCGCGGTCGCGCCGGGGAACAGTTCGTCGGCGATGGTCACCTGTTGGGCGGACAGGCCGACGGCGGCGAGCAGGGCGACGAACGGGAGACTGCAGCGCAGGAGGGACAGGTTCATGCGGAGGGCGCGGCGCCAGCAAGTGCGGTGCCGTATCGTCGCAGGTCCGCCCGCGGCGCGCAGCGCGGCGCGCCGGTGTGTGGCTACCGCAGGCTCTCGAGCCGACCGGCCGCGTCCACCACCTGCGTGATGCGCAGGCCGTACGAGTCGTCCACCAGCACGACCTCGCCGCGCGCGACGAGCTTGCCGTTGACGCGCAGGTCGACCGGCTCCTCGGCCTTCTTGTCGAGCGAGATCACGCTGCCGGGCACCAGCCGCAGCACCTCGTCGAGGCTCATCTGCGCGCGCCCGACCTCGACCGAGATCGGGATCTCGACGTCGAGCAGCAGGTCCAGGTTGCGCGCGCTCTCGGCCTTGGCGCCGGGGCCGAGCTGGCCGAACGCGACCGGCTGCACCGCAGCGGCGGCCAGATCGGCCCCCGCCTTGGCGACGTCCGCCGCGTTCCAGTCCGCGTCCGAGAGGTTCTGCTCGCTCATGCCCGGTCGGCCATCACATCGACAACCTGGAGCCCCAATCTGTTGCCGATCCGGCCGACGTGACCGGTGAACTTCGGCCGCCCCTGGACCGGCACGATCGCCGGTTGGCCGAGCCGCGCGGTCAACGGGATCACGTCGCCGGGCTGCAGGTCGAGCAGCTGCCGCAGACGGATGCGCGCGCCGCCGAGTTCGACCGCGAGGTCGAGGTCGATGTCCTTGACGGTGACCGCGACCTTGTCGCGCAGCGCGCCCGGCTCCAGCGTGGCGACGGTGTCGCGGCCGAAGCGGTCGAGCAGCGGCTCCAGCGACGCGAACGGGATCATCAGCCGCAGGTCGCCCATCAGGAAGTCGCCGGTGGCCTGGAAGTAGATCGCCAGCACCACGTCCTGCGACGGCAGGATCTGCGCCATCGACGGATTGCAGAACCGGTTCTGCAGCGTCCACTTCAGCTTCACGACCTCGGTCAGGCTCTCGCAGATGCGATCGAGACACGGCCCGACCAGGGCCTCGGCGACGGTGTGCTCGGCCGCGGTGAAGTCCTTCGGCACCTTGTTGACCTTGCCGGAACCACCGAGGATGCGGTCGACGGCGCCGTACAGCAGGCTGGTGCTGGCGGTGAACAACACCGGCAGCCGGAACGGCTCCATCTGCAGCACGTAGATCGAGACCGGCCCGGGCAGCTGGTCGAGCCAGCTGCCGAAGCGCAGCTGCTCGACGGCGACGCAGTCGCAGCGCGTGTCGAGCCGCAGCTTGTCGCTGATCGTCGCCGACAGCAGCTTGCCGGCGCTCTCGAAGTAGCGCTCGATGCCGCGCAGCTGCTCACGCCCGAGCCGGTTCGGCTTCAGCAGGTCGACCGGGCTCACCACGCGATCCGACAGCGTCAGCAGCGGCGCGACCGGCGGCAGGCCGAGGCCCGGATCCGGTTCGACGGCGCCGCCCTCGCTGCGGAACATCTGCAGCAGGGTGTCGATCTCTTCGTTGGTGAGGATCTCGTTCACGGCGCTTCCGATCTCACTGCATCAACCACTTGCTCCACATCACCCGGCTGACGCGCGCCAGCTTGACGCCGTTCTGCTCGGGGAACAGCGTGCGGTCGAGGTCGTCCATCAGGTCCTTCTCGAGCATGCGCACGCCCGACTCGGACTGCAGCTCCTCCATGCTGCGTGTCTTCAGCAGCAGCAGCACGTTGGAGTTGGCGAGCTCCCAGTGCTCCTTGATCTGCTCGAAGGCGGCCGCCTCCTGGTCCTCGCGCACGCGGTAGACGAACTTCAGAGCCACGCGACCGATGCCCTTGCCGGCCTTGGTGCGCGGATTGAACTCGTGCTGGATCGGGTCGGGATGCGTCACGTCGAGGGTCTCGTAGACCTTGACGGGCTGCGCCACCTCGATCGTCTTCGGCGGGACGGCGAACACCACGCCGGCGCCGCCGACGATGGCGCCGACGGCGATCAGGACGAGGGGCGGCAGGCCCTTCTTCTTGTTGGCACCCTCGGCGGGGCTGTCTGCTGCTTTGGTCTTCTCTTCGGCCACGTTGTGTCACTCCGCGCTGCCGATCCTCGCCTGCGTCCCTATCGGCCGGCTGCACGCCCGGTGTTGAACTCTTCCACGCCTGTTCGAAGTCGCCGCAGAGCCGCGCCGGTCAGCGGCCTTTCGCCGATGCCGCCGACTCCTTGCTGACGCTCATGCGCTTCTTCAGCACGTCCTGCACCAGCGCGTTCGGCAGGCCGGCGAGGATCTCGTTGACCTTGTCCTTCTCCATGAACTCGAGCACCTTCAGGATCTCGTCCTGGCCCTGCTCGGTCTTCCACTGGTCCTGCAAGATCTCGGCCGCCTTGCTGGCCTCGAAGGCCGCCAGCGTCTGCGCGTTGCGCTTCAGCGACGCGACCTCGTCGTTGCGCACCAGCTTCACCTGTTCCTGGAACTTCTGGATGCGCGCGTCGAGTTCGCGATGGCGCTGATCGATCTTGGTGCGCTCGGCGCCGAGTTCGGTCTGCCGCCGCGAGATGTCGTCGGCGAGCTCCTGCAGCTCCTGTTCGCGCAGGTCGAGCGCGACCTTGCGCCGCTCGATGTCGGCCATCACGCCCTGCACGCGTTGCCAGGCTTCGTTGAGCTGCTCGGGCGTCAGCCCCGACGGCATGCCGTCGAAGCGGAAGTAGCCACCCGGCGCGTACTTCGTGTGGCGGTCGGCCGCCAGCTCCTGCTCGATGCGCCGCATGTCGTTCGCGACCGCGACCTCGCCGCTCGGCGCCGCCGGTGGCGGTGCGTGGCCGGCCGCGCCGTGCGACTCCTCGCCGTGGCCTTCGTTGCTGCCGGCATCGTGGCCGCCGTGGTCGCCGCCCGCCGCGTCGTCATGGCCGCCGCCGTGCGGATCCGCGGCCGGCTGCTCGGGTGCGACCACCGAACGGCCGGTCTTCTTGCGGATCGGACCGGCCGGCTCGCCGTCGGCGCGCGGCGGGTCCTGCGGCCCGGAGGCGTCGAGCGCCGTGCCGGGGGCGCCGCCGTGGGTCGCGTCGGCCGCAGCGCCGCCCTTCGGGTCGTGCGCGGCGTCGTGCGCGTCACCGCCTGCGTCGGCAGCCGGTGCCGGCGGCGCCGGGAACAACGAGTTCAGCAGCGGGATGTTCGCGGTGCCGTCGTGGTTCAGCCGGCCGGTCGCCGCGAGGCCACCGACCAGCGAACCGGCGAACAACAGCGCGCCGAGGACGATCTTGATCAACATCGATTTCATGCCTGGTCCACTCCGTGCTGCTCGGCGTCGTGACGCTGCGCGTGACGTCCGAGACTGGCCAACTCGTCGATCTCGCTCTGCTCGGCGCGCCGCGCGTCGTCGCGCCATTCTTCGTGGCGCTGGTCGTGCAGCTGCCGCAGCGTGCGCAGTTCACGCGTCTTGACGACGAACTCGGCGCGCGCGACGTCGAGCTTCTTCTGCGCCTTGCCCTGCTCGGTGCGCAGGCGCCACTGGTGCCGCCGCAGGCCGGTCTCGAGCCCGCGCGCGAGCTGCCCGACCGCGCCGCGGTCGGCCGCCTGGTCGGCGCAGTCCCGCAGACCCTGCGCGACCGCGGCGAGGCGCTGGTCGAACACCGACACCTCGGCGACCGCCGCCGCCAGTTCGCGGCGGGCGTTGCGCTCCAGCTGGGAGCGCAGCCGCAACAGGGGCGCCAGTCGGAACCGGAAACGTCGCATGCGACCGGTATCGGCCGTGGCATGGGCCGATGCTGAGCGGAAACCGGCGCGGCGCCCGCGCCGGCGCCGGCGGCTACGGGCCGGCGATCAGCTGCAGCGCCTTCATGGTGTCCGCGACCGCGCGCGACTCGGCGCCGTGGAACAGCAGGCTCTCGATCGAGCCGATCTTGGCGATCGCCTGGTCGAGCAGCGGATCGGCGCCCTTGCGGTAGGCACCGACCGACACCAGGTCGCGGTTCTCCTCGTAGTGCGCCATCCACTCGCGCACCTTGCGCGCCCGGCGCTGGTGGTCGGCGCTGGTCACCTTGGGCATCAGACGGCTGATCGAGGCCAGCACGTCGATGGCCGGGAACCGACCGCGCTCGGCGATGCGGCGGCTCAGCACGACGTGGCCGTCGAGGTAGCCGCGCAGCGCGTCCGCCACCGGCTCGTTCATGTCGTCGCCGTCGACGAGCACGGTGAACAGACCGGTGATCGTGCCGATGCCGTCGCTGCCGAGCCGTTCGACGAGCCGCGGCAACGACGCGAACAGCGACGGCGGGTAGCCGCGCAGCGTCGGCGGTTCGCCGGCGGCGAGGCCGACCTCGCGCACCGCCATCGCGTAGCGCGTCACCGAGTCCATCATGAACATCACGTCGGCGCCCTGGGCGCGGAACCACTCGGCGATCGTGACCGCGCACAGCGGCGCCTTCGTGCGCAACATCGGTGCGGCGTCCGACGTGCAGGCGACGACGACGCTCTTCTGCAGGCCCTCGGGGCCGAGCGCCTCGGTGACGAACTCGCCGACCTCGCGGCCACGTTCGCCGATCAGCGCGATGACGTTGACCTGGCCGGCACCGCTGCGGGCGATCGAGCCCATCAGCGTCGACTTGCCGACGCCGGAGCCGGCGAAGATGCCGATGCGCTGGCCTTTGCCACAGGTGATCATGCCGTCGATCGCGGCGACGCCGGTCTCGATCGGCTGCGTGATCGGCGTGCGCTGCAGCGGCCCCGGCGCGTCGCCGGTGACGGGGCGCAGCGACGCCACGATCGGCGGACCGCCGTCCAACGGCCGGCCGAGCGCGTCGACGACGCGCCCGAGCAGGGCCGGCCCGACCGGCACGGCGACGGCGCGATGTTCGTTCTGCACGCGGTCCCAAGGCGCCACGCCGTGCTGGTCGCCGAGCGCCATCACGACGGCGTCGCTGCGGTCGAAGCCGACGACCTCGGCCGGGATGCGCAGCTGGCCGCCTTCGGCCTCGATCGTGCACAGATCACCGATCGCCGCACCGAGTCCGGTGACGTGGATCGCGATGCCACGGATCGCGCGCACGCGGCCCTCGGCGCGCGGCCGGTTGACGGCGCGCGCGGCGTCGACGGCGCGCTGCAACGCGGCGGGCAACGTCACGACGCGGCCTCGCGCCGCACTTCGGCGGCGACGCGTTCGAGCGCGTCGCGCGGGTCGTAGCGCAGCCGGCCCGCCTCGGTCTCGGCCCGCACACCGCCGCGCGGAATCGACGGATCGGCGACGAACCGCGCCGCGGCGACCTCGTCGCGGACCTCGTCGATGCGCCGCAGTCGTTCCTGCACGAGCTGGAGGTCCTCGGGATGCAGCCGCACGACCAGATCGGTCGGCGTGGCGCCGTGCACGCAGTCGCGCAGGCACCGCACCACCGTGGGGGTCGGATCGACCAGGCCCTTGTCGAGCGCCGCGCCGACGATCTCCCGCGCGATGCCGAGTCCCAGTTCGACCGCGAGCGCGGCGACCTCGTCGAGGCGCGCGCCGACCTGCGTCGACAGCTCCGACACCGTGCGCTGCGCCTGCGCCACCAGGCGCTCGACCAGCTCGCTCTCCGCCACGCGGCGCGCCTCGCGTCGACCGAGGTCGAGCAGCGAGACGACGGTGGCTGCCTGCGCCGTGCCGGCGCGCGCATGCCGCGGCAGCAGCCGGATGCCGACGATCGAGGTCGCGGCGGCGTTCTGCGTGGTCGTCGGCATCGCCTCAGACCATCTGCTCGGCCGCGTTGGCCGGCTTGATGTCGCCCTTGTCCATCATGTCGCGGATCATGCCGAGGATCTCGTTCTGCGCCTGCATCACGTCGGACAGCGGCGTCGGCCCCAGGTTGTCGCGCTCCTCCGTGACCATGTCGGCGGCGCGCTTGCTGAGATTGCCGAGGATCGCCTGCTCGACGACCGGGATCGCGGCCTTCAGCGACACCGCGAGCTGGCGCGAATCGACGGCGGCCAGCACCTTCTGCATGCCCTTCTTGTCGAGCTTGGCGATGTCGTCGAACGTGAACATCTCCTCGCGGATCGCGACCGCGATGTCGGCGTCGCTGGCCTCGATCTTCTCGAGCACGGCCTTCTCGCCGCCACCGAGGTTGTTCAGGATCGAGGCCGCGGCCTTGATCCAGGCCTTCGGCTCGCTGCGCAAGGTCGTGAGACCGAGGTCCTTGACCTTCTTGCGCATGACCTCCAGCACCCGCTGCACGACGTCGGCCGGCGTGCGGTCGAGCGTCGCCACCCGCAGCACGAGGTTGGCGCGCAGATCCTCGTCGAGGAAGTTCAGCACCTCGCCGCCCTTCTTGCGGTCGAGGTGGGCGATGAACACGGCGGCGATCTGCGGATGCTCTTCGGTCAGCAGGTTGGCGAGATCCTCGGCGGTCAGCGCCTCGAACATCGCGAACGGCCGCTTGGCCAGGATGTCGCTGTTGGCTCGCTTGGCGACGTCGCCGCTGCGCTCCTCGCCGAACGCACGCGTCAGCACGCCGCGCATCAGGCCGCCGACGTCGCCGAGGCCCATGCCGCCCTGCCGCAGGCGCTGCACGACGCCCTGGTAGACGCGGCGGATGCTCTCGCGGTCGACGGCGATCTCCTGCAACTCCTGCATCGCCCGCGTCACCTTGTCGACGGTGTCGTCGGAGAAGTTGCGCATCACCTTCGCGGCCAGCTCCGGGTCGATCGACAGGAGCAGCATCGCGATGGCGCGTTCGGTGCTGACGTTGAGTCGGAGATCGTCGCTCACGGGTGCGTCCAGGTCAGGCCTTCTGCTCCATCAGCCACGACTCCAGCAGCCGCGCGAGCGCGGCCGGATCGCTGGCGATCGTGCGTTCGATCTCGCGACGCATGCGCTTCTGCTGCTCCTCGGGCGTCAGGTTCTCCTCCTTGGCATCCGAACGACCGCCGCCGCCGACCGGGTCGGCGCTCGCCGCGCCGCGCGGAGCGGCGCGCCGGAACAGTCCGCGCAGGAACAGCACCACGACGACCACGCCGAGGATCTGCCCGACGGTCGGGCCCCAGCGCAGCGCGACGTCGACCATGGTCGGGCCGCTGGCGACCGCGGCTTCGGCATCCATCGGCGCGAACTCGCCGGCCATCGTGCTGAAGGCCTCCGGCTTGTCGCGCGCCGGGTCCCAGCCGACGATCGCCTTGACCGTGCTGACCAGGTCCTCCTTGTTGAAGCCGGTCTGCTCCAGCGACTTGTCGTAGAGCACCGCGACCGCCATGCGCCGGATGTCGGGCGCCATGCGACCCGTGCGCCGCTCGCCGATCTCGGTGACGAACTCGCGGTCGCGGGTCTCGTTCTTGCTCGTGTTCTTGTCACGCTCGCCCTCGCCGCTGGGCTTGCCCGTCGTGTCGGTGGCGTCCTTGCTGAACTTCTCCGACTTGACGATCGGGTCGGGCGGCAGCACCTTCTCGGTGGTCGTCTCCCACGACGGGTCGAGCTCGACGATCACCGACACGCTGGTCTTGCCCGGCCACATCTGGTCGAGCCGCTGCTGGCACAGCTGCGTGCGCGCCTCGCTCATCGTGCGCTGCAGGTTCAGGAACTCCGACGAGCCGCCGCCCGCGTCGCGATCGGCGTCGTAGCGCCAGCGCTGGTTGCCGGTCGCGCTGACGATCTCGACGTTGCTCAGCGGCACCATCAGCTGCGACGACGCCACCGACGCGGCGCTGCGCGCCACCGGCTCGAACGGCACCGAGCCCTTGAGCCGCAGCACCACGGTCGCGCTGGGCCGCACCTCGTTGTCGCGATCCTGGAACGCGGCGGTGCGACGCGGCCGGCTGGCGGCGACGGTCACCGACGCGACGCCGTCGAGCATCGCGATCGCCGACGCGGCCTGCGCGCGCGACGCGGCGTCGAGCTTCCAGGCCTTGGTCTCGGCGTCGTCGATCAGGCTCGTGCCCCCGCCCAGCACCGGCGCGGCGCCGCCGTTGAGGCCGGCCTGGCGCTTTGCCATGTTGGCGAGTCCGACCTTGGACCGCTCGACGCGGAACGTCTTGCCGTCGTCGGCGACGACGTAGGAGATGCCGCCCTTCTGCAGCGCCTGCTGCATCTGCGCGATCTCCTCGTTGGTGTTCGCGGTGAACACCGTCTCGTAGCTCGGCTGTCCGGCGAACCAGACCACGACGCCGAGGCCGACGATCGTGGCCACCATGACGGCGCTGACGACGAGCCGCTGGCCACCGTCGAGACGGTTCCAGATGCCCTTCAGCTGCGCCAGGATCTCGTTGAGGAAGAATCGCATGGATCAGGTAGCGGACCTCGACAGCTTCTCCCAGGCGTCGACGAGCTTGTTGCGCACTTCGAGCAGCAGGTTGAACGCGACCTCGCTCTTGCTCGACGCGATCAGCACGTCGTGCAGTTCGACGCCCTCGCCGAGCGCCAGGCCGCGGGTCTTCGCCTGCACGTCCTGCTGCAGCGCGTGCACCTGTGCGATCGAATCGGCGAGCATGCCCTCGAACGCGCCGCCGTCGCCCTTCTGGCGCGGCCCGCCGGGCAGCTGCGCGCCGAAGCGCTCGGGATCCTGCACGCCGGGCGCCGCGGGCCCCTTGTCGCCCTGCTTGCCGAGCTGCTCCAGCGCGCCGCGCAGCTGCGACGGGTCGAAACCGGGCAGGGATGGTAGATCGAAGCCACTCATGGTTCAGGGCGCCGGGATCACCGGCTCATGTTGGTGATCGTGTTCTGCAACATGCTGCGGTAGGTGCGCAGCGCCGTCAGGTTGGCGTCGAAGCTGCGTTCGATGACCTGCATGTCGACCAGCTCCTGGAACAGGTCGACGTTGCTGCCGAGCACCTTGCCGCTGGCGTCCGCGTCGGGATGACCGGGCTGGTAGAACACCGGGAACGGCGTCTGGTCCTCGGCGACCCTGGCGAGCTGCACGCCGCTCGCGAGCTTCGCGACCTCGTCGACGCCGGCCTCGCCGCCCTGCGCCTGTTCGAGCATCTCCTCGAACACCACCACCTTGCGGCGGTACGGCTCGTGCTCCGCGTTGCCGGTGCGGTGCATGTTGCCGAGGTTGGCGGCGACGATCTCCGAGCGCTGCAGTTCGGCGCGCAGGCCGGAGGCGGCGATGTCGAAGCCGCGGAACACTCCATGCATCGGGTCGTTCATGGTCACCTGCCGAAGATGGCCTTGTTGAGGGTGGCGAAGTAGCCGCCGGCGCGGCGGGTCATCACGTCGTGCAGCAGCGAGGTCTTGCCGAGGATCGACAGCTCCTCCATCAGCACGACGTTGTTGGCGCCGGGCGGTCCCGACAGGTCGCGTTCCACGACCGGCTCGACGGACGCCTCGTCCGCACCCTTGGCGCGCGCCTCGCGCAGCATGTCCTCGAAGCGGACCTGGTAGCGCTTGAAGCCGGGCACGTTCTGGTTGGCGATGTTGTGCAACGCCGCCTTCGTGCGTCGGCCCAGCACGTCGAGCATGCGCTGCGTGAATGCCGTGTCGCCGTCGAAATCGATCATGGTTTTCGCCACTTGCCGGTCAAGCATCGGCTTGCCGGCCTGTCGCCCTTGAGACCGGATGTTCCCGCCACGGTCGGGAGGCCGGGTCGGGACGAGTGTCGAACTCCGCCGCACCTCGGCGCGGGGTTTGTTCGCGGCGCGATCCCCGTATGCTGCCGGCCCCATGTCGCTGCCCCAGCGAACGCCTGCGCCGCGCGACCCGCGCTCGCTGACCTTCCTGCAGGGCGCGAAGCCGCCGGTCCAGGACGCCGCCGCCGCCCTGCGCGCCGGCCTGCTCGCCGCGCGAGCCGCGATCCCGCCGCGCTTCTTCTACGACGAGCTCGGCTCGCGGCTGTTCGCCGCGATCACGGCGCTCGACGCCTACTACCCGACCCGCACCGAGGCCCGGGTGATGCAGGACCACCTGCCGGCGATCGCCGCCGCGCTGCCGGTCACCGGCTGCACGCTGGTCGACGTCGGCGCCGGCAACTGCGAGAAGGCCGCCGGCCTGTTCGCGACCGTGCAGCCGTCGCGCTACGTCGCCGTCGACATCTCGACCGAGTTCCTGCGCGACGCGTTGCTGCAACTGCAGCGGCGGTTCCCGGCGATCGAGATGTGCGGCGTCGCGACCGACTTCGCGCAGCGGCTCGAGCTGCCGCCGGCCGTGCCCCCCGGCCGCCGGCTGTTCTTCTACCCGGGCTCGTCGATCGGCAACTTCTCGCCGCCGCAGGCCGTGCTGTTCCTGCAGTCGCTGCGCGAGCAGATGCGCGGCGACGGCGTGCTGTGGATCGGCGTCGACCTGCAGAAGCCGACGGCGATCCTCGAGCGCGCCTACGACGACGAGCTGGGCGTCACCGCCGCCTTCAACAAGAACGTGCTGCAGCACGTCAATCGCCTCGCCGGCACCGACTTCGACGTGCGCGACTGGCGGCATGTCGCGTTCTACGACGAGGCGATCGGCCGCATCGAGATGCACCTCGAGGCCGCGCGCGCCGTCGAGGTCCGCTGGCCCGGCGGCGCCCGTTCGTTCGGCGCCGGTGAGCGCATCCACACCGAGAACTCGTACAAGTACACGACCGACGGCTTCGGGCGCCTGCTGGCCGATGCCGGTCTGCGCAGCGCCGGCTGCTGGACCGACCCGCAGGGCTGGTTCGGCGTGTTCGTCGCCGAACCGCGATGAACCCGCGCCGGCTGACCCCGGCCGACCTGGTGGCGGCGCTCGACGAGGCGCGCCGCGCGACGTTCGCCGCCTCGCTCGATCTCAGCGATGCGCAGTGGATGGTGCCCTACGACCCGGGCATCCAACCGACCGCGTGGGACCTCGCGCACGTGGCGTGGTTCGCCGAGTTCTGGCTGCTGCGCGGCCCCCACCGGCTCGGCACCGACGCCCACGTGCACGCCGACAGGCCCGCCCGCTTCGTCGGCCCCGACGAGTGCTACGACTCGGCGCGGATCGCCCACCGCGCCCGCTGGCAGATGCCGTTGTTCCGGCGCGAGGAACTGCTGGCCCGCATGCAGGACCAGCTCGCCGCCTGCCAGCAGGCGCTGACGACGCGCGCGCCGACGCGCGACGACCTGTACCACGCGCACTTCGCCGTGTTCCACGAACTGATGCACGTCGAGGCGCTGGCGTGGACGCGCCAGCTGCTCGGCCTGCCGGCGCCGCCCGGGATGTCGATGGCGCGCGTGCCGGTGCGCCCGCCGGTGTCGCTGCCCGGCGGCGAACACCGGCTCGGCATCGCCGAAGACGAGCCCGGCTTCGCGTTCGACAACGAACGGCCGGGCCCCACGGTGCAGCTGCTGCCGTTCACGATCGACCCCGCGCCGGTCAGCAACGACCAGTTCGCGGCGTTCGTCGACGACCGCGGCTACGAGCGCCCGGAGTTCTGGCCCGGCGCCGCCGGCGCGTGGCTGCGGCGCGCACGGCGGCATCTGCCGGTGCGCTGGCGCCACACGAACGGCGGCCACGAACTGCGCTGGTTCGACGCCTGGATACCGCTGCCACCGGCCGAGCCGGTCGTGCACGTCAGCGCCTACGAGGCCGAGGCCTACTGCCGCTGGGCCGGCCGCCGGCTGCCGACCGCCGCCGAATGGGAAGTCGCCGCACCGCACGTCCACTGGGGCCAGACGGTCTGGGAGTGGACCGCGGACGCGTTCGCGCCCTACGCCGGCTTCCGACCCGGCCCGTACCACACCTACTCGGCGCCGTGGTTCCACCACCAGCGCGAGCTGCGCGGCGGCGCGTTCGCCACGCACGGCCTGATGCACGACCACCGCTACCGCAACTTCTTCGCGCCCGGGCGCACCGACGTGTTCGCCGGCTTCCGCACGGTGGCGGTCGGCGAGTGATGGCGGCCAGGACTGATGTCTTGGGTGTGCGCGCTTCGGATGCGTGCCCTGACGTGGATCGCAGCGGTGAGATTTCCGGCGGATTTCCGGTCGAGTGACCGTGTTTCGCCCGACGGCCCGGGGTGTTGCGCTCCGGCAGAACCAGGTGCTCGGTGGGCAGCGCACCGCCGCCTTGGCAGCCTTCCCGCGGCATGCACACTCAGGCCATCCGTTCTCAGTGTGCGAGTTGCACGCGCACCGTCTCGCCGAACAGGCGCCGGGCACAGGACTCGCCCAGCGCAGCCAGCGCGTCGAAGTCGCGCGCCGACAGGTTCAGCACCGCGAACCGATGCGAGCCGAACCAGCGGTACTCGCGCCGCAGCGCCGCGCGACCGGCCGCTTCGTGCCACAGTCGCGCTTCGGGATGCGCGCTCTCCAGCCACGGCAGGGCGGCCGGATCGGGCTCTGGCCCGGCGCTGCCGTCGAAGCGGCGGAACACGAGGCTGCCGGCGACGGCCGCGACCGGCGCGCGGCGCGGCACCTGCAGCGCGTCCTGGCCGGTGGCCAGCGCGATCGCGATGCCTTCGACGTCGACGCCGTCGACGTCGCGGTACAGCGTCGCGAACTGACCGGCGCCGCGCGCATTGACCTCGATCACGCGCACGCTGCCGTCCGCCAGCAGGAACAGTTCGACGTTCCACAGGCCCTGCGTCAGGCCGACCGCCTGCACCGCGGCGATCGCCGCCCCGCGGATGCGTTCCTGCGCGGCGGCCGGGTGGCGCGACGGGTAGGTGAAGCCGGCGAAGTGGCGTGCGCCGCGCACGGCGCCCGCGTACATCCATTCGTCGACGATGCCCAGCACGTGCACGGTGCCGCCCTGCACGAAGCCGTCGACGTTGACCTGCGCGCCGTCGAGCGGTTCTTCGAGCAGCAGGCGATCGACCGAACACGGCAGGCGCATGCACTGGCCCGCGAGCTGGTCGAACGGCCGCGAGATGCCGCGCAGCAGGAAACGGTCGCGCCACGGCAGCCGCAGGTGCGCCGCCAGTTCGTCGGCGGAGTCGACGCGCCGCGCCAACGCCGAGAACGCGCCCTTGACCGGCTTGCAGAAGCGCGGCCAGCGATGGCCGGCCGCGTGCACGGCCGCCTCGAGCGCCGGTGCCGAGCGGCAACGGCGATCGCCGAACGCGAACGGCAGCGCCATCGCCGGCACGTTCTCGCCCGGCATCGCCGCGGCCAGCGTCTGGCGCAGCAGCAGCTTGTGCTGGGCGCGCACGATCGCGCGCGGGTCGTGGCCCGGCAGGCCCAGCCGCTGCGCCATCAGCGCCGCGGTCAGGCAACCGAGACCGTCGTCGTTGGACCAGACCGCGTCGATGCGGCCGCGGTAGGTCTTGCAGAGCCGATCGACGAAGCGCGGCGCGTCGAAGTGCACCAGCCGATGCCACTGCGACCGGTCGAGCAGTTCGAAGCCCTCGCGTTCGAGCACCAGTTCGCCTTGGCGCACGCGCCGAAACAACGCCTCGTCCTCCCAGGCGCCCTGGAAGAGCACGAGCAGACGCGGCGGCCTGTGGGTACCGGTCATGTGAGGGCGGCCGGTAGCTTGCGCGACCGAGGCCCCCGGAATCAACCGGCGCCGACCGGCTGCGGGCGCGGCGACGCGGGCAGGGTGACGAGCGGCAGCTCGCCGGGCACCAGCGCAGCGACCGTGTGCCGGCCCTGCGCCGCCAGCGCCAGCCGTTCGACCGCCTCGGCAGCACGTTCCCAGGCGAACGCCCGGCGCACCTCGGCGGCCGACGCCTGTGCCTCGCGGCGCCGTTCGGCGCGGTGCACCAGCGTGTCGACCAGCAGGGCGCCGGCCTCGGCGGCCGAGGGCTCGACCACCCACGGCGCACCGATGTGCGCGCCGGGCAGGTCGACGTGGCGACGCTGCGACGGGATGCACACGGCACCGGGCCCCTGCAGCAGCGCGTCGGCGGCACCGCCGCCGGTGGCGACGACCGGCAGGCCGCAGGCGCGCGCCTCGAGCACCGGCAGGCCGAAGCCCTCGCCGCGGTACGGATGCAGCAGCACGTCGCAGGCGGTGTACAGCGAGGCGAGCTGTTCGCGCGACAGGTCGTCGTCGATCCACAGCAGCGGCGGCGTGCCGCGCGTCTGCTGGAACCGCCGCACGAGTTCGCCGAGGTGGAACCGGCCGTAGTGCTGTTCGCTGCCGACCGACTTGACGACGACCACGAAGTCCTGGCCGGCCTCGCGCGCCGCGAGCACGGCGTGCAGGAACACGTCGAAGCCTTTGCGCCAGACCATGCCGCCGCAGAACAGCACGGCCGGGCGCTGAGCCTTCCACTGCACGATGCACGGATCCGGCGGCGCCAGTTCGTGCAGCGGCGCATCGGTGCCGTGCGGCACCAGCACGATCGACGCGGCATCGCGGCCGGCGGCGGCGACGACGTCGGCCGTGTGCTGGCTGTGCACGACCACGAAGTCGGCGTCCTGCGTCACGTGCGGCGCGAGGTCCCACGGCAGCGCGCCGAACTCCCAGTCGACGCGCAGCGCGAGGCGGCGACAGGCGGGGCGCGTCGCGCGCACCGGCCAACCGGATGCCAGCCACAGGTCGACGGCGCCGGGATCGCGGCACAGCAGCGGCTCGAGTTCGGGCGCGCGGCGTCGGAACGTGGCGAGATCGCCGTGGAACGGCACGCGGGGCACCAGCCGCAGCTCGACGGCGCCGCGCCGCAGCAGCGCGCGCGCGGTCTCGATCGACAGTTCGCTGCTCGACGACACCTCGAAGAACGGCGCCTCCAGCACGACCGTCGGCCGCGGCTCGGCCACGTGCACGATCGGCGGCGGCGGCGCCGCCGGGCGCGCGCGGGTCAGCTGCTCGAGGACGTGCCGCTGCGCACGCCGGCCGATCGCCGCGCTCGCGGCGCTGTCGCCGACGGCCGTGCGCATCGCCGCCGCGACCGCGCGCGGATCCGGCGCGAATGGCAGCGCGGTGTGCGACGGCACGAAGCGACCGCCGATCGGCACGCAGACGCCGTCGCGACCGACGACGCCGACGGTGTCGGCGAAGCGGCTGACGCACAGCACCCGACCGCAGGCGAGCGCCTGCACCAGCAGCCGCGACGGCTGCTCGCGCCGCCAGGGCAGCACGATCGCGGCCGCGTCGCGCGCATGGCCGGGTTCGAACGGCGCACGCAGGATCTCCCAGTCGGCAGCGGCGGCGGACTGCAGGCGTCGCTGCAGCGCCGCGACGACATCCGCGTCGGCATCGGTCAGCACCAGCCGCAGCCTGCGACCGGTACGGGCGAAGTGCTCCAGCCAGGCGTCGACGACCAGGTCGGTGCCGCAGGCGAGCTCGCCGCTGCCGACGTGCACGATCGCGCCGTGCGCCGGTGCGCGCGGCAGCGCCAGCCACGGCGCCAGTTCGCGTTCCTCGAGCGCGTGCGGCGGATGTTCGCAGCCGGCCCAGCGCAGTTCGGCGCGCACGCGCTCGAACAGGTCGGCGGCGGTGACGTTGTCGCGCGCCGGCAGCACGATCGCGGCCTGCGGCCACTCCAGACCGGCGCTGCGCACGGCGTCGCTGCGCGCACCGGCGTCGGCGAACACGACCACCGGCGCGGTCGCGGCGACGACGTTGCCGGCCGCACGCAGCAACAGATCGACCTCGGCCGGCGGCAGGCTGGTGGCGACGCGCAGGTCGCGCACGCCGTCGGTCAGCGGCACCTCGCGCTGCGCGCCGGATGCCGCCCGCGGTCGCACCGCCGACAGCGACAGCGAGCACGCCATGCCGTTGCCGAGCGCGAAACGGAGGAAGCTGCGCAGCAGACTCGCCGCCGCGTCCTCGCCGAACGGGTCGCCGTGGATCCGCACCTGGTTCATCGTGCGGTCTCATCGGCAGTTCGGACGCGTTGCTGAAACCGTCGACACCGCTGTGGCGGCCCGCGACACCAGCGCCGAAGATCGCGCGATGCCCTCGGAGCCGATGTCGCACCCCGATCGTGTGGCGGCGACGCTCGCCAATGTCGACGTCGCGCGCGCCGCGCGCGGCAGCGGCCCGTTCGCCGAGCCGGGACCCGGCGCATTCGACTGCCGGATCGACCTGAAGCTGCTGCTGTGGCAGGCGAACGCCGCGGCGGCACGTTCGCCGCGCGCGCGCGACCACCTGGCGCGGCTCGACCTCGCACGGCGCCCGGACCTGCGCGCCGGCACCGTGCAGGACGGCGTCGCCCGCGGGCTCGCGGCCGCGCTCGAGGAGGTCGTCTCGCTGGCGCCGCCGACGCCCGCGCCGGAGCCGCCGCCGTTCGACCCCGTGCGCATGCAGTCGTGGACCGGCCGCGAGCTGCGCAAGAAGAAGGACCTGCTGGTCAGGAGCGGCGGCCCGCGGGTGCGCTTCTCGCGCCGCGAGGGGCTGCTCTACGTCGACCGCGACGACGGCCTGCACAGCGGCAACTGCCTGCGCTTCGAGGCGCGGCGCGACCTCGGCACGCTCGACGGCTTCGTCGCCGACGACGCCGAACGCCCGCGGCTCTACTCGGCGCAGTTCCTGCAACCGCAGCGGTACCTGCAGGCCGGCGACGTCACCGAACTCGAACTGGCGGGGCGCCTCGGCCGCGGCCCGATCGGCTGGCCGTGCCGGCTGCTGCTGCGCGGCCACACCGCCGAGCCCTCGCTGGAGCTGGTGCTGCGCCTCGACCAGCGGCTCACCGGCTGGCGGCTGCGCGCGCGCTTCCTCGGCATCCCCGCGGCGGCGATCGCCCACGACTGCACGCCGGTGGCCGAGTGCGTGCAGAACGACGCCGGCGGCTTCGTCGCCGTCACCCTGGTGCGGGCCAACGACGCGCTGCTGGTCGACGGCCGGCCGGTGCCGGTGCCCGCCGCGGCCTGCCGCGGCGAGATCGTGCACCGGTTCCGGCTCGGCGCCGGGCCTACCGGGCCTTGAACTCGAACGCCTGCGCGCGCGACCCGTCGAGCTGGCTGATGGTGGCGGTGACGCCGGCGTCGGTCTTCTGGTAGCGGATGCGCTGCGGGTGGTCGTGCGCGGCGTTCTCGAACTCGACGACGTCGGCCTCGAGCTGCGCCAGCGGGAACGTCACCGCGGCGCCGCCGCCGGGCATCGCGACGTAGACCACCTGGTCGCGCTCGATCGTGATGCGCAGGAACTCGAAGAAGTGCGTGCGCCGCGCGTCGAAGCTGTGCGACGTGCCCAGCATCGTCGTGCCCTGCAGCGGCCGCCAGTGCTCCTCGGTCGTCGACGTGTCGCCGTGCAGCACCCAGGTGCCTGCGAGCCAGCCGAGCTGCCGCAGTTGCGCCGCGGCGCGTGCGCGCGCATCCGGCGCGCCCGGTTTCGGCGCCGGGTCCTGCCCGCCGGCGAGCAACATCAGGGTCGACAGGAGCGTCGGCAGCGCAAGGAGTCGTCGCATCGGGGCACCTCGCGCCGAGTCTCCTCCGGCGCCGTCGTTCGCGCCAGTGCCGCCCGGCGCCGCGGCCGCCGAACGCGCACTCGACAGCCGTCGTCGGCGTCGTTAGCGTGGACCAGCTCGCCTCGTCCCGCCCCTCTCCGCCTCGCCGTGATCGAACTCGCCTGGTTCGCTGCTGGCGCCCTCGCCACCGCTGCCGCCGCCTGGTGGTGGCAGCGCCACAGGGCGGCAGCTGCGGCGGCGCAGCCCGTACCGTTGCTGGCCGCACCGGTCGCGCTCGACGCGCGCCGCCTCGCCACGACGATGGCGGAAGAGCTGGCGAACCTGGTCTCCGGCGTCGAAGGCAGTTCCGACGACCTGATCCAGGCGGCCCCCGATCGACGGCAGCTGCCCGCCGCCGCCGAGTCGCTGCTGCGAGCCATCGCCCGCCTGCGCACGCTGCACACCAAGGTGGTCGCGTTCGGTCAGGGGCGCCCGGCGGCCGCCGGCTCGACCCACATCGGCGAGATCGTCGCCAGCCTGCGCGACGATCTGCAGCAGATGCAGCTGGGCCTCGAACTGCGCTGGGATCCGCCGCCCGGCCTGCCGGCGGTGCGGGTCGCGCCCGATGTCGTGCGCGACGCGCTGCTGTTCCTCTGCGGCGCGCTGCTGCGGGCCGAGCGTGGCGCGACCCATCTGTCGATCGACGCCGAGCGGTGTTTCGCCGGCCCCGAGCCGCGCGTACAGATCGAACTGGCGCTCGAGTGGGTCACCGAGGCGCGCGCGCCGGTGCCCGACCTGCACGCCGAGCCGGCGTTCTGCCTCGATCTCGAGGCCGCCTGCAACCTGATCATCGGCCAGGGCGGCGAGGTCGCGCTCTCCCACCTGCCCGGCCGCACGGTGCGCGCGGTCGTGCGCTGGCCGGCGTCGACGGCGTCGGCGCCGCGCCACGTCGCCGACGACGAGCTGCCCGGCCGGCCGGCGATGGCGTCGCATCGCTACGGCGGCGCCCTGCTGCTGGAGGCCGACCCGGCGATCCGGGCCATGCTGGCACGCGAACTGAAGGCCACCGGCCGCGCGGTGTTCGCCTGCGCCGACATCGCGGCAGCGCGTTCGTTCCTGGAGGCGACGCCGGATCGCTTCGAGCTGCTGATCGTCGACCATGCCCAGCGGCTGGACGCCGATGCTGCCCTGCTGCCGACGATCCGCAGCCGGGTGCCCGACCTGAAGATCTGCGTCGTCGGTCAGAATGCGACCGGGACCACCAGCGGCTGGCCGGAAGTGCACTGGATCCAGAAGCCGTTCGGCGTGCACGAACTTCGTCGCGCGCTCGCCTCCGTTCTCGAAGGCGGATAGGGTGCTGCGCCGGAGGCAACGACGCTGGCACGCAAGCACAACCGCACCGCCGATCAGACCCGGCCACTGAGCTTCACCCGCAGCTACACGGACCTTCCCGGGTCGGTGCTCGCGGAGTGCGGCAAGACCAAGGTGTTGTGCACCGTCTCGGTGCAGGACCAGGTCCCGCCGTGGATGTACAAGCGCAACGCCGGCGGCTGGCTGACCGCCGAGTACGCGATGCTGCCCGGCGCCGGCCAGCCGCGCAAGCCGCGCGACGGTCGCACCGGTCGGCCGCTGGACGGCCGCAGCCAGGAGATCCAGCGCCTGATCGGTCGCGCCCTGCGCTGTGCGGTCGATCTCGGCGCGCTGCCCGAGGTGACGCTGTGGGTCGACTGCGACGTGTTGCAGGCCGACGGCGGCACGCGCACGACGGCGATCAACGGCGCGCTGGTGGCGCTCTACGACGCGCTCCTGTGGATGGAGGAGCAGAAGCAGCTGCCGAAGTGGCCGCTGCGCGGCCTCGTGTCCGCGGTGTCGGTCGGTCTCGTCGGTGGCGAAGCGATGATCGACCTCGACTACGACGAGGACAGCTCCGCCGACGTCGACCTCAACATCGTCTGCGCCGCCGACGGCCGGATGATCGAGGTGCAGGGCGCGGCCGAACGGCAACCGTTCTCGATCGAGCAGTTGCAGTCGATGTTGCAGTTGGCGCAGGACGGCTGCAGCCGCGTGCGCGAACTGCAGCAGAAGACGCTGGGACTCTGATGGCTGCCATGCGCGGGCTCTGGGTCGGCACCAACAACAAGAAGAAGCTCGTCGAGCTGCGGCGCCTGCTCGAGCCACTCGGCTTCGACGTGCGCACGCCCGAACAACTCGGCCAGCCGTTCGAGCCGGTCGAGGATCAGCCGGACTTCCGCGGCAACGCGCGCAAGAAGGCCTCGCTGTTGGCGACGCTGGCCAAGGCCCCGGCGCTCGCCGACGACAGCGGCCTGTGCGTCGACGCGCTCGGCGGCCGGCCCGGCGTGCTGTCGGCGCGCTACGGCGGCCCCGATCTCGACGACCGCGGGCGCGTCGAACGACTGCTGTCGCAGCTGACCAACGTGCGCGGCCCGCAGCGTACGGCGAAGTTCACCTGCAGCCTGTGTCTGTGCGGCGCCGACGGCCGCGTGCTGGTCACGGTCGAGGAGAGCTGCCAGGGCACGCTGCTGACCGAGCCTTCGGGCGACGGCGGGTTCGGCTACGACCCGATCTTCGTGCCGATCGAGTTCGACGGCGACCCGACGAAGTCGTTCGCCCTGCTCGACGCGCAGACCAAGGACCGGCTGAGCCATCGCGGCAAGGCGCTGCGCAAGCTGATCACGAAGCTGCCGGCGGCGCTCGGCGACTCGGACTGACGGTCGGGCTACGCCAGCAGGTCCCGCACGACCCGACCGGCCACGTCCGTCAGGCGGAAGTCGCGGCCCTGGTGGAACCAGGTCAGGCGCGTGTGGTCGAAGCCGAGCAGGTGCAGCATCGTCGCGTGCAGGTCGTGCACCGAGACCGGATTCTCGACGATGTTGTAGCCGTAGTCGCAGGTGCGGCCGTAGCTGATGCCCGGCTGGATGCCGCCGCCGGCGAGCCAGACCGTGAAGCAGCGGGGATGGTGGTCGCGGCCGTAGTTGTCGTGCGTCAGCCTGCCCTGGCTGTAGACCGTGCGGCCGAACTCGCCGGCCCACAGCACCAGCGTGTCGTCGAGCAGACCCCGGCGGCGCAGGTCCTGCAGCAGGCCGGCGATCGGCTGATCGACGGCCTGGCACTGGCGCGTCAGTTCGCCCGGCAGGTTGTTGTGCTGGTCCCAGCCGCGCATGTAGAGCTGGATGAAGCGCACGTCGCGTTCGGCGAGCCGCCGCGCCAGCAGGCACGAACTGGCGAACGTGCCCGGCTTGCCGACGTCGTCGCCGTAGAGCGCCAGCGTCGCCGGATCCTCGCCGGCGATGTCGACCAGGTCCGGCACCGCCATCTGCATGCGGAACGCCATCTCCTGCTGCGCCACGCGCGCGGCGATCTCGGGATCGAGCGCGGCGCGCGCCTCGGCGGCGTTCAGCTCCGCCGACAGGTCGAGCAGCCGGCGGCGATCGGCGCGCGTGACGCCGGGCGGGTCCTGCAGGTAGAGCACCGGATCGCCGGCCGCGCGCAGCTTGCAGCCCTGGTGCTCGCTGGGCAGGAAGCCGCTGCCCCAGAAGCGCGCCGACAGCGCCTGCATGTTGCCGAAGCCCTGCGTGATCAGCACGACGAACGTCGGCAGGTTCCGGTTGCCGCTGCCGAGGCCATAGCTGGCCCAGGCGCCGAAACTGGGCCGCCCCGGCTGCTGGCTGCCGGTCTGGAAGAACGTCAGCGCCGGCTCGTGGTTGATGGCCTCGGTGTGCATCGAGTGCACGAAGCACAGCTCGTGGGCCAGGCGGCCGAGGTGCGGCATCAGCTCGCTGACCCAGATGCCGTCGTGCCGGTTGGGGTAGTGCGAGAACGCGAACTTGCTCGGCGCGATCGGGAAGCGCTTCTGGTTGCTGGTCATGCCGGTCAGACGCTGGCCCTGGCGCACCGACTCCGGCAGGTCCTCGTCGAAGCGAGCCTGCAGGCCCGGCTTGTGGTCGAACAGGTCGAGCTGGCTCGGCGCCCCTTCCATGTGCAGGTAGATCACCCGCTTCGCCTTCGGCGCGAAGTGCGGTCCCGGTGCCTGCCCCTGCACGCCGCCGAGCAGCGACGCCAGCGCGCCCTTGCCGAGCACTGCCCCGAGCGAGCCGGCGCCGCGGGCGAAGAACTGACGGCGCGTGAGGTCGAGGGCGTGCTGGGTGCAGGGATGCATGTCGGCCGGGCTCAGTCGATGGAGATCGTGGCGTCGAGCTGCAGCACCGCGCTGGCGACCAGCGCCCATGGCGCCAGTTCGGTCGCGGGCCAGGCCGGATCGGCCTGCCGCTCGCCGACCGACAGCAGCGCCACCGCGTCGGCGGGCGCGGCCAGGTAGCGTTTGCGCAGGTCCTGCAGCGTCCGGGTCAGCGCCCGCAACGCGGCGTCGTCCGGCCGCGCACCCGTGCAGCGCCGGAACATCGCCGTCAACCGGACGGCGTCGTCCGCGTCACCGCCCTCGCGCAGCGTGCGCTCGGCGAGCGCGCGCGCGGCCTCGACGAACTGCGGGTCGTTCCACAGCACCAGCGCCTGCAGCGGCGTGTTGGTCGTGCCGCGGCGGATCGTGCACGACTCGCGCGTCGGCGCGTCGAACGCGCTGAGGCTCGGCGGCGGGCACGCGCGTTTCCAGTAGGTGTAGAGGCTGCGGCGCCACAGGTCGTCGCCCGTGCCGCGCTCGAACCGGCGCGTGTTGGACGCCGGCATCGCCACCTCGCGCCAGAGCCCGTCCGGCTGGTACGGCTTCACCGACGGGCCGCCGAGGCGTTCGACCAGCAGTCCCGAGACGGCGAGCGCCTGGTCGCGGATCATCTCGGCCGACAGGCGCCGGCGCGGGAACCACGCCAGCCAGCGGTTGTCGGGGTCGCGCTCGCGCACGTCCGGCCGCGCGCGGGACGACTGGCGGAACACGGCGCTGGTCGCGATGCGTTCGAGCAGCGCGCGCAGGTCCCAGCCGCCGTCGCGGAACTCGACCGCGAGCCAGTCGAGCAGCGCGGGGTGGCTCGGCCACTCGCCCTGCATGCCGAAGTCCTCGCTGGTGCGCACGATGCCGGTGCCGAACAGCAGCTCCCACAGGCGGTTCGCCTGCACGCGTGCGACCAGCGGGTTGGCGGGCGCACACAGCCACATCGCCAGCCCGCGCCGATCCGCCGGCGCGCCGGGCGGCAGCGCGCCGAGCGCCGCCGGCACGCCGCGCGCCACCGGGCGCGTGCGATCGGGCTGGTCGTAGACGCCGCGCTGCAGCACGAACGTCGGCCGCGGCCTCGCCAGTTCGCGCATCACCATCGTCTGCGGGATCGCCGCGTCGAGCGCGGCCAGGTCCCGTTCGTGGGCCTCCAGCCGGGCGAGCCGCACGGCGAACTCGGGCGAGAACGCGCGCCGCCACGCCATGGTCAGACGGTCGCAGAGCCCGGCATGCTGCGCGCGCGGCGGCAGCAGCGCGATCGCGAGGTCGCCGGTCAGCTCGTCGCCGCAGCCGTCGGTGCGCGCGCCGCGGCGCAGGCTGAAGCCGGCGTCGCCGCCGGTGTTGACGACCTTCTGCACCAGCAGGTTCCGGCCCGCGTGCAGCGACAGCTCGACCTGGTCCTGGTCCGGTGTGGCACCGCGCTCGACCTCGCGGCGCGCGATCTCCCGCCCATCGTGATACAGCACGAAGCCGTCGTCGCTGCCGAGCGACAGCACGCGGCGGCGCGCGGTCGGCGCGAACACCTGCCACGCGACGTAGCTGACGTTGCGGCCATTCGGCAGGGTGCCGACGGCGCCCTCGACGACGTCCTCGGCGAGACGCCAGCCGAGGTCGCCGAACACCTGCTGCGCGTCGAACGTGGCCACGTGTTCGGGACCGAACCCGGCCGCGTAGAGGTCGCCGTCGGGCTCCGGCGAGAACGGGCCCGCGGTGTGGAACGCCGAGACGGCCTCCGGCAGGCGGGCGAGACCGGCCGCGCTGATCGAGCCGACGCCGAGCCGCACGCGGCCGAACACGTGCTGCGCGTGCACCGTGTCGTAGTGCAGCGTCACGACGACGTCGGTGCCGCCCGCCCAGCCGAACGGCGCGTCGGCCAGCAGCAGGCAGGTGCGCGGCCCCGGCGGCTGCTGGTGGGCGCCGACCGCCCAGCCGGCCTCGCCGTCGTCGATCGACAGCACGTTGGTCGCGGCGAAGTCGCCGTCGTGCTGCTCGTGGTCGGCCCACGCCCAGCCGAGCGGCACCGCGACGCGGCGGCTCGGGTCGATCACCGACACCGCCTCGACGGTGACCGCGCCGAGCACCGCGTTGCCGTTCGTCGCCCGCCCGACCTTGCCCTGCGGCAGGCTCGCATCGGTCCGCGCCTCGAGACACAGCAGCCGCAGGTCCGTGGCGTCGGTGCGCAGCGTCACGACGTGCACGTCGTGCGCCGGATTCGGGCCCGACGCCAGCACCGAGCCGTCGGGCTGGAGCGTCAGCACCGCACCATCGGCCGCGGCCGCGTGCGCCTCGACGACCTCGCCGTCCGCCCACCGCACGCCGCAACCGGGATCGATCACGAACGCCGCCAGCGCCGCGGCCTCGGCCGGCTCGATCGCGTCGAGCCGCGCGCGCGTCGCCGCGACCGCCTCGACGAGGGCGGCGCGCGCGGCCACCTGCGCCTCGCTCGGCACCGCCATCGCCGGCTCGAACGCGCGCTGCGGATCCTTCTCCTGCGAGTAGAGCCCCGGCTCGTCGTTGGCGTCGAAGAACGCGAACAGCCGGTAGAACTCGTCGTGCGAGATCGGGTCGTACTTGTGTTCGTGGCAGCGCGCGCAGCCGAGCGTCAGCCCGAGGAACACCGCACCGGTCGTCGCGGTCCGATCCACCGCGTACTCGACCAGGTACTCGGCGTCGATCGCGCCGCCCTCGTCGGTGGTGACGTGGTTGCGCAGGAAGCCGGTCGCGACCCGCTGGTCCTGCGTCGCGTCCGGCAGCAGGTCGCCGGCGAGCTGTTCGGTCAGGAAGCGGTCGAACGGCATGCCGTCGCGGAACGCGCGCAGCACCCAGTCGCGCCACGGCCAGATCTGGCGGCCGGCGTCGGTGTGGATGCCACAGGTGTCCGCGTAGCGCGCCGCGTCCAGCCACGGCGAGGTGATGTGTTCGGCGAAGCGCGAGCGCCACGGCTCGTCGTAGAGCAGGCGGTGCACCAGCCGCTCGTAGGCGTCGGGCGCCGCATCGGCGGCGAACGCGTCGCTCTCCTCGGGCGTCGGGGGCAGGCCGGTCAGCAGCAGGAACGCGCGGCGCGCGAGCGTGCCGCGGTCGGCCTCCGGCCCCGGTGCGATGCCGTGGCGCTCGAGTTCCGCCAGCACGAAGCGGTCGATCTCGGTGCGGCACCAGCCGCCGTCGCGCACGGCCGGCAGCGGCGGTCGCGTCGGCGGCACGAACGACCAGTGCGGTTCGTACGGCGCCCCCTGCTCGATCCACGCGCGCAGCAGTCCGGCCTCGGCCGGCGTGATCGCCTTCTTGCCGCTGTCGGGCGGCGGCATCACGTCGTCTTCGTCCGTCGTCGTGACGCGCGCCAGCAGCTCGCTGGCGTCGGCCACGCCCGGCACGATCGCCCGGCTGCCGTCACGATCGCGCAGCGCATCGAGGCGTTCGTCGAGCCGCAGCTCCGCCTTGCGCGCCGCCGGGTCCGGTCCGTGGCACTTGAAGCAGCGGTCGGCCAGGATCGGCCGGATGTCGCGGTCGTAGCGGATCGCCGGGGGCGGCTCGGCCGACTGCGCGACCAGCACCGGCGTCAGGCAGGCGGCCAGAACGGCACGGCGGACGGCGGTGACGGCGACGAGGCGGCGCATGGAGACGACGGACCGAGGGGCCGGCGCATGATAGTCACGGCGGCCGCACGCGCCCACCCTCACGGGCTGCGGGTCGCCGACCGGCCGCCCGACCCACCCGATCAGCGCCGTGCGGCCCCGCGGGCCGCAGTCAGCGCCGCGGCGGCTCGACGACGACTGCGTTGCTGACGAAGCGGCGGCCGCTGGCGTCCTTGAGTTCGGCCTGCACCGTCGTGGTGCCGAACCCCGGCGGCGGCGAGAACGGCGGCAGCGCCAGTCGGCCGTCGAGCCTCAGCACCGGCCCGGGCACGAGGCTCGCCGGCGAGCCATCGGAGATGATCACCAATCGCTGCGGATCCCAACGCGGTGAGGACGGGTCGGGGAAGGCGAAGCCGCGGTCGCCGTTGCCGCCCGCCGGCGCGACCGCGGGAACGCCCCGGTAGCCGTAGACGGTCGCCTGCACCGGCAACGCAGCACCGACGGGCGGCTGCAGCACGAAGATCAGGCTCTCGCCCGGCCGCAGGCGCAGGGCCGTCGTGCTGCCGTTGGCCGACAGGGCGCCGTCGGCCGTGCCGCGCGCCGCGGCGCCGAGCGGATGCGGCGGCGCCAGCGGCAGCAGCAGCGACCCCAAGATCGCCCCGGCCGGCAGCGCCGCCAGACCGAACAGGATCGCGCCGCGCCGGCGGGTCGCGCGCGGCAGGCTGGTCAGCAGCAGCAGCAAGCCGACGGCCGTCGGCGTGCAGATGGACACCATCAGGTCGTAGTCGGCCGGGAAACCGAGGTCGAAGTAGTAGAGCGAAGCGAAACCGATGCCGCCGAGCGCGGTGATCGCCGCGTCGGGCCTCTGCCGCAGCGCGGCCCCCAGCGCGGCGCGATCGCGTCGGCCGCGCCGCCACGGGCCGAGCAGCAGCAGCAGGAGCGGCGCCGCGGCGGGGCAGGCGAGCAGCACGAGGTTGCCCAGCGCGGCGCCGTGCTCGGGCCACAGCAGACCGAAGTCGTAGTGCGCCGCGGCGGCCTTGGGGTCGAGCGGCACGAGCCAACGATCGTCGGTGCCGCCGGTGATGTGGCCCTCGACGATGGCGCAGCCGGCGACGTGGCAGGCGGCGGCGAGCGCCGCGACGACCGCGGCGGCGACGACGAGCGCCGACACCGCCCCCCGCAGACACTGCCGCGGCGAACGCCACGGCGGGTACCGACACGCCGCCGTGAGCAGCAGCGCCGGCCACATCGCGAGGTGGTAGCCGTGGACGAAGGTCGCCGCGCCGAGCCACGCGGCGGCGCGCCGCAGCGCCGCGTCGCCACCGCCGTCGGCGTGGGCCGCGAAGTGGCGCAGCGCCAGCAGGCAGAACGGCAGGCTCAGGAAGCTGTTCTCGACGTTGCTGCGGAACCAGAACAGCTGCCAGCCGGACAGCAGCAGCGCCGCCGCCAGCCAGAGCCGCAGTTCGGCGGCGCGGCGCGGTCGCGCCGCCACCAGCGTGCACTCGCCGAGGTGGAGGAACGCCAGCGCGAAACCGACACCGAACACCGGCGTGACGAAGTCGATCGCTGCGGGCCCGAACCAGCGATGCGTGAGGCGGAACACGAGGTTGGCGCCCATCTCCGACAGCCCGACCTGGTCGCGCGCGGACCACACCCGCCAGAGCTCGCTGTCGCCGAGCGGCTGGATGCACACCGTCAGCCACGCCGGCAGCATCGCCAGGGCCAGCAGCGCGTGCGCGAGGCCGCGCGCGCGCCAGCGCCGCGTCGCCACGGCGACGACGGCGAACAGCAGGGCGCCGAGCAGCACGGGCCAGGGCGGCAGCGCGGCGAAGTCGCGCAGCAGCCAGCGGTCGGGCTGGACGGCGGCGACCGCGAGCAGGAACGCGACGTAGCCCAGCAGCAGCCAGCCGAACGCGCGGCCCAGGAACTCGGCGTCTCGGTGGCCGCGGGGCAGCATCTACGGCTCGGCTCGGGACGCGACCGCCCCCGGCACCGCGGCCCCGGCGACCCGCATGCCCAGCATGCCGACGACGTAGACCGCGCCCGCCACCAGCAGCACGTTGGTGAAGCCGATGCGCATGCTGAGCACGATGCAGAAGATCGAGCCGAACACCGAGAAGAACGCGTTCACGGCCCAGCCCCACGGCAGCAGCTGCGGACACTGCGCCTCGACGATGCGCATGCCGGACGGGAACGGCATGCCGAGCACGAGCCCGGTCGGCACCAGCAGCAGCACGACGATGCCCATGCGCACCGCCAGCGACTGACCGAGCAGGCGCGGCAGCAGCTCGTTGACCGCGAGCACGTTCAGCAGCACGACCGCGACGATGCCGAGCAGGATCCAGCGCACGTGGTGGCGGCGCACCTCGGCGATGCGTCCGGCGAGCAGCGAGCCGGTGCCGGCGCTGGCCAGCAGACTGACCAGCACGATCGACAGCGCGTAGGTCGGGTGGCCGAGGAAGATCACGAGCTTCTGCATCAGCGCGATCTCCAGCAGCATGAAGCCGAGGCCGAGCGCGCCGAAGTAGGCGAAGTAGCGCCAGGCACCGGGCGTGCGCAGGCCCTCGTGCGCGAGTCGGCGCAGCGGCAGGAAGATCAGCAATCCAGCCAGCAGCAGGATCTGCGCCAGCGACGCCAGCAGGATCATGTGGCCGACCGGGAAGTCGGTCTGGTAGGTGAACGCGCCCGGGTCGTGCGCCACCGGCTTGCCGCCCAGCAGGCTCGACCAGCGGTAGTAGTTGAAGAAGAACGGCTTGTCGTCCGTCGCCGGCGAGATGTCGTAGTCGTAGTCGGCGACGAAGCGCGCGCGCTCGTCGGCGCTGCCGCGCAGCACGGTCGCGAAGTCGCGGATCGCGCCGCCGACGTAGGCGGCCTCGCGGTCGATCGCGCCGCGCACGTTCGCGTCGCGCAGCACCTCGAGCGAGCGTTCGGCCAGGCCCTCGCCGCGCAGCGGCGCCGGCAGCGACGCCGCGTCGAGGGTCGCGCCGGTGGCGCTCCGCTGCGCCGCCTGCTGCAGGCCGAACACGACCTCGTTCTGCCGCTCCGGCTCGGGCGGGAAGCCGCCGACGCGCGCCATCGTGTCGAGGAACAGGTTGCGCAGCTTCGCGAAGTGCGTCGCCTCGACCACCGGCACCTCGCCCGCCGGTCGCAACGGATCGTAGACCAGGCCGACGAAACCCTCGCGCGCGGCGAAGTCGCGCAGCGCCTGCACCTCGACCGCGGTGAACGGCCCCTTCTTCACCATCGTCGACGCCCAGGCGATGCCCTGGAACACCGCGACGTGCGACGCGGCGTCGGCGACGTCCAGTTCGCGCAGCGCCGTGCAGGCGATGTTGGCGAGCCGCAGCGTCTCGCGCGGCTTCAGCGGCGCACCCTCGATGAAGCGCGACCAGTTGACGATGCCGTCGGCGTTCAGGTGCGCGTAGAAGTCCTGCACCGCGCCGGTCGTGTAGAGGTAGCTCTCCGACAGCGTGTAGGCGCCCGTGCTCAGCGCCGTGTACGAGTCGACACCGCTCATCTGGATCACGTCGTAGGTGCCTTCGTGCGAACGCAGCCAGGCGCGGCCCTCGCTGTTGACCAGCGAGATGCGCTCGCTGTGCGGGCTCTGCGGCAGGAACAGGCCGCCGAGGTAGTCGGCGTAGCGCTGCGTGACCATCTCGATCATCGCGGTGTTCAGCTCGACCGCGGTGACGTGCTTCGCCCCGTTGACCAGCGCCATCATCACGTCGACGCCGCCGCCGACGCCGATCACCATGACGTCGTGGTCCGCGCGACCGGCCGCCCGATGCGCGACGTAGGCGGTCGCCGGCTGCATGTCGTCGAGGAACGGGAACTGCGCCAGGTCGGCGGCATCGCGGAACAGCCACGTCGGCGCGGTGCCGTCCTGGCCGACCGAGCGCACCAGGATCGTGCGGTCGTCCAGCAGCCCCTTGTCGCCGCCGATGCCCGGCGTCGACGGCAGTTCGGGCCCGACCTGCACCTCCGCGGTGGCGCTGTAGATGCGGTCGATGCGCAGCCCGGGCACGCCCTCGGCGGTCTTCTGCTCGATGAAGCGCTCCAGGTACTGCGCCTCCTTGCCGGGCGCGAACGGCACGCGCCAGTTCGCCGCGGGGATGCCGAAGCCGCCGCCGGCGAACGCGATCACGACGACGGCGCCGAGCAGCAGCGCCGGCAGGCTCAGCAGCAGGTAGCGCCGCGGCGCGCCGCAGCTGAAACTGAACGCCGCCAGCAGGCCGAAGCCGCCGGCGGCCATCACGGCCGCCGAGCTGCCGAAGTGCTTCATCAGCAGCACGCTGAGCCCGGCGCCGAGCGCGGAACCGACCAGGTCGCCGAAGTAGAGACGGTTGACGTCGCGCACGTAGCGCGTCAGCGCCATGCCGATGCCCATGCCGCCGAGCAGGAACGGCACGCCGATGATCAGGTAGACGAAGAACAGCGCGACGAAGTTCTCCTTCTGCTGCCAGATGGCGAGGCTGTCGATGCGCACCAGCGTCGCGAAGCAGAACGCCAGCATCACGCTGACGCCGTAGGCGGTGCTGACCAGCGTCAGCGCCTTCGCCGGCGCCGTGGTCTTCTCGACCCAGCGCGTCGCGGTCAGCAGGCTGCCCGAGGCACCGAAGCCGAGCAGGCCGATCGAGATCACCATGTAGGTGAAGTGGTGCCACATCATGATCGCGAAGACCCGCGTCAACGCGATCTCGAACAGGATGATGGACAGTCCGAGGAAGAAGATCCCCGCGAGCGTCGATCGCGTGCTGGCTTGCATGAGGTTGTCGCGCGACGAGATGGGCATCGGGCGACGCACTCGCGCGGCGCGATTCTCGGCAGACCGACAAGGGTATCCAGTCAAAACCCGCAGCGCGGCACGAGGCCGCCGCGCGACGCCCCGATCGCTGCACGCAGTGTCGGTCCTGCCGATGCGAACGGCGCTACCCGGCGACGTCGTCGGCGCGGCGGATCCAGGCCAACGGCTCGGCGTCGACCTCCTTGGCCGTCGTGAGGTGGACGACGAACCGGCACATGCCGCCGGGCGGCATCGCCTGCAGGCGCTCGGTCGGCGCGAGATCGCGCGCGTTGCGAACGACCTGCAGCCGCCAACGTCGGCCGCGGACCAAGCCCGCCGTCGGGGAGCCTTTCCCGAAGCCGACACGCGCGAGCACCCGGCCGCTACGATGACGGATCCCCACCCCGGAGGTGCTCGATGAAGACGTCACTCGGACTGGGCCTCGGTCTCGCGCTCGCCAGCGCCACGCCGGCCCAATGCCTGTTCACCAGCGTCACCAACCAGCCGGTCGGCCAGAGCTGCAACGCGGCCTCCACCGGGTTCTGCGCGGTCGCCGCGTTCCCGTCGTTCCTGCTGACCGACCTCGATCAGACCAACTGCGAACTCGAGATCACGGTGACCGCGTTCGAGGGCTGCGGCGCCACGGTGCCGTTCCGGGTGCTGGCGATCGGGTTCCAGCCCACGTTCGTGCCGCTGCCCGAGTTCGGCTTCGACTGCGCGCTGCAGATCGTGCCCGTCGGCGTCGCGACGACCACGTCGCCATCGGTCACGCTGAGCCTGCCGCCCAACCTGCCGCAGCTGAGCTTCCTGGCCCAGGGTGCCGCGCTGAGCAGCTTCCCGCCCGGCGGCGCGGACATCCTCGTGTTCACCGCGCCGTACGCGATCAGCCTGCAGTAGCGTCGGCGGCCGGCTCGTCGCCGTCCTCGGCGAGCGCCAGCGCGGCGGCGGCCTCCCGCTGCCGCTGCTGCTCCTCTTCGGCCGTGATGCCGGCGAGGATCTGGTCGGCGGTGACGTCGTCGCCGCCGCGGAACGCCAGCTGGATGTCGCCGAAGCACTGGTCCTGGTTCGCACGCAGGTAGCCCTGCTTCATCATCTCCAGCAACGCGATCAGCGTGCCGATCAGGCCGTAGCGCCCCTCGGCGCGGTCGAACACGTCGGCGAAGCTCAGCTCACGCCGTTCGCGGAAGCGCTCGAGCAGCCGGGCCGTGTAGTAGCCGACGTCGCGCTTCTCGACCTCGATCGTCATCGTGCCCTGCTGGCCGATCTCCTCCAGCAGCTTGGCGAACGCCGACGTCAGGTCCCAGACGCCGACGTTGCCGAGGTCGAGCAGGTCCTCGTCGTCCTGGTCGGCGATGTGCGCCGGCGTCTGCAGCACCAGCGGCGCCTGCCGCGAACGCACGTCGGCGCGTGTCTCCAGCTGCCGGGCGAGGTCGCGGTAGCGCTTGTACTCGAGCAGACGCCGGATCAGGTCGTCGCGCGGGTCGAGCTCCTGCTCGAGCTCGACGGTCTCGTTCGGCAGCAGCTCGCGCGACTTGATCTCCATCAGCGAACTCGCCATCACGACGAAGTCGCCGATGTCCGCCAGGTCGAGCTGCTGCAGGATGCCGAGGTGCTGCAGGTAGTCCTGCAGGATCCGCGCGATCGAGATCTCGTGGATGTCGACCTCCTGCTGGCGCACGAGGTGCAGCAGCAGGTCCATCGGGCCGGAGAAGACCGGGAGCTCGACGCGGTAGGACACTGGCGAGCAGCATAGCGACCTCGCGGCGGAAGCCCAGCGCGGCCGGGCCCGCGCCGCGCGATCACGGCTCGAAGGTCAGCTTCACCGTGTTGCTCGCCATCTGCAGGCCGCCGTCGGCCAGCGTGGTGAAGACGACGTAGGCGTGGTGCACGACGACGCCGACCAGCACCGGGTCCGTCATCGGCGGCAGCACGAAGGCCGCGTTGGCGTCGCCGTTCGCATCGAGCTGGCCGACGCTGTTGGGATAGACCGACGAGTTCGCGCCCTGCAGCGTCAGGTCCATCCAGCCATCGGGATTCAGCGGGATGTACAGCCCCCACAACGTGAAGCCCGGGTCGGTGCCGAACGAACCGGCCAGCACGTAGTAGCGATTCGCCTGCGCGGGCCCGGCCGCGAGGTGGAAGTCCTGCCGCCCGGCGGCGGCGACGGAGACCCGCGGCTGGTCGCGCACCAGGGTGCGCGCCTCCCCCTTCACCAGCGTGAAGTTGTCCTCGACGCCGGTCAGGCCGACGAACGACGCATCGAGCCGATCGCCGTCGAAGTCGAGCACCAGCGAGCCGAGCGCGTTCAGGCTCACGCGCATCGCGGGGTGGTTCAGCGGCCCGCCGGAGATCTTGCCGGCGCTGCCGGCGACCACGTAGACCGCCCCCTCGTGCGGGGCCGCGCCGGCGGTCGGCTTGGCGTAGTGGCCGTCGCCGAGATCCGCGCCGTCGCCCTGGTCCAGCACCATGCCCGGCTGCAGCGTGCTGCTGGAGCCGTAGTGGCCGTCGAGCAGGAACGAGCGCTCGTAGCTGTGGCTGTGGCCGCAGAGCACCAGATCGACGCCACCGGCCTCGAGGATCGGCAGCGCGACCTGGCGCATGTCCTGCATGCGCCCGCCGCTGTCCTGCACGTCGTCGGAGTCGTGCGATCCGAACGAGTACGGCGGGTGGTGGAAATACGCGACGATCCAGCGGCCGCTGGTCGCGGCCAGGTCGGTCACGAGCCAGGTCATCATCGCGCCGGTCGCCGTGCGGTCGCTGTCCATCGAATCGAGGCAGACGAAGTGCACGTGGCCACGGTCGAACGAGTAGTAGGCCTCGGTGCCGCTCGGCAGGCCGCCACCCTCGCCGGCCTGCGGCAGGTCGAAGACGTCGTAGTAGACGCCGGTCTGGGTCGACGTGGTGGCGCTGAGCGCATCGTGATTGCCCAGCGTCGACCAGCAGAACGTGGTGGCCAGGAAGTCCCGGTAGACGTCGAACATGCCGGTCTGGTACTCGGCGTCGGTGCCCGAGTCGTAGGCGTTGTCGCCGAGCATCAGGATCGCGTCAGCCGGCCGAGCGGCCGCGAACGTCGCGAATCGATCGCGCACGGCCAGCTGCGACGGCGTGCCGGTGCCCGCGTCGCCGAGCACCCACGCGCGCAGCGGCCGCACCGCGCCGGCTGCCGGCAGCGTGCGGAACGTCGTCGTGCCGGCCTGCCCCGGCAGCGGCCCCGCGGCGTCGCCGACCTGATAGTGGTACAGCGTCTCGGCCGACAGCCCCGTCACGGTCGCGGTGTGCTCGGTGCGCAGGGTCGGGTCGAACCAGCTCGACTGCAGCGTCGTCGGTGCAGCTCCGGTCCACAGCTGCGTCGCGGTCGGCACGTTGGTGCGCCACCGCACGACGGCGCTGCTCGGCGTGCCGTTCTGCAGATACGGGCCGCGCACGATCGCGGCGGAGCCGTCGTCGACGACCAGCTCCAGGTCCATGCTGACGTCCGAACTGGTCGCCGACACCTGGTGCACCTCGACGGCGACGACGTTGCTGCCGGCCGTCAGCAGCGACGGCGCGAACGGGAACGCGTGCCACAGGTTCTCGTCGGCACCGGCGGTCGCGGTCAGCGCCCAGGTGCCCGCGGTGATCGGGCCGGTCGGCAGGTTCCACCGCGCGATCTCCGTGCCGTTGACGTAGACGATCGCGCCGTCGTCGACGAGCAGGTTCACCTGCGCCGAGATCAGGGCGCCGGGGCTGGCCACGGTGAACTGGTGGCGGAACCAGCTGGTCGGGTAGTGGCCGTTCGCCGGTCCGCTGGCGATGACCGTCGCCTCGTCGCCGTCGCCGTAGCCGAGCTGCGCGGGTCCGCTGGCCCAGGCCGAGTCGTCGTAGCCCGGCGCCTGCCAGCCGGCCGCGGGAGCGGCCGCCGTGTCGCGATAGCGCCAGACCGCGCCGGCGGCGACCACCGCGTCAGGCGCCAGCGTCGGGGCCGATGCGGCCGCGACGGTCGCCGACGGCCGCGGCGCCGGCACGCCGACGAGTTCGTGCTCGGCGACCCGCGCCGCGAGCCGCCGTTCGTGCTCGGCCTCGTCGAGCCGACCGGCGGCGCTCAGCACGGTGGCACGCCGCGCGTGCAGCGGACCGGTGCGGGCCAGGAACGGACGCAGCTGCTCGAGGCAGGCGAGCGCGCGGTCGGGTTCGCCGGCGCGCAGGTCGATGTCGACGACGGCGTCGATCAGCGCGACCACCGGGCCCAGCGCCGCGAGGCCGCGCTGCAGGACCGCGCGCGCGCGGGCCGGCGCGTCCGCCGCCTGGTCGGCGGCCAGCGCCGCCGCCAGTTCGAGGTAGTGTTCGGGCCGCGTCTGCGGCGTCGCTGCGAGCGCGCGCTCGAAGAACGGCACGGCCTCCGCGGGCCGGTGCAGTTCGCACAGCGTGCGCGCGCGCAGACGATCGAGCTCTGCCCCCGCCGCCCCGCGCTCGCTGGCCTTGCGGATCGCCACCAGCGCGGCGACGTCGTTGCCGAGCTGGTGTTCGGCGAACGCGGTGCCGACCAGTGCGGGGACACAGCCCGGGTCGAGCCGCAGCGCGGCCGCGAGGTCGCTCGCTGCGGCTCGAGCCGCCCCGTTCGCGAGCAGCAGCCGCGCGCGTTCGACCCAGGCGGACGCGTCACCGGGATTGCGGCGGATGCGCTCGGTGGCGGCCGCGAGCCGCCGCTCGGGATCGTGCGGAACCGAGGCGGGGATCGCCGCCGAGGCGACGACAGCGGACAGCAGCAGGGACAACATGGGCGACCTGGGTTGCCGGAGCCGCGATCGGGTTCCGGTAGTTGTGTGTGACAGCGCGGCGATCGTAGCTTCGAATGCCGCGCCGCACATCGCCCCGTGACCGAGACCAAGCGCACAGCCCCGCCCGCCCGCCGCCCGAGCCTCCGACGGCGGCTCGTGTTCGCCCTGCTGCCGCTGCTGGCGCTGCTGCTGGTCGGCGAGGTCGTCACGCGGCTCGCGCGCGACCCGCTCTACTTCGGCAGCTGGCGTGACACGCGGCTCGACCTGATGCGCCGCAACTACCCGGCGGAACGCCACCCGCTGCTCGGCTACGTGCCGCGCGCCGGTTTCGCCAGCCGCGACAACCGCTGGCGCACCGCGGTGTCGATCGACGCCGACGGCATGCGGCGCAACGGCGACGGCCCGCCGCCGGCGGGCGACCGGTTCGTCGCCGCGGTCGGCGACTCGTTCACGTTCGGCGACCAGGTCGACGACGACGCGTCGTGGCCGGCACAGCTCGAACAGGTGCTGGGGCAACCGGTCAAGAACGGCGGCGTGTTCGGCTACAGCCTGGCGCAGGCGGTGCTGCGCGCCGAGGCGATGCTCGCGCGCTTCCCGACCTCGACGCTGGTCGTCAGCTTCATCGCCGACGACCTGACGCGCTGTGAGTTCGCGAAGCGCTACACGCCGGTGCCCTGGTTCGAGCCGCGCGGCGACGAACTGGTGCTGCACGAGCCACCGGCGCCGGGCGAGGAGGTCGTCGACCCGTCGAAGCGGTGGAAGGACCTGCTCGGCTACAGCGCGCTGCTCGACGCGGTGCTGGCCAACACGGTGAGCAACTGGTGGTTCGCCAACGAGAAGCAGGTGTTCGCGCCGGGCCTGCAGGGCCGCGGCAAGGAGATCGGCATCAAGCTGGTCGAACGCATCGACGCCGTCTGCCGCGCGCGCGGCGTGCGCCTGCTGCTGGTGCTGCAGGGCGACACGCCGGTCCCGGACGCGACCGAGGTCCTGCGACACGCGGCGGCCCGGGGCATCGAAACGCTCGACCTGGTCGAGCGCTACCGGGCCGCGCAGGCCGAGGACGCCGGCGTGCACGACCGCTGGTTCGCCGGCCACATGACCCGCGCCGGCAACCGCTGGGTCGCCGAGCAGATCGCCGCGGTGCTGCGCGCGCCGCGGTGACTGCCGGTCAGTCGTCGTTCGCCGCGACCAGCGTGGTGGCTCGCGTCGCCGGCGCCGCGGCGTCCGTCGCGATGGCCGCCAACGCCGCCTCGTAGGTGCGCAGGCGCCGGCGGCAGTCGTCGCCGCGGGCGCCGGCCGCGATCGCCACGTCACGTCGTTCGCGAACGGGAGAATCTCCCCGGCGGCGGCGGGGATCAGAGCGGCCAGGTCGACATCGCGGTCTCGTCGACCTTGCCGTCGCCGTCCAGATCCGCCTGGATGCGCAGCGTCGTCAGACTCATCACGCGCGCCGTGATCGTGCGCCGTTGGCCGCCGCTCAACACCAGCTCGCCGGCGTAGGGGTCCGGCAGGAAGCTGAGGCCGGAGAACGGCACGCTGGTCGCGAACACGACGGCGCCCGGCGATCCGTCGACCAGCAGCGAACCATCGGCGAACATCGCGAACGTCTCGGTCTGCGGATAACGGTTGAAGGCGATCCTGGTGCCGGCCTGCAGCGTGGCCTCGTCGACCTCGAGATCGGCGTCCAACACCATCTCGAACAGCTCGACGGTCAGCCGCGTCTCGCGGCGGAACTGCATCGATCCGGCGAACGCCGCCGTGCCCGCGTCCGAGGTCACGGTCAGATTCACCAACGACAGTCGTCCGCTCGTGACGCCGACCAACGGCGGCACGCCGGTCACGGCGAACACGTCGAGCATGACGATGCCGCTGAACGACCTGCCGCGGTCCCCGTAGGCGGTGAGCACGCTGAGGATCGAATCGCCGGGCGAGAGGCGTCCGTCGCCATCCTGATCCTCCCAGGCCCGCAGCACCTGGCCGCCTTCGGGCCCCTCGGCCGTGCTCGACACCGACGCCGGCAGCAGCACCGCGCTGGCCGGCGAGCCGCTGGCCAGCGCTGCCGCCACCGTCGCCAATGCCACCTGCGACGGCAGCGGCGGCGCCGCGAACGCGAGGTTCGAGCCGACCTCGGCCGCGTCGACGAACCCGAACGCGGACCGGAGCGTCCGCAGCGCGAGGTCCTGCGCGTTCGCCTGGGTGATCTCCACGCCGGGCGTCGGCAGCAGCGTGCTGGCGCCGCCGTCGTTGCTGCCGCTGCAGCCGGACGACACGAGGGTGCACACCAGGGCGGAGAAGGTGATCGGGACGGTCGCGCGCATGGTCGGAGGCCGATGCTCGCATGCGAGGGCACGCGTGGGGCCGGCATCCACACGCTTGGCCCGTTCTTCACCGAATCCTCGCGGAGCGTCGCCGGGCGAGGTCGCTCAGGGCCGATGCATCCAGACGTCGACGAGGCGCAGCAACCAGCCGTACCATCGCCGCTGCAGCCGTTCGCTGTTGGCGCCCAGGTACTGGCCCCACGCCGTCCACTTCGCGTAGCCGACCGCCCAGCGCTCGAGCTCGGCGCGTGCGGCGGGGGTGAGGTCGGGCTCCTCGGCGACCTGGCGCAGGAAGTGGGCGCCGCCGTCGCGGACCGCGCGCCGGCAGTGCGCGAGGTCGGGGATCACGCGGAGACCGAACAGCGCGAACAGGTTCTGGTGGTCACAGTAGACCCGCTTGCCCTCCTGCTGCGGCGTCGTCACGTGGCTGTGCACGACCGCCGACTCGGGCACGAAGGCGATGCAGCCGCCGTTCTCGATCACGCGCTTGCCGAACGTCACGTCCTCGCCGAAGCGCCGCCAGCCGAACCGGTACTTCGCCCAGGTCGTGCGCCGCACGCTGCTGGCGACGTTGTCGAACGCCGACAGGCGCAGGCGCGCCATCGGTTCGAGCGCGTCGAACGAGGTGCCTTCGGGCAGCCGCTGCAACGCCAGCGTGCGACGATCCCCCATCCACTCCTCGATGCGCCGCCGCAGCAGCGGATTGCAGTTCGGACGCGGGATCTGGCGGCACCACGCGGCATCGACCGCCGGATCGTCGTAGGCCGCCAGCAGCGCGGGCAGCCAGTTCGTGTCGGCGGGCGTCGCGTCCTGCGTCAGCAACACGACGACGTCGCCGCGACTCGCTTCGATGCCGAGATCGCGCGTCGCGCCGTGGTTGAACTCGCGCTGCGGGATCGTGTGCACCTGGAAGCCGTGGCGCCGCAGGACGTCCGGCGTGCCGTCGGTCGAGCCGCTGTCGATCGCGAGGCGTTCGAGCCGGTCGGCCCCCGGCTGGGCGTCGACGGCCGCCAGCACCTGCTCGAGCAGGGGGCCCGCGTTCCAGGTCGGCATCACGAGGCTCGCGTTCATGCGCGGGCGGCGACCAGGTCCTCGTACAGCGCACGCAGACGCGCGACGTTCTCGTCGATGCCGGGCGGCCGCGTCGGCTGCAGCGCCAGCTCGCGCGCCGGATCGGCGGCGATGCGCTGCAACACCGTCGCGAGCGCCGCCGCATCGCCGGCCGGGAACAGCATGCCGCTCTGGCCGGGCACGACGATCTCGCGGATCCCGCCGAGGTCGGAAGCGACCACCGGCACGCCGGCGTGCAGCGCCTCCAGCACCGAGAACGGCGTGTTCTCGTACCACAGCGACGGCACCACCAGCACGTCGAGGCCCGCCAGCACGCGACCCAGTTCGGCCGGCGCGAACGCGCCGTGGAAGGTCACGCGCGGATCGTCGATGCCGTCGACCAGCGCCTCGGACCAGCCCGGCTGCGAGTCGCGGCTGCCGTGGACGTGCAGCCGCACGTCCGGCGTGTCGAGCCGGCGCATCGCGTCGAGCAGCACGTGCACGCCCTTGTGGCGCGAGATCGAACCGACGTAGCCGACGTCGAGCTGCGGCCGGCCAGGCGTTGCCTTCTTCGGCGGCATGTCGGCGAACCGACCGGGATCGAGGCCATACGGCAGGTGCACGACCTTCTCGGCCGGCAGACCGTGCTGGCGGTACATGCCGGCGAGGAACTTCGACGGCGCGACGACGCGGTCGGCCCGGGCGAGCTTCGCCATCAGGTGTTCCTTGCGGCCGAGCAGCGCGTGCGCCTGGCGCACCGCCGACGCGCCCTGGTTGCCGGCGGGGGTCGGCAGCGGGCCGATCTTGCGCACGGCCGCCTCGATGCGGCGCTCGGCGACCGCGCTGCCCAGCCGATCGTCGACGCAGGCGATGCAGCCGGCGCCACCCTGCGGCGGCCCGTCGCAGAGGCTGCCGTCGCGCCGCCACAGCAGGTAGTTCGGGCAGATCCACCAGAAGTCCATCAGGTGCACGACCAGCGGCAGGTCGCGCCGCAGCGGCTCCTCGATCGCACCGGTGCCGATGTTGCGCGGGTGGAACAGGTGCACCAAGTCGAAGTCGACCTCGTCCAGATGGCGCGCGAGCAGCTGACCGGCGAGCGGGTTCTCGTAGTCGCGCAGCTCCGGGTTGGGCGACAGCCGATGGTGCACGCCGATGCGACGCACCGGCACGTCCTCGACCAGTTCGTCGCGCTCGAGATACAGGCGGTCGGGGCTGTCGAACTGCACCAGCGGCTCGTAGGCGAGCACGCGAGCGTCGACGCCGCCGCCGCGCAGGCCGCGCGCCAGGGCCCGCACGTACTGTTCGGTGCCGGTGATGTGGCGCGGCAGGTACTGGTGCAGCGCGAGCAGGACCTTCACGACGACGTCCCGAGACGATCGAGGAACGCGCGCTCGTGGTCCTGCAGCCCGCGCGGGAACAGCCGCCGGGTCGTCACCTCCTGCAGCAACGCGGCGACCCACTGCTCGCGTTCGCGCAACGTGCGCTCGGTGTTCGCCAGCCGCTTCGCCATGCCGTCGAGGTTCGTCAGCAGCGCACGCTCGTCGGGGGCGCCGGCGCTGCGCAGCGTGGCCGCGAACTTCTCGACCTCCGCCAGCAGGGACTTCAGCCGCCGTTCGAGACCGTCGCGATCGCCGGCATCGGCGAGACCCACGATGCGGGCCAGTTCGGCGGTGTGCTCGTGCATGCTGCGCAGGCTCTGGTCCACGGCCAGGAACTCGCGCTCCAGTTCGCGGTGGCTCTCCAGCTGCGCCGCCAGCCGCTCGTTCGCCTGCCGGCCGAGCAGGCGCGCTTCGTCGTGCTGCGCGGCCAGCGTCGCGACCTGCTGCTCCAGGTGTCCCGCCTGCTGCTGGACCTGCTGCAACTGTCGCTCGAGCTGCTGATTCTGCTGTCGTGCTTCCTGCAGCTGCTGCGCCAGCTGTGCACGCACGAGTTCCGCCTCCTGCAGGGCCCGCTGCCGTTCCTGTTCGGCTGCCTGCAGGTTCTGCTGCAGCTGCTGGCAATCGGCGTGCGATCGCTGCAGGTCCGCCGCGGCGCGCCGACCGGACTCGTCGGCCGCGACCAGCCTCTGCTCGACGTCCAGGCGAGCCGCCTGCAGCTGCCTCACCTCGGCCTGGGCTTCGCGCAGCCAGACCTGCACCTGCTCGAGCTGCTGGGCCGTCGTTGCGCGCGCCCCCTCGGCGCGCTCGGCGCGCGCCGACTGGGCGTGGCGCTCGGTGTCGATCGCGGTGCGCTCGCTCCGGGTCGCCGCGAGCGCGTGCGACGTCGCCCGCGCCGCGTTGCGGCACATCGCGATGTCGTTCGCGAGCGCCGCGAACGCCGCCGGCGCCGGCGCCACCACCTGGGACTCCGCTCGCAGCAGCGCCCCCTCGAGTTCCTCGCTGCCGACCAGGTCGGCGTCGATACAGCTGCGCAGCAGCGCGACCCGGCTCGACTGCACCAGGGAGCAGACCTGCGCCGACGGCAGCGCGTTCTGGACCACGCCCGCAGTGATCTGATCGAGGATCGCGCGCTGCACCGAGAGATCGGCCACCGGCAGCCGTGCGAGCAACGCCGTCAGGAACGTCGCCAGCTCGGCCGTGCCGAGTTCCCACAGCTCCGGCAGATCGGCGATCGCGCGGCCCACCTGGTCGGGCCGATGCATCGCCAGCACGAACAGGCGTTCGCGCGGATGTGCCGCGTCGATGTCCGCGGTCGCCGACGCCACCACGGCCGGTGACGGCACGCCGAGCACGTCGAAGTTGCCTCGGCGCGCCCGCAGCACGTAGTCGATCAGGCTGGCCGTGCCCTGCAGACCCTCGTCGAAGGCGCCCGTGCGCTCGAACGCCGCGCGCCGCAACACGAAGGCGTCCGGCGCCGCCCACGGCACCGGGAACGGCGTCGCCGGCGCCGGCACCGGCACCGCGCGCGGCACCAGATGCAGCAGCGAATCGCGTTCGACGCAGCCGATCGAAGCCGTGCCGTCCCGTTCGACGCGCGGACACAGCAACACGGCGTTCGGCGCGATCGCCGCCGGCAGCACCGGCGCCGTCTCGAGGCTGGCGCCGGGGCCGACGAACAACACGACGTCCGCGGTGGTGCCGGCCATGCCGAGGTTCCAGCACTGCGCCGGCGTCTGCGCATCGCGATGCACCAACGTCGAGATCGCGTCGACCGCCAGATCCGCCGGCACCGCGGTCGGCGGCCCGACCCAGAACACCGGCACGTCGGCGCACGCCGAGCGGCTCGCGAGCGCGGCCGACAGCGAGCCCTCGCCCCAGAACACCACCTCGAGCGGCGGCTTGCGCTGGCCCTTCTTGCCACGCTTCGACTTCGACGGCGCGCAGCCACCCGCGTGCTGCAGGCGCGAACGCGCGTCGCCGAGCAGGCGTTCGAGCTCGCCGATGCGCTCGGCCAACCGCTCGCGGTCGCCGTTGAGGCGCCGCGCCTCCGCCAGTTCTTCGAGGAAGCCCAGCGACTGCTCGGTCAGGTCGCGCAGCTGCCGCTCGCGGTCCGCGAGTTCACGCTGCAGGCGGGCGGCGACCCCTGGGCCGGTGTCGCCTTCGTCGTCCTTGCTGCTGGCCTTGTTGCTCATGTCCGGCCGAGGGGTGACTCCACGGTCAAGGCTTGCCGCGGCGCTGGAGACCGTCGCGGATCTTCTGCAGGCGGCGCTTCAGCGACCAGCGCGGACGGGCACGGTCCGGCTGCGGTTGCTTCGGCGGGGATTCGGGTGGCGGCGGCGCCGGCGGCGGCACGACGGCCGGTTCGTGGCCGGCTTCGCGCAACTGCGCCGCCAATGTGTTGGCCTGGACCCGCGCGGTGTGCAGCTGGGCCTCGGCACCGAGGCAGCGCTGCTGCCAGGCAGCGAGTTCGCGCTCGAGGTCGTTGAACTTGTAGCGCGCCGCGCTCGCCAGACTCTCGTAGACGGCGGGATCCAGACGCTTGCGCGGACTGGTGCCGGCCTTGGCGGTGGCGATCGCACGCTCGTAGCAGGCGAACGTGAGCTCGGCCGTGCGCCGCCAGCTGTACGTCTTCTCCTTGGCTGCTCCTCGCGCGATCAGCGCCTCGATCTCGGGTCCTCCGGCCAGACACTTGCGCAGCATCTGTTCGAGTTGGCGGTCGTCGCCGGGTCGGTGCAGGAAGGCACCATCGCCGCAGACCTCGGGGATCGACATCGCCGCCGCCGCGACCACCGGCGTCCGCAGCGCCATCGCCTCGATCGGCGGGATGCCGAAACCCTCCTCGAGCGACGGATACGCCATCGCCCTGCAGCCCTGGATCAGCGCCTTGATGTCCTGGTCGTCGAGACCCTGCACCCACTGCACGCGATTGCCGAGGCCGAGCCTCGCGATGATCTCGTCGCTGGTCTCTCCGGCGTTCTTCCAGATCTTGGTGCCGGCGATGCACAGGCGCACCGACGCCGGCAGTCGCGCCAGCGCGCGCAGCAGCGTCGCGTGGTCCTTGTGCGGATAGTCCTTGCCGACGGCGAGGAAGAAATCGCCCTCGAAGCCGATGCGCTTGCAGCGGCGGCGAACCTCGTCGGCGGCGAGCGGCGTGTGGAAGTCCGGGTCGACGGCGAGCGGCGCCACGTCGGCGATGCTCGGATCGCCATCGAGATCACGTTCGATCTCGCCGATCACCGACGTGCTGTGGACCAGCAGCCGATCGCTGTTGCGGATCAGCCGCTTGATGAACCCGTTGTACCAGCGCCAGTGTTCCTGGTCGGGGAAGTACTCCGGGTGACGATTGAGGATCGCGTCGTGCACCTCGACGACCGATGCCGGCGCCAGCAAGGGCAGGAACAGGTCGCGCGGCGTCTGATCCGGAAACCACGTCATGTGGTAGACATCCGGCCGCTGCGCCGGGTCCGTCAGCACCTTGACGATGTCCTCGGTGGTCCAGACCTCGCAGCGCTCGACCCTCTCGGGCAGCGGCTTGGCAGGGTTCGTGTGCTTGACGACGACCACACGCAACCTCTTGACCTGCGGCAGGTTCGAGAGTTCCCGCAGCACGTTCAGCTGCACGCGCTCGAGGCCCGACAGCGGGCGGTTCAGCATGCGGGCGTCGAACAGGATGTCCATGCGGGGCAGCGGGCGGAGCGTGGGCGGGTGGGATCCTATCGACGCCGGGAGGCCCTGTCATGGAACCGATGGGAACTGATGACTTGCGTGCAGCTCCTTGGCCGAGAGAGCAGGGCATGGTGGCGCGATCGGCGCAACGGTGGCAGCAAAACCCGGGAGCTGCACCCAAGTCATCAGTTCCGGAAGCCGGCAGCGAAGATGCGTGCGCCCAGTTCGCGCCGATCCTCCCCCTTCATCGCCGGCGGCAGCACATGGTTGACCGTCAGTTCCACCGTCACCAGACCGGTGCGCGGCAGCCGCGCCGGCAGTTCGAACGTGAACGTGCGCGGCGCGTGGCCAAGCAGTCCCGTGCCGATCACCGCACCGCCGACGCGCACCACCAGCGTGACCTCGTCCTCCGGCAGCGGCGACGCGGCGGTGACGCGCAGCACGGCGTGCTGGGGCCGAGCCCGCAGCTGCAGGGTGCCGCGCCGCTGCATCCAGCGGAAGCTCCCCTCGGGCGGCCGCTCGACGCCGTAGAAGCCCTCGTCGATGCCGCGCTCGTCTTCGCCCATGCGCACGTCGGTCGGGTCGAGCTCCTCGTCGGCGACGACGCGCTGCAGGATCGCCAGGGTCTCGCGCGCGGCACGATCCCAGCTGAACGTCGCCGCGCGCGCCATGCCGTCGTCGCGCAACCGCTGCTGCAGCGCCCGGTCTTCGAGCACGCGCTGCAGTGCCCGCGACAGCTCCTTCGGATCGAGCGGCGTGTCGACGTAGCAGACCGCCTCGCCCCCGACCTCGGGCAACGATGCGACGCGGCTGGTGATCACCGGTGCGCCGCAGCTCATCGCCTCGATCACCGGCAAGCCGAAGCCCTCGTAGAGCGTCGGATAGCAGAACAGCGCGCAGGTGTTGTAGAGCGCCACCAGTTCGTCGTCGGTGACGAAGCCGAGGAAGTGCACCTTGTCACGCAGACCGTGGCGATCGACGGCCTCGAACACGGCCGAGTTCTTCCAGCCCGAGCCGCCGGCGATCGCCAGTCGAGCCGGGTGCTTCGTGCGCGCCTGGAAGTCGGCGAACGCGTCGACCAGGGTCGCCAGGTTCTTGCGCGGTTCGACCGAACCGACGTACAGCACGAACGGCGCACCGCCGATCTGGGCCTGGAAGCGCGCGGGCAGCTGCGCCTGCGGCAGCCGGCGGCAGATCGGATCCGCCGCCTCGTGCACGACGTCGATGCGATCGGCCGACACCCCCATCGCGCGCACGAGTTCGGCCTTGCTGAAGTGCGACACGGTGACGAATCGGTGCGCGAGCCGCAGCGACCGGTCGAACTGGTCCTCGCAGTAGACTCGGTTCGCCTCGGTCGAGAACTCCGGGTGGACGCGGAACGACACGTCGTGCCAGACGCACACGAGCCGCGGCAGCCATCGGTCCGGCGCGTTGTGGAACGGGCTGAAGTAGACGTCGGGTGGCGGCCCGAGCAGGCGCCTGCGGTCGCCGTGATGCCATTCGTGTTCCAGCCAACGGCGCGGCCGCCAGCCGCCGGCGCGGCGGAAGTTGCGCGCGCGGGGCATCACGGCGTCGCGGTGGTTCGGCGGCAGCGAGTGCCAGGTGATCGGATACAACGTGTACCGGTTCTCGTGGTCGACGCGCGCCATCGCCTCCACCAGCGACCGCGTGTACGACGGCAGCCCGGTCTTGCTGTCCGCGGTCATGGATACGTCGATGCCGATCCGCATCGCCGGATCCAACACGACGCCTCGGCGGCGCGCAACGTCGCGCTCGCGTGCGAGCGCTGGCTCCGGCAGAATCCCGCCGATGCCACCACTGGCCCTGGTCGTCTGTCCGCTGCCCGCCGACCGTGAGGTGGTGCGCGCGACGCAGTCGCTGCTCGCCGAACTCGCCGGCCGTGACGACGTGGTGCTGTTCTGCCCCGAGCCGTACCAGGCGCCGGCGGCGTGGGAACGTGCACACCGGCTGCTGCCGCTGGCCGAGCTGCCCTACGAACGCGCCCGAGGCGCGGTGACGGCGCCGATCTACCTGGTCGACGGCGGTCCCGGCGACGGGTTGCTGCGACGCACGGCGGCGTCGGTGCCGGGTGTGATGGTCGAAGCCGCCACGACGCCGACCGCCACGTCGCTGCGCGCACGGGCCGCGGCGATCACCGCGATGCCGCAGGTGCGCGACGCCGCCGCCGCACCGACCGTCGAGGCGATGGTGCTCGCCTACAAGAGCAAGGACTACATCTCACCGTGCCTGCAGTCGCTGCTCGAACAGGACTGGCCGAATCTGAAGATCACCGTGCTCGACAACGCGTCGGGCGACGGCACCGCCGACTTCGTGCGGCGCACGTTCCCCGGCATCGAGGTGCTGGAGTCGGACGAGAATCTCGGCTTCGCGGCCGGCCACAATCTGCTGTTCGACCGCTCGACCGCCGACTACGTGGCGCTGCTCAACCACGACGCGATCGCGCGCCGCAACTGGGTCTCCGAACTCGTCGCCGCGGCCGAGTCGCTGCCCGGGGGCGCGGCGTTCGGCGCCAAGATGCTGATGCGGCGGTGCCCGACGATCCTGAACAGCACCGGCATCGTCATGTGCGAGAGCGGCTTCGCCGCCGACCGCGACATCGGTCGTCCCGATCTCGATCCCGCCACCGAGCCCGAACGGGTGTTCGCGGTCTGCGGCGGCGCGCTGCTGCTGCGCGGCCCGCTGCTGCGCCAGCTCGGCGGCTTCGACCCGACGTTCTTCATGTACGTCGAGGACGTCGACTGGTGCTGGCGCGCGCGGATCGCCGGCCACGAGGTCTACTACGTGCCCAGCGCGGTCGCGGTGCACGACTGGCACGGCGACATGGCCGCGGCCGGCAAGACGTCGGCGCCCGAGGCCGAGGAGGTCGTCGCCGAACGCGAGGGCCGGCGCCGCGCGATGGTCGAACGGAACCGGCTGCAGGCCGTGTTCAAGAACTACGAACGCCACCAGCTGCGCCGCGTCTGGCGCGGCATCCGCGACTACGACCGCGGCCGGCTCGAGGCGCTGGCCGAGCACGTCACCAAGGGCGGCGGGCCGATGCCGCGGCGCGTGCTCGAGGCGGTGCAGTCGGCCCATCGCTGGTGCCGCCGCCACGCGCTCGGTCTGCGCTGGCGCCGCTTCCGCACCCAGCGGCTGCGCGCGGTGCCCGACGCGACGTTCACCGATCTGATCGTGCCCGGCATGCAGGAGCCGTCCGGCGTCGGCGACCTGCACGCGATCGTCGACCGCTACTGCGCGAAGCCGCGCGCGCGCATCGCGGTCGGCGGTGACGACGCCGGCAGCCTCGGCCCGGGCTGGCACCATCCGGAGCCCGGCGCGCACGGTCACGAGGGCCTGCGCTGGACGATGGCCAAGTGCTGGTTCTACGTCGCCGCGGCGAAGCCGTGGCGCACGGTCGCGCTGACGCTGGTGCCGCAGCCGCTCGACACCTGGGCGGAACTGTGGGTCGACGGCATCTGCGTCGGCCGCCAGGACGTGCCGCGCGACCGGCCGAACGAACTGCGTTGGCAGCTGCCGGCCGAATCGCCGGCCGACCGGGTGATCGAGTGCAGTCTCGTCTGCGGTGCCTTCGTGCCCAAGGAGCGCGGCATGGGCGGCGACACGCGCGAGCTGGGTCTGCACGTCGCGGTGATCCACGTCGAGTGACGCCGGCCCTTCCCCGGCGCACCCCGGTCGCCGACGATGCCGCGATGAAGATCACGCTCGAACACGGTCCGGCGTTCACCTGGGCGCGCGTACAGCTGGCCGCCGGCGAATCGGTCAAGGCCGAGTCCGGCGCGATGGTGTCGATGAGCACCAGCGTCGCGATCGAGACCAAGATGCAGGGCGGCTTCCTCGGCGCACTCGCGCGCAAGGTGCTGACGTCCGAGTCGTTCTTCCAGAACACGTTCACCGCCGAGCGCGGCGCCGGCGAGGTGACGTTCGCGCCGTCCTTGATGGGCGACATCCACGTGCGCGAGCTGGGCGGTGCGGAGCTGCTGCTGACCTCGGGTTCCTACCTCGCCAGCGACCCCGCCATCGACCTGCAGACGAAGTGGGGCGGCATGAAGTCGTTCTTCGCCAAGGAAGGGCTGTTCCTGCTGCGCGCGGCCGGTGCCGGCTCGCTGCTGTTCACCTGCTACGGCGCGCTGGTCGAGATGGACGTGCCGCCCGAGGGCTACGTCGTCGACACGGGCCACGTCGTCGCGTTCGAACCGAGCCTCGAGTACAGCGTGCAGAAGGTCGGCGGCCTCAAGTCGATGTTCCTGTCCGGCGAGGGACTGGTGTGCCGGTTCGCCGGCCGCGGCCGGCTGTGGCTGCAGACGCGCTCGCTGGATGCGTTCGTCGGCACCATCGTGCCGTTCCTGCCCAAGCGCTCGTCGAACTGACCGGTCGACCCGGCGCACCGCCGCCGGCCGCGCCGGGCGCCCGACGACTTGCCAGCCGATCGGTCGAGAACGGATGACCTGGATGGGCACGCATGCCGTTCTTGGTGCCGATCGGCACGTTGCTCGTCAGGCGGCCGGGTTGGGACACCGAGGTGGGATGAACGTCAACGCTGCCGACTCCTGCCTCGCCAGCCTCGGCCGCGGCCGATCGCCAATGCTTCGAACCGCTCAGCGGTGGCAGGATCTTCTGGCTCACGACTCGAGTCATCGGTTCTGGTCGATCGCATCGGGCGTTCCTGGCGCCGCGCGACGTCGCTGCTCCCGGCGGGCCCCGGAAGACGATTGACAGCCTCCCGTGGCGCCTGGACCCTACTTCCCCGCCGCCCACGCGCCCGGGCATGACCAGCAACCCCCGCAACCTGACGCGCCACGCCGGCGCCGTTCTGCGCCGTGACCGCGAGCGACTGCTCGGCCAGCGCGGAGCCGTGATCTGGTTCACGGGGCTGTCGGGCTCCGGCAAGTCGACGATCGCGCACGCCGTCGAACAACGGCTGACCGCCGGCGGACGGCTCACCTATGTGCTGGACGGCGACAGCATTCGCCACGGCCTGTGCAAGGACCTCGGCTTCACGCCGGCCGACCGCAGCGAGAACATCCGCCGCGTCGGCGAGGTCGCGGCGCTGCTGGTCGACGCCGGCGTGCTGGTGCTGACCGCGTTCATCTCGCCCTACGGCATGGACCGCCAGCGGGTGCGCGAGATCGTCGGCACCGACTTCGTCGAGGTGTTCGTCGACGCACCGCTCGAGGTCTGCGAAGGCCGTGACCCGAAGGGCCTCTACCGGCGGGCGCGCGCCGGCGAGATCGCCGAGTTCACGGGCATCAGCGCCCCGTACGAACCGCCCGAGCACCCCGACCTGCACCTTCGCACCGGCTCGCAGGCGCTCGCCGAGTGCGTGACCGCCGTGCACGACCTGATCGCGGCGCGGGGCCTGCTGCGCGCATGAGCAACTACGCGCTCAGCCACCTGCAGCAGCTGGAGCAGGAGAGCATCCACGTGATGCGCGAGGTGCAGGCCGAGTTCGCGCGCCCGGTGATGCTCTACTCGATCGGCAAGGACTCCGGCGTGATGCTGCGGCTGGCCCAGAAGGCGTTCGCGCCGGCGCGCATCCCGTTCAAGGTCCTGCACATCGACACGACCTGGAAGTTCCGCGAGATGATCGCGTTCCGCGACCGGATCGTGCGCGAACTCGACCTCGACTTCGAGGCGTGGACCAACCCCGACGGCGTGCGCGACGGCATCAACCCGTTCGATCACGGCACCCAGCGCTACACGCACGTGATGAAGACCGAGGCGCTGAAGCAGGCGCTCGATCGCGGGCAGTACGACGCGGCGTTCGGCGGCGCCCGGCGCGACGAAGAGAAGAGCCGCGCCAAGGAGCGCGTGTTCAGCTTCCGCGACCGCTTCCACCAGTGGGACCCGAAGCACCAGCGGCCCGAGCTGTGGAACCTGTTCAACTGTCGGGTCGCGAAGGGCGAGTCGATCCGCGTGTTCCCGCTCAGCAACTGGACCGAACTCGACGTCTGGCTCTACATCCACCGGGAGCAGCTGCCGGTCGTGCCGCTCTACTTCGCCAAGGAGCGCCCGGTCGTCCGGCGCAACGGCGCCTGGATCATGGTCGACGACGATCGGCTGCCACTGCTGCCGGGCGAACAGCCGCAGCGGCGCATGGTCCGTTTCCGCACGCTGGGCTGCTACCCGCTGACCGGTGCGGTCGAGTCGACCGCCGACACGGTGCCGAAGATCGTCGAGGAGATGCTGCGCAGCCGCGATTCGGAGCGGCAGGGCCGCGTCATCGACAACGACGAGCTCGGTTCGATGGAGGACAAGAAGCGCGAGGGCTACTTCTGATGTCCGGCCACCGCCAGCTCGACGAACTGGGCATCGACGCCTACCTGCAGCGCTACGGCCAGCGCGAGATGCTGCGGCTGCTGACCTGCGGCAGCGTCGACGACGGCAAGTCGACGCTGATCGGCCGGCTGCTGCACGACTCGCAGGCGGTGTCCGACGACGTGCTCGCGGCGACCAGGCAGGCGTCGGAGCGCTTCGGCACGACCGGTGACGACGTCGACCTCGCGCTGCTGGTCGACGGGCTGCAGGCGGAACGCGAACAGGGCATCACGATCGACGTCGCCTACCGCTACTTCGCGACCGATCGACGCAAGTTCGTCGTCGCCGACACGCCGGGGCACGTGCAGTACACGCGCAACATGGCGACCGGCGCCTCGAACTGCGACCTCGCCGTGATCCTGATCGACGCGCGCCACGGCGTGCTGGAGCAGACGCACCGGCATTCGTTCCTGTGCTCGCTGCTGGGCATCCAGCACTTCGTCGTCGCGATCAACAAGATGGACCTGGTCGGCTGGAGCGAGGACCGCTTCGAGGCGATCCGCGCCGCCTACAGCCAGTTCGCGGCCCGACTGCAGGTGCGCGACATCCACTTCATCCCGATGTCGGCGACGAAGGGCGAGAACGTCGTGCATCGCGGCGCCAGCATGCCGTGGTTCCAGGGCTCACCGCTGCTCGACCACCTCGAGACCGTGCACGTCGCCGGCGACCGCAACCTCGTCGACCTGCGCTTCCCGGTGCAGCTGGTCGTACGCCCGGACGCGGACTTCCGCGGCTACGCCGGCACGGTCGCCTCGGGCGTCGTGCGCGTCGGCGACCGGATCGCCGTGCTGCCGGCCGGCACGCAGAGCCGCGTCGCCTCGATCGGCACGCCCGACGGCGACGTGCCGGAGGCGTTCGCCGGCATGGCCGTCACGTTGACGCTGCAGGACGCGATCGACGTCAGCCGCGGCGACATGGTGGTCGCGCCCAACAACGCCCCGCCGCTGACGAACACGATCGAGGCGATGGTGGTCTGGTTCGCCGATGCACCGCTGCGCGCGGGCGCCAACTACCTGCTGAAGCACACGACCGTGCAGACCGCGGCCAAGGTGACCGATCTGCGCTACCGCGTCGACGTCGGCACGCTGCATCGCCAGTCCGCGCCGGCGCTGGCGATGAACGAGATCGGCCGCGTCCGCCTCGAGTGCGCGCGCCCGCTCGCGGCCGATGCCTACGGCAAGAACCGCCAAACCGGCGCGTTCATCCTGATCGACCGCATCGGCAACGCGACCGTCGGCGCCGGCATGATCGTCGAACGCAAGACCGTCGACGAAGCCGCGCACCGACGCGGCGCCAGCGCCGACGCCGGCAGCAACGTGCGCCGCGCGACCCGCGGCCGGATCACGCCCGCGGCGCGCCGGCAGCGGCTCGGCCAGGAGCCGTTCGTGCTGTGGATCACCGGACTGCCGCGCGCCGGCAAGTCGTCGCTGGCCCACGGCCTCGAGCAGTGGCTGTTCGACCACGACTACCACGCGCTGGCGCTCGACGGCGAACTGCTGCGCCTGGGCCTGAACCGCGACCTCGGCTTCGGCGGCGCCGACCGGTGGGAGAACCAGCGCCGCGCCGCGGAGCTGGCGCGCATGAACCTCGACTTCGGCATCAGCTCGATCGTCGCGCTGGTGTCACCGCTCGCGTTCGAACGCCGACGCGCCCGCGAGATCGTCGGCAGCCCGCACTTCTTCCAGGTGTGGTGCAACGCCCCGCTCGAGGTCTGCGAGGCGCGCGACGAGCACGGCCTGTTCGCCGCCGCACGCCGCGGCGAGATCCAGGGCGTCACCGGCCTGGACGCGCCGTACGAGCGGCCCGACGATGCCGACCTCGTGCTCGACACGGTCGCCGACAGTGCCGCCGCGAACCTGCAGAAGGTGATCGATTTCCTGCACCAGCGCGGTCTGCTGAGGTGAAGTCCCAGCCACCGCCCGCCGTCAGCCATGCAACCCGTCATCGAAGCCCGCAACCTGAGCAAGACCTACCGGATCTACGGCAACCCGTACCACCGGCTGTGGGAGATGCTGCCCTGGGTCACCCGGCCGCTGCACCGGACCGTGCACGCGCTCGAGGACGTCAGCTTCGAGGTGAACCCGGGCGAGTGCATGGGGCTGATCGGCGTCAACGGCGCCGGCAAGTCGACGCTGCTGAAGGTGCTGAGCGGCACCACGTTCCCCAGCGCCGGCAGCTACTCGGTGCACGGACGCGTCACCAGCCTGCTCGAGCTGGGCGCCGGCTTCCATCCCGAGTTCACCGGCCGCGAGAACATCTACATGAACGCGGCGATGATGGGCTTCTCGCGCAAGGAGGCGCAGAAGAAGTTCCAGGAGATCGTCGAGTTCAGCGAGCTCGGCGACTTCATCAACGCGCCGGTGCGCACCTACTCGTCCGGCATGGCGGCGCGACTCGGCTTCAGCGTCGCGATCGCCACCGAACCGGACCTGATGATCATCGACGAGATCCTCGCGGTCGGTGACATGAACTTCCGCCGCAAGTGCGTCGACAAGATCTGGGCCTACAAGAAGCAGGGCAAGTCGATGTTCTTCTGCTCGCACTCGCTCTACGACGTGCGGCAGCTGTGCGAACGCACGATCTGGATGCGCCACGGACGCATGGAGATGCTGGCCGACTCGGTCACCGTGACGAACGAGTACGCGACCTACGAGAACAAGGTCGCCGGCGGTGGCGATCCGATGCCGTTCGAGGAGGTTCCGGCCGCGCCGTCGACCGACACCACGCAGCCGCACATCGTCGCAGCCGAGCTGCTCGACGCCGTCACCGGCAAGCCGCGCAACGCGTTCTCGCCCGGCGACCACGTCGCCGTGCGTGTGCACGTCAAGAACAGCCAACGCCGCGAGAGGCTGTCGTTGGCGGTCGGCGCGATGCGCAAGGACGGCACGCTGTGCTTCGCCCATGCGACGCACTTCGCCGGCATCACGTTCGACTTCGAGGAAGGCCACGTCACGCTGGTGCTGGACAAGCTGTGCCTGCTGTCCGGCGAGTTCACGGTGCCGATCTGGCTGTTCGACGAGAACGGCATCCACCGCTTCCAGGAGCGACCGGCAAGGGAGAACCTCGTGGTGCAGAACCGCACCAAGGACCTCGGCCTGTTCCTGCAGGAGCACCGCTGGATCGTCGAGCCGGTGACCGGCAAGCAGTAGGGCGCGGCTGCGGTGCGGTGGCGCCCAGCCGTCGCGTCGCGGCGGCCGCGGGGCGCCGGAGCCGAGGTCGTGCGCCGCGCGAACGACTCAGATCAGGTCGGCGAACTTGTGCTTCCGGCTCATGAACACCGTGTAGCCGACGATCAGGAACACGACCGCCCAGACCGCCGAGATGCCGAGGTTGGACCAGAAGTCGCCGACCACGACGTCGCGCGTCGCGGCGATGCCGTTGACCGACGCCTCCATCGTGCCGGTGACGCCGAGCGCCGCACGGTGCGCCTGGATCAGCGGGAACGCCGGATTGAGGGCGAACAGCAGCTTCGACGGCAGGCCGTGGAACTTGGCCTCCATCAGCGCGGGCTCCCAGAACACCGGCGACAGGAACATCCAGGCCATCGTCAGGATGCGCCACAGCTGCGACATGTCGCGCACGAAGACGTTGATGCTCGCCAGCAGGAGTCCGATGCCGAGCGTGATGACGACCTGCACGACCAACACCAGCGGCAGGGCCAGCATCAGCCAGCCCGGCCGGAGCACGCCGGCCAGGAGCCCGGTCACCACGAGCACCGCCGCGCCGACCGAGTAGATCACGACCGAGACCAGCGAGACGTGCACCAGCAGCACTTCCGACGGGAAGGCGACCTTCTTCACGAGGTTGCCGTTGTCGACCACGATCGTGCAGGTCTGCGACGTCGTCTCGACCAGCGCGTGGAACGCGATGATGCCGGAGAACAGGAACACCGCCAGGTGCGCGTCCGGCAGCTGACCGGTCTTCCAGTTCCCGAACAGCATCCCGAACACGAAGAAGTAGACGATGAACTGGAACAGCGGCTGCACGAGCAGCCAGTAGGCGCCGAGGAACGAGCCGTGGAAGCGCCCCATCAGGTCGCGGCGCAGGAAGTTCTGCACCATGTAGCGGTTGGCCCAGATGCGACCGGGGTAGCCGACGATCGGCAGCAGGTGGCGGATCAGACCGCGCGGGGCGGTCGCGGCATCGTAGTGGCGGACTAGGGTCATTCGTCGATGGCTCGCGGCACGGCGCCCGAATCGGGCAAGCAGGCTACTAAATCGTCTTTCCGTCAGCCAGCGCGCTCCGCCGCGAACGAGTCCGCGACGGCTGCGACGCACCGTGCCCGGCCATGGCACCGACGCGGCGCCGCCGCAACCGATGCCACGCGTGCCCGGGTTCGGGTCGCTCACCGAGCAGGACCGGCAGGATCGGCCGGACCGCGGCGCGCGGCGAAGGCGCCGAATGCACGGCGAGCCGTCCGCCAGCTGCGGACGACAGTGCATCCGCATCTGCATGCGGCTAGCCTGCCGGCGGAGGTTCTGTCCGTGATCCACGTTGCCCTGGTCGCCCCTCATTTCGGCGAGAACATGCGCCACTGCGTGCGGTGCTTCACCGACCTGCCCGACACGAAGGTGGGCGTGCTGTCGCACGAGCCCGAGGATCGGCTGCCGCCGGAACTGACGGGACGCGTCGCCGGCTTCCAGCGCATCGGCGACTGCGGCAACGCCGAGCAGCTGGCCGAAGGCGCCCGCGCGCTGCGCGAGCGCTGGGGCCGGCTCGACCGGCTCGAGGGCTACCTCGAGATGCTGCAGGTGCCGATCGCCGACGCGCGCGACGCGCTCGACGTCGACGGCATGCGCGGCGAGGCGGCGCGCAACTTCCGCGACAAGAACCGCATGAAGGACGTGCTGCGCAAGGCCGGAGTACCGGTCGCCCGCCAGGCACTCGTACGCGGCGGCGAGGACGCCCGCGCGTTCGTGCAGGAGGTCGGCTACCCGATCGTGCTGAAGCCGCTCGCGGGCCTCGGGGCGCGCAACACGCAGCGTGCCCACGACGAGGCCTCGCTGGCGTCGGCGTTGAACGCGCTGCTGCCGTCGGCGGCGAACCCGGCGCAGGCCGAGGAGTTCGTGCGCGGCGAAGAGCACACGTTCGAGGCCGTGACGATCGGCGGCAAGACGGTGTGGTTCTCGTCGACGGAGTACCTGCCGAGCCCGCTGAAGGTGATCGAGAACCCGTGGATGCAGTACGCGCTGATCCTGCCGCGTGAGATGGACCAGCCGCACGTGCAGGCGTTCGCGCCGATCAACACCAAGGCGCTGACGGCGCTCGGCATGAAGAACGGACTGTCGCACATGGAGTGGTTCCTGCGCGAGGACGGCTCCGCGGTCGTGTCCGAGGTCGGCGCGCGGCCGCCCGGCGCCAACATCATGCCGCTGCTCGCCGCGGCGCACGGCGCCGACCCGTGGGCGGCCTGGGCCCGGTTGATGACGCATCGCACCTGGCAACTGCCGCCGCGGAAGTTCGCGGCCGGCAGCCTGTTCCTGCGCGCGATGGGCGGCGGCGAGACCGTGCGCTCGGTCGCCGGCGTCGACGAGATGCGGGCGCGGCTCGGGCCGGCGCTGTACGACATGCGGATGCCGCAGCCGGGGCAGCCGCGGTCGACGCACTACGAAGGGGACGGCTGGGTCGTCGTGCACCACCCGGAGACCAAGGGGGTGGTGGCGTCCCTGCGCACGGTGCTCGAGACCGTCCGGCTGCAGTAGCGCAGACCCGATGGCAGCCGTTGGCGGCGATCGACGACCGGCCGGGCGGCAGAGCCCGCGCGCGGTGCGCCCGGCGTGACCGCGCCCGACCTCGGCGGCCGGCGCGGGCGTCTCACAGCCAGCGGCGCCGCCGGAACCACCACAGCATCACGGCGGCGATGCCGGCCATCAGCAGCAGGCACGCGGGGTAGCCCCACCAGACGTGCAGCTCCGGCATCCACTCGAAGTTCATGCCGTAGACGCCGACGACGAAGGTCAGCGGGATGAAGATCGTGGCGATGATCGTCAGGAACTTCATCACCTCGTTGAGGCGGTAGTTGACGTTCGACAGATGCAGGTCGAGCAGGCTGCTGCTCAGCTCGCGGTAGTTCTCGAGCAGGTCCAGCAGCTGCACGACGTGGTCGTGCACGTCGCGCAGATACGGCCGCACGTCGGCCGAGAAGTGACGCGTCTCGCCGCGCACCAGCGAACTGGTCGCCTCGCGCAGCGGCCAGACCGCGCGCCGGAGTTCGAGCAGGCAGCGGCGCACGCCGTGCAGTTCGTGCACCACCGCGGTCGAGCTACGGCCGGCCAGGACCGACTCCTCGATGCCCTCGAGCCGTCGATCGAGCGCTTCGACGACCGGGAAGAACCCGTCGACCACCGCGTCGAGCAGCGCGTAGGCGAGGTAGTCGCTGCCACGCCGACGCATCTGACCGGCGCCGTCGGCGAGCCGCTTGCGCACCAGCCCGAAGCAGTCGCCCGGCCGCTCCTGGAACGTCAGCACGAAGCCCGCGCCGACGAACAGCCCCAGCTGCTCGGTCTCGTGTGCGCTGGACGCGTCGATCATGCGCAGCAGCAGGAACTCGTGCTCGCCGTAGTCCTCGACCTTGGCGCGCTGCTGCACGTTGACGATGTCCTCGAGCGCCAGCCGATGCAGGCCGAACTGCTCCACGAAGCGCTCCAGCAGGCCGACGTCGCGGAAGCCGGTGACGTCGATCCAGACGTTCGCACAGCGCTTGCGCAGCGCGGCGATCGCCTCGAACGCGATCGGGTCCTTGGCGACGAACTCGTCCGGGCCGTAGCCGATCGCGGCGATGCGCGACGGGTGCGCCTCCGGATCCACCTGCAGCGTGCCAGGCGACGCGCCGACCGGCGGATGGGCATGCCGCCGGCGCCGCCGGCGCGACCTGCGTTCCGGCGGCACGCCCGCAGGTCGATCGACCGGCCCTTCGGCGGCTCCTTCGTCACCCGAACGCATCATGGTCCTCGACGTCGCGTCAGTGCAGGGACGCCAGCACCGCCCCGGCCAGCGGCTGCGCGGCGCGCGCCACGCGGGCCGGGTCCGGGATCATCTCACGGAACGGCGTGAAGGTCGGCACGAGCAGATCACGGCGCACCTCGAAGCACAAGGTCGCGCCCGGATAGCGTTCGGCGAACTCGTACGCCAGCGTGACCGGGTGCAGCGAATAGGCGCCGTTGCGTTCGACCTCGAACCCGGCCGCGGTGAGCTCCGCCACCGCGCGCGCGGCGAGCGGTGCCGAGGCCAGTTCGCGGCCATCCGGATCGTGCGTGATCAGGTCGATCGCCGGACGCAGCGGCCACGTGCCGACGCGGTCGGCGGCGTAGGCCGCGTGCATGCTGCGCACGATGTCACGATCGACGGCGACGTCGACGCTGCGCGGCGCGTAGGTGTGCACGCACAACCCGAGGCCGCCGTGGCCGCAGACGGCCGCGAACGCCCGCGTCACGAGGTCGCGGTAGGCGAGGTAGCGGTCGAGCAGCAGCACACGATCGTGTGCGTCGTCCACCCACGGCGGCAGGCCCGGGGTCGGTTCCCCGGCCGCGGTCGCACCCGGCACGGTCGTGTGATCGATGCGGCGATTGCAGTCGACGAACGTGCGCGGCAGCAGGCAGCGCACGACCATCGCGCTGCGCCGCGGCTGGCTCTGCACGACGCGCTCGGCCACGGCGCGTGCCAGTTCGGGGGCGCCGACGTCGGTGTTGACGTGGAAGAAGTCCTGCAGATCGGCGGCATAGTCGCCGCGCAGCTGGGCGCGCAGGTCCCGGTAGTGCGCGGCGAGCGTCGCCCCGTGCGGCACCTCGAACAGGACGTCGGGCGGCGCCTCGCGATCGCACGCGGCACCCCACAGGTGCTCGACGTCGAAGACGCCGGGATGTGATGCGAACGCCGCGCTCATGGCACCGGGATACCCGGATGTCGACCGCGCGCAAGAGTGGGCGTAGGACGCAGTCGCGGCGGGCGAACGCCGCAGCCGGTCACGGCAGCCGCAGCTCCAGCGGCGCCGCGTTGGCCACCAGTTCGAACTCGGCCGTCCGGCGTTCGCCGAGTTCGAGCCGCAGGCGGCGCGAGAAGCCGGGCACCGGCACGAACGGCACCACGGCCCGCCCGTCGGCATCCGTTTGCAGGCGGTGCCAGTGCGACCTGGCCGCGGCCTGGTGCAGGTTCTGCAGCGAGGCGTGCAGCGGATCGCCGGTCGGCCGCGTGCGGGTCCCGCGCGGCACCAGCGCGGCGCCGGCGACCGGCGTACCGTCGGCGTCGAGCAGCCGCAGGTGCATGCGTTGCAGCGGCATCATGGCGAGCCGCTCGGTGTGGCTGCCGACCTCGCATTCGAACGTCGCCGCGGCCCACCCGTCGGCGGTCGCCACCATCGCGTGCCACCGGCCGGGCACGAGGCGCACGCTCGCGGTGCCGCCGGGGTCGAGCGGCAGCAGCACCGCCGCGTCGCGCACCAGCACACCGTCGAGGCCCCCGGGCACGATCGCGACGACCACTCCGCTGGCCGGACCGCCGAGCGCATCGGTGACCTGCAGCAGCAGCTCGCACGCCGGCAGCCGCGCCGCCGGCGCGTCGGTCGGCGGCGTCCCGAACGGCAGCACCCGCCCGGACGACGCGGCCAGCAGCGGCAGCGACAGCACGTCGCCGCGTTCGGGCACCAGCGTCAGACGGCACGACTCCAGCTCGGCCGGCAGTTCGGCGAACTCGACGCGGCCATCGGCGCCGACCGGAGCCACGAACGTGCGCGCGTCGTGGAAGTAGCTGTTCTCGGCGCTGAACAGCCGGCAGACGGCGCTCAGGTGGGCGACGGTGCCGGCCGGCACGGCGCCGACCCAGCCGGCCAGCGGTTCGACGCGCGGCAACGTGAATTGCAGCACGTCCGCCGGCGGCTTCGGCACCCGGTGGTCGTCGACGTAGAAGCCCTCGAGGAACCTGCCGCCGGCGACCGACGCGCGCCCCGGCATGCTGGCGAACAACAGCACGTCGCGCACCGAGCGGTCGCGCAGCAGGTCGCCGGACGAGCAGATGGTCAGCACGGCCGTGCCGTCCGCACCGACCGCGCCGAGCCCGCGACGGACCTCGTCGGCGCCGCCGCTCAGGCCGTCGATGCGCCAATGCGCCTCGTGACCGATCCGCTGTTCGAGGCGCGCACCGGGCAGCGGCGCGCCGTGCTCGTCGACGACGCGCACCGCGAGGCGTTGCGGCGGCGGGATCTCGACGTGATCGCCCGGCGACCAGGACTGCCACAGCGGCTGGCCATCGGCGGTGCGCACCTCGAGGCGCCATTCGGGCAGGGTCGGCACCTGCACGACCCCCTCGGTGCGCGTCAGTTCGATCTCGGTGCCGGGCGTGGGCGTGACCGCGAAGACCCGCAGCGGTCCGAGCTGGGCCCAGGCCTCGAGGCCGCGCACCTCGACGCGCCGCGGCGGCCCGCTCGGATGGCAGGTCAGCTCCAGCAGCGCGCCGGCCCCGAAGTAGCGACCCACGTCGGCGACCAGCGGCACGCCGTCGACTTCGGCGGCCGCCCAGGCGACGTAGCACAGCCCCTCGCGCAGCTGTGCCCGCGCCCGCCCGCGGGCGTCGCTGGCCACGGCCCGCACGTCGTGCGGCCCGACGACCGCGCCGAGGTGCGGCACCGAACCGGCGAACGTCACCACCGCGCCCTCGATCGGCGCTCCGGCGGCGTCGACGACGCGCGCGAACGTCGGCCGGCGCGGCGGCTCCGCGTCGCGGGCCTGCGCCACGACCTGGGCGAGCAGCGCCGCCGAGACGATGCCGATGCGAGCCATCGCGCACATGGCCGACAGTATGCCGGCTGACTCCAGTCCCGGACCGGGACATGCCGATGAACTGCACATGCGCCCGCGCTGCCTGCTCACGATCCTGCTGCCGCTGCTGGCCACGGCCTGCGGCGATCGGCGCGATGCCGCGGCCGCGCAGCAGGCGTTCGTGTCGTTCCAGGCCGCCCTGCAGCGCGGCGACCGCAGCGCCAGTCGCGACCTGCTGACCCGCGAATCGCAGCCGGCGCTGGCCGAGCTGCCGTGGCAACGGCTGCGGGAGCAACGCCCGCTGGTCGTGCTCGGCACCGAGCGCAGCGCCGGCGAGTTCCTGGTGCGCGTGCGCGATCCGAACGACGGCGACCGCTGCTCGGAGTTCGTCGTCGTGCGCGAATACGGCCGGCTGGTCGTCGACCTGGTCGCCAGCGCCGGGCGCCACGCCGAGGTCGTCGAGGCCGCCGGTGCGCCCGAGCAGTTCGTCCCGCGCGAGCTGACGCCGGCCGATTTCGACCGCATCCGCCTGCGCGAACTGGCCCGACCGCCGCGCTGAGCAGCGACCCCCACCGCGGTCGCCGCCGCCCGGGGAACGGCCCGGCCCGGCCGCGTAGCCGGCGCGCCGCCGGGCACGGCGACGCTTGTGCTTTGCGAATCGACTTCGCGATGCGATACCTTCCGCAGTCCCCGCCATGACCGAAACCCTGAAGACGCTCATCCTCGGCTCCGGCCCCGCCGGCTACACGGCCGCCATCTACGCCGCCCGCGCCAACCTCGCCCCCGTGCTGCTGACCGGCAGCCAGCCCGGCGGCCAGCTGACGATCACCAGCGACGTCGAGAACTACCCCGGTTTCCCGAAGGGCATCATGGGCCCGGAGATGATGGAGATGTTCCGCGAGCAGGCGGCGCGCTTCGGCACCGTGATCCACGACGAGACCGGCACCAAGGTCGACCTCGGCACGCGTCCGTTCACGATCACCAGCGAGAGCGGCAAGGTGTTCCGCGCCGAGACGCTGATCGTGTCGACCGGCGCCAGCGCGATCTATCTCGGGCTGCCCAACGAGAAGAAGCTGCAGGGCCGCGGCGTCTCGGCCTGCGCGACCTGCGACGGCTTCTTCTTCAAGAACAAGGTCGTGCACGTCGTCGGCGGCGGCGACTCCGCCTGCGAGGAGGCGAACTTCCTGACCAAGTACGCGAGCAAGGTCTACATGGTCGTGCGGCGCGACGCGCTGCGGGCGTCGAAGATCATGCAGCAGCGCGCGCTCGCCAACCCGAAGATCGAGATGCTCTGGGAGCAGAACGTCACCGACGTGCTCGACGTCGCCAAGGGCAAGGTCACCGGCGTCGAGCTGACGCACAGCAAGACCGGTGAGAAGCAGCAGGTGCCGACCGACGGCCTGTTCCTGGCGATCGGTCACGAGCCGAACACCAAACTGTTCCGCGGCGTGCTCGACATGGACGAGAAGGGCTACATCCAGACCGTGCCCGGCAAGACCGCGACCAACGTGCCCGGCGTGTTCGCGGCCGGCGACTGCCAGGACAGCTACTACCGCCAGGCCGTGACCGCGGCCGGCACCGGCTGCATGGCCGCGATCGAGGTCGAGCGCTGGCTCGAAGAGCAGCACCACAAGTAGGGCACCATGAAGAAGAAGGCCTCGCTCTCCCTCGGCGGCCTGCTGCTCGCCGTCCTCGCGGCGATCTTCTGTCCGCAGCTGCTGCACCAGGACGGCGCCCGGCCCCCGGTCGACGCACCGACGACGACCACGGCCCCGGCGCCCGCGGCGGCCGCCAGCACGGTCGGTTTCACGTCGCGCGCGTCGTGGCAGGCGCACTTCGACAAGCACGGCGCCGAGTTCGGCCGCATCACGGCCGACGAGTATCTGGCGCTGGCGCAGCAGCTGCGCGACGCGCCGCCGTCGGCCGACGTGCTCGAGAACGTGCGCGCCAGCGACGGCGTGATCACACGCTTCGACAGGAAGGGCGGCGGCTTCGTCGCGTTCCACGCCGACAAGTCGATCCGCACGTTCTTCCGGCCCGACGACGGCGAGGCCTACTTCCGCCGCCAGGCCGAACGGTGACGCGCCGCCGCAGCACGCGCGCGCTGTTGACCGCCTGGGAACGCACCGCGGCGACGCTGGCGGACGGCTACGAACTCGGCCTCGACGACTGGCTGAACGACGTCGACGGGCGCCGGCTGCTCGGCGAGGCGCTCGGCGACGACACACGGCGAGCGCCGACGTTCCGCCGGCGACTCGCCGCCGCCGACGCGCTGGTGCGGGCCGCGACGAAGGCGTTCCCGCGCTGCCTGTGGGGCAGCGCGAACGCCGAGCAGCACGGCTACGACCGCACGCGCCACTGGTTCTACTTCGTCGTGCCGAAGCGCCACGGCGCCGAGTTCCGCGCCGATCTGGCACGCATCAGGTGACGCCCCGCGGCGGGCGCCAGCACGCGGCGCCGAGCAGCGGCAGCAGCAGCCCCATCGTGACGGTCAGCCATTGCGACACGTCGTCGTGACGGCGCGCGGCCGCCCAGACCAGGTAGCCGAGCGGCGCGGTGATCGAGACGATGCAGGCGGCGCGGAACAGGAAGCCGCGGCCGGTCAGCAGCGCGAACGGCACCCACCAGACGTGGTACCACGGGCCGTGCAGCGTCAATCCGCAGACGACCAGCGTCAGCATCGTCGCGGCGGTCGCCAGCAGCAGCACGCGCGGCTCCGGCCGGCGCCACAACCGCACGGCGCCGCCGACGACGACGGCGACGACCAGCGCGCGGCCCGCCCACAGGAGCCCGCGCGCGTCGTCGATGCCGAGCAGCTGCTGCAGGCTCCACAGCAGGCTCGCGGCGTTCTGCGACGACTGGCGGCGCAGGAAGTCCAACGAGCCTTCGGCGCGGAAGAACTGCCACCAGGACAGCGCCGCCAGCGCTCCGGCCACCGCGGCGCCGCCCAGCAGCGCCGCCAGACGGCGGTGCCTCGCCGCCTGCACCAGCAGCAGCGGCGAGAGCAGGATCGGCACGATCTTGGTCAGCACGCCGAGACCGAGGGCGACGGCCGCGGTGCCGGCCCGGGCCTGCATCGACGCCGCGACCGCCAGCAGCATCAGCAGCAGCAGCACCGGCTCGTTGTGCGCGTTCGCGACGCACTCGTTGAGCAGCAACGGATTCCACAGCACCGCGACGAAGCAGCGGTCGGCGCTGCCGGGCGCGATCTGCGCGGCGATCCTGCGCGCGACCAGCGCCGCGCCGAGCAGGCAGCTCGCGAACACCAGCTTGAACAGCGTGATGGCGACGATCAGTTCGCCGGGGCGCGGCAGGAACGCGAAGCCGTGCGCGAGCCAGGCCAGCAGTCCCTGCAGGTTGGCGATGATCGGCCCGTACGGCAGCGGGAAGCCCTTCCACGGCGCGTCGCCGTAGGCGAGGAAGGGATCGTCCGGGAAGTCGTTGGCGACCTGCACGTACGGGTTGGCGCCGTGGATCGCCAGCACGCGGCCGCGCACGACGTAGTCGATCGGATCCATCGACAGGAACGGCGGCACCAGGATGGCGGCGACCAGGATCGGCACGCTGAGCAGCACGAGACGGCGCAGCGGCAGCCGTTCGCGTCCGACCGCGCCCATGCCGCGCCACCAGGCGAAGCCGCCGAGGCCGACGAACCCGGCCACGGCCAGCGCCTCGCCGGCGTTCAGCAGCGGCAGCAGCCACGGCCAGCGCTCGGATTCGCCCCAGACCAGGTGGTGCCGCAGGCCGGCGGCGACCAGCAGCAGCTGCGCGCCCACCGCGAACCAGACGAGGCGGCGCAGGCTGGAGGTCTCGTTCGACGGTGGCATCGCGGGGTGCGGAGCATAGCCAACCGACCGCCGGCGGCCGACCACACATCCGCGCGCCGCCATTGCGCTGCCGGCGCCACGTGCGTGTCATGTGTCGATGCGCCGCTGCACCACGCTGTTCGCCGTCCTGCCGGTCGTGGCTCTGCCTGCCCTGGCCCAGGCTCCGCGTCCGCTGCCGAGCCTCGAACAGGCCACGCGCCTGGTCGCGACCGCCGACGATGCGGCGTTGACCTGGCCGGAGCTGCTCGACCGGCTGGCGCGGCTGGACGTCGTGTTCCTCGGCGAGACGCACGTCGACGACACCACGCATCGGGTCGAGCTGTACGTGCTCGAGCAGTTGCTGGCGCGCCGGGCGGGCAAGGTCGTGCTGTCGATGGAGATGTTCGAGCGCGACGTGCAGCCGGCGCTCGACGACTACCTCGCCGACCGCATCGACGAGGCGACGTTCCTCGGCAGGGCGCGGCCGTGGCAGAACTACCACACCGCGTACCGCTCGCTGGTCGAGGCGGCCAAGGCCGCGAAGATCCCGGTGGTCGCCGCCAACTTCCCCGGCAGCCTGCGGCGCAAGCTCGCCGGTGACGACGCCAAGGCCGCGATCGACGCGCTGCCGCCCGCGCAGCGCGCGCTGATCCCCGACGAGATCTTCCCGGCGAGCGAGCAGTACTGGCAACGCGTCGACCGCGCGGTGCGCGGGCACATGGGCATGACCGGCGGCGGCACGCCGGAGGCACGACGCTACGAGACGCAGAACCTCTGGGACAACGCGATGGGCGACAACGTCGCCCGCGCGCGCGCGGCGCACCCCGATTCGCTGGTGCTGCACGTCGCCGGCGGCTTCCACGTCGCCTACCGCGACGGCACCGTGGCGCAGTTCGCGCGGCGCAGCCAGGGCAGCACTCATGCGGTGGTGTCGATCGCGCCGGCGCTCGAACTGCACGGCGTGCGGCCCGATCGCGACCGCGACCAGGCCGACTTCCTGGTCTACGCCGAGGCGCTGGCGCGCGACTGGAACGAGGGCAACTACGCGGTGACCGTCCCGGCCGAACTGCGCTACCGGCTCGAGCTGCCGCCACACGGCAAGGACCTGCCGCTGCTGGTCTGGCTGCCGGACCGCACCACGCGCGTCGACGACGCGATGACGCGCTGGGTCGCCGCGGTCGGCGACGCCGCCGCGGTCGCCGTCGTCGAGCACCCGTTCCCCGAGGTGCAGGACGACCTCGCGCTCGGCGGCCGCTACGCGTTCGGCGACGGCTTCCGCGCCGACTACGGCCGCGCCAGCTACGGCGTCGCGCGCATCGTCGAGTTCGTCACGCGGCGATACCCGGTCGACGGCAGCCGCGTGCTGGTCGCCGGCGAGGGCGACGGCGGCGCCGTGGCGCTGTGGACGGCGCTGTACGGCGAGTGGCTGCACGACGACTTCGTCGCGGTCGACCCGACCGACCTGACGCGCCTGTCGATGGAGGCGCTGCCCGACCAGCCGGCGGTCGCGCGTTCGCTGTCGCTGTTCGCGCGGCGGCTCGAGGTGAAGAAGCTCGCCGCCATCGCCGACGACTACGCCGGACTGCTGCAGACGCAGGTGGTCGCCGACACGGCGCCGCTCGAGTACCTGCTGCGGGTCCTGCTGCACCTGCCCGATCGCGAACGACCGGCCGACGGCGCCGAGCCGCTGTGGCTCGTGCTGCCGCACGACCTGCCGCGCGCGCGCGAGTGGGCCTCGCTGCATGCCGCCAGCCTGCGCCGCATCGGCACGGCCACGCGCGTGGCGCTCGCCGGCGAGGTGCCGGCCGGCACGCCGCCCGAGCGCATCCGGACGCTCGCCGTCGGTGGCGACGGCCACTGGCCGGCGTCGGCGTTCGCGACCGGGCGCGGCCTGCCGCTCGCCGGCGGACCGTTCGGCGGCACCACGATCGTCGTGCTGCCGGCGGGCACCAGCGACGCCGACCGCGCGACCTGGCTCGAACACGAGCAGAAGAAGGTGCTGAAGCGCCGCAGCATGTTCGCCAACATCGCGATCGCCGGCATGGACGGCGGCCCGTCGCTGGCCGACGTGTGCAGGCGGCTGAAGGCGATGGGCCGCTCGCGCGTGCTGATCGTGCCGGCGATGTTCTGCGCCGACGCCGCCACGATGCAGGCGCTGCGCGCGCAACTCGGTGACGCCGGCGCCGGCATGGACGTGGCGTGGCTGCCGGGGCTGGGCGCGGAGCTGGCGGACGGCGCGCACTGACGCGCGCCCGGGCGTCGCTGCGGCTACAACCTGACCGATGCACGACGACTGGCTCCAGCGCTGGGACAAGGGCAACATCGGCTTCCACCGCGCCGAGGTCCACCCCGCCCTGCGGCAGCACTGGCAACCGCGCGGCGGCTCGGTGCTGGTGCCGTTGTGCGGCAAGTCGCTCGACCTGCGCTGGCTCGCCGAGCGCGGCCACACGGTGGTCGGCGTCGAGCTGGCCGAACGCGCGATCCGCGACTTCTTCGCCGAACAGCAGCTGACCTTCGACCGCCGCGACGGCGAGCTGCCGGCCTACGTGGCCCGCGACCTGCCGCTGACGATCCACCATGGCGACTACTTCGCGCTCCGGGTTCCACGCTGCGACGCGGTCTACGACCGCGCCGCGCTGGTCGCCCTGCCGCCCACGCTGCGCCGCGCCTACGCCGCCCACACCGATGCGCTGCTGGGCGCGGGACCGTTCCGGCTGGTGATCACGCTCGAGTACGACCAGACGCTGGTGCCTGGCCCGCCGTTCTCGGTGCCTGCCGCCGAGGTGCGCGACTACTGGCCCGACCTCGAGCCGATCGGCAGCCGCGAGGCGCACGACGACGTGCCGCCGAAGTTCCGCGCGGCCGGCGTGACGCTGGTCGAAGCCGTGTGGCGTTCGCGGCCATCGCCGTGAACGGTCACCGCGGCGTCACCGCCGCCGGCGGCGTCGCCTTGGCCAGGAACAGGACCGCGAAGCACGTCGTGTCGAGCAGCAGGCTGCTCGACTGCTCGGCGCGGAACGAACCGTTGCCCTGCTGCTGCGACAGCAGCTGCAAGGCACCCTCGTAGTACCAGTCGCGGCCGTGCAGCCAGGCCACGCCGGCCAGCTCGCACGAGCGCTCGAGGCCGTAGAGCCAGTAGTACCAATGGTGGTCGGCGCGCTCGGCGAAACCGGGGTTGCAGCGCACCGAGAACTCGGCCGCGAGCCAGGCGAACGCATTCTGCACCGCGGTGTCGAGGTCGCGCGCCAGCGTGCGGTCGGTGCCGCCGGCGGCGATGCCGGCCTGCGCCAGCAGCAGCCCGCTGATGCCGGCGCTGGTCATCGAGCCGAACGGTGGCTCGTCGGGCTCCTGGTAGGCGAAGCCGCGCGCCGTGGCGCCGCGCTCCGGCACGCGCGGCGGCACGTCGGTGCCGGCGGCCTCGCGCAGCAGCGCATGGCTGGCGAGCCGCAGGCGCAGCCGTTCGCCGGCCGGCCCCTGCACCGCCAGCAGCTGCCGACCGGCGGCTGCGAACGCGCGCGCCGGGACGTCGAGGCCGCAGGTGTGCGCCGACCACATGCCGAGCAGCCCGTACTGCTGCAGCGACGTGTCGTAGCGCGGGCCGCGGGTGTAGTTGAAGCGCAGCAGGTCGTCACGGTCGACGCGCGGGTCGACGTTGTCCAGCAGCCGGTCGAGCCACCTCTGCGCGACCTTGCGATCGCGTTCGTCGAGTTCGCGCCGGGGCACCGCGGCCAGATCGCCGTTGCGGATCCGTTCGGCCTCGCCGGAAGGCGCGTGTCGCGCCGCGAGCGCCATCAGCGCCGTCGCCAGCGAGTACGTGTCCTCGAGCCGACGCCGCCGCAGCTCGTCGAAGCCCTCGACCAGCACCGGGTCGTCGCGCGGCACGCCGCCGTGCACGAGCGTCAGCAGGCCGAGCGCCAGCCGACCGCTGCCGAAGTTGCGCTCGTCGCCGCCACTGTCGATCAGGAACGACTTGTTCGCGTCGATGGCGTCGCGCACGAAGCCGACGCCCGCCTCGATCGCCGCTGCCACGCGCTTGCGGAAGTCGAAGTCCTGGTTCTCGCGCACCGCGACGAGGTCCCAGGCGTCCTCGAGCTGCAGCCGCCGATACGCCCGCACATCCTCCTGCACGACGAGATCGAGCTGCGCGCGGTAGCTGGCCACGACTCCGCGCTCGCCGTCGATGCGGCGCTCGATCGTCAGCGTGCCATCCGCATCGCGCAGACAGAACGCGCGCAGCCGTTCGGCGGTGTCGCGCGGCTCGCCGCGGCCGGGCCCCGGCGGCCGCGCCTGCAGCGTCGCCCGCAGCGTCTGGCTGCCGTCGGCCTGCAGCGACGACCAGCTGCCGCCGACGGTGACGTCGCCGAACGGCAGCAGCCGCGGAAAGCGCCCGCGCGCGCTGCCGCGGCTGCCGAGGTCACAGGCCAGCGCCCGGAACACGTCGCGCAGGTCGCGCACCGGACCGGTCAGCTCGCGCCCGGCGGCATCCAGTTCGCCCTGGCACACCCACGGCGCCGGGGGCACGCGATGCAGGTAGCGCTCCGGCACCTTGCCGTCGCTCGGCGCATCCCTGGCGGCGCCGGCCGTGCGCGCGAGGTCGCTGGCCGAGGCCCGCCACTCGCGACGGTATTCGACCGCGCCCAGCGGCGGAATGCGCCAGACGGGATCCTGGGCGGACGCGACGGCGGCCCCCCACAACACGAGGCCGAGACGGAGACGACGGCAACTGGCCATGCAGACAAGTCGGCGACCGGGGGCAACGTCGGGCCCGCGGAATCCGGCCACCGCGCCGCCGGGAACGGCGCGCCCGGGCAGCTGCACGCAAGTCATCAGCTCCCTTGCGGGCGGCGGCGCGCTCGGCTCCCATGCGCAGCATGATCGCGCACATCACCCCGCTCGAAGCCCCGATCGTCTGGCTCGCGTTCGCCGCTGGCATCGCCCTCGGTGCGTTCGGCACCTGGTTCCTGCTGCAGCGGCGCGCCGCCGACCGCGGCTGAACGACGCGATGGGCTACTCCGACTTCGAGCGGCGCCTGCTGGCGACGTACTTCTCGGTCGTCGACGGCAGCGAACACGCCGACATCTACCTGGTGCAGAACCTGCCGCAGGAGGTCGCGGCGACGCTGAACGGCGTCTACTCGCGCAGCAGCAAGTCGATGCGCGACCAGTTCCTCGACCGGCTGCGACAGGGGCTCGAGGCACAGGGCAGGAGGCTCGAGGACCTGGCGCTCGGCCAGGGCACGACCGACGTGCTGTCGGCGGTGATGGCCGACAAGTCGGGGCAGTTCCTGAAGACCTACGCGATCGACCACGGCCACAACTCGCTGCGCGAGGGCTCCGTGGTGCACCTGGCGATCGAACGCGTGTCGCAACTGGTCACGCGCTTCGTGCAGCGCGAGCGCCGCTGCTCGTTCGAGGAGTCGTCGACGCGCTACATCTCGTTCGGTGCCGAGACGCACTGGCGCGATCCGGACGTGATGGCGGCCGGCGGCGCCGTCGCCGGAGCCTACGAGCAGGTGTTGGCGTCGACGTTCGCGCTCTACGTGCAGGCGAGCGCGCAGCTGCTCGAGCACCTGCGCCGCGTGCGACCGCTGCAGGCCGGCGAGAAGGAGGCCGCGTGGTTGCGCACGCTGAAGGCCGAGGCGTTCGACGCGGCGCGCTACCTGTTGACGCCGGCGATCTTCACCAAGTGGGGCATGGTCGTCGACGCGCGCACCTTGTGCGACGTCGTCAGCGAACTGCGCAGCCACGGACTCGCCGAGTTCCGACTGGTCGGCGAACGCATGCAGCAGCAGGCCGAGCGCGCGCTGCCGACGCTGCTGCAGCATGCGCGGCCGAACCGCTTCCTGCAGACGGTGCAGCACGAACTGACCGCCTTCGCCGCCGAGCTCGGCGTCGACACGGCGCCGGTGCACCGCGGCCCCGCGACCGGTCACACCGAGCTCCTGGCCCACGACCCGCAGCTGGACGACCGGCTGCTGGCGTCGCTGCTGTTCGAACACAGCCAGGCGCCGTTCGCCGAGCTGCTGGCACGCGTGCGCACCCTGACCGGCGGCCAGCGGCAGGACCTGCTGCAGAAGCTGATGGGCGCACGCGGCTCGCACGACAGCTGGCCTCTGGCGCTCGAAGGTGCCGCGCCGTTCGAGTTCGAGGTGCTGCTGGACTTCGGCGCCTACCGCGACATCGGTCGCCACCGCAAGGGCTTCCAGCAGCAGCAGCTGCTGACGACCACCCACGGTTTCGCGGTGCCGCCGCTGCTGCAGGAGGCCGGGCTCGCCGCCGGCTACGGCGAGGTGCTGGAGCGCGCCGCCGCGTCCCAGCAGCGCGTGGCGAAGGACTTCCCCCTCGCAGCCGGCTACGTGACCCCGTTCGCCTTCCTGCAGCGCGTGCGCATCGTCTTCGACCCGCGGCAGACCGCCTACTTCATCGAACTGCGCAGCGGCCCCGAGGGCCATTTCTCCTACCGTCAGGTCGCGCTCGACATGCTGGCGCACGTGCGCAAGGTGTCACCGCTGTTCGCGCAGTTCGTGCGCGCCAAGGAGGGCACGGCCTTCCTCGGCCGCCTCGACAGCGAGATGACCGCCGACGAACGCCGCCAGCGCCGCATGCAGGCGGCCGGCGACAGCTAGCCGCCGGTCTTCACCGGCACCGTCAGCGCAACAGCACGTCGAGCGCGTTGGTCGGCGCGCCGGTGGGCGCGAACTCGTCGTCCCAGACCCAGCCCGCGGCGGTCAGGCAGAGCCCCGCCAGTCCTCCCGGCAGCGGCGCCGCCGAGCTGAAGTCGACCTGCGCGTTCGCGACCCCGTCGTCGTCGAGGAAGCCGAGGAAGCCAGCGAAGTAGGGCGCCTGGGTCGAACCCAGCGACGCGCCCACCAGCCAGTCGCCCTCGATCGGCACCCATTCGCCGAGGTAGGGCGAGGCCGGCAGCTGTCCGCCCATGCCGACCGCCAGCACGTACGGGAAGCCCGCGCGCCCGACGCCGCCACGCAGCTGCAGGGCGAACGCCGGCAACGTGCCGAGGTCCATCGCCGCCGTCGTCGACACCAGCCGCGGGCGCACCGGCAGCAGCGGCACCTCGATCCACGAGCCGGTCGTCGCGTCACCGTGCACGACGTCGACTTCGAAGTCGTGGAACAACGGCACGGTCATCAGCTGCCGCACCATCGGGAATTCGTTCAGCCAGAGGTTGCGCAGTCGCAGCCGCACGATGGAGCCCGCCGGAATGCGCGCCGCCACCGGCGGCAACACGAACTCACGGTCCTCGGCGACCATCGCGGTGCTGGTCTTCGAGGCGATCGCGCGGCTGCTGAGCATCACCTCCGTCGCACCGACCTCCGGTGGCTGCACGGTCAGCAACGCCGCCAGCATCCACTCCGCCCGATCTGGCACGAGCCGCAGGTGCAGGCGCGCGCTGTGCTCGAGCCGGCATTGCTCGACCGTGGTGAACGAGTAGACGCGTTCGTCCAGCGGGCAAGCGAGCAGCACGTTCGGCAGCTCGCGCACGGCCGGCAGATCGAGCCAGCCGGCCGGATCGAAGTCGACGGCCAGCGGGTCGAGGGCCTGCACGATCGACCCGGCGACCTGCGGCGTCGCCGGCGGCACCTGGCTCAGCTGCATGTCGTCCTGCAGGAACCACCGGGTGGTCGTCGGCGGCTGCAGCGGATCGGCCAGATGGGCGCGACTCCAGGCCGACGTCAGGTCGTCGCGCTCGGTCGCGGTCAGCGGCAGCTCCGCCAGGACGCACGGCGACTCGAACTCGACCTCGTTGGGCATGCCCCACAGGAAGCGGTTCAACCAGCGCAGTGTCAGCGATTCGCGGAACGAACGCTCGGCGAGGTTGGCCGGCGTGCCGTGACCACCGGTGCCGAGCAGCGCGCGGTGCGGCGACGCCATGGTCTGCAGGACCTCGAGTCCGGCCAACGGGTCGCTGACGAAGTCGTGGTAGGACTGGGTGTAGAGCACCGGCACCGCGCTGGACGCGAGTCCGAGCTTCGTCGTGCGGCCTTCCAGGGCGAACCCGGCCAGCAGCGAGGCCGGGTCCTGGGCGAGGAACGCGGTGCGCCCGTTCAGCACGAAGGTCGCGTCCATCGGCACGCTGTTGGCCGCATAGGCGCCGGCGATCACGTTGGTGAAGAACGTGCTGAACAGCACGCCGTCGCGCACCCAGTCGTCGCCGGGGTCGGCGACCAGGTCGTTCGCGATCACGCACGCGATGGCCGGCATCACCCTCGGCGGCCGGCCAGCGACCTGGATGGTCTGCCCCGATCGGGCCGCGGCACTCCAGCACTGGCCGCCGCCCTGACTGCTGCCGGTGATCGCGATCCGGGTCGGATCGACGAGCCCCGTCCAGTCCGGGTTGCCGAGCACGAAGTCGATCTGTTCGACGAGGTCGAGCACTTCGATCGGTCCCCACAGCGTCGAACCGCGGTTCGGATGCGTCGTGTTGACGCCGAGCGCCTGGCCGTGCCCACGCACGTCGAAGCTCCAGACGGCGAACCCCTGCGTGGCGACGAGTTGCTGCAGGACACCTTCGTGGGCGCGGGTCTGGCCGAGCGGATGCACGAACACGACCAGCGGCCAGCCACAGGCTGGTGGCGACGCCTGGGGCACGATCAGGGTGCCGTAGGTCCGGTAGTTGTCCGACAGGAACACCTCCACGGCCGGCTCGATCGTGACCGGGAAGCCGCCGAGCGGCGGATCGGGACGCAGACAGACCTGCGCCGAGGCATGGGTGGCGAGCAGGGTCGCCAGGACGAGGGAGGCGGCGCGCACGGGCGGCGCAGCATAGCGGGCGACGGCCGTGTCACCACCCCGACACCGAACGCGCGCACTGGCAGGCGACTTCTGATATGCACGCTGCGCGCCCAAGGCCCGATGCCGCGGGCGATGACCACTGCTGCCCCACCAGCCCGACCGAACGACATGCCTCGACTGCGAACCCTCCTGGCCCTGTGCCTCTCCGCCTGCGTCTGGCTCGGCAGCTGCCTCGCGCAGACCAGCCTCGACGCCGACCAGGTGCGCGCGTTGGTGCAGCGGGCGCACGAGAAGTTCGGCGCCGCCGGAGTCGCGGTCGCGGTCGTGCAGGACGGGCAACCGCTGGTCGAGGTGGCGTTCGGCGAACGGGCTCCCGGCCTGCCGATGACGCCGACCACGCTGTGCAACATCGCCTCGTGCACCAAGGCGTTCACGGCCGCGGCGATCGCGCTGCTGGTCCAGGAGGGCAAGCTCGGCTGGGACGATCGTGTGGTCGATCACGTGCCGGAGTTCCGCATGGCGGATCCGTGGATCGGCGCCCACATGACGGTGCGCGACCTGCTGAGCCATCGCTGCGGGCTGGTGACGTTCGCGGGCGATCTGCTGTGGTACGGCAGCGACTACGACGACGCCGAGGTGCTGCGCCGCATCGAGAAGCTGCCGATCACGCAGCGCTTCCGCGAACAGTTCGGTTACCAGAACCTGATGTACCTGGTCGCCGGCGTCGTGATCGCGCGGACCAGCGGCATGCCGTGGGAGGAGTTCGTCGAGCAGCGCCTGTTCGCGCCGCTCGGCATGGCGGCGAGCCGTGCCTGCGCGCAGCGCCTGCCGGCGGCGGCCGAACGCGCGCTGCCGCACATCGAGGGCCAGGTGATCCCCGACCACGAGTTCGTCGCCTGCCGCCCGGCGGCGGCGATCTACTCGTCGGTGCACGAACTGACGCCCTGGATGCAGATGCTGCTGGCCGGCGGCACCTGGCACGGCGAGCGCCTGCTCAGCGAGGCGTCGCTGCAGCAGCTGTGGCGGCCGCACGTGTCGACGTCGCCGGGCACCGGCAGCGGGGGCGGCACCGCCGACTTCCGCAGCTACGGCATGGGCTGGTTCCTGTCGCTGGAGCGCGGCGAGAAGCTGGTCGAACACGACGGCGGCATGCCCGGCTTCCTCAGCAAGGTCAGCCTGATGCCGAGCGAACGGTTCGGCTTCGTGGTGCTGAACAACCGCAACGACGGCATCCTCAACGAGGCGGTCAAGCGCGCGCTGTTGGCGGCGCGCGGCGGCGGCGACGGCCAGCAGCAGATCGACCGCATCGCCCAGATCGCCGAACGCATCCACGGGCGCGAACGCAGCGAGGTCGAGCGGCGCGAGAGCGCACGCCAGACCGGGACGCAACCGAGCCTCGAGCCGAGCGCCTACGCGGGCACCTACGAGGACGCGGTCTACGGGCGCGCCGAAGTGCACCTCGAGGGGGACGCGCTGGCGCTCGAGCTCATCCCGTCGCGGCGCCGCTTGCACGGCACGCTGTCGCACTGGCACCACGACACCTTCCGCACCGACTTCCCGGACCGGTTCCTGCCGTTCGCGCTGGTACGCTTCGATCTGGACCATCGCGGCGTCGTGGTCGGGTTCCACATCGACTGCCCGATCGCCGACTTCGACTTCACCGCGCTCGACTTCCGGCGCGTCGAGGCGGCGGCGGCGGCGGCGGACCAGCGCTGACGGTCCTTCAGCCGCGACCCAGCACGCGCCCGGCGATCGAGCGCGCGTCGTGGGTCGCGGTGAGCCGGCGCCGCGCGACACCGAGTGCCGCCAGACGTTCCACGACCTCGGCCGCTTCGACGAACACGGCCTCGGCGCTCAGCAGACCGCCGAGCAGCAGGTCCCACCGGTTGCGGAACTCGTCGGCATGCGGCTGCCCCCACCACGCGCGGGTGCAGCAGACCCGGCACGTCGCCGCGTCGTCGTGACGCGTGCAGGCGAGCCCGGTCCGGTCGACCAGGTCGCCGCGCTGGCAGACGACCTCCGCGCTGCGCACGACGGCGAACACGCGGCTGCCCATGCGATCGGCGAGCCACGGCACGTTGGGGGACCCGCCGGCGCCGAGACCGACGTGCAGCACGGCGTCGGCGTGTCGCTGCCGCAACGAATCGGCGAGCGCGCGTTCGAGTCCGAGATCGTGCATGCCGGCGCCGACGCGATGCAGGGCGACGCGGCGCGCCGCCACGATGCCACGCGCGTGCGCACCGACCGGCTCCGGCGGTGACCCCGCGATCGCCGCCGTGTGGAACCACTCGACGTCGGCGCCGCCCGCGAGCAGTTCTCGGGCCAGCTCGGCCGACGCCGCATGGCTCCAATGCGGCGCCGGCGAACGACCCGGCGAGCTGACCAAGACGACGCGCATCGGCGCAGGCTACCCGCCGCGCAGCGCGCACCACAGGTCGTGTCGCACCGCAGCATCCAACTCGCCGTCGAGCCGGCCCCAGCGCAACAGGAAGTCGAGCGCGACCAGGGCGCAGTTGGGCTTCCACGGGTCGCTGCCACGCAGCGATGCGGCGACGGCGTCACACGGCCACAACTCGAAGGCCTCGACCTCGCCATCGATCGGGCGCGGCACGAACCCGGCCGGCAGCTCGAGGTCGAAGCAGGCCAGCAGGTCGACCTTCAGCGACGCGTCGTCCTGCTGCAGGTAGCCGATGGAACCGACCGGCACGGCCCGGTCGGCGAGTTCGGCCGGGATGCCGGCCTCCTCGGCGCATTCCTTGACCAGGGTCTGGCGCGCGCCGTAGCCGTGTGCCTGGCCGCCGGCGACGATGTTGTCGAGGTGGCCGGCGAACGTGCGCTTGCCGGCCGCCCGGCGCGCGATCCACAGCTGCGGCCCGTTCGCGGTCCGCACGTAGCCGTTGAGGTGCACACCTCGGGCCAGCAGGCCGAACCACGGCACCGCGACCCGATCGATCGTCGCCAGCGGCTCGAGCGTCGCCCGATCCAACACCGGATACGGCTCGCCCAGCGGCGCGCGCAAGGCGCCGATGGCGCCCAGCCGATCGACGGCCTCGGCCAGCGCCCGCGAGCGCGCGGCCGCATCGGCCCCGGCGAGGTGCAGGGAACCACCGGCACGCGTGAACGCGGGCGAGACCCGACCGAGCGATCGCACCCGATCGCGATGCACGAAGCCGACCGCGCGGGCGCCGATGGACCACGGCACGAACACCGACAGGTCGGCGCGGTGGCAGGCGAGGATGCGTTCTCGGTAGCCGATGCCCCGAGGCTGTAGCGGCGAGCGGGGCGCCTGGGAAGTGCCGTCTGGGTTCGACCCCGGCTTCGAGTATGGTCGCCGCATGCGATTCCACGGCGCGCTGGCGGCCGAATCCGACCTGGAGACCGGGTGTCGCACCGTCGCCGCATCGATCCGGGCCGGCCTCGGCGACGGCCCGATCGACCTCGTCGTCGTGTTCGCGACGCCACAGCACACGGCCCAGCTCGATCGGATCCCGGTGCTGCTGCACGAGCAGCTCGGCTGCCGCAACCTGATCGGCTGCACCGGGCAGACGTTGATCGGCGACGGCCGCGTCGTCGGCGCCGAACCGGCGATCGCGGTGCTGGCCGCCCGACTGCCCGGCGTGCGACTGGACACGGCCGCGCTCGGCAACGGCGACCTGCCGAACCCCGATGCCCCGCCCGCGGCGTGGCACGAACTGCTGCCGCCCACGACCGTGCCGCGGCGCGGCATGATCGTGCTCAGCGAGCCGTTCCACTGCGACACGCGCGCGCTGCTGGCCGGTCTCGACTACGCCTGGCCCGGACTGCCCAAGCTGGGCGGCATCGCCAGCGGCAGCCGGCATCCGGAGGGGCACGTGTTGTTCGCCGGGCGCGGCAGCCACCGGCAAGGCGCCGTGGTGCTGTCGCTGGCCGGCGAAGCGCGGGTGGATGCCGTCGTCGCGCAGGGCTGTCGACCGATCGGTCGGCCCGGCCGGATCACCAAGGCCGACCGCAATCGGCTGGTCGCCGTCGACGACATGTCGGCGCGTCAGTACGTCGAACGCCAGCTGGCGACGCTCGGCGTCGGCGAACTCGACCTCGCGCGGCACGGCCCGCTGTGCCTCGGCATCGCCTCGGATCCGTTCGCCGGCCAGGACGCGGCCGCGGGCGACTTCCTGGTGCGCAACATCTTCGGCATCGATCCGAACACGGGCAGCCTGCTGGTCGGCGATCAGCTCGCCGCCGGCAGACAGGTGCAGCTGCACCTGCGCGATCGCGCGAGCAGCGAACGCGACCTGCAGCTGCGCCTGCTGTCGGCGAACCCCGGCTCGGCACTCGGTGCGCTGCTGTTCCGCTGCCTCGGTCGCGAGGGTCACGACCACCGTCGGTTCGTGGCCGCGGCGCCCGAGGTGCCACTGGTCGGGTTCCACTGCAACGGCGAGATCGGGCCCGTCGGTGCGACGACGCACCTGCACGGCTACACGGCTTCGTTCGCGCTGTTCCGCCCCCTGGTCGCCCCATGATGCGGCGCAGCCGGGCGTTGGTGGAGGCGTGGCTCGTCGTCGACTTCTTCGGCGATGCGCGGCGCAGCGGTGCGGCCACCAGCACCCTGACGACGACGATCTTCACCCAGTCGTTCCTGGCGCTGGTGTTCGCCGCGCTGCTCTATCCCGACACACCCGCGGTGCCGTTCGTCGCGGCCAACCTGAGCCTGTCGTCGCTGCTGATCGCGGTCGGCCTGCTCGGCAACCAGGACGGCACCAACCGGCGGCTCGCCGACCGGGTCCTGCTGGCCGCGGCCCCGGTCGGCGGCGGCACGGTCCTGCTGGCCCGCGCCGGGCACGCCGCGTTCTACGTCTGCTTGGTGACGATCGGCATGGCGCTGCCGCCGGCGGTGCTGCTGGGATTCCTGACGGGCTCCGGGTCGCGGGCGCTGGCCTACGTCGCGCTCGCCTGTGCCTGCAGCGGCCTCGCGTGCGGATCACTCGCGGTGTTGCTGCGCGCCTTGGTGCGCGGCCTGGGCTACGCGCGTGCCGCGCTGGTCGCCGGCTCGCTGAAGGCGATGCTGCTCGGCGGCGGCATCGTGCTGTTCGCGCTCGGGCTGCAACGGCTGCGCGGCACCGCCGACGACCTGCCGTTCGGTCGCCTGGGCTGCGAACTGCTGCCCTCCTATCAGGCCGCGCGGCTGCTGGCAGAACCCGGCGACGAGGCCTGGCGGCTGTCGTGCTTGCTCGGCGCCGGCCTGCTGTTGCTGGTGATGGCGATGCTGCTGGGCGATCGCGAACCGAGCCGCCGCGCGCAGGTGGGTCGGCACACGCCGTTGCGCCGGCTGCTGCGCGTGCTGGCGCCGCGCGGGCCGCGGTTGGGCATCGCCGACTTCGTCGCGGTGTCGATGTGGCGCAGCGTCGGCTTCCGCACCCGTGTGCTGCCGCTGCTGGGGCTGCCGGCGGGCATGGTCGTGCTCAGCCTGCCCGGAACCGAACCGCGCCATGCCTTCGTGTTCACCTGCCTGCTGCTGCAACTGCCGGCGATCTACCTGCCGTTCCTGATCGCGTTCCTGCCGCGCGCCGATCAGGCCGACACCGCGTGGTTGTTCGAACAGGCCCCGGACCTGCCGCCGGCGCTGGTGCAGGACGCGACCTGGCGCGCGCTGATCACGCACGTGCTGATCCCCGTGCATGCGCTGGCGCTGGTGCTGCTGATCGTCGTGCGGCCGAGCCCCGATGTCGTCGCCGCGTCGCTGTTCGCCTTCGGCGTCGCCGTGCTCGCCAGCCGCTTCATGGTGCGGGTGCTGCGCTGCGTGCCGTTCACGCGCGAGGGCGACGGCGACACGACGACCGACCTCGGCGGCCTGTTCGCGGCAGCTCTGGTGCTCGGCGGTCTCGGCACGGCCTTCGGAGCGGCGCTGGCGCCGGCCATGCGCTGGCTGGTCGCTGCGGCGGCCCTGGCGTCGGCGGCCGGCTGGCTGCTGCGGACGCGTCGCGAGCCGATCGCCGCGGCGCCGGTGCCGGACGTTCCGGGCCGGCCGGCGCGGATCGCAGAACCCGTTGACCCCGCAACGGATGCAGGCGAACCGGGCGGGACGGCGACCACCCTGCGGCGGGAGCTGCGGGCCATCCTGGTGCTGTATGGGGCCGTCTGTGTGTTGCCGGCCCTGATCGGCACGATGTTCGCGGCGTGAAGTCCTTTGGCATGCGCAGGTTGCCAAGGCGCCGACGCGTGCCTAGCCTGGGGGCTTCCTCATCGAGGAGTGCCCCATGGACGCGAGAACCGGTGTGCAGCGGCAACAGCCGTCGAAGCCCGCGTGGATCGTCAGTGGCCAGCGCAGCAGCCCGGCTGCCGATGCTGTCGCCATCGCCGATGAAGCCGCCGGGACCACTTCCCACGCCGCGCCCGCCGAGGAGCGTCGAAGCCTCGACCCGCTGCGCTCGACCGACCGCTACCGGTTGGTGATGCCCTACGCGGAAGAAGTCTGACCGACGCCGGACGCGAAGCGGAGCCGAGGCCGGCGCCCTGACGCCGGCGCCATCGGCGCCAGCGCTGCCGCCGCCAGCTGCGTTCAGCCGCCGTCGCCCGAATGCCGATCCGAAGGCATGAGCCAAGACAATGATCGGCGGCGCAATCCACGGGTGCGCGTGGCGGCGTGCGCGACGTTGGAGACGAAGGGAGTGCTGAACGCCAACGACCAGGCGTTCTGCTCGGTGCGGGACGTCTCCCAGGGCGGCATCGGACTGGAGACCGGACAGCCGCCGATGGTCGGCCAGGGCGTGATCCTGCGCGTGGCGTTGGACGAGACGGTGCATGAGTTGCGCACCCTCGCGACCCGGGTGCACCGGCGCGGCACCAGCAACTTCTACGAAGTCGGTCTCGACTGGGGCAACTGCACGCCCGAACAGCTCGAGTTCCTGCGCGAAGTGCTGAGCGTCATCGAGCAGCAGGAAGGCTGATCGTCGGTCGCCGCAGCGCACCAGCCGCGGCGGCAGCGAAGGTCACGGGACGAGCGCCGCCATGTCGGGCGGCAGCGGCGCCACGATCGTCATCTCGCGCGCCAGCATCGGGTGCCGGAAGGTCAGGCTGTGCGCGTGCAGCGCATGGCGATCGAGCACCAGGGCAGCGCGATGCTCGTCGTCGAGCGTGCCCGCGAGTTGGTGCAGGAACAACCGTTCGTCGGGTCCGTACAGCTTGTCGCCCACCAGCGGGCAACCGATCGCGCTGAGGTGCACCCGGATCTGGTGCGTACGGCCGGTCTCGGGTCGCACCTCGAGCAGCGCGTATTCGGCGGTGTGACGCAGCACGCGGTACTTCGTCACCGCGGGAGGGCCGTTGCCGGCCGTGCCCGTGGTCAACTTCAGCCGCACCGAAGAGCGCTTGTCCGGCACGATCGGCAGATCGACGGTGCCTTCGCGTTCGGACGGCACGCCGAAGACGACGGCCAGGTAGGTCTTCTCGACCTGACGGTCCTCGAACTGGCGTGCGACCAGCGCATGGAACTGCTCATCGAGGCCGACGGCCACCACACCCGAGGTCTCGACGTCGATCCGGTGCAGCAGGCGCGGCACGACGTCGTGGGCGGGATCACCGGGGCGCCGGAAGCGGCGATGCAGGGCGTGGATCAGCGTGCCGTCGAGTCGCCGGCCGGACGGATGAACGGCCATGCCGGCCGGCTTGTCGGCGGCGATCATCCACTGGTCCTCGTACAGAACCGGGAACTCGACGCCGGCGCCGGGATCCGGATTGGCGGTCGGGTTCGGCGGCACCTCGACGTGGATCGTCTCGCCGAGGCGCATGCGTCGCGAGGCGGCCACGGCACGCCCACCCACGGTGACGAATCCGGCGTCGATCAGGCGATGGATGCTCGATCGCGAACGCCACGTCAGCACCGTGGTCAGCGCCAGATCGAGGCGCTGCCCCTCGAGACGGGCGTCGACCAGGATCTTCAGCTCCTCGAGAGGCCGACTGAGATCCCGCGGCGCGTCGCCCGGGTACTTCGGCAGCATGCGGCCGGCCGGACCCGCGACTACGAGTCGGTCTTCTGGACCGTCGTGTCGGCAGTCAACGGATCGAAGTCGGGGCCGTCGTTGCCGCGGCGGTCGTTGCCCTTGCCCGGACGCGTGCGGCGCTTCTTGTTGGAGCGCACCGGCGGGCCGCCGCCGCGCTTGCGTTCCGCCATCACGATGTTGCGCAGGCGTTCGCGTTCTTCGCGGCGACGCTTGTCACTCGACTTCTCGTGGTAGGCGTGCTTCTTCGCCAGGCGGAAGATGCCGGCGTAGTTGCATTGACGCTTGAAGCGACGCAGTGCCGCTTCGAGCGGTTCGTTGGGACGGACCTGGACTCGGATCATTTGGCTGCTGGGGAAAACTCTGGACAGGCCGGCCGTCGGGTGTCGCGTCGTTGGCACCAGGCCAGCGCAGCGCGTATGGTGGCATCACCCCGAACGGGCGAAAGGGGCGAGAACCATACCGCAAGCGTCCCGCAGGACAATGCCGGACACGGACACTTCCCGATGAGCGCCCCGAGCCCCGAACGCGAAGTCGAGTTGCTGGGCACCCTCGAGCGCTTCACCTTCCGCAACCCCGACACCGGCTGGGCGGTGGTCAAGTTCCTCGAGGAGGCGACCGGGAACAGCAAGGTGGTCGTCGGACCCATGGCGCAACTTGTCGAAGGACAGCGTCTTAGGATCCACGGCAAGGAGACCAACCACCCCCGTTTCGGACCGCAGCTGCAGGTCGAGACGTTCGAGCCACTCGCGCCCTGCTCGATCGAGGGCATCGAGGCCTACCTGGCCTCGGGCCTGGTGAAAGGCATCGGCCCGGCGACGGCCAAGCGCATCGTCGCGGCGCTCGGCGCGGACACGCTCCGTGTCATCGAGGAAGAGCCGCAGCGCCTGCGCAGCATCCGGGGCATGGGTGCGCGCAAGGTGGAGGAGCTCGGCACCGCGATCCGCGCCCAGAAGGACCTGCAGAACGTGTTGGTGTTCCTGCGCGCGCACGGTCTCGGCGCAGCCTTGGCGTCGCGCATCGTCAAGCGGTACGGCGCGAACGCCTCGGCGCTGGTCCAAGCGAATCCCTATCGGCTCGCGGACGAGGTGCTCGGCGTCGGCTTCCGAACGGCCGATCGCCTGGCCGGCCAGATCGGGATCGCACCCGAGGCACCGGAGCGATTGGATGCGGCGCTCGAACACTGCCTCGGCCAGGCGGCCAAGGAGGGGCATTCCTTCCTGCCGGAGGCCACGCTGTTGCACCGGACCAGCGAATTGATCGCCTGCGCCGCGGAACCGCTGCAGCAACGGGTAGTCGCGTTGGCCAGGGCCGGCCGCATCGTGCGCCAGCTGCCGCCTGGCCCCGTGCTGCTGCACGACGCGCCGCAGCCCATCGTCTACCCGAGCACGCTCGCGATCGCCGAGGACGGCATCGCCCGGGCACTGCACACCCTCGTCGGCCAGACGCGCTCCCGCCTGCCGATCCGCGCCACAGCGGCCGTGGCCTGGTTCGAACGCAGTTCGGGCATGTATCTGCCGGAGGGCCAGAAGAGTGCGCTGCGGCGCGCCTTGACCGAGCCCGTGTCGGTGATCACCGGTGGACCCGGTGTGGGCAAGACCACCATCGTGCGCGCACTGGGGAGCATCCTGGCGCAGAAGAGTCTGCGCCTGCTGTTGGCGGCGCCGACGGGTCGGGCCGCGCGGCGACTCGAGGAGTCGGCGGGCCACCCAGCGAGCACGTTGCACCGCCTGCTCGAATTCACGCCGGGCACCGGCCGCTTCGCACGCGACGCGAACAACCCCCTGGCAGGCGATCTGCTCGTGGTGGACGAGGCTTCGATGCTCGATCTGCCGCTCGCGCACGCCCTGCTCCGCGCCGTGCCGCCGTCGATGACCGTCGTGCTGGTGGGCGACCGCAACCAGTTGCCTTCCGTCGGGCCCGGCAACGTGCTGGCGGATGTCCTGGCGAGCGGCCGCATCGCCAGCACCGCGCTGACCGAGGTGTTCCGGCAACGGGAGGGATCCGACATCGTCCAGGCCGCGCACGGGATCCTGCAGGGACACGTGCCGGAGCCGGGGCGCGAAGGCGGCGACTTCTTCTTCATCGAAGCCGAGAGCCCGCGCCACGCCCGCAGCATGATCCTGGAACTGGTGTCCCAGCGCATACCCCGTCGCTTCGGCCTCGATCCGATGCGCGACATCCAGGTGCTCTGTCCGATGTACCGAGGGGATGCCGGCGCCGATGCCCTCAACCGCCAGTTGCAGGACCTGCTGAACCCGGGCCAGATCGAGATCGAACGCGGGGGACGCCGGTTCCGGATCGGTGACAAGGTCCTGCAGTCGCGCAACGACTACGAGCGGGAGGTCTGGAACGGCGATGTCGGAACCATCACCTTCCTGGACAAGGGGGCCGCGCTGGCCCACGTGCGGTTCGCCGACCGCGATCATCGATACCGTTTCGAAGAACTCGGCGATCTGCTGCCGGCCTACGCGATCTCCGTCCACCGATCCCAGGGCAGCGAATACCCGGCGGTCGTCGCACCGGTGACGACCGATCACTTCCTGATGCTGCGACGCTCGGTCGTCTACACCGCGATCACACGCGGCAGGAAGCTGGTCGTGCTCGTCGGCTCACGGCGAGCGCTCGAGATGGCCGTGAACAACGCGGACGACGGCCACCGGTTCTCGGCCCTGAAGGAACGCATCCAGGATCTCGTACGTGCCGACGGCGTGCACCCGCAACCGCCGGTGCACGACGACGCCGGATCTTCCGGCGAACGCTGCCAGGACGAGTGATTGCCTGATTGCGGGTCCGGCGGCGTGCCCGGCGTTGGCCGACCCGTTCGGCCGGTGAGGCAGGCGACGGAGGCGCACCCTCGTGGCCCTCCCCGGGCAAGGCGTGGCGGACACTGCCTCGCTCGTTCGTTCGTTCCCGGAGTTCCGGGCACCTTCACGGCCGGAACGCGAGGCAGCGCAGCAGCAGATCAGAGGCCGAGCGCCGCGTGCACGGCCAGGGTCGCCGACGAACGATTCAGGGTGTAGAAGTGCAGGCCGGGGGCGCCATCTCGCAGCAGCGCGCGCCCCTGGTCGACGGACCATTGCACCCCCGTGGCCACGACTGCGGCGGGATCGTTCGCGACGATGCGCAGGCGGCGGTGGAGTTCCTGGGGAATGCGCGAGCCACAGAGCTGCGTGAATCGCTCCGTCTGCCCGACGTTCGTGACCGGCATCAGCCCTGGCACGATCGGGAAGTCGATCCCGGCCGCCCGGGCGCGGCGCACGAAGGCCCGAAAGTCCTCGTTGTCGAAGAACAGCTGGCTGACCAGGAAATCCACGCCCGCCGATACCTTCGTGACGAGGTGCCTTAGGTCCGCGTCGAGATCGCGCGTCTCGACGTGTCCTTCCGGGTAGCACGCGGCGCCCACGCAGAAATCGAAGCCCTGGTCCCGGATGTAGCCCACCAGTTCCGAAGCGAAGCGGAACCCGCCCGGCACCGCCACGAAGCTGGTCTCCCCCTTCGGTGGGTCACCGCGCAACGCCAGCACGTTCTCGACGCCGCTGTCCGCGAGCCGGCGCAAGATCGCCCCGATCTCGTCTCGCGTACTACCGACGCAGGTCAGATGGGCCATCGTGACCACACCCAGCTCCCGCTGGATCCGCGACACCAGATCCAGGGTCCGATCCCGCGTGCTGCCGCCAGCGCCAAACGTGACCGAGACGAAGGACGGACGGCACCGCCGCAGTTCTTCCACCGTTCGGTACAGCTGTTCCACGCCCTCCTCGGTCTTGGGTGGAAAGAACTCGAAGGAGACGACCGGCGTCCCCCTGCCGAACAAGGTGGATATCTTCACGGAACCGATTCTCTCCGCAGTCTACTTCCGGGGCGGGGCAGACGCGCACGCCCCGCGCGCCCATCGGAGGCGATCCGCCGTACAGGACTGCGGCCGCGTCCAGGGGAGGACGCGGCCGCAGAGAATTGACCCGGCACTGACCTACTTTCGCGCAGGGCACTATCATCGGCCCTGGCTGCTTGACTTCCGTGTTCGGAAAGGGAACGGGTATTTCCAGC
>JAEUHS010000103.1 GCA_016794035.1 Planctomycetota bacterium
CCGGCAGCGTGGGAAGTACCGGCCGGCGCGGCGGTAGAAGCCCGCCGACGGACGCGTGTGCTGCTCGCAAACCAGGTTGGGACACCGAGGTGGGATGAATGCCAACGTGCTCTCCTGCCGCGCCCAACGGGGCTTCGGCAGTGCATGGGTGGCGCGATCGGCGCAACGGTGGCAGCAAAACCCGGGAACTGCACCCAAGTCATCAGTTCTTCGTCAGGGGGCCAGTTCGCGGTAGAGCCACGCACGCGCGAACCGCCAGTCCCGTTCGGCAGTCGGCGTCGAGACGCCGAGGTGCTGCGCTGCCTCGTCCATCGTCAGGCCGCCGAAGAAGCGCAACTGCACGAGTTCGGCCGCGCGCGGTTCGGTCGCGGCGAGCTTCGTCAGCGCCGCGTCGAGGTCGATCGGATCGGTTGCGGCCGGTCCGACGCCGAGGGTGCTGCAGTCCACCGATTCGCGCACCGCGCCCCCGCCGCGCTTCTGCGCGCGGTCGTGCCGCGCGCGGTCGACCAGCAGGCGCCGCATCGCCAGCGCCGCGACGGCGAGGAAGTGCAGCCGCGACTTGTAGCTGGCGCGCGTCTGGTCGACGAGCTTGAGGTAGGCCTCGTGCACGAAGCTGGTCGGGTTCGCACCGCCGCGGTCGCGGCCGAACAGCAGGCCCTCCGCGCGGTGCCGCAGCTCGGTGTAGACGGCGGGCAGCAGCAGGTCGACGGCCTCGCGGCCATCGGCGACGTTGGCGAGCAGGCGCGTGATGTCGTCGGGGGGCATGGTCAGCGGGTCGTCAGCGGCGTGGTGGTCCAGACGTGCACGCCACCCTCGTGCTCGCAGGCGACGAGGCGGTCGCCGTCGAGGGCGGCGGCGCCGCGCCAGAGCGCCTTCGGCGAATGGCTGCCGGCGAGTTCGAGCAGCGTCGCGCCGGTGTCGGCGGCGAGGATCCGCGGCGGGCCGCGCATCGTGCACAGCAGGATGCGCGAGTTGTCGGGCAGCACCGCGACGTGGCAGGGCGGGTTCGTGAGACCGGTGCACTCGGCGAGCATCGTGCCGTCGACGGAGGTCCAGACCCGCACGCTGCCCTCCGCGCCGCAGGACACCAGCAGCGATTCGTCGGGGCTGAAGCGCAGTTGTCCCACCAGGTTCTCGTGCGCCTGCCAGGCGTCGAGCGGCGCCAGGGTGCGGCCGTCCCAGACGCGGATCCAGCCGTCCGGACCGCCGGTCAGCACCCGGCTGCCGTCGCGCGTCGCGGTGAGGCCGGTGATCCGTTGGTGGGGCGTCGTCACACGCTTCACCTCGGCCAGGTCCACGTCGGAACGCAGCACCAGGTCGCGGCTGGTCCCGCCGACGGCGACGTGGCCCGGATACCACTGCAGCCGCGGGTAGGTCGGACACTCGGCCTCGGCGAAGCGTTCGCCGGCCGGCAGGTGGAAGCCGCGCACGCGACGGTCGTCCGCCGCCGTCCACAGCCGCGCACCGGTGGCGTCCGCGGTCACGTCGCGGATCCGCGCCGCGTGGGCCGCGAACGCACCCGTCACCGTCAGGTCGCCGGCGGCGAAGACCCGGACCCCGCCGCGTTCGTCGGCGGCGACCAGCGTCGAGCGATCGCCCGACGTGGTCAGCGCGTAGGCATCGCCGGTCGCGCGACCGAGTTCGGCGCAGCCGCCGCGCCTCCTCACGTCGAAGCAGCGGATCTCCCACGGGTCCGCGACCAGCAGCCCGTGACCGTCGGGGGCGAAGGCGACCCAGGTGACGAACGCGTCGTGGCCGCGCAGCGGCTCGAGCGTGCGGCCGTCGAACGTCTGGCGCAGCAGCACCGAGTCCCGGCCCGCCATCGCCAGCAGACCACCGTCGGGGGACACGGCGATCCGACCCAGCTGGTGCCCGGTCTGCTCGTAGAACAGCAGCAGGCCCGACTGCGTGTCCCACATCTTGGCGAAGCCGTCGTCGGAGGCGGAGAACAGGAAACGGTCGCCGACGTGGAACGCGAGCCCGACGACCGGGGTCGCGTGCGCCAGCACGTCGGGCAGTCCGACCGTGCTCTGCTGCACCGATTTGTCGATGCGCCGCAGCAGGGCGCCGGTCGCGGCGTCGGTCAGGCAGACGCTCCGATCGTGGCCACCGGACGCGAGCACGGTGCCGGCGCGGTTCGCGGTCAGCGCGCTCACGATGCCGCTGTGGTGGCGCTGCTCCCACAGTCGGATGCCGGTGGTGGCGTCCCAGGCCCGCACGAAGCCCTGGTTGTCGGCGGTGAACAGCCGCGCCCCGTCCGTCGCGACGGCGAGGCAGTGGATCTCGCCCGGCTGACGCAGGGAGCAGAGTTCGGTGCCGGCGTCGAGGTCGAAGACCTTGCCCGTGCCGTCGAAGGAGGTGGTGGCGAGCCGGCGTGGCGTGCCGGGCAGGAACGCGAGGTCGCTGACCTGGCGCGAATGCCGCCCGAGCCGACCGCGCTCGGCGCCGGTCGCGGCGTCGAGCAGGCCGACGGTGCCATCGGCCAGCGCCGCGGCGCAGAGATCGCCCTCGGGCGCGACCCGGATCGCCTGGATCACCCCCCAGACGTTGCTCGCCTCCGGCCACGGCCGCACGGTCCACAGCGCGTCGTCGGCGCGCGCGGCGAGATGGCGCCATTCCCAGCGCCGCTGCCCGTCGGCGCACGCGGCGAGCGTCTGCTTCAGGTCCTTGGTGCGGAAGCCGCGCAGCGCGTCGGCAGCGAGCGCGATCTGGCTCTCGTAGAGGCTGCGTTCGCTGCGCGCCCGGGCCTCGACCGCCTGCTGCCACAGCACGGCGAAGCCGATGCCCGAGCCGATCGCCGCGACCAGCACCGTGCCGAGCGCGGCCAGCACGGCGCGGTGCCGCCGCAGGCGCCGGCGCAGCACGTAGAGCGTGTGGTCGGCGCGCGCCTGGATCGGTTCGCCGGCGAGGTGACGTTCGATCTCGCGCTGCAGCTCGCCGGCGTCGGCGTAGCGTTCGTCCGGCGCCTTGCGCAGGCAGTGCGACACGATCACCTCGAGGTCGCCGCGCAGCGACGGATCGACGCTGCCGAGCCGGCGCGGCTCCTGGGCGGCGACGATCGCCGCGATCTCGGTGATCGACTTGCCCTCGAGCGCGAACGGGAAGCCGCCGGCGAGCAGCTCGTGCAGCATCAGGCCGAGCGCCCACACGTCGGCGCGGGCGTCGACAGCGCGGTGGCCGCCGCGCAACTGCTCGGGGCTCATGTAGCGCGGCGTGCCGACGAACTGGCCGGTGCGCGTCGCCAGCAGGCTGTCGTCGGTCGCCTCGTCGAGCGCGCGGGCGATGCCGAAGTCGATCACGCGCGGTCGGCCGTCGGCGGAGACCAGCACGTTGCCGGGTTTGAGGTCGCGGTGCACGACGCCCTGCGCGTGCGCGGCGGCGACGGCCTCGCAGACCTGCGCGAACAGCCGCAGGCGCTGCGCGCGGTCGAGCCGATGGTCCGCCGCGTGCTCGAGCAGGCCGCGCGCGCCGCGCACCAGCTCCATCGCCAGGAACGGCATCGCGTCGCCGGCGACCTCGACCATGCCGGACTCGTAGATGCTGGCGATGCCCGGGTGCTCGAGCCGCGCCAGCAGCGCGGCCTCGCGGTGGAAGCGGGCCAGCATCGCCGGCACCGCCACGCTGCCGCGCAGGACCTTCAGCGCCACCGAGCGGGAGGGTTCCTTCTGCTCGGCCTCGAACACCATGCCCATGCCGCCGGTCCCGAGGTGGCGCACGATCCGGTAGTTGCCGACGGTGCGGCCGAGCAGCGGGTCGCTGGCGGCGGCCGCAGCCGCCAGCGCGGCTTCGTCGAGGAAGCCGCGGCTGCGGGCGTCGGCCGCGAGCAGTTGGTCGACCGCCGCGCGCAGCGCCTCGTCGCCCGCGCAGGCAGCCGCGAGGAAATCGGCGCGCGCCCCCACCCCTACCTGCAGTGCCTGTTCGAACAGATCCCGAGCGCTCGGTTTCGGCGAAGACATGGCTGCGCGGTGGGGTGCCTCGGTGGCGACACAGCCTAGCACGTGGGCAACCACGGTCGCATGGGTTCCAGTGCGGGGCCGGCCGCGCGTCGGGTGCCCGGGTCGATGGGCCGGCAATCCGTGATGGTTCCGCCGGCGGATCGACGCGAAGGGATGCGGTGCAGGCCCCCACCCCGCTGGGACGGCCTGGCCAGTCCTTGCCACCCAGGAGTCCCCATGATCCTCTCCGCTCGAACCCATGCTTGTCTGCTGGGCGCCTTCGCCGCGCTCGCAGTTCCTCGCCTCGCCGTCTCCCAGTGCACGAACTCGTGGCTGCCGACCGGCTACCCCGGCGCCAACGGCGCCGTGAACGCGGCGGTCCGATGGGATCCCGACGGTGCGGGTCCGGCGCCGGAACTGGTGGTCGTAGGCGGCGCGTTCAACCGCATCGGGGACGTCGACGCCAACCGGATCGCCGCCTGGGACCCGTCCACGGGCGCTTGGTCGGCGCTCGGCTCGGGTCTCGACAACTCCGTCTACGCCCTCGTCGTGTTGCCCAGCGGTGCACTCGTCGCCGGTGGCACCTTCCTGAATGCCGGCGGCACGGCTGCCGCGCGCATCGCCAGCTGGAACGGGTCGGCATGGTCTGCCGTTGGCGCGGCCGGCTTCAACGCACCGGTCTACTCGCTGCTGGTGATGCCGAACGGCGACCTGATCGCCGGCGGCGCCTTCAACAACAGCATCGGCGGATTGCTCGCCAACCGCATCGCGCGCTGGGACGGCACGGCCTGGAGCAGGCTCAGCTTCGGTCTCAACTCGGGCGGCTCCGGCGATCTCGTGCGCGCGATGACCCTGCTGCAGAACGGCGATCTCGTCGTCGGCGGGCAGTTCACGAACGCCGGTAGCTTCCCGGCCAATCGGGTGGCGCGCTGGGACGGCACGACTTGGTGGCCGATGGGCACCGGCATGAACTCCCAGGTGTACGGCCTCGCGACCCTCAGCAACGGCGAGGTCGTCGCCGGCGGCACCTTCACGACGGCGGACGGCGGCGCCGCCAACCGGCTGGCGCGGTGGGACGGCGCCGCGTGGTTGCCGGTGGGTGCCGGCGCGAGCAGCTCCGTGACGGCGCTGGCGCTGGCCGCCAACGGCGACCTGGTGGCCGGCGGCGCATTCACGAGCGTCGACGGCGTCGGTGCGGTACGCATCGCGCGCTGGGACGGCAGCACCTGGTCGCCGTTCGGCGCGGGTGCGGACAGCACCGTCCAGTGTGTGCTCCCGTTGCCGGGCGGCGCGCTGGTGGCGGGCGGCGTCTTCACGAAGGTCGACGGCGTCGGCTCGGTGTCCGTCGCGCGCTGGGACGGGAGTGCCTGGTCGGCGATGGGCGGACTCGGCACGAACAGCGCGGTGAACTGCCTGGCGCGCGCTGCCGACGGCAGCGTGCTCGCTGGCGGCAACTTCGCCGTCGCCGGTGTGACCACCGCCAATCGCATCGCGCGCTGGAATGGTGCGTCGTGGTCCTCCTTGGGTACCAGCTCCTCTCAGAACGTCGTGGCCGTCTCGGCCTTGGCCAACGGCGACGTGCTGACGAGTGCCCATGTCAGCGCCTTCGACACCGTCATCCGCCGATGGGACGGCAGCGCGTGGACGCAGGTCGGTTTCTCGGTCGGCTACTACTACACGCTGCTGAGCTTGCCCAGCGGCGACGTGTGGGCCGGTGGCAACGACTTCGGCCAGGGCGTCATCGCGCGCTGGAACGGGACGTCGTGGACCAACGACTACAACAATGGCACCAACGTGGACGCGCTGGCTCTGATGCCGAACGGCGACGTGATCGCTGGCGGCGATTTCACCGTGATCGGCGGCGTGGCAGCGAACCGCATCGCGCGTTGGAATGGCAGTGTCTGGTCGCCGCTGGGTGCCGGGATCACTGGTGGGCCGGTCCACACGCTGCTCGTCGCGCAGAATGGCGACCTGGTCGTCGGCGGCAACTTCACCATGGCCGGCGGCGCGCCGGCGGTGGGCGTCGCGCGCTGGAACGGCTCCACTTGGTCGCCGCTCGGCGGTGGCCTGCCGAACGGACCGGTGTTCGCGCTCGCCGAACTGCCGAACGGGGACCTCGTCGCCGGCGGCAGCTTCCACACGGTCTACCACCAGGTCGCGCGCTGGGACGGCTCGTCCTGGTCGAGCCTCGGCTCCGGCGCGACGTCGAGCGGGCTCACCTCGTCGGTGGCGGCGCTCGCCTTCGCGGGCAACGGCGAACTCGTTGCCGGCGGACCGTTCACCGCGGTGGATGGTGTGGCCGCTTCGTACTTCGCGCGGTTGACCACGAGTTGCCCTTCGGCGGCGATCGCCTACGGCAGCGGTTGCACCGGTCCTGGCGGCATGCTGTCCCTCAGCGCCTCGAACCAGCCGTGGAGCGGATCGACCTTCACGGTCGAGGCATCGGGCCTCGGCTCGGCGTCGTTCGGACTCGTGATGCTGAGTCTGGGGCAGATCCTGCCCGGCGTGTTCCCGATCAACCCGGGCCTCGTCGGTATCGTGCCGGGTCCGGGCACGGGCTGTGACCTCTTGATCGCCAGCCTCGACTACAACGAAGGCCTCGTGCCGGTGGCCGGCGTGGCCACCTGGTCGCTGCCGCTGGCACCGGTCCTGGTCGATCCGACGCTGCCCGGGTTGACCTTCTATCTGCAGGTCGCGGACCTCGACTTCAGCGCAGGTTGGGTGGGCACCCACTCGACGAACGGGCTGACCTGCACCGTGGGCGCGTTCTAGCGACCGCGGTCTCCAACACCACTCGCGGACGCCGCAGACGCAGCGCCCGCGACCCTGCCGGCCGCGCCGGGCTCGCCACCGGAGCGACCGGCCTTGCCTCCGCCCCTGCGACGCCGCGGGTGGTCGAGCAGGTCGCACGCGCGACCGACCGGGCCGGCGCGGTACGGCCTCGGCGGCGCGCACCGGCCCTCAGCGCGACAGTTCGCAGAGCGGCCGGCAGCCGTGGTTGAACGTGGCGACCTCGGGTGAGCCCGCCGTGGTGCGCGCCACCCGGGCGCTGATCGGCTTCACGCCCCAGTAGCCGCCGCGGTACGAGCGGTACTTCGAGTCGATCCAGACCGTGCTCAGCCCGTCGCCGTCGCGATTCTCCTTCGGGCCCGTACCCTGGTAGCAGTCGCGACACCATTCGTTGAGGTTGCCCACCGTGTCGTGCAAACCGAAGGCATTGGCGCGGAAGCTGCCGACCGGGGCCGTCACGGCGTAGCCGTCGTCCCACGCGACGGTCTCGACGTTCGGGTCGTTCGCCGCGCGTCGATACGCCGCGTCGGCGAGGTTGGCGGCACCGCACAGTGTCGCGGCGTCGGCGCCGGTCCACCACGGTGTCTCGGTGCCGGCGCGGCCGGCTCGCTCCCACTGAGCGGCTGTCGGCAAGGTGAGGCCGAGTCGCTGCAGGAACCGCTGGCAGTCGTTCCAACTGACCTGCTCGACCGGGTTCGTGGGGCCTACGCGCAGGGTCTCGTCGTCGACGTAGAAGCTCGGATTCCCGCCCGCACAGCGGCGCCACTGAGCCTGGGTGAACTCGTATTTCGCGAGCAGGTACGGCGCGAGCGTGATCGGGCGCACCGGCCCCTCGTCCTCGAGCGCGTCGGCGTCGAGATTGTGTTCACCGACGGTCGCCGCGCCCATGCGGAACGTCCCGCCGGGGATCAGCACGAACACGGCGCCGGTCGCGGCGGCGAGCTGCCAGCGGTTCGGGTGCTCGACCGGCTGGCCGAGCGGCGCCTCGGAACCCTGCCAGTACCAGTCGGGATCCGGTTCGGGGCGCGCGCCGGTCGGCAGGTGCCAGAACTCCAGCAGCCCGGTGCGCGGGTTGACGCCGAGTGGCACCAGCCCCTCGATGGGCTGGAGCGCGAACCCGTACGGCGAGGCCGGTGGCGGCTGCGCCGCGTAGTCGACCGCCGCCTGCCAGGCCTGCTGCGCCGCGGGATCGACCAGGCTCAGGCGGTGCCAGGTGCGCGCGCACTCGAGGCGGCGGCGGACCTCGGGCAGGCTGAAACCCCAGATGCCGAGTACGCCGTCCGCGACCGCCGGCCCGTCGAGAAACGCTCGCAAGCGCGTCACCAGCGCGCGCAGGTGGCCGTGGCGCCAGCGCTGCTGTTCGCCGGTGAAGCCGCCCTCGGGGTCATCGGCGAAGCGCCACGTGCGCCGCGCTTCGACCATCTCCCGCACGAGCGCCAGTGCGCCGCGCAGTCCCTGCCGCCGGTCGTCGTCGCGCGTGGTGGCGATCTCCTCTTCGAGTGCCAGCACGGTCGACCACTCGGCGTGGGTCTCGCGGTCGTGCTGCTGGTCGGCTTCGGTCCACGGCAGCGCGAGCGCCTCCAGCGCCGCCAGCTTGACGGCGAGTTCGGCGAGGCGCGGTCGGAACGCTTCGGCCTGCACCAGCCACGCCTCCATCGCCGGGGCGCGGTCGATCGCCACCGGCCACAACTCGCGGTCGGCCGTCTGCTCGAGCACCTCGAGCCGTTCGGTCTGCGACAGATCGAGCACGTCGCGCAGACGGGTCTGCGCCAGGTCGGCCTGGCGGTCGGCCGCCCGGGCGCTGGTCACCGAGACGATCGTCGCGACCACCAGTGCCACGACGACCACCGCGGTGGTCGCGACCGCGACGCGGTGGCGGCGCACGAACTTGGTCGCGACGTAGCCGAGCCGGCGTGGGCCGGCCTCGACCGGTTCGTTGCGCCGGTAGCGGCCGACGTCGCGCGCGAGATCGGCGGCGCTCGCGTAGCGCCGGTCGCGGTCGCGGTCGATCGCCCGCATGACGATCCAGTCGAGTTCGCGGCGCACGAGTCGCGGTTCGGCGCCGGTCCGGCCTGGGCCGCGCAGGCGGCTGCTCGGCGTCGGCGGATCCTCTTCGGCGAGAACCCGCAGCAGGTCGGGCAGACCGAGCGAACGCAGCCGTTCGGGATCGCGCGGCGGTGCGTCGGCCACGAGTTCGTAGAGCAGCGCGCCGAGGGAGTAGACGTCGGTGCGCGTGTCGACTTCGGCGTGGCCCAGCGCCGCCTGCTCGGGGCTCATGTAGATCGGCGTGCCGACGATGGCGCCCTGCGTCTGCGCGAGGCCGTCGGCGAGTCCGGCGCCCGCGATCGCCTTGGCGATGCCGAAGTCGATGACCACCGGCACCGGTCCCAGGTCGCCGTCGGCGACCAGCACGTTGCTCGGTTTCAGGTCGCGGTGGATGACGCCGCGCTGGTGCGCGTGCTGCACGGCGTCGCAGACCCGGCCGAACAGCTCCAAGCGTGCCGGCAGCGGGAGACCGCGGGCGCTGCAGAAGGCGGTGATCGGCACGCCATCGACCAGTTCCATCACGAAGTACGGTCGCCCGCCCTCGGTCGTGCCGGCATCGAGGATACGTGCGATCGACGGGTGGTTCATCCGCGCGAGCGCCTGGCGTTCGATCTCGAAGCGCGCAATCACGCTCGCGCTGTCCATGCCAGGGCGGATCACCTTGAGCGCCACCGGGCGGCGGATCGGCTCCTCCTGCTCGGCGCGGAACACGACCCCGAAGCCGCCCTCGCCCAGGATCTCGATCAGACGGTAGCGGCCGATGCGCACGCCGGGCCGTTCGCCGATGGCCTGCAGCAGCGCCGCCGCTTGGCCTGGGCGGAGAAAGCCGCTCGCGCGTCCGTCGGCATCGAGCAGCGCCTCGACTTCGGCGCGCAGCAATGCGTCACCGCCACACGCGGAGTCGAGGAAGCTGCGGCGCTGATCGTCCGGCAGCTCGATGGCCCGCAGGAAGATCGAGCGCGGAGTCGGCGGGTTCGTCATCGGCGGACCGTTCCCGGGGAAGGGCCGCAGTGTAGCGGTACGATCCCGCCGTGTGCGGTCAGACCGTGCCGTGCGCGCAGAGTGGACGCGACCGCCGGCCTCGATGCGAGGTGGCGACGACGCACGCGGCTGCGCGGCGCAGGACAGGCGCTCGGCCGTCGTCTCGGGACGACGATGCGCGGGCCGGCGCCGGGCGCGCCCGGCGGCGCTGCGGTCGCACCTCACGACAGCAGCGCGACCGACAGCAGCCAGCCGACGATGGCCTGCCACGGGCGGGTGTTCGTGCCGGACTCCGCGAGTTCGAACAGCAGGACGAGGAGACCGAACGACAGCCACGTCCCGGCGACGAAGCCCGCGCTCACGATCCCGACGACGGCGTGCCTGGGCCGCGGACGCTGCTCGGTGACCATCATGCGGCTCCGTTGCCGAGAGCGGCGGCGATCGCGGTCATGGTGTTCCAGCTGCGCGTGGTGGCGGGCGCCCCGAACAGCGTGTCCAGCCGACCCAGCCAGCCGATCGCCTGCATCCGGCGCCGGTGGTGACCGACCACATAGCGACCCTCCCGCGCCAGGACCTGCAGCACCCACCGGCCGCGGGAGGGCAGCGCCATCGGCAGCCGCGGCGCCGAACGCGGTCGTCGCGCGAGCACGCTGACGAAGCGCACGAGGTCGCGGCGGGCGGGGCGGCCGCCGAAGAAGTCCCGCGCCACGAGCCGCCGGATCTCCCGGCCGGGGCAGACCATGACCTCGGCGACGAACGGCAGCCGGCGCCGGATCTCCGCGCGCAGCCACGCTGCGCCGACCGGATGCCGGATCACGAAGGTGCCGGCCGCGCCGATGTTGACGGCATCGAGATCGCGCCACCGGGCGGCGAACGCGGCCGGTCGGAAGGTGCGGTGGCCGCCGACGTTGATGCCCCGCACGAAGACGACGAGGGACATACCGCGCAACTTGTATCCGCGGTCGACCGCCGCTGCATCGTCGGCCCTCACGCCGTGAGCCGGAGGTCGTCGAATGCCGGGGCGCCGGCACCGCGTGCGTTGCGCGACCAGCACCTGTGGAACGGCGCGGGCCCCGGGAACCCGACCGACCTCGCACCTGGGATCGCAGCCAGGGTCTCGACGCGCGGCCCTCCTGCCCATGGCCGCGCGATCAGCCGAGGCCGAACGGCAGTTCGAGCAGCAACCAGACCAGCAGCAGCAGCGACCAGCTGATCCACAGCGCCACCGAATAGGGCAGCATCGTCGCCACCAGCGTGCCGAGACCGGCCTTGCCGTCGTAGCGCTGCAGGAACGCGATGATCAGCGCGAAGTAGCTCATCATCGGCGAGATCACGTTGGTGACACTGTCGCCGACCCGGTAGGCGGCCTGCGTCATCTCCGGCGGATAGCCGAGCAGCATCAGCATCGGCACGAAGATCGGCGCCATCAGCGCCCACTTGGCCGACGCGCTGCCCATTACCAGGTTGATGACCGCGGCGAGCACGACGAAGCCGAGCAGCAGCGGGATGCCGCCGAGCCCGGTCGCCTGCAGCACGTCGGCGCCCTTGATCGCGAGGATCAGGCCGAGCTGGGTCCAGTTGAAGAAGCTGACGAACTGCGCGGCGAAGAACACCAGCACCAGGTAGCTGCCGAGCGTCTCCATCGACTTCGCCATGCCCTTCAGCGCGGCGGCGTCGCTGCGGATCGTGCCCGCCGCGATGCCGTAGGCGAGCCCCATCAGCGCGCTGAACAGGAAGATCAGCGCGACGATGCCGGTCATCAGCGGCGAATGCAGCAGCGAACCCGTGGTCGGGTCGCGCAGGAAGCCGTCGGCCGGCACGGTGCCCCACAGCAGCCAGGCCACGCCGAGCGCCAGCACCGCGGTCGCGGCCCACCGGCCGCGACGCTCCGCGCCCGACAACGGCGCCAGCGCGGCGGCGCCGTCGGCGGCACCGTCGGCAGCGGGCGCGGCCTCGGTCTCGTAGCGGCCGAGGCGCGGCTCGACCACCCGCTCGGTGACGACCGTGACGACGACGGTCACGAGGAACGTCGACACGAACAGGAACCAGTAGTTGCACGCCGGATTGACGACCGCCGTGGGGTCGAGGATGCGCGCCGCTTCCTGCGTCAGTCCCGCCAGCAGCGGGTCGATCGTGCCGAGCAGCAGGTTGGCGCTGTAGCCACCGGAGACACCGGCGAACGCGGCCGCGAGGCCGGCGACCGGATGCCGCCCGGCGGCCTCGAAGATCAGCGCCGCCATCGGGATCAGCAGCACGTAGCCGACCTCGCTGGCGGTGTTCGACAGCACGCCGGCCAGCACCACGACGGCGGTCAGCAGATGCCGCGGTGCCGACAGCACCAGCAGCCGCAGGGCCGTGCCGATCAGGCCGCTGGACTCGGCGATGCCGATGCCGAGCAGCGCCACCAGCACGGTGCCGAGCGGCGCGAAACCGGTGAAGTTCGTGACCAGGTTGGCGAGGATCCGGTGCAGGCCGTCGCGCGTCATCAGGCTGACCGGCGTGACGGCCTCGCCGGTCACCGGGTGTACGGCCTGCAGGCCGAACCAGGTCGCCACCTCGCTGAGCACGATGACCAGCAGCGCGAACAGCAGGAACAGCGTCGTCGGGTGCGGCAGCGCGTTGCCGACGCGCTCGACGACGGCGAGGAAGCGCGCCATGGCGCCGCGCGGGGCGGGGATCGGATCGGACATCGACGGCCTGGGCTCGGGTTCGACGGCCGGTCAAGCTAGCGCCGCGGGTGGCCGGCGGGCAGCGGAACCGGGCGACAACCGTGCGCCGGCCGGTCGATGCGGAGGCGCAGCCGGGACCGGGCAGGCCGCGCCTCGCACCATGCCCGACGCGAGACCACGTGCACACGACTATGGCGGCCCGCTGCCATCGAGCAGCAGCGCCCCGCCGGTCAGCGGACGGCAGGCGGCGCAGTTGACGCCGATGTCGCCGAGAGGCCGACGGTCCCGCTCGAGGCCGACGGCGACCAGAGGCCGTAGACCAGGCGCCGCTGCCGCATCGCGCGGTGGAACGGCGGCGAGGCGCGCGACCGCGCGCGACGTCGGAGACTTGTGCCGATGAGCGCGCGCCCGCATCGTGGCGCCATGGCGCGTCGATCGCTTCCGTTGCTCTGCTTCCTGTTCGCGGCGGCGTCGGCGGTCACCGCCCAGAACGCGGTCGGCGTGCGCAACGTCGCCTGGCCGAACCCGACCGGACAGGGCAGCGGTTCGCTGACCGCGCGCGTGCTCTATCCGGCCACCGTGCCGGGGACCGACGCGCCGTTGTCGCCGCGTGCCGGCGGTTGGCCGGTGATCGTCTTCCTGCACGGCTTCACGCTGCTGGGCAACAGCTACCAGACGCTGGGGACCCGCTGGGCCGAGCGTGGCTTCGTCGTCGTGCTGTCCAACACGGCCCAGTTCGACAACCTGCGCCAGGAGGACGACGGCCGCGCGCTGCTGCCGGCGCTGCAGGCTGCCAACGCCGCGCCAGGCGGTCCGTTCGCCGCCGGGCTCGACCTCGCCCGCGTGGCGCTGACCGGCCATTCGATGGGCGGCGGCAACGTCGCCAACGTGCTCGCCGGCAACCCCGGGTATCGCTGCGGCTTCGCGTTCGCACCCGTACCGCCCCGGGGCAACAACGGCGCCCTGGTCACGGTGCCGCTCGGCCTGGTCGCCGGCAACGGCGACACGATCGCGCCGCCGAACGCGAACGCGCTGCCGTACTACCAGTCGCTGACGTCGTCGGCCGAGTGCAGGCTGCTCTATCTGCTGAACGGCGATGCGACCCACACGAACCTGGCCGGCCTGTTCGTCAGCGGCGCCACGGCGACGGCGGTGTTCGAGCGCGCCGCCGACGTCGGGCTCGGCTTCGTGCAGCACGCACTCGACGTCGATGCGACCGGCCTCGAGGCGGCGCTCGGTCCGGGGGCGCTGGCCGAGCCGCGTCTGGTCGTCTGCGAGCGCGCGTTCGCGCGCGCCCAGACCTGGGCCGAGGCACCGCTCGCGATCGGTGCGACCGTGCGTATCTCGGCCGGCGTCGAACCCGGGCCCGTCGGTCTCGGCGCCGCGCTGGCGCCGCTCGTCGCGCCGGTGCCGACGCCGTTCGGCGAGCTGCGGCTGGACCCGGCGTTCGCCTTCGTGCTGCAGTCCGGTGTCGTCGGCGCGGAGCGGCGGTTCGACGTCGCCATCCCGCTGCCCTCGGATCCGACGCTGGTCGGCGTCATCGTGGCCGTGCAGGCGTTCGGACTCTCGTGGACCGGGTCGATCGGCCTCGGCGCTGCGATCGAGCTGCCGATCGGTCCGTAGCGATCGCTCCGTCGCGCGCACCATCGCGCGCGCCGCTCATTCGCCGACCGTGAACTGCTGCGCCACCGACAACGCGAAGTCGGGCAGCAGCCCGCAGCCGCCCGGCGCCAGCAGGAGCCACTGGCTCCAGAACTGCAGGCCGAGCCAGCCGGTGTCGCACGGCTCTTCACCCGCACGTGCGCCAGCGTCAGCAGCGAAGCATGACGCCATGCCAGCACGTAGCGATCGGTCGCGAAGTCGAGCGTCGGCGTGCTGCAGATGCCGCTGTCTGCCGCAGGGTCCACCGCCGCGCCGATCTGCAGCGTCGCCGAGCCGCGGGCCGGCGAAGAAGGCCTGCGTCACCGCGGCGGCCTCGGCCTGCTCTGACGCTGACAGCCGGTTGGTGGCCGCTGCACCGCGGCAACGTCGGCGGCTCATCCGTCTCGCGTGATGGCGCGCGTCGTTGCCCAGAGGGCCTGCGCCTGGGCGAGCACATCGTCGGCGATGCCGCGGTAGTGGCGCATGGCCCCCATGTTGTCGAAGCTCGACGCGCCAAGCTCCATCCGCATCGCCCAGTCGTGCACCCGCGCCATTGCCGCGAGGGCGACACACACCTCGCCGAGGACACCGGTGGTCACCCGCGAGGCCCGTGCCCGAAGCAGGCGGAGCAGCGTGGGCAGCTCGGCGAAGGCGGTGGGCATCGGCGTCAGACGGGTGCGCACGGCCCGCCCACGCGGCGACGGCGGATCGTCGACCGGGACACAGAACGCCTCGAACGCTTCGTCCAGGAGAAACCTGCCGTCGGGCGCATCGGGGCCCCAGCCGTGGGCCGTGGCGCCCGCGCCGAGGGTGACCGGCACGCGGTCACCGCTGGCGTGGGCAGAGGGCGACCAGGGAATACACAGCGCACCGCCTGGCAGTACGCTCGTCGTGCAGGACAGCTCGCCCCAGCGGAAGGTGTAGAGGGTCAGTGGGTGGGTGGTGCGGTGGAGAACGCCGACGCGCATGGGGCTCATCGTACGCGCTCACCGGCATGGCGTCGTCAGGCAGGGCCTGCGGCCAGGCGTGGCGGCGACCGACACTGCCACCGTCCATCCCCACCGCGCGCCGGTGGCAGCCTTCCCGTACGTCACCCACATCTGCGCCCGCCGCGTGCTCCGCCGCCACCACCTGCCTACGCTGCTCGGCCCTGCCCGCACCCACCCGTGCCGCCGTCCTCCACCGATCGTCTGCTGACCGAGTTCGCCCGCCTGCCGGTCACCAGAAACCTGCTCGCGCAACTCCAACTCGGCGCGCACTGCAAGGCCGGCGGACTCTGGGGCGCGTCGGCGGGCCTGCTGCTCGCGGTGCTGCAGCAGCACCACAAGGGTTCGCTGCTGGTGCTGACCGCCGACGACGTCGACAGCCTGCAGCTGCAGCTCGACCTGTTGGCGTTCGGCGTGGCGTCGCACGTGCTGCCGCGCGAGGAGACCGGCGACGACGGTGAGCCCGACGCGGCGACGCGCAGCGAACGCCAGCGCGCGTTGCAGAAGCACCGCGCCGACAAGGCCCCGCTGCTCGCCGGCATCGAGGCGATGCTGCAGCCGGTCGCGACGCCGAAGAGCCTCGGGCGCGCGCAGCTCGAACTGCACGCGGGCCAGAAGCTCGAACGCGCGCAGGTGCTCGGCCGCGCGCAGACGGCCGGGCTGCGCAGCGTGCCGCTGGTGCTCGCACCGGGCGAGTGCTCGGTGCGCGGCGACGTCATCGACCTGTTCCCGATGGGCGCCGAGGCAGCGGTGCGGCTCGAGTTCCTCGACGACCTGCTCGAGTCGATCCGCACGTTCGACCCGTCGAGCCAGCGCACGACCGCAGTGCACGAACGCTACGAACTGGTGCTCGGCACGACGGCTGCCGACCAGGACGGGCCGGTGCTGAAGCACCTGGCGCCGCAGCAGCTGCTGGTCGTGCGCTACGAGCCGCTGCGCATCGACGAGCGCGCCGCGCGCGCGGTCGCGTTCCACGGCGAGTTCGCGCAGCGCGTGCAGCAGCTGCAGGACAGCCTGCGGCCGTGCCCGCACGTCGACGTCTCGTCGCTGCCGAGCCACGACCTCGACTACAAGATCCTGTCGGCCGGCTCGGCGGTCGGCAGCGGCGAGGCGGATCCGGCCGGCCGGCTGCGCTCCGTGCGCGGCGTGCAGGGACGCGTGCTGCTGTTCTGCCGCAGCGACGACGAACGCGACCGCCTGCGCGAGATCTTCGCCCACAAGGACGTCGACCTGGCCGCCGAGAAGGTCGAGCTGCTGGCCACCGGCATCAGCCGCGGCTTCCGCATCCCCGACCTGCAGACCACCGCGCTGTCGAACGTCGAGTTCGCCGGCGTGCCGCAGCAGGCGCGCGTGCGCGAACGCGTCGCGGTGCCGAGCCGTGCGATCCAGAGCTTCTTCGAGCTCGGCCCCGGCGACCTCGTCGTGCACGCGGTGCACGGCGTCGCGCGCTTCGAGGGCACCGAGCTGGTGCACCGCGGCGAAGGCACCGAAGAACACCTGCGGCTGTGCTTCCAGGACGAGGTCAAGCTGCTCGTGCCCGCGAGCAAGATCCACCTGGTGCAGAAGTACGTCGGCAGCGGCGGCAAGGCACCGCTCGACAGGCTCGGCGGCAAGGGCTTCCAGCGCCGCAAGGAACAGGTGCAGGAGGCCCTGTTCGACCTCGCCGCCGAACTGCTCGAGGTGCAGAGCCAACGCGCGCTGGTGCAGCGGCCGCCGTACCCCGAGGAGCCGATGGAGCGCGACTTCCTCGACGCGTTCCCGTTCCGCGACACGCAGGATCAGGTGCGCGCGTGGCACGAGATCCAGCAGGACCTGAGCAAGCCCTCGCCGATGGACCGTCTGCTGTGCGGCGACGTCGGCTTCGGCAAGACCGAGATCGCGCTGCGCGCGGCGTTCCGCGTCGCGTTCAGCGGCCGCCAGGTCGCCGTGCTGGCACCGACGACGATCCTCGCCGAACAGCACGCGCGCACGTTCGCGGCCCGCTGCGCGCCGTTCGGCCTGCGCGTCGAGATGCTGTCGCGCTACCGCACTGGCAAGCAGCGCCGCGAGATCGAAGACGGCCTCGCGCGCGGCACCGTCGACATCGTCGTCGGCACGCACCAGCTGCTCGGCGCCGGCGTGGTGTTCCACGACCTCGGCCTGTGCGTGATCGACGAGGAGCAGCGCTTCGGCGTGCGGCAGAAGGAACGGCTCAAGCAGCTGCGCGCCGCGGTCGACGTGCTGACGCTGTCGGCGACGCCGATCCCGCGCACGCTGCACGGCAGCCTGCTGGGGATCCGCGGCATCAGCACGCTCGACAACCCGCCGCCCGGCCGCCAGGAGGTCGAGACGCGGGTGCTGTTCCGCGACGACCGCGTACTGCAGGAGGCACTGCAGCGCGAGCTCGCGCGCAAGGGCCAGGTGTTCGTGCTGCACAACCGCATCAACGAACTCGAGGTGCTGGCGCAGCGTCTGCGGCAGCTCGCACCCGGCGCGCGCATCGCGATCGGCCACGGCCAGATGACCGAGGCCGAGATCGACAAGACCGTGCGCGCGTTCGTGCGCGGCGACTTCGACGTGCTGGTGTCGACCACCATCGTCGAGAACGGCCTCGACATCGCCCGCGCCAATACGATCCTGATCGACCACGCCGACCACTTCGGCCTCGCCGAGCTGCACCAGTTGCGCGGCCGCGTCGGCCGGAGCTCCGAGAAGGCCTACTGCTTCCTGCTGCTCGACCGCGACGAGCCGCCGGGCATGGAGGCACGCGCGCGGCTGAAGGCGCTCGAGGAGTTCTCGCACCTCGGCGCCGGCTTCGCGATCGCGATGAAGGACCTCGAGATCCGCGGCGCCGGCAACCTGCTCGGGCCGCAGCAGTCCGGCCACATCGCCTCGGTCGGCTACGACATGTACTGCCAGCTGCTGCGCTCGGCGGTCGAGTCGGCGAAGGTACAGCAGCCCGTGCGCGTGCAGGTGGTCGAGGTCGACGTCGACCTGCGCGTGCAGGCGTTCCTGCCGCAGGACTTCCTGGCCGACCCGCGCCAGCGCCTGGAGCTGCTGCGCGAGATGGACGAGGCCGTCGACGACGAACGGCTCGCGGCGCTGCAGGCCGAACTGCAGGACCGCTACGGCAAGCTGCCCGCCCCGGTGCGCACGCTGCTGCGCGTGTTCCGCCTCAAGCACGGCCTGATGGCGCTCGCCGTGCACGGCGTGCAGTGGGTCGAACAGGACCGCGTCGTCGTGCGCCACGCGGCCGGTGTGCCGCTCGGCGGCGCCTGGCTCGACTGCTTCGCCGACGTGCGCCCGGTCGAGGCCGGCAAGACGCACCTGATGCTGCCGGCCAGGCGCGGCAAGGCGCGCACCGGCGAGGACGTGCTGGCGTTCCTGCTCGACGCGATCACCGGCCGCGCCGAAACGCAGGCGCAGGTGCGGCGCGAGGTGCCGTCGGCGGGGCCGGGGCGCGGCCGGGCGAAGCGGCCGGGACCGAAGCAGCAGCTGCCTTGGCAGTGAGCGCGGGCAGGGGGCAGGCCGCGAGCACCGCGGCGACGGGGATGGCGGCGAGTCGACGGCACGGCATGCGCGCATGGTGGCGGCGCCGGGGCCGCGAACCCCGCCGCCGCTCGCCAGCGGACGCCGCGGCGGAGCGCGTGGCCGGGCTCAGTGCGCCGCGGTCAGCGCCGCGGCGATCTCGCGAGCGACCCAGGCGTTGCCGGCGGCCGTCATGTGGCCCGCGAAGTAGCGCTGCCGCAGCGACGGATCGCAGCCGGCCGCGGCGACGAACTCCTGCGCGAGGTCCAGCGTCTCGACGCCCAGCGAACGTGCGTGCGCGAGCACGCGCTGCGAGCGTTCGTCGAGCCCGTGCCCCTGCAGCACGACCAGCAGCCGGACGCCGCGCGCGCGGCATTCGGGCACGAACTGGTCGAGCAGCCGCGCGGCGATCACGGCACCGGTGCCCGGCGGGTGCACGCGCACCTCGCGCTGCTGCGACACCCACCAGCGCGGGGAGACGTTCCAGGCGACCACGTCGAACAGCGCGCTGTAGCCGAGCAGTCGGCGCACCAGCTGCGTGTCGAGTTCGTTGTCGAGTTCGGTGTCGGGCACCGGCACGCCGCGCAGCACGAGCCGGTCGCCCTGCAGGTCGTACCACGGGATCGGCGTGAAGCGACGGCTCTCCTCGCAGCGTGCGAGGTCGTCGGCAATGAACGACAGCACCAGGTCCCTGGCCGGCTGCGCCGCCAGCATGCGGCGCGCGCGCATCACCGTCTGGGCGAAGCCGTAGCCGAACACGCCGCCGTTCCGCACCGGTCGGGCGAGCTCCCGCTCGAGCCGCGCCGGCCACGTGTCCGCGTCGCCGACCTGGTCGCCGAACGTGAACGAGTCGCCGGCGGCGAGCACCCAGTCACCGGTCGGCCGTGGCGCGCCGTTCTCCCGCATGCCGTCGCGGTCGATCGTCACCAGCGCGTGCCATTGGTTGTCGCTGCTGCAGAAGCCGGGGCGCGGCACGTAGCCGAGTTCGGGATCGTGCGCGGCCGGGTAGCTGCGGCGGATCAGATCGATGCGCAGGTCGCGGTAGCTGCCCGACGAGAACGGCGACACGCCCCGGCTCGCGCGGTACCCGCGCGCCAGCAGTTCGCCGGCGACGCCGAGCACGCAGAGCGGCACCAGCGCGAACACCGCCCGCCGGCGCTTCGACAGCCGCCGGCGCGGCGCGGCGGCGGGTCCGGACGACGTTGGCGAGGCACCTTGCATCGACGGGCTCGCGTCCGCATCGGCACGATGTGCCGGCCGCTGAAGCGGCGGCGCGGGTGCGTTGCACGGCGCCGGTGGCAGCGGCGCGCCGGCCCGCCGCGAACGGTGCGGCGGGCGCCCGCAGCCGGAGCGCCTGGCGCTACCGCCGGCGTCCGCTCCAGCGCAGCATCTGGTCGGCGAGGTCGCACGGGTACCACACCTCGACGTCGGTGATCGTGCCGGCGGCGTCGGTCTGCGCGCGCAGCTCGGGCTGCACGAAGCCGGTGACCGACGGCAGCTGCAGCGCCTCGAGGCGCGCGACCACCTGGTCGCGCAGCGCCGGGTCGACCTTGGTGCCGTAGGTCTCGACCAGCGCCTTGCCGGCCTTGAAGTCGCCGGTCGCCTTGATGCGCATGACCTCGGCCAGCAGCCGGCCGCAGCCGTCGCGATAGGCCGCCGCCGACCTGACGCGGTAGAAGACCCTGTCGCCGCGGTGCTCGACCGCGATCGCGTCGCTGTTGTGCAGCAGCCAGTGCACGATCAGCTGCCGGTTGCGCATGTGGTCCTCTTCGATTTTGCCGCCCGGCGGCACGCGCCGCAGCTGCAGCAGCGCGTTGCGCGTGTAGGCCTCGTACTTCGCCAGCACCGCGTCGTCGTTCGGCACCAGTCCCATCTCCCGCAGCTTGGCATCGGCGATCCAGTAGAGCCCGACCAGGTCGGCGCGGCCCTCCTCGAGCGTCGAGTAGTAGGTGCCGAGGATCTGCGCCGGGTTCGGCACCGAGTCGAGCACCTGCCCCGACGCGTGGCCGACGACCTCGTGCAGGTTGGTGTGCAGGTCGTCCATCGCGGCGGCGTAGGTCGCGGCGCGCGCCGCCTCCTCGGGCGTGAACGAGAACTCCGCCGCCGCGCCCTTGCCCGAGGTCTTGTCGTAGGCCTCGACGACGTTGCTGAGGTTGACCGACTTGCTGCCGTAGTCGCGGCGGATGTCGGCCTCGTTCGGCAGGTTGACGCCGATCGGGGTGATCGGCCCGCAGTCGCCGGTCTCGGTGATCACCGCGATCGCGCGCGCGGAGATGCCCTTGACCTGCTGCTTCTTGAAGCGCGCCTCCCACGGCATGCGGTCCTCGAACCACTGGGTCTCGCGCGCCAGCGCCGCGATCTCGTGCGTCTTGGCCTCGTTGCGGAACGAGATCACCGCCTGCCACGCGCCCTTGATGCCGCGCACGTCGAGGTAGACCTCGATGAAGCCGAGCGCGAGGTCGACGACGGAGTCCTTGTCCTGCACCCAGGCGATGTTGAAGTTGCGCCAGTCCGCCGGCTCGCCGGTCTCGTTGTAGCGGATCAGCAGCTCGAGCGCCTTGCGCGTCGGCGGCGGCGCGAACGGCAGCGCGTCGCGCAGGTGCGCGTTCACCGCCGCGATGCGATCGGCGTAGCGGCCCGGCGGCACACCCGCGCCGTCGCCGCAGCGATAGACCTGCTCCTCGAGCGAGCCGTCGGCGCGCTTGACGACGCGCGAGTTGAGCCCGTAGCGCTCGTGGAAGGTCGCGAGGTCGGCGGTCGTGCAGCCGACGTAGAGGTTGTTGCAGCTCGCGGCCACCGGATCGGCGCCGCCCTCGGGGCTCTTGTCGGTCACCGAGACGAACGTGTGCGGGTCGGTGCAGATGGCGAAGATCTCGTCGGTCGACGTCGCCGGCGCCAGCTGCGCCGCGGCGATCGGGTGGCCCATCGCGGCGGCGGTGGCGACCGCGGCCCGGAACTGGTCGTGGCTGAGCCGCAGCAGCGCCTTCTTCGTCGTCAGGTTGTCGTGGATGCCGTTGTGCACCCAGAACAGCTTCGTGTAGCGCTCGACCTCGGCGCGAACGTCGGCCGGCAGCTCGTCCTTGGCCAGCCACAGCGACTCGAGCACGGTGCGGATCGGCAGCGCATAGGCGAAGCGCTGGTCGATGTTGATGTCGCGTCCGGCGATCGCGGCCTGCACCAGGTGCCAGGCCAGGATCTTGTCGCGCGGATGCAGCTGGTCGAAGCCGTCGGCGTAGAGCTGCACGATCGCCGCCCCGTCGACGCGATCGAGTTCGTACTGGCGGTCGGGATGCAGGCCCGCGGCGTTCGGGTCGGCGGACGACTGGCAGGCGGCGAGGATCGACAACGAGACGCGGAACGCGAGGCTGCGGGGCGGCACGGGGTTCTCTCCTGGCTGGCTGGGGCGGCGGCCGTCGACGGTGGCCATCCGGCGATGCGCGAGGCGACACTACCACGCAGGCCCGACGCGGCGAACACGCAGGGCCGCCGGCGCGCACGACGAGGGACGATCGGCTCCTGACTACCGGCGCGGCCGCGGCCGCGTTCTCTTGCGGGGGGGTGAGGCAACGTACGAGCCCGGTCGGCGGTGCGCACGGGCTGGCAAGCACGCGTTGCCGGCGTGCGCGAACGGCGGCGCGAGGCCGAGCGGCGCGCCTGGGCACGGCGACCCTACCCGGGGAACGGGGCTCTGTCCCGCCCTGGCGCCGCGGCCGCGCCCGCGCCGCACGCGGGCGGCGAAGTGCACGGCCACCGCGCCTCGACGTCGGCGATCGCGCCGCGGGCCCGTCGGACCCGCGGATCCCCCATGCCCTCGGCCTCGGGCGCCCCGCCACCGCCGCTACCACCGGCCGTTGGGACACAGACGAAGCCGGTACGCCCGCGAAGGGCAAAAAGGGTTGGCAGGGTGCCCGGCCCGCTCCGTAGAAGTGCCCTCCCCCTGCGCCCGCTTCCGGCCCCGTTCATGCGGACTCCCTTCCTGCACCTGCTGCCGATCGTCTGCCTGCTCGGAGCCCTCGTCAGCGGCTCGCCGAACGCCCAGGAGCCGACGCCGGCCCCCGCGCCGGACGCGGCGCCGCCCGCGCCGGCGACGGCGCCCGACGCCGCCCCCGAACCGGAGGCCGCACCGGCGCCGCGCCCGAACCGGCGCCCGCGCCGCCCGGCGATGGTCATCGAGGCCGGCACCCTGCATCCCGTCGCCGGCCCGGCGATCGCCGACGGCGTCGTCGTGATCCGCGGCGAGCGCATCGTCGCGATCGGCAAGCGCGGCGAGGTCGAGGTGCCGCCGAACGCGGTCGTGCGTTCGTTCCCGACCGGGCACGTCTATCCCGGGCTCGTCGACGCCGCGACCGATGCGTTCACCGATGCCTCGGTGCGCAGCGACGGCGGCCTCGACGCCGCCGACGCGCTCGCCGACGTGCTGCAGCGCCGCCACGATCGCGAGGACGAACTGGCGCGCGTCGGCATCACCACCGCCTACGTGACCGCGGCCTCGCCATCGCTGCTGGGCGGCCAGGGCGCGATCGTGCGGCCGACCAAGGACGGCTTCGAACTCTGGCAGGGCCACGAACGCGCCGCCGTGCAACTGCGGCTCACCGGCGGCCCGAACCCCGGCCACCCGCTGCAGCGGCAGCAGCAGTACGACGCCGCGAACGCGCTGTTCGAAGGGCTCGACGAGTACCGCAAGGCGCGCACCGACCACGCCGAGGCGCTGACGAAGTACCAGAAGGAGTTCGACGAGTACCTGACCTGGCACCGCAACAAGAACAAGAAGGACGGCGACAAGCCGGCCGACAAGGACGCCAAGGCCGAGGCGCAGCCCGCCGCGCCCGCGACCGAGCCGCCGCAGCCGGCGGGTCCGCCCGAGGGTGGTCGCCGGCGCCGCGGCGGCGGTCCGCCGCGCGACGGCGCCGCCGAGCCGGCGGCCGGGGAGGTCGAGGCCGCGCTCGCGGCGCTGTTCGGCGCCGCACCGCAGGATCAGCCGAAGCAGGATCCGCCCGCGGGCAAGCCGGCGCCGGCCCCCGCAGGTCAGGGTCCGGAGGGCCAGGGCGACGCGGCCAAGAAGCCGGCCGACGACAAGAAGGACGCGGGCCCGAAGCGACCGACGTATCCGAAGGCGCCGCCGCCGAACCCGCAGAAGGACGTGCTGCTGCGCGTGATCGACGGGGAGCTGCCGCTGCGCGTCGAAGCCCACCGCGCCGACGAACTGCGCGCGGCGCTGCAGCTGCAGGACGAGCGCAGGATCCCGGTGATGGTGCTCGAGCGCGCCTACGCCGCCGGCCGCGTCGCCGACCGCCTCGCCGAACGGGGCATCGCCGCGGTGCTGACCGACGTGCTGCCGGCGAGCCTGCCGAAGGCGTACGAGGACTTCGATGCGACGACCTTGCCGGCGCACCTGCAGCGGGCCGGCGTCGCGTTCGCGATCGCCAGCGGCAGCGGCCGGCGCGCCGGCGTGCTGCCGCTGATGGCGGCGACGGCGATCGGCGGCGGCCTGGCCGAAGAAGCCGCGCTGCGCGCGATCACGCTGACCCCCGCGGAGATCCTCGGCGTCGCCGCCGACACCGGCTCGCTGGCCGTCGGCAAGTACGGCGACGTGCTGGTCTGCGATCGACCGCTGTTCCAGTCCGACAGCCGCGTGCTCCTGGTCCTGGGCAAGGGCCGCGCCGAATTCGAGGCCAACTGATGCGACGTCTTCCGCCGCGGGCCGTGCTGGGCCCAGCTCTCCTGGCTGCTCTCTCGGCGACTTGCGGCCTCGCGCGGGCCCAGGACGTGCTGCTGGGCGCGCGCCGCATCGTCGTCGCCGCCGACAGCGTGCTCGACGACGGCCGCGTGCTGATCCGCCAGGGCAAGGTCGCCTACGTCGGCAGCGACATCCCGGCCGAGGCCCGCGCGCGCGCCCGCCGCGTCGACTACGGCGACGCCACCGTCGTGCCGGGCTTCGTGCTCGCCGCGGCCACGCTCGGACAGGAACGCGACCTCGCCGAACGCGCGCTGCCGTTCACGCCGGACCTGCGCGCCGCCGAGGCGTTCGATCCGTGGCACGAGGACCTGCTGGCGCTGCCGCAGTACGGCGTCACGTCGCTGGCCCTCGCGCCCGCGCCGGGCAACGTCGCCGGTGGCCTGGCCGCGCTGGTCAAGACCGGCCGCGACCGCGGCACCGTCGGCGCCGACCTGTTCGTGTCGCTGTCGCTGGTGCCGGCCGCGCGCGACCAGGAGCGACCGCCGACCTCGCTGATGGGCGCCGTCGAGCTGCTGCGCAGCGCGTGCGACGCCGCGCGCACCGGCGCCGCCACCGGCCCCGATGCCGCGGTGCTGCGGCAGGCGATGCAGGGCACGCGCAGCGTGTTCGTCTACGCCGACAACTTCGCCGAGCTGAACGCCGCGCTCGACCTGGCGCGCGACTTCGGCCTGCGCCTCGTGCTGGTCGGCGCCGCCGACGCCGGCAAGGTGCTGCCGCGGCTCGCGCAACAGCAGGTGGGCGTCGTGCTCGACTCGCTTGGGCCGGAGGCGCGGCTCGAGCAGCTGCAGCTGCCGACGCGCCTCGCCGAGGCCGGCGTCGCGTTCTGTTTCGCCGGCCGCCCCGCACAGCTGCGGCTGTCGGCGGCGCTCGCGGTGCACCACGGCCTCGACCGCAAGACCGCGCTGCAGGCGTTGACGCGCGTGCCCGCGGCGCTGCTCGATCAGGCGGCGACGATCGGTTCGTTGCGGCAGGGCTGTGCGGCCGACTTCGTCGTGTTCGCCGGCGACCCGCTCGATCTCGGCTCGGCCTGGGTCGCGACCTGGGTCGACGGCGAGCTCGTGCACGGCACCTCCCCCGCCGCGTCCCCCGGTCCGCAACCCGCCGCCGAACCGGCCGCCGACGCAGGAGTCCGCTGATGAACCTCCGCCTCCCGCTCGCGCTGCTCGGCGTGCTGACGCTCGGCAGTGCGCTGGCCGCGCAGCAGCAGACCACGGTCTACACCGGCGCGCGCATCCTGCCGGGCGGTCGACCGGCGATCGACAACGGCGTGCTGATCACCGCCGGCGGCAAGATCCTCGTCGTCGGCGGTGCGTCGACGGCGGTGCCGGAAGGCGCGGTGACGGTCGACTGCGCCGGCCGCACGATCACGCCCGGACTGATCGACGCGTCGTTCCGGGGCGGCGCCGCGCCGAACGACCTCAACGAACAGGGCGAGGAGGTCACGCCGCAGGTGCGCGTGCTCGACAGCCTCGATCCCGAGGACCGTTCGTTCGCCCGCGCGCGCGCGGCCGGCGTGACCACCGTGCACGTGATGCCCGGCACCCGCAACGTGATCGGCGGCCTCGGCTGCGTCGTCAAGACGTTCGGCAGCGACCCGGCCGCGATGGTGCTGAAGGACGCCGCCAGCCTGCGCATCGTCATGGGCGCCGAACCGTCGATGGGCAACCGCGCGATCCGCGGCGGCCGCGTCGACTCGATCTACTACCGCCGCCCGACGACGCGCATGGGCGTCGTCTGGGAGGTGCGCAAGGCGTTCTACGAGGCCAAGCAGGCGCTCGAACTGACGCTGGGCGCCGCCGCGCCGCCGCCGAGCCCCGGCCGCGACGTGCTGGCCCGCGTGCTGCGCGGCGAACTGACCGCCTACACCACCGCGCGCTCCGAACAGGACATCCGCACCGCGCTGCGCATCGCCGGCGAATTCGGCTACCAGACCGTCATCGAGGAGGCGCAGGACGCCTACCTGGTCGCCGACCAGCTGGCCGCCGCCAAGGTCACCGTGCTGCTCGGCGCGCCGAGCGCGGCGCAGGTCACCGGCCCGGCCGGCGCCGACGGCGCCGATCCGCGCTACGCCACCGCGCGCATGCTCGCCGACCGCGGCATCCCGTTCGTGATCACGACCGGCAGCAACGCGGCCGCGCTCGACCTCGTGCGCGAGGCGATGTTCGCGGTGCGCAACGGAGTCGCACCGGCGATGGCGCTCGACGCGATCACGGTCGCCCCCGCCCGCCTGCTCGGCCTCGACGACCGCATCGGCAGCCTCGCCGCCGGCAAGGACGCCGACTTCGTCGTCTGGTCCCACGATCCGCTCGACCCGGCAGCCGTCGCCGTGTCGGTCCACATCGACGGCAAACCCGTGACCGCACCCCGATGAACCGCCCACTTCCGTTCGCCGCCGCGGCGCTGCTGCTCGCCGCCTTCGCCCCGTCGCAGGACGTCGTCGCCGTCAAGGGCGGCCGGATCCTGACCATCACCGGCCCGACCATCGACGACGGCGTCGTGCTGATCGAGAGCGGGCGCATCACCAAGATCGCCAGGACCGCCGACGTCGAGATCCCGTGGACCGCCAAGGTGATCGACGCGACCGGCAAGGTCGTGATGCCGACCTGGGTCGTCGCCCATTCACAGGCCGGTCAGCGCGGCCTCAACGAGAACATGCAGAACGTGCCGTGGCTGTCGGTCGCCGACGCGATCGACCCGGCCGCGACCTACTTCGAGGACGCGCTGCGCAACGGGGTCGGCACGATCCACGTGCTGCCCGGCAACCAGACGCTGCTCGGCGGCACCGGCATGGTCGTGCGACCGGCCGGCCGCACGGTCGAGGACATGGCGGTCGCCGCCAACACCGGCATCAAGCTGTCGCTGGCCAGCAGCGGCGGCGGTCGCCTGCAGCAGATCCGGCGCCTGCGCCGTGCGATCGAGGACGTGCGCGAGTACCTCGCCGACTTCGACCGCCGCAAGGCGGAGTTCGACCAGGAGCAGGCGGCGGGCGCGATCCCGGCCGACAAGACCTGGACCGAGCAGATCGACCGCACCAAGAAGGCCGCCTGCGACCTGGTGCAGAAGAAGACCAAGGGCTGGCTGTTCGTGCCGTCGGCCGCCGAACTCGACGAGGCGCTGCGGCTGTCGCAGCAGCTCGACCTGGTGCTGGTGCTCGGTGCCAACATCGACGAGGGCGTCATGCTGCTGACCAAGCTGGCGCAGCCGGTCGTGCTCGACGACGAGATCGAGTACTACGAGACCGACGAGGAGACGCAGAAGGAGCACAAGGTCTGCACCGCGAAGCTGCTCGCCGATGCCGGCGTGCCGTTCGCGCTGTCGCTGGGCCTCGGCGGCCCGACCAGCTACCCGTGGTGGCAGCTCGGCACCTGCGTGCGCAACGGCGTCGACCGGCGGCTCGCGATCGAAGCGCTGACGACGGTGCCGGCGCGGCTGCTCGGCCTGCAGGATCAGGTCGGCTCGCTCAGCGAGGGCAAGCTCGGCAACCTGCAGATCCTGACCGGCGATCCGCTGCAGGCGACGACCTGGGTCGAGACCGTCGTGCTCGAAGGCAACGTCGTCTACCAGCGCAGCGAGGACCCGAAGCTGAAGTACCTGTTCGCGCGCGACAAGGACATGGCCGCGAAGGCCGCCGCCGACAAGGCGAAGGACCAGGCCAAGGCCACCGACGACGCGGCCGACGGCGACCCGGCGAACCGGCCGCCGGCCAAGGCGGCCGACGGCGGCGGCGACGGGCCGGCGCCGAAGCGCGACGGTGACGGCAAGCAGCCGAACGACGGCGGAGCGCGCTGATGCGCGCGCTGCCCCGCCTGTTGGCCGCGACCGCGGCCTGCTTCGCCGCCGCGACCACGACGGCGCAGGGCGCCCCCGCCGCCGCGGTCCCCGCGCGCGATTTCGCGGTGCGCTGCGGCACGCTGCTGGTCGGCGACGGCACCGCCCCGCTGCACGACACCTGGCTGATCGTGCGCGGCGGCAAGGTGCACGCGGTGGGCACGAGCGAGGCGCCGGCCGACCTGCCGATCGTCGACGCCGCGGCGCGCGTCGTGATGCCGGGCATCGTCGCGGTCGACAGCGACCTCGCCAACGCCGACGACTCGGAGTACCAGGTCGCACCCGACGCGCTGGCCGTGGACTCGTTCGACTTCGAGCGCAAGTGGCTGGAGGCGCTGCAGGGCGGCGTGACGACGGCCTATCTGTCGCCGGGCCGCAGCCGCCTGGTCTCCGGCCAGGGTGCGGTCGTCAAGCTGGCCGGCCGCGACATCGTCGAACGCGTGCTGACCGAGAACGCGTGCCTGCGCGTGAACTTCGGCGACGCCGCGATCGACGCCCCGCGCGTGTTCGAGCCGGTGCCGCATCCGACCAGCGACGAACCGCTCGAGGGCTCGCGCATCCAGACGCCGACGGCGCGCATCTCGGTGCTCGCCGAACTGCGCGCGCTGTTCGCGGCCGCGACCGACCAGGACACCGGCCCCGGCGGCAAGGGCGCGGTCGAGAACCGCTACGACGAGCAGCCGCTCGCGGCCGTCGTCGCCGGCAAGCTGCCGCTGCGCGCCGCCGCGTTCCGCAGCCAGGACATCCGGCGCGCCCTGCTGCTGCAGCAGGAACTCGGCGTGCGCATGGTGCTCGAGGACCCGCAGGAGATCGAGGCGGTCGCGGCCAAGGCGGCGGCGCAGGACGTCGCGGCGACGTTCCGCGTGCCGGTGCGGTTCGGCATATCGAACCCGGGCGGCGAGGATCGGCGGCAGGAGCAGCGCGACGACCACCCCGAAGCGCCGGCGCGCGCCGCCGCCGCCGGCGTGCGGGTCGGCCTGTCCCCCGCCGCCGGCATCTCGCCGCGCGACTACCTGATGGCGGTCGCGATCGCGGTCGGCCACGGCCTGCCGCGCGAACTGGCGCTGCGCGCGATCGCCGGCGACGCGGCGCGCATCCTCGGCGTCGACGCGCGCGTCGGCACGCTGGCGCCCGGCAAGGACGCGGACTTCGTCGTGCTCAGCGGTGACCCGCTCGCGGTCGGCACCATGGTCGAGGCGACCTGGATCGACGGCCAACGCGCCTATGCGCGGCAGACCCAGGGCCACAAGCTGGCGGTGCGCACCGGCCGCATCCTCGACGGCACCGGCCGCGTCTATCGCAACGGCGTGCTGCTGGTGCAGGACGGCCGCATCAAGGGCATCGGCGAAGAGCTGACGATCCCGTACGGCGCCGAGGTGATCGACCTGGCCGACGGCGTGATGACGCCGGGGTTCGTCGACGCGTTCTCGCACCTGGGCCTGGCCGGCGACGGCACGCAGGTGCCGAACGGCACGCCCGGCCAGCGGCTCGACGAGGCGATCGAACACGACGATCCGATGTTCGCGCCCGCGCTGGCCGAAGGTCTGACGACGCTGCTGGTCTCCGGCAAGGACGGCGGCACCCTGAACGGCCGCATCGCCGCCATCAAGACCGGCGCCCGGGACCGCGCCGGCATGCTGCTGCGACCGGTCGCCGGCTGGCGGCTCGCGCACGACGCGATCGGCCCCGGCGCGATCAAGCCGCTCGCCGACCAGATCGAACGCGGCAAGCGCTATGTCGAACAGTGGCGCAAGTACGAACAGGCGCTGGCCGAGTGGCAGCGCGGCGACAAGACGGCCGCCGTCGCGGCGCCGCCGCCACCGCCGCCCGCCGAAGGCGCGGCCCCGGTCGAGGACCCGGTCAGCGGCACCTGGGAGGCCGAGATCGACCTGCAGGGCCAGATGCAGATCAAGGTCACGCTCGACCTGAAGCTCGCCGGCACCACCGTCACCGGCACGATCAAGATCTCGTTCGCCGGCCGCGAGATGCCGGGCCAGGAGATCACCTCGGGCGCGTGGGCCGACGGCAAGCTCAAACTCGAGTTCCGCGGCATGGGCGGCACCGCGACGCTGGAGGCGACGCTGCAGGGCGACACGCTGACCGGCACGTTCTCGATGGGCCGCATGGGCGAGCAGCAGGTCACCGGCAAGCGCACCAGCAAGACCGGCGGCAGCGGCGCGGCGCCGAAGAAGGGCGGCAGCAGGACCGACGACGACGGCCGGCCGAAGGCGCCGAAGGTCGACGAGAACCTCGAACCGATGCGCGCGGTGCTCGAGAAGCGCGGCGCCCTGGTCGTGCGCTGCAACCGCGCCGCCGCGATCGTCGACGTCGTCGAGCTGCTGGAGAAGGAGCAGATCGCCTACCTGCTGCAGGGTGTCGAAGACCTGCGCGACGATCCGTCCCTGACCCACGGCAAGAAGCCGGCGATCCTCGTCGGCCCCGACGCGGTCAGCGACGAAGACGGCGAGATCCGGAACGCCGCGGCGACCTACTGCGACCGCGACCTGCCGATCGTGTTCGGCAGCGGCGACTGCCAGGGCGCGCGCTTCCTGCCGGTGCACGCCGCCTACGCGGTGCGCTACGGGCTCGGCCCGGCCGATGCCCTGGCGGCGCTGACCCTGTGGCCGGCGCGCGCGTTCCAGCTCGCCGATCGCATCGGCTCGCTCGAGAAGGGCAAGGACGCGGACCTGGTCGTGTTCTCCGGCAACCCGTTCGAACCGCAGAGCCGGGTGCTGCTCGTCGTCTGCAACGGCGTGGTCGTCGTCGACCACCGGGAGCGTCTGCAATGAACCGGTTCCCGTCCTTCCTGGCCGCCGTACTGGCCGCCGCCACGCTGACCGCGCAGGAGCCGCCGGCCGCCCCGGCCCCACCCGCCACACCGGCGACGCCCGCCGCACCGGAGCCGGCGCCGTTCGAGATCTGGCACCCGCGGCGCCCCGCGACCGAAGCCGACTACCAGGTCGCCAAGTGGGGTCCGCGCGATCTGCCGAGCCCCGGCTATGCGTTCCGCGCCGCGCGCGTGCTGCCGATCACCCAGCCGCCGATCGACGACGGCATCGTCGTGACCCGCAACGGCCGCATCGAGGCGATCGGCGCCGCCAAGGACGTGCCGGTGCCGGCCGGCTACGAACTGGTCGACTGCGGCGACGCGATGCTGGTGCCGGGCTTCGTCGAGCTGCACTGCCACATCGCCAGCGAGAGCTTCGACCTCAACGACACGGCGCATCCCACCAACCCCGAGTTCCGCACGCTCGACCTGATCGGCATGGAGCACGAGCAGATCCGCGCGGCGCGCGCCGGTGGCATCAGCACCGCGCTCTACATCCCGGGCTCGGGCTCGAACATGGGCGGCTTCGGCACACTGACGAAGACCTGGGGACGCTCGCCCGAGGAGGCGCTGGTGCGCTTCCCCGGCAGCCTGAAGATCGCCCAGGCCGGCAACCCGGAGCGCTTCAGCGGCGACCTCGGCACCGACATGATGGGCATGAGCGAGGGCATCCGCATGACCCTGCTCGACGGCAGGCGCTACTGGCAGCAGCACGAGGCCTGGCAGGCCGGCAAGGGCGACCAGCCGAAGTTCGATCCGACCCTCGAACTGCTGCGCGGCCTGTTCCGCCAGGAGTACCCGGTCTCGGTGCACACGCAGATCTACCAGGTCGTGCTGCAGACGCTGCAGGAGCTGCGCCAGGAACTCGGCCTGTGGACCGTGATCGTGCACGGCACCTTCGACGGCTACCGCCTCAGCGAGGACATGCGCGTCGCCGGCGTGCCGGTCGCCGGCGGGCCGCGGCAGTACTTCTTCGACGGCAAGACCGGCCGCATCGAGGGCCTGCTCGGCAACTGGTCGCACGGCGGCCTGCACGGCTGGCGCGAGCCGGTGCTCGGCCTCGGCCGCGACGGCGTCGGCGTCAACACCGACTCGCCGGTCGTGCCGCAGGAGCAGCTGCCGCTGCAGGCCGCGATGGGCGTTCGCCTCGGCTGGCCGCACGAGTGGGCGCTGCGCGGCCTGACGATCAACGCGGCGCGCTTCGTCGGCATCGACCACCGGGTCGGTTCGCTCGAGGTCGGCAAGGACGCCGACCTCGCGGTCTGGAGCGGCGACCCGATCGACCCGCGCTCGTACGTGTCGGTGATGGTGATCAACGGCACCATCTGCTACCGCCGCGATCCCGCCCGGCCCCTGTTCTGAACGAGGATGCGGCGGTGAACCAGCGCGGATCGCACGTGTGCCTCGCTCGGCTGGGCTTCGGCGCCTGGCTGCTGGTCGCGGCACCGGCCGGGGCGCAGGCCGTCACCGCCCACCTGGCGGCCCGCATCCTGCCCGGCGACGGCGCCCCGCTCGACGCCGCGGTGCTGCTCGAGCAGTCCGGCCGGATCGTCGCCGTGGGCCCGCGCCAGACGACGCCGATCCCCGACGGCGCGACGATCGTCGACCACGGCTCGGCGTGGCTGTGCCCCGGCTTCGTCGACCTGCACCATCACGTCAGCAGCGGCGGCGGCGACATCAACGACATGACGATGCCGTTGAACGCCGAACTGCGCACGCTCGACGTCGTCAAGCCGAGCGCGGAGATGATCCGGCTGGCCGCCGCCGGTGGCGTGACGACGACGCTGTTCATCCCCGGCTCGGGCACCAACATCGGCGGCTTCGGCGTGCTGCTGAAGATGCGCTGGAACCAGCCGCTCGAGCGCCTGGTCGTGCGCGAACTCGGCGCGATGAAGGTCGCACAGGGCTTCAACCCGGAGCGCCGCAGCGGCGACCTGGGCCTGACCCGCATGGGCAGCAGCGAGCTGCTGATCCAGCTGCTCGAACGCGGCCGCGACTACGCGGCGGCGTGGCGCGCGTTCGCGGCCGGCGACGGCGCGAAGCCGGCCTTCCAGCCCGAGCTCGAGCAGCTGCGCGCCGTGTTCGACCGCAAGGTGCCGGTGCTGATCCACACCGCCGGTGCGCGCGACTGCATCGCGACGGCGCGCATGTTCCAGGACGTGTTCGGCCTGCGCATGGTGCTGTCGCACGGCTGCTTCGACGGCTGGCTCGCCGCCGCCGCGCTGGCCGAGCGCGGCACCCCGGTCAATCTGGGGCCGCGCATGTACGAGTTCGACCGCGACGGTCGCTTCCAGGGCACCTGCCAGGCCTACTGGGACGTCGGCTGCCGCGACCTGTCGATCAACACCGACGCGCCGGTGGTCGCGGCCGAAGAACTGCAGCTGCAGGCGGCGATGGCGATCCGGCTCGGCCTCGCCTACGACGTCGCGCTGCGCGCCGTGACGATCCAGCCGGCGCGGCAGATCGGCATCGACGACCGCACCGGCTCGCTGACCGCCGGCAAGGACGCCGACTTCCAGGTCACGGCCGGCGACCCGCTCGACCCGCGGCACGCGCCGCTCGCGGTCTACATCGAAGGAACCCTCGTGCACCGACTCGGAGACGTGCGATGAACGCAAAGACGACGACGCTGGCCATGCTGTTGGCCCTCACGGCTGCCGCCCTCGGCCGCGCGCAGGACCGCCGGCCGGTGGCGTTCACCAACGCGCGCCTGGTGACGATCGCCGGCGCCGTGATCGAACGCGGCACGCTGGTGGTGAAGAACGGCAAGATCGAGGCGCTCGGCGCCGACGTGCCCGCGCCCGCCGGTGCCCGCATCGTCGACGCCACCGGCATGACGATCCTGCCCGGCCTGGTCAGCGCATTCTCGCGCGCCGGGCTGGTCGGCACGGAATCGCCGCGACCGGCGGAACGCACGCGCGGGCGCCGCGGCCGGCCGAGCCAGCCCGATGCCGACACGGGTCGCGGTGCCGCCGGCAATCGCGCGGCGACCAAGGTCGTCGAGGCGCTGCATGCGCGCCAGGACGTGTTCGGCGAGCTGCTGCGCGTCGGCGTGACGTCGCTGGCGTTGACGCCGATCGGCGACGGCTTCCCGGGCCTCGGCGCCGTGCTGCGGCCCGACGGCAAGACGCTCGCGCAACTGACACTCGACGACGATGCGTTCGTCGAGGTGAGCATGGCACGCAACGCCGCGACCAAGAAGCTGCTGAAGGAGACGTTCGCGAAGGCCAGGCAGCGCGTCGAGGAGCGCAAGCAGCCGCCGAAGCCCGCCGAGGCGCCCGCGCCGGCGGACAAGGCGGCCGCGAAGCCGCCCGACGGCAAGACGGAACCGCCGAAGGGTGACACGCCGCCGAAGCCGGAGCCGACCCCGGAACCCAAGCCGGAGCCGAAGCCCGAACCGAAGCCCGAACCCAAGCCCGAACCGAAGCCCGGCGACAAGCCGGCCGAGGCGCCGGCCAAGAAGCCCGAGCCGCCCAAGGACGAGAACCTCGAGGTGCTGGCCGACCTGCTCGAAGGCAAGCGGCGCGCGATCGTCGAGATCGACTCCGCAGCCGACTTCCAGCACTGGCAACAGGCCGTCGCCGACGACGTCAAGTTCCCGCGCGCGATCGTCGTCACGCGCCACGACCCCTACACCGGCACGGTCGACCACGTGCTCGAGCCGCTGAAGGCGATGCAGTGCCCGGTGCTGCTGCCGCCCGACCTGTCGACGCTGCCGCGCACGCGCCACCTGATCCACCCGGCGCTGCAGCTGCACGACGCCGGCATCGAGATCGGCTTCCTGCTCGGCGACAACCCGGCCGCGGTGCGGCTGCTGTTCTTCCGCCTGATGGAGCTCGTGCGCGCGGGCCTGCCCGCGGACGTGGCGCTGCGCGGTGTGACCCAGGTGCCGGCCAAGGTGCTCGGCATCGACGGCCGCACCGGCACGCTCGAGGTCGGCAAGGACGCCAACCTGCTGGTGTTCCGCGGCGACCCGCTCGCTCCGACTGGCGAACTGCTGCAGGTCTGGCTCGAAGGCCGCGAGGTCGCGAAGGAACCATGATGTCCACCTCCCCGAGAACTCCACGGCGCACCCGCACGCTGTGCCTCGCCGCCCTGCTGGCGGCGCTCACCGTCGACCTGTCGGCGCAGGGTCGCGGCCGCCGCGGCCAGCGCGGCGACGCACCACCGCCGGCACCGGCGCCGGCCGCCAAGGCCGCCGAGTCCGAGCCGAGCAAGCCGAAGCACTACACGGCGATCGTCGGCGGCGACGTCTACCTCGGCACCGGCCAGCGCGTGACCGGCGCGACGGTGCTGATCGCCGACGACAAGATCGAGGCGATCGGCCAGGGCCTGACGCTGCCCGAAGGCACGACCGTGCTCGACGCCAAGGGCAAGATCGTCAGCCCGGGCTTCGTCGCCGTGGTCGGCAACGGCATGGGTGCGGGCCGCAGCGCGCCGTTCGCCGACGGCGTCAACCCGTTCGACCCGGAGATCAAGCAGGGCCTCGCCGCCGGCATCACCGCGTTCCTCGCCGGCTCCGTCGGCTCGTCGTCGAGTCCGAGCGGCAGCAACGCCGTGGTCAAGCTCGCATGGGGCGACGCCAAGGGCATGGTGCTGAAGGAGGACGCGGTGCTCGGCATCGCCGCCGAACTGAGCCTCGGCGACCGCGACAAGCTCGCCGAATCGGTCAAGAAGGCGCAGGAGTACCTGAAGGCCGTCGAGGACTTCCCGGCGCAGAAGGCCAAGGACCCCAACGCCAAGGAGCCGGCGGTTCCGCCCGGTACCGACAAGATCCTGGCCGTACTGCGCGGTCAGTCGGTGCTGTGGATCAGCCTCGGCGGCGGCGGGTTCGGCATGTTCGGCGGCGGTCGCGGCGGCGGCGGCGGTCGGGCCGACGACCTGGACGCGATCCGGCAGGGCCTGGACACCGCCCGGCTGTTCGGCCGCGGGGTCGTGCTGCAGAAGCCGGTCAGCGCCTGGCTCCTGCCGGACGAGATCGCCGCGACCGGCTCGATGGTGTTCCTGAGCCCGCGCGACCGGCGTCCGGCGGATCCGCAGGACCCCGACCGCACCGGCAGCAACCTCGCGTCGGCAGCGATCCTGGCCCGCGCCGGCGTGCCGGTCGCGGTGACCTGCCCCGTTGGCATGTTCGGCGGCGCCGGCGTCGGCACCGGCGGCATCCTCGGGCAGGACCTCAACACCCCGCAGGTCGACGCTGCGTTCGCGGTCCGCGGCGGGATGGACAACCGTAAGGCACTACGCACCATCACCTTGGATGCTGCCAAGATGCTGGGCGTCGAGCGCCGGATCGGCTCGCTCGAGCCCGGCAAGGACGCGGATGTCTTGATTCTCGATGGCGACCCGCTGCACTATGCCACCTTCGTGACGACGGCCCTGGTCAACGGGAAGGTCGTATACGAGAAGGCCAACGAGCCACTGTTCCGTCACATCACGCGCTAGGGGCCGCTGCCCCGCGCGCCGCGAGGGACGCGGGCCGCCGCCCACCGACCCGAGCCCTGCAAGGACGACCCTTCTCATGAGCGTAGAGAGCCTGAAGGAACTGGACGACTTCTTCCGCAGCATGCGGCAGGCGTTCAACAGCCGTGATCTCAAGACCTTCCGCTCCCATTTCTGGACCGACAAGCGCTTCCAGAACCTGGACGCATCCGGCCGCCGGGACCGCGGTTGGGGTGAGTTCGAGGAGGTGCTGGACCAGGAGTTCCGCTACCTCGAAACGGTGCGCCTCGAGCTGAAGGACCTCGAGTTCCAGGTGTTCGACGACCAGTTCGCGACCGTCATCGGCGGCTGGCGCCTGAGCCAGACCGATCCCGAAGGGCGCAATCACGAACAGGGCGGCCGCTGCACGTTCTCGCTGTGCCGCATGAGCGACGACTGGAAGATCGTCGCCCAGCACTACTCGCCGCTGTCCGCCGAGGAGGCTGCCGCGGAGTAGCCGCCCGTTCGGAAGCTCGGCAACCCAGCCAGCATGGGCTAGAGTGGTCCGGGTGAAGCCACGTCTGACCCTGCACCGATCGGCATCGTGACCCCGGCGGCCACCAGTTCGACCTCTCCCGGCCCCGCGCGGTCGCCCGGCAGCGGCGCGGTGGTCCCGTTCCGCCCGCAGCACAAGATCCGGCTGGTCACCGCGACCAGCCTGTTCGACGGCCACGACGCGTCGATCCACATCTTCCGCCGCATCGCCCAGGCGAGCGGCGCCGAGGTCGTGCACCTGGGCCACAATCGTTCGGTGCAGGAGATCGTCGACGCGGCGATCGAGGAGGACGCGCAGGGCATCGCGGTGACGTCCTACCAGGGCGGCCACAACGAGTTCTTCCGCTACATGTTCGACATGCTGCGGCAACGCGGCGCCGGCCACGTGAAGATCTTCGGCGGCGGCGGCGGCGTGATCCTGCCCGACGAGATCCAGGCGCTGCACGACTACGGCATCGGCCGCGTCTACTCGCCCGACGACGGCCGCGAACTCGGCCTGCAGGGCATGATCGACGACATGCTGCGGCGGTGCGACTTCGCCACCGTGCAGCCGACCGACGCGATGCCCGCGGTGCGCGCCGCCGACGCGGCGACCGTCGCCAAGGCGATCAGCCTGGTCGAGAACTTCCCCGATCGGCACCGCGCGCACCTGCGGGCGGCGCTGGCGCAACGCGCGACGGTGCCGCCCGTGCTCGGCATCACCGGCACCGGCGGCGCCGGCAAGAGCTCGCTGATCGACGAACTGCTGCGCCGCTTCCTGCTCGACTTCCCGGCGCACCGCATCGCCGTGCTCTGCGTCGACCCGACCCGCAAGAAGACCGGCGGCGCACTGCTCGGCGACCGCATCCGCATGAACGCGGCGATCGACCCGCGCGTGTTCGTGCGTTCGATGGCGACGCGCCGGGCGAACCTGTCGCTGGCCGAGGGCGTCGCCGACGCGCTGGCCGTGCTGCGCCTGGCGGACTTCGACCTGGTCCTGCTCGAGAGCAGCGGCATCGGCCAGAGCGACACCGAGATCGTCGACCACGCCGACGTGTCGCTGTACGTGATGACGCCGGAGTTCGGCGCACAGAGCCAGCTCGAGAAGATCGACATGCTCGACTTCGCCGACCTGGTCGCGATCAACAAGTTCGATCGCCGCGGCGCCCGCGACGCCCTGCGCGACGTGCGCAAGCAGTACCAGCGCAACCGCAAGGCGTTCGAGCGCCCCGTCGACGAGATGCCGGTGTTCGGCACGATGGCGGCGACGTTCGCCGATCCGGGCACCAACCGCCTCTACCGCGAGGTCGCCCGGTCGCTCGACCGGCTGCGCCCCGGCCGCTTCGCCAGCACGCTCGAGCTGCGGGAGGGCGATCCCGAGACCACGCACGTGATCCCGACCGAACGCGTGCGCTACCTGGCCGAGATCGTCGAGGCGAACCGCAAGTACAACCGGTGGGCCGTCGAGCAGAGCGACCTCGCCGAGCGCTGCTACGTGCTGGCCGGTGCGCTCGCCGCGCTGCCGGCCACGGCCATCGAGGCCCGCAAGTCCCTCGAGCAGGAACGCGCCGCCGCCGAGCGCGCGCTGGCGCCCGAGTGCCTCGCGCTGCTGCGCGACTGGGAGCCGATGGTCGCGAGCCTGACCGCGGAGCACTTCGAGTTCCGGGTGCGCGAGCGCACCGTCAAGATCGAGAACCACACGCGGTCGCTGTCGGGCCTCGCGATCCCGAAGGTCGCGCCGCCGCGCTACCGCTCCCACGGCGACCGCCTGCGCTGGCTGCTGTGCGAGAACCTGCCGGGGCGGTTCCCGTTCGCCGCCGGCGTCTACCCGTTCAAGCGCGCCGCGGAGGACCCGACGCGCATGTTCGCCGGCGAAGGCGGTCCGGAGCGCACCAACCGCCGGTTCCACTACCTCTCGCGCGGTCAGGCCTACAAGCGGCTGTCGACCGCGTTCGACAGCGTGACGCTGTACGGCGAGGACCCGGCCGAGCGCCCCGACATCCTCGGCAAGGTCGGCAACGCCGGCGTGTCGATCTGCACGCTCGACGACGCCAAACGGCTCTACAGCGGCTTCGACCTGCGCGACCCGGTGACGTCGGTGTCGATGACGATCAACGGCCCGGCGCCGATGCTGCTCGCGTTCTTCCTGAACGCCGCGATCGACCAGCAGTGCGAACGCTGGCTGCAGGAGAACGGCGAGCTGGAGGCGGCCAAGGCGGCGATCGAGCGGCGCTTCGCCGCGCACGGCCTGCAGCCACCGACCTACCGCGACGACCTGCCGACCGGCCACGACGGGCTGGGCACCCGGCTGCTGGGCATCAGCGGCGACCGGGTCGTGCCGGAAGACGTCTACGCGCGCCTGCGCGCCGAGACGCTGGCGGCGGTACGCGGCACCGTGCAGGCGGACATCCTCAAGGAGGACCAGGCGCAGAACACCTGCATCTTCAGCACCGAGTTCGCCCTGCGCATGATGGGCGACGTGCAGCAGTTCTTCACCGAGAACAAGGTCCGCAACTTCTACTCGGTGTCGATCTCCGGCTACCACATCGCCGAGGCCGGCGCCAACCCGATCACACAGCTCGCGTTCACGCTGGCGAACGGCTTCACCTACGTCGAGTACTACCTGAGCCGCGGCCTGTCGATCGACGACTTCGCGCCGAACCTCAGCTTCTTCTTCAGCAACGGCACCGATCCCGAGTACGCGGTGATCGGCCGCGTCGCGCGCCGCATCTGGGCCAAGGCGATCCGCGAGCGCTACGGCGGCAGCGAGCGCAGCCAGATGCTGAAGTACCACATCCAGACGTCGGGCCGGTCGCTGCACGCGCAGGAGATCGACTTCAACGACATCCGCACGACGCTGCAGGCGCTCTACGCGATCTACGACAACTGCAAC
>JAEUHS010000116.1 GCA_016794035.1 Planctomycetota bacterium
CCCACGTAGACCACCCCCTCGATGAGTTCGGCCTTCTTCAGGTGCGGCATCGCGTCGTAGCGCCGCTCGAACTCGTCGCGGGTGAGTCGGTCACCGGCGCACAACTCGGGGATCCGAGGCGATGTCGTCATCCAGGCCACAGCTCCATGGCGTGAGGGGAACGACAATCTACCGGATTTCGCACGACTGCTCGCGCTGCCGGACGCGCGCTACGACCCGGCGAGTCCGGCGAGACGCGCGACGAAGGCGGCGTGTTCGGCCGTGGCGCAGCCCCGTTCGACCGCAGCGCGCAAACCAGGCAGGTCGTCCCGCAGCAGCGCGGGGACGTCGAGCCACAGGCCGGGGAACACGCCGCTCCGGAGCAGACCGTGCGCATCCGGTGTTCCGTTCACATAGGCCCCGCGCTCGAGTCGGAACCAGTCGACCTGCCCATCCTGCACCCGGTGGACGACGTACTCCTGCACGCCGCTGCGCCGGTAGACGTGGAGCTTCTGGTGCAGGTCGTAGCTGACGCTGCTGGCCGTGACCTCGACGATCAGTTCGGGCGGACCCTCGAGGAAGTCGTCCTCGGACACGCGCGCGCTGCCGCCCAGGGCCTCCGGCAGTCGTAGCAGGACGTCCGGCTGTGCTTCGTTGTCCTCGTCGAGGCGCACGGTGGAGTTGGAGGCTCCTTCGGCGGCGGGCGTGTGCTGCTCGTAGCACCCGAGCCAGTACGACAGCCGCCCCACCGCCTGGCCGTGCCAGAGCGGGATCCGCGGCATCATGTAGACGATGCCGTCGATCAGCTCGGCCTTCTTCAGCTCGGGCATCGCCGAGTAGCGGCGATGGAACTCGTGGCGCGTGAGCCGGTCGCCCGGGCACAGCGGCGGAACTGGGATGGCGTCGGTCATGGCTCAGACTCTCCCGGCGTGCGGCTGCGCTGCCGGCAGCAGTCTATCGCGTCACTTCGCCCCCGCCGGCACACGCCGGTTCAGGAAGTCGGCGAGCGCGGCGTACAGGTGGGCGCGGGTGTTGCGGCCTTCGCGGATCGCGTGCGTGCGGTTCGGGTAGGCGAGGTACTCGAACTGCTTGTCGTTGGCGACCAGTTCGTCGAACAGGCGCTCGCTGTGCTGGAAGTGCACGTTGTCGTCGCCGGTGCCGTGCACCAGCAGCAGGTGGCCCTTCAGGTGCTTCGCGAACGTGATCGGTGAACACTGCTTGTAGACCTCCGGCACCTCACGCGGGTCGCCGGTGTAGCGCTCCTGGTAGATCGTGTCGTAGAGCGCGATGTCGGTGACCGGGGCGACCGACATGCCGGCACAGAACAGGTCGGGGTAGCGGAACAGCAGGTTCAGCGTCATCGCGCCGCCGCCGGACCAGCCCCAGATCGCGAGCCGCGAACGGTCCATCCAGGCGTTCTGTTCGCAGAGCTTCTGCACCGCGAGGTTCCAGTCGTGCGAACTGAGCACACCGATCTTCTGGTACAGCGCCTTCCGCCAGTCGCGGCCCTTCGGCGCCGGCGTGCCGCGCGCGTCGACCGACATCACCACGTAGCCCTGCTGTGTCAACCAGCGGTGGAACAGGTGGTGGCCGAGGAACCAGGTGTCCTTGACCGTCTGCGACCACGGCTCGCCGTAGACGTGGAACAGCACCGGCCAGGACTTCGTCGCGTCGAAGTCGGGCGGGTACATCACCCAGCCGTCGAGCGTGACGCCGGGTTCGGTCGTGACCTGGAAGAACTCGTTCCTGCCTTTGGTGACCGCGTCGTAGCGCTCGCGCAGCTGATGGTTGTCGACGAGAACCCGGACCCGCTCGTGCGACGGCACCCGCACGAGGTCGATCACCGGCGGCGTGTCGAAGCATGAGTACGTGTGGATCGCCAGCGCGCCGTCGGGGCTGACGTCGTAGTCGTGCCAGCCCTCCTTGTCGCGCGGGGCGCCGAGGTCCGGATCCCCTTCCCTGGGCGTCATCTCCTGACGGGTCGGGTCCGACGACATCGCGACGTAGAACCGGCCGTTGTCCAGGTCGACCGGCCAGACTCCCATCACGTCGAACCCCCTGGTCAGCGGCAGGTGCGTGACCAGCACCTGCTTGTCGCGCGTATCCCAGGCGATCTTGCCCGCCTGCCGGTAGCGCGTCTCGCCCGGCTCGGCGAACGCAGTGTCGCTGGTCCAGAAGAACCAGCTGCCCTTGTCGATCCACGCGAAGTCGTCGCGCACGTCGACGTAGGCCTCGTCCTGCTCCTCGTGCACGAGCCGCACCGCACCGGTCGCCGTGTCACAGCCCAGCACGCGCAGTTCCTGCTGCGACCGCGGCAGCCACTGCACCATCAGCTCCCGGCCACCCGGATGCCACTGCATGCGCGGGAGGTAGGTCTCGCGCGGATCGCCCGGCGTCTGCATCCACACCGTGTCGCCCCCCGTCGCCGCGATCACGCCGACCCGGCACGCCGAGTTCGTGGTGCCCGCCTTCGGGTACTGCACCGGCACGACCCTGCTGTAGCGATCCGACAGGTTGTCGATCATGCAGAACGTGCCGACGCCGCCGCAGTCGAGCTGCCAGTAGGCGATGCGCGTGCCATCCGGACTCCAGCGGAAGCCGTCGCGGCAGTCGAACTCCTCCTCGTAAACCCAGTCGAACGTGCCGTTGATGATCGCGTCGCTGCCGTCCTTGGTCAGCCGCGTCACCTGCTTGCTCGCCACGTCCTGCACCCAGAGATCGCGCTGCGCCACGAACGCGACCCGCCCACCGTCCGGCGACCACTTCGCGAACATCAGCGACGACTTCGGCAACTCGCCGCCGAGCCGCGTGGGCCCCACCGTGCCGTCGAGCGACAGCACGTAGTACTCGCCGCGCGTGTTCTGCCGCCACACCCGTGCGCTGTCGCAGAACACCAGCAGCTGCGTGCCGTCCGGCGAGAACGCGTAGTCCTCGAGCTGCAGCGCCTCGCCGCGCGCCTCGACCCACAGCATCGCCGCGGTCACCAGCACGGTGCGTTCGCCGGACACCGCGTCGTAGCGCACCAGCTCCCGCACCGTCGTCCCCGGCTTCGGCTCCAACGTCGCGTAGTGCGCACCATCGAGCCAGCGCGCCGGCCCGAACTGCTGCGTCGCGAACTCGCCCGAGGTGATGCGATGCGCGTCGAGACGACCGGGATCCTGCGCCAGCAGCAGACACGGCGTGAGCAGCAGGCAGAACAACCAACGCGGCGAACGGTGCATCTGCGCACAGTAGCCGCCGGCGCCGCGCCATCGAGGTGTCGCGACACCCGGCAGGCGCGGCGAGACGCCGGATCGCACCGGCGATTCGGCGCCCGGCGGCCTTGCGCAGCCCGATCGGGCTGCCGTTCTTCCTGCCGCCCCGCGAGGTGGACTTCGGTGCGGGTCGGGTCGGCACCTGCACGACGAACGGCATCCGGCTGACCGTCGGCGCCATCTGAGCCGGGAAGGCGGTCGCCGCTGGCCTCGCGCCGCGGCGCTCGCGAACATGGCAACATGCCGCCGCGTCCGTGCCTGCTCGCCCTCGTCGCCGCCTGCGTGCCAGGCGCCCTCCACGCCCAACAGGCGAAGTGGAAGCTGCCGCCCGGCGGCGTCGCCATCTACGACGCCGACGAGGCGCTCGAGCCGGATCCGCCCGGCGGCATCCTGCCCGGCTGCCCGCTGCCGTACGCGACGATCCTGCTGCAGAGTGAACTCGCGGCAGGCGGCACCTGGGTCGAAGCCGAGCCGGCCGACTGGCGCTGGATCGGGCCGCACCTCGCGTTCGACCTGCGGCTGCCGGCGAGCGGCAAGGTGGCGACGAAGCTCGCCCGCGTGCCGGGGCTCGGCGACCTCGACCTGCAGGGCAGTGCCAGCACCGACGCGGCCACCGGCGTGCAGACCTACGAGCTGCGCTTCACCGTGCGCGAACCGGCGCTCGACAGCGACGAGAAGCAGCTGCGCGGCCGCGACGGCCGGCCGTGGTACGGCGGTGACGGCGGCGGCAGCGTCCGGTTGCAGCGCCACGTCGATGCCGCAGCCGGCGTCGTCGAGTCGTTCACCGCGGTGCTCGAACTCAACGTCACGACCGGCCCGTACCACGGCAACGGTCCGCTGCAGGGCACCTTCACGCAGCACTGGGACCTCGACGCGGTCCACGAACGGCGCGCACGCGACTTCCAGGCCCGCATCGACGCCGCGATCGTCAACGGCGCCGACGTGATCGAACGCGCGCTGCGGCCCGACCGCCCCGAGTTCGCGACCCATCACAGCGAGACCGAACACACCTGCGGCGAAGGCGTGCTGGCACTGGCGATCCAGACCCTGCTCGCGGCGGAGCGTTCGGTCGAGTCCCCGGCGCTGCAGCGCGCGTTCGCCGAGTTGCACCGGCGCGAGATCCGCGAGACCTACAGCCTCGCGGTCGCGCTGCTGGCGACCGACCAGGCGTTCGCGCCGCCGCTCGAACGCGAGCACCTGCTGCGCGGCGTGATCGACCGGCCGACTCCGCGCACGCTGCCGCCCGAGCACGCGGCGAAGGTCGCCGAGTGGAGCGCCAGGCTGCTGCAGAACCGCGACCGCAGCGTCGACGCCGCCTACCGCTCGCGCTGGTGGTACGTCGGTGGCAACGGTTTCGACAACAGCAACACGCAGTACGCGCAGTTCGGCCTGTTCGCGGCGGGCCTGTGCCGGCAGGAGATCGGCCGCGGCGTCTGGATCGCCGCCGCGGAGCACTGGCTGTCGGTGCAGCACCCGGCGCAGGGCTCGCCGCGCAGCGTGCGGCTGGTGTCGCTGGCGGACATGGACGCCGCGGCCACGCCGCGCACGACGGCCGGCCGCAGCGTGCGGCCGCGCGGCTTCGGCTACACCGTGCCCGGCGACGGTCCCGCCTACGGCAGCATGACCTGCGCCGGCATCGCCGGCATGTCGCTGTGCCGCGGCGCGCTCGCTGCCGGCGGCAGGAGCCCGCTCGACGGCAAGCTCGACGAGGCGATCCGCGAGGGCTTCGCCTGGCTGTCGGCGAACCGCAGCGTGCGCTGGAACCCGGGTCCGCCGCCGCTGCGCAACACCTACTACTTCTACTGGCTCTACAGCCTCGAGCGCGCCTGCGAACTGTCGCGCACCGGCCGCATCGACGACTGGGACTGGTACGCCGAGGGCGCCGAGGTGCTGCTGGCGCTGCAGGACGTGCACGGCCACTTCGCGCAGGCCACGCTCGAGCAGCATTGCTTCGCGGTGCTGTTCCTGAAGAAGGCGCAGTTGCCGGTGCTGACCGGGCCGCGCTGAGCCGATCTCGCGCTCAACGCGGCGGCAGCGCCGCGGGCGTCACCAGCACGGCGGTACCCGGGGCGGCGACGTCCTCGGCCACCAGCACGACGTCGTCGAAGCGCAGTTCGACGTCGTAGCGGCCGGCGGCGAGGCCGACCATCGGGACCGTCGCGTCGCTGCGCACGCGCGGCTGCAGCGTCAGCCACGGCAGGGCCTCGCGGCCCTGCGGCGTCCGCCGCCACAGCTGCATCGTGCCGCGCCGGCCGACATGGGCGGGCGCCACCGACATCACGAACGCACCCGCGTCCCCGAGCGGCAGCGCGGCCTCGCCGAGCCGCCGGCTCGACGCCTCGAGCACCGCGGTCGCGGCACCGCGGTCGCTGGCGTCGACCGGCGACCGGTCCGCCATCGGCTCGGGCTCACCGAGCGTCACGACGCGCAGCAGCACGATCATCGCCCCGGGCAGCACCCACCAGCGCGGACGCTCGTTCATGCCGGTTCCTTCGGCACGACGGGGCCCCGAACCGAAGCGGGAACGGTCGCGGCGCGCGGCTACGGCCCGGGCCAGCTCGCGGCGCGCCGGGGCAACGCTCAGGCCGGCAGGCGCGGCGGCTGGGCGCGACCGGCGCGCACCATCTGCTCGATCGTGTCGGTGACCGCACCCCAGGTCTCGGCGTCGTTGAGCGCCCGGGCCACCTGCACCGCACCGGCGACGAAGCGCGCCGGCGGCAGGCCGTCGAGCGCGCGCTGCACGACCCAGCGCGCCGCATGATGGTCGGGCACGAAGCACTCGAGCGCGCGCAGGCTGGCGCGCACGTCGTCGGGGCCTTCGACCGGCGGCAGCGCGGACAACAGCGTCGCCTCGTCGTGGCGGTGATGGCGGCGCAGCCAGGCCGGCAGCAGACGGCGGACCAGCGCGTCGACCACCAGCAATCCGCGCGCGCGTTCGGTGGCGGCCGAAGCGCGCGTGTTCACCAGCCGACCCACCAGGGGCCGCAGGTGGCTGTTGCGCTGGGCGTCGCTCATCGCGTCGTTGCAGGCGCGCACGAACGCGGCCAGCACGGGGCAGGAGCAGGATGGCTCGTCGCTGTGCGGCTCGCCGGCGAGCCAGGCGACCATCTCCATGGCGCACATGCCGTCAGCGCGCGTCGGATGCGCGCCGCGCTGCAGAGGATGCTGATCGATCAGTCGCTGCATGAGGGTTGTCGCCGGGGGACGGCGTTCGGGGACCGGACGCACAAGGATACCCCATCGTCGGGCTTCGTGTCCGCCGCCCGTTGGGCGGTCGCCGCTACGACCAACGGCCCGTGCGACGGCGCCCGCGTCAACGCGCGCCGAGCAGGCCCGCCGGCAGATCGTCGACGGCACCGGCGGGCCGCGGAATGCCGAGCATCGCCGCGAACAACACGACGCCGAAGCCCGGCGTGATCGGCGCCGCGAGATGCACGCCGGCCGGCACACCGGGGCCGAGCGCCAGCGCCGGCACTTCGCGGTCGTACGGGTACGGCGTGCCGTGGGACGCCGGCGTCATGCCGTCGAGCCAGTAGGGTCGCAGCACGAGCTGCACCTCGCCGGCGCGGCCGGGGCAGAGCGCCCGCACGAGGGCACGGCGCAGCGGGTCGCCCGACGCGTCGCCGGCCAGCAGATCCTCGGTCGCGTAGGCCGCATGGATGCCGGCGGTCGATGCCGCGGCGGCGGCCGCGATGCGCGCGGCCTCGCGGGACATCGTCGCCGCATCCCGCTCGCCGCGCGCCGCCTGCAGCACGTCCTGGTCGAAGAAGAACGTGCACTCGCCGACGTGCGCGAACCAGCGGCTGCCCGACGGCGGCGCGCCGTAGGCGTTCGTCAACGCCTTCTCGGCCGCGGCCCGGGCGTTCTTCAGCAGGGCGCCGCGGCCGGCATCGACGCCGTGCGCCCGCGCCCATTCGGGCGTCGGACCGACGCCATGGTCGGCGGTCAGGAAGAACGCGTAGCGTCCCGCGCCGACCGTGCGGTCGAGGAACGACAGCAGCGTCGCCAGCTCGCGGTCCAGCCGCAGCAGCGTGTCGCGCGCCTCGACCGAGTCGGGACCGAAGTAGTGGCCGACCACGTCGGTCGACGAGAAACTGACGCAGAGCAGATCGGGTACGGGATCCTGGCCCAGTTCCATCCCCTGCAGCGCGGCCTCGGCGGCGAGGCGGATCAGGGTGTTGCCGACCGGCGAGCCGTAGACCTCGGCGTAGAAACCGACGTCGGGGTCGGGCTTGCCGCCGGTCAACGGCTGCGGCAGCGTGCGCTGGTTGCTGCCGTTCTGGTGCGGCAGTTCGTACGGGCGGTCGTCCACCAGGCCGGCGTAGGCGTCCGCGGGGCCGAAGCGATCCCAGACGTAGCCGTGGTAGCCGTCGATCGCGCGCTTGCCGTTGAACTCGGTCAGCCATGCCGGAGTCGTCGCGGTCCAGGTCGTGTTGGTGACCAGGTTGCCGGTGCTGGGCTCGAACCAGACCACCGCGTCGGCGGAGCGGCCCGCCATCAGGATCGCGGCGCGGTCCTTCCACGACACGCTGGCGACCTTGCTGCCCGCAACGTGGGCCTTCAGGCTGTCACCCAGCGTCGGCAGCAGCATGCGGCCGGGGCCGCGGTTGCGGCCTTCGCGCAGGTCGGGCAGCGCCTCGACGGCCTCGGCGACACAGTAGACCTTCGCCCTGGCCTCGGGCGACCACCACTCGTTGCGCACGATGCCGTGGCCCGACGCCGGCGCGCCGGTGCCGATCGTCGCGTGGCCCGGGCCGGTCTCGGTGCAGGCATGTTCGTAGGCGCACTGCGTGAACCAGGTGCCCTGGTCGAGCAGCCGGCGGAAGCCGCCGTCGGCGGCGAAGTGCGGCCGCGCCTGCTCGAACACCCAGCACGCGAGCTGGTCGACCGAACAGAGCACGACGAGGCGCGGACGCTCGGGCGCCGGCGCGGTCGGCGCCTGGGCAGGAGCGAACGCGGCGACGGCCAGGAGCGCGACGGGGAGCAGGTTGTTCATCCGGTGAGCACGCGGGCCACACGTTCGATCGTGCGCCAGGGCAGGAGACCCAGATGGTAGATCGCGATCGCCCCGATGCCATGTGCGGCCGCGAGGTCGCGCACCTGCTCCAGATCTGCGTCGCCGGTGAACTGCGGCGCCTTCGGCCAGATGCAGAGGCGCCTGCGATGCTGCGGGTCGTCGAGCAGGAACATGGTCTCGCCGGCCAGCAGCTTCCGGATCCCGTCCATGGACTCGCCGTAGGCCGTCAGCACGTGCTCGTCGGCCCGCAGGCCCTGGGTCTGCGCGATCGGCACCTGGCTGCCGGTGAACAGGGCCTGCGGATGCACCTGCACCGCGCAGGTCAGGCCGGACGGCACCACCTGCCGCACCGCGCGACCCAACGCGGCCAGCGTGGCGATGCGCGCACTGCGCGCCGGCAGGATCGCCGCTTCGGCGACGAGCGTCGCCGGGTCGCCCGCATCCCAACGCCGCGCATCGATGCCATCGAGCACCGGCGTCGGCGCCATCGCATCGGCGTGCTCCACGGCCCGCTCGATCTGGTCGAGCGCCCAGGCGCGCGTCGCCTCCGGGTCGCCGTCCTCGGCCTGCATGCGCGTCCGGCACGGCTCGCAGAAGCACAGCGACAACGCGTAGTCGAGCAGGCCCCGCGGCACGAAGCTCGCCTTGTCGTGATGGCTCGAGTGCTTCCAGCCCATCCAGCCGAACGCTTCCAGCTCGATCGCGGCGAGTCCCTCGTGGCCGGCCAGATCGTGCACCATCGACACGACGTACTGCTGCACGGCCGGCTGCGCCGGGCACAGCGCGTAGCAAAGGCGGTCGCCGAACGCGTTCTCGATGCACAGCTCCGGGTGCAGCAGTCCCAGCCGCGAGTTGTGCGTGCAGACGTTCCAGGCCCGCACCCGGAGCCCGGCCTTGGGCGCCTCGGCGCACAGGCGTTCGAGCGGCGACGGCCCGCGCGCCGGCACCGACGACGAGGCCAACGGCCGCAGCACGCCGTAGTCGGCACCGGGCCGGAAGTGCACGGTGCCGTCCTCGAGGAAGCGCACGCGCGCCTCGGGGTTCCACGGCTGCAGCCAGCGCCCGTCGTGGTAGCTGGTCGCCATCGCGATCTCGCGGAAACCGAGATCCGCGAGCCGCGACAGACCACCGTGCGACCCGAGTGCCGCCAGGTCGAACGGGTGCGCGTAGATGGCCAGGTGCATGCGGGCTAGCCGTTCTCCCCGCGCGGCTTCAGCTGCTGCACGAGTTCCTGCAACGCGGCGACCCTCTGTTCGAGGGCGGCGACGCGCACTTCGAGCAGCGCGTCCCTCGGCGCCGGGGAAGGTGCGGGCGTCGGCAACGCGGCGCCGACGCTGTCGACGGCGGCGACGGGCGTGGTCTGCGCGGCTTCGGCGTCACCGAGCAGGTGCCGCCAGCGGCGATCCCGTTCGCGCGGGCGCAGCGGCAACAGTTCGACCAGCGGCGGCGCGTGCTGGGCCAGGCGATGCAGCACCGCTTCGAGCATCTCGGGCGACGCCGACAGACCCATGCGGGCCACGCGCGGCTTCAGCGCGCCGGGCGCCTGGGGGCCGCGCAGCAGCAATTCGGCCAGCACCGGCAGGTCCTTGGCGTCGACGCCGAGCTTGTCGACGACCAGGTGGCGGTAGCGCGCGACGCGGCCGCCCCCTTCGACCTTGGCGACGAAGCCCTTCTCCTGCAGCGCCATCAGCGCGCCGCCGACCTGGAACGTCGCCAGTTCCATCGCCGGATCGCGGTTGCTCTTCTGGTTGCAGCCGTCGACGAGCGCGTTCTCGCTGAGCGGGTAGCTGTCGGGCACCGACAGCTGCTTCTCGATCAGGACGCCGACGATGCGTTGTTCGGTGCGGTCGAGTCGGTTCATGGTCAGTTGTCCTTCTTGCCCGGCAGCAGGCCCTTGATGCCACCCGGCAGCAGCTTCTTGGCTTCCTCGGCGGCCTTCTTCGCCGCCTCCTCCTGCAGACGCTTCGCTTCGGCCTCGGCCTTCTGCTGCGCCTCGTCGACCATCTGCGCGGGCGGCTGGTTCGGGTCGACGAGGCCCTGGACCGAGTCCGGCAGGCCGCCGAGCAGCTTGCCGGCCTGCCCCTGCACGAAGTTCGCCAGCTCCTGCTGCCCCGCCGCCAGCAGGGCCTCCTGCAGCGCCTTGTCGTCGATCGACACGGCCGGCTGCGTGACCGGGCCGCGCAGCCCGATCGGCAGCAGCAGCGAGTCGACCTTGGTCTCCTTGGCCCCGGCCAAGGCGAACAGCGTGTCCTTCAGCGCCACCTGCAGCGGCAGATCGAGCGACATCGCGTGGCCGGCTTCGCTGCGCAGCGAGCCCTTGGTGCTCAGGTCCAGGGTGCCGCCGCGCAACGGCGGCGCGCCGCCGATGCGCAGCTTGCCGAACACGTCGTCGACGGCCAGCTGCCGCAAGGCGAACTGGAAGCCCATCGCCGGGTCGCTCGCCGACCGGCCGCTCAGCGCGATCTGCAGCGTGTCGGACTGCGAGGCCACGCTCAGCGACACCGCGTCCGCGACCAGCGACGGCAGGTCGGCGACATTGCGCAGGCGCAGGTCGAGCTTCTCGGGGCGGCCGCCGATCGAGTAGTCGATGCCCTCGATGTCGATCTTGCGGATCAGCACGCGCGGCCCGGCCTCGAGCAGATGCGTGGCGACCACCGACGCCATACCGTGCAGGCGCTCCTGCTCGGCGCGGTCGTCGGCGCGCTGCTCCGGCGTCTGCTCGGCGGGCGGCGCGGCATCGCCGCCGGTCAGCACGTCGATCCACTCGCGCGCCTGGTCGAGGCGCTGCTTCCAGACCTCGTAGTCCTGCAGGTAGTCCTCGATCGTCTTCTGGCCCGCCGCGGGCGGCGGCGGCGCGACGGGCTTCGGGGCGCCGGGCAGCACGACACCGGCGACGTCGCGCTTGGTGCCGGCGCGCGCGCTGGTCGAACGCAGGGTGTCGATCACGAACCGCTTGCGCAGCAGCTCGCCGGTGTCGATCGTCGCCACCAGTTGTTCGGCCGCGAGCAGGTCCTTGCCGAGGTTGCGGCTGTCGGCGATGGCGAGGTCGGTGAAGTTCAGCCTGCCGGCGGCGAAGTCCAGGCGCGCCGCACCGAGGTCGACGGTCGCCCCGTTCATCGACTCGAGTCCGCTCTTGACGTTGCGCGTCAGGATCGGCGTCGAGAACCACTGCTGGAACACGTAGAGGCTCGCGCAGGCGACGACCGCGACCAGCACGCCGGTCAGGCGGATCGGCATGCCGACCTTCTTCTGTTCCGCTAGGTCCTTCCAGGTCTGCTTGCCCTTGCCCTTGCCGAGCAGCAACCAGGTCGACAGGCGCACCCACCATTTCCTGGCGTAGACCTGGTAGCGCTCGCTGTGCTCCTCGACCCCGGCCATGCGGCGGCGGATCGCGCCGATCGCGCCGTTCAGCACCAGTCCGCTGGCGAGGCCGAACAGCAGCCCGACCACCAGCCCGCCGACCGTCGCGTAGTACTCCAGGCCGAACCAGGCGCTGACCCTGCCGTTGACCAGCGCGCGGAACAGGCCCTGCAGCGGGCCGTCGAGCAGGAACACGCCGATGCGGTAGGAGAGCGGCAGCAGCACCAGGCTCAGCACCTTGGCGAGCATGGTCACGAGGCCGAACACGCCCAGGTTCGCGTTCAGCACCAGCACCGCCGTCAGCAGCAGGACGATCAGGCCCGGCGCCTGCATCAGGCCGCCGCCGAGGTCACCCGGCAGGAAGAAGCCCGGCACGAAGCCGAGCAGGCCACCGAACGTCGTCGCCAGCAGAATCTGGAACGGGGTCGCCTTGCCCCGCAGCACCGAGCCGATCTTGCGCGTCAGGAACATGCGCGCAACGGTAGGCCTTCGGGGTCGACGGCGCCAACGGAGCTGCGCCGCGGCGGAGTTCGACGGGCGCGCGCTACTCGAGCGTGATGAAGCCGTCCGCGGGAACGGTCAGCAGGCGGTTCTGGCCGTTGACCTGTACCACGTAGGCCCCGGGCGGCAGTCCAGCGAACTCCCAGCCGGTCGCCTCGCTGGCGAAGCGGGTCAGACGCACCTCGATGCCCGACAGCATCTCGGTGTAGCGCAGCTCGAAGCGCAGCGTCACCACCGACCCGGCGGCCGCGCCGGGGCGCAGCGCCGGCCCGAGCAGCACGCGACCCGGCGGCTGCAGGCGGGCATCGAGTCGGGGCACGGAGTCCTGCGGGTCGTTGATCAACGCGATCGACCCGTCTGCCCCGATCACGATCAGATCCCCGGTTTCGCGCACCGGCTCGAGCGAGATCACGCCCTGCGCCGAGGTCAGGCCGAGGAACCTGCCTTCGGCGCGGCCCCTGGGCCCGGTAGGAGTGACCGCGAACACCTGCGCATGCGCCACCGGCCGGTTCAGGGCGTCGGTGGCGACCATCGTGAACGGGTTGGCATTGGCCGCTGCGGGCAACACCACCTGTTCGTGGCGGAACGAAGCCCCGAGCCAGAGGTCGGTGCCGGTCAGGTTGGTCATCGGCCGGAAGAGCTGACTCCGCGGCTGCGCTCCGGCCGGCGACGGCGAGAAGCAGCCCGACCCGTCGTCGGTCAATCGGCTCACGTTCTGGTTGCCGGCGGCCCCGCTGACCCACCACAGGTCGCCACCACCGACCTTGACGTTCGACACATGGCCACCCCAGCTGACCTGGTATTGCCGCTGAAGCACCGCGACCCCTGCCGGCAGACCCGTCACTTCCTCCCAGATGGTGACCTGGGTGCCGTGCGGCAGGTTGAAGTTCAGTTCGATCGTGCCGATCCCCTGCATCTCGATGGGAGCCATCGGCAACAGGGCATTGGCTCCCCCGCGCACCGGCACCGGCACGACCTTCGACTGCAAGTCGGGATGGATCAGCACCAGCACGAGATGCTGGTAGTGCGGCAGCGTCGCCGGCAGGCGGCGCACCCAGAAGGTCCCCTGCTCGCTGGAGGACGTCAGCGCCTCGTCGATCCGGAACACGGTGCCGAACAGTTCATCGACGATGCAGGGCACGACGCGCACCCCGAACAGCGGCTGCCCGCCCGCGTCGACGATCGAACCCTGCAGCGGCTCGGACAGATCGAGCACCAGCGACTGTTCCGCGCGGACACTCACCCCGTCCCGCAGCAGCGGGTAGGCATCGGGGGCGATCACGCCGTACTCGAGCTGGCCGGGCACCGCGCCGAGGATCGCGAAGTCGGACTCGCACGGGGCGTCGGTGGTCAGCACCACCGAGCCGTAGGCATTCGTGACATCCGACAACTGGACCGTGGCGCCATTCGACAGGAACAACGCGTCGACCTCGGTGCCGACGCTCGGCAGGCCGTTGCGCTGGTGCACCGAGGCGGCGAGCGTCGGCGTCGTCGACCCCGACGGCCCGGGCGGCGGGCTGCCCTGGCGCCCACCGCCGCCCGCGGCCACCTGGGTGCCGCTCGGACGCACGGAAACGCCGGTGGAGCTGGTGCCGTAGACCCCGATCGACCCGGCCGCGACCAGGGTCGGGCCGACTTCGGTGCCGATGATGCGGGCCGGATCGCCGCGCAGGACCTCGATCTTGATCCGCAGGTCCGCCGGCGCCGACAGCATCGGGTCGCGCATCGGGTCCAGGTAGTCGTCGCCCGCGACGACCACGTCGGCAGCGATCACGTAGTCACCGATGCCCAGCTGGATGGTGCTGCCGTCGGCGACCGGGATCTCGACGGCGCGGTTGGTTTCGATGGCGACGGTACCGTCCATCAACAGCGGCGCGCCACGCTGCAGCCGCATGTGTCCGCGACCGTTCATCTCGATCGTCGCCGCCGGCTGCGAGCCGGAGGAGAGGTCGTGCCAGTCGAACAGCGCGCTGCCGCCGGCACCGACCTGGAGCCACTGAGACTCCCCGAGGCCATCGCCGATCGCCAGCCGCCCACCGGTGCCGAACGCTCCCTTGGCGCGCATCACGACCAGGCGGGCCGAGGCCCCGGGCTCACGCTCCAGGCCGGTCGACCACATCGCCAGGGCACCGAAGCACGCCAGCAACAGCGCCGCTGCCGCGAACACGAACGCCGAGTGGTACCGCGCCCAGCGCGTCGATCCATGCCGCGCCGCGCCCACCTGGTGCGCCGCGTCCGGACCGGACGCGGCCGACCGCGGTCGCTTGCCCGCGCCGCCGTCGGCAGGGACCAGCGCGCCCCAGCTGCTGTCGGTGGCGCCACTCTCCGCAGCGCCACTCTCCGCAGCGCCACTGCTGGCCGAGCCACCGTAGATCGGCGTCTCGTCGACGATGCGGTCGACGACCCGGCGGGCGAAGTCCGCGGGCGGAACCGCTCCGAGCGGCGATCCCGCGGCCATGGCGGCGAACCCGCGCCGCAGGCGCAGCACTTCGTGTTCGGCCCGCGACAGCTCGACCGAGCACGCGAAGCACACGTGCACGTGCTCCTCGACCAGCGTGCGCTCCGGCGCCCCGAGGTCGTTGTCGGCGAAGTCGCGCAGCAGCCCGCGCACGTGCGCGCAGGCGGGACTGGCCGGCGGCGCGCGGCGCAGATCGTCCGGGTTGGGCGGCTGGTGCAGCGGTGGGCGGGGATCGCTCATACGTCGCGCACCCCCTGCAGGCGGCTGGCCAGGATGTCCTTGCCGCGCGCCAGCTGGACCTTGACGCTGCTGACCGAGACACCGAGCGCCGTGGCGATCTGCTGGTTGGTCAACCCGCGCAGGTACTTCAGTTCGAGCGGCTGGCGGACCTTGTCGGAGAGCTGTTCGAGCTCGCCACGCACCGAGTGGTCGACGAACTGGCGCGAGGCGCCGTGGGCGTTGCGGGTGTCCGGCAGGTCCGTCAACAGGTCGCCGTCTTCGGAACGTGCGAGCGGCAGGTCGCTGGCGCGCCGGCGGCGCAGCTTGTCGCGGCAGGCGTTGCCGGCGATGCGCAACAGCCAGGGTTCCAGGCTGCGGGTGCCATCGAACTGGCTGCGGGCACGGAAGAGCTTCACGAACGCGTCCTGCGCCGCCTCTTCTGCATCCTCGGGTCGCCGCAGGATGCTCAATGCGAGTCCATGGACCATTTCCTGGAACCGCTCCACGAGCTCGGCAAAGGCCCCCAGGTCTCCCGCCTGGACGCGGAGCATCAATTCGTTTTCGGGGCGCGAACTCAAGTGCAGGTCGGACGCGATGGTGCGCGCACCAGTATGCCGTTCCCTACGCATGGAAGTAGTGACGTGGCTCGTCTTTCTGCTCGCCGTGCCGGCGCCGGCAACCGCCGGCGACGGCCCTGCTGAACCATGGCATTTCTCCCGGCTCTTCAAGGCGCCACACGAACGCGCCGATGCCAGGGGCGCGCCGGCACCCCCGTCGGCGCCCCACCGCCCGGACCCCACCGCATGGCCAAGATCCCCGACAAGCAGGGCCTGTTCTTCGAGCTCGACGGCGTCGTCGTGCACCGAGCCCGTCTCACCCCCGACGGCGAGATCCCGTTCCTCGAGCGCGCCCTCGAGGCGCTCGGCCGGATCGACACCCGGCAGTTCCGCCTGTTCGTCGCCACCAGCCGCCAGGACATCGCGTTCGGCGACCTGAAGGAGCGCGAGTTCACCCGCTTCTGCGAACTGTTCCTCGCGCGCATGCAGGCGGAGAGCATCCCGATCGCGAAGATCTACTCGTGCCCATACCACCCGAAGGGCAAGGGCCGCTTCCGCAAGGAGAGCGTGTTCCGCAAGCCGGGGCCCGGCATCTTCAAGATGGCGCAACAGGAGTTCGACCTCAACCTGCAGCGCAGCTGGATGATCGGCCACACCACCGCCGACATGCTCGCCGGCCAGCGCGCGGAACTCGGCACGATCCTGCTGCGCACCGGCCAGGCCGGCGGCGACGGCGAGTTCACCGTCGACCCGCACTTCCTCGAGGACGACCTCTGGCACGCGGTCGCGCGCGTCAACCAGTTCGAATACTCGCTGCGCGTGTGACGCGGCGCAGGTTCAGCGCGTCAGCGCGGCGACGCCGGGCAGCACCTTGCCCTCGAGCAGCTCGAGGCTGGCGCCGCCGCCGGTCGACACGTGCGACAGCCGGTCGGTGATGCCGAGCTTCTCGGCCGCCGCGACCGAGTCGCCGCCGCCGACCACCGTGAACGCGCCGGCCGCCGTCGCCGCCGCGACTGCGTGCGCGACCGCCTCGGTGCCCTTGCCGAAAGCGTCCATCTCGAACACCCCCATCGGCCCGTTCCAGACCACGGTCCGGGCGCCGTGCAGCGCGGCGACGTAGCGGCGCACGGTGTCGGGACCGATGTCGAGCCCCATCAGGCCGTCGGGGATGTCGCCCTGGTGCACGCTGGCCTTCGCGTCGGCCTTGAACTCGGCGGCGCAGACGTGGTCGGTCGGCAGCAGCAGTTCCTTGCCGGCGGCCCTGGCCTGCGCCAGCACGCGGCCGGCCTCGGCGACCAGGTCCTGCTCGACCAGCGACGTGCCGACCTGGCGGCCCATCTGCACCAGGAACGTGTAGGCCATCGCGCCGCCGATGATCAGCTTGTCGACCTTGGGCAACAGGCTCTCGATCACGGGCAACTTGTCGCTGACCTTGGCGCCGCCGAGGATCGCGACGAACGGCCGGTCCGGGTCGGTCAGCACCTTGCCGAACGCGTCGAGTTCCTTCTGCATCAGGAACCCGGCCGCGGCCGGCAGGCCCGTGATGCCGCTGACCGACGAATGGGCCCGGTGGGCGGCGCCGAACGCGTCGTCGACGTAGACGTCGCCGAGGCGCGTGAGGCTCTGCCGGAACGCCGCCTGCCGCTGCGGATCGGCCTTCTGGCTGATCGTCGTGCCGTCCGGTTGCTTGACCTTGACCTTGCCCTCCTCCTCGATGTGGAAACGCAGGTTCTCCAGCAACACGACGTCGCCGGGCTTCAGCACGCCCTTGGCGCACGCGGCCTCGACCGCGGGACCGACGCAATCGTCGAGGAACTGCACCGGCTTGCCGAGCAACTTCGCCAGCGCCGCGGCGACCGGCCGCAGCGTGAACTTCTCGACCCGCTTGCCGTCGGGACGGCCCAGGTGCGACATCAGCACGACCGACGCGCCCTGGTCGAGCGCGTAGCGGATCGTCGGCAGCGCCGAGACGATGCGCTGGTCGTTGGTGATCCTGCCGGTGGCCTTGTCCTGCGGCACGTTGAAGTCGACGCGCATCAGCACGCGCTTGCCGGCCAGGGAGAGCTCGCGCAGCGTCTGGAAGGAGGGCATGGCAGCGCTCGTGGTCAGAGCTTCCTGGCGATCTTCTGCGTCAGCTCGACGACGCGGTTGCTGTAGCCCCACTCGTTGTCGTACCAGCTGATCAGCTTGAAGAAGTTCTTGTTCAGCTCGATCGAGCTGCCGGCGTCGAAGATCGACGACGCCTTGCTGTGGATGAAGTCCGACGACACGACCTCGTCCTCGGTGTACTCGAGGATGCCCTTCATGTAGGTCTCCGAGGCCTTCTTGATCGCCGCCTTGAGCTCGGCGAGCGAGGTCTCCTTGACGGTCTTGAACGTCAGGTCGACGACCGACACCGTCGGCACGGGCACCCGCAGCGACATGCCGGTCAGCTTGCCCTTGACCTCGGGCAGCACCAGCGCGACGGCCTTCGCCGCGCCCGTGGACGACGGGATGATGTTCTGCGCGGCGGCGCGACCGCCCTTCCAGTCCTTCTTGCTCGGACCGTCGACGGTCTTCTGCGTCGCGGTGTAGGCGTGGATCGTCGTCATCAGACCCTCGGCGACGCCGAAACCCTCCTTGAGGATCACGTGCACCAGCGGCGCCAGGCAGTTGGTCGTGCACGACGCGTTGCTGATGACGTGGTGCCTGGCCAGGTCGATCTTGTCGTCGTTGACACCGAGCACGACGGTGAGGTCCTCGCCCTTGCCCGGGGCCGAGATGATCACCTTCTTGGCGCCGGCGGCGAGGTGTCCCTTGGCCTTCTCGGCGTCGGTGAACAGGCCGGTCGACTCGATCACCACCTGCACGCCCATCTTCGCCCACGGCAGTTCCGCCGGGCTCTTGGCGCTGACCACGGCGATCTCCTTGCCGTTGACGACCAGCACGTCGTCCTCGGCCTTGTCCGGCGACGACTTCTTCGACGTCACCGTGCCCTGGAAGCGACCCTGGACCGAGTCGTACTTCAACAGGTAGGCGAGGTTGTCGGCCGGCACGATGTCGCCGACGGCGACGACGTCGAGTTCCTTGCCGAGCAGGCCCTGCTCGACCAGTGCACGGAAGACGAGGCGGCCGATGCGACCGAAACCGTTGATGGCGACCCGGGTGGCCATGACGAGATAAGCTCCTGTTGGTGGGTTGGCTGCGCGAGAATGCGGCCGAGCAGTCTACCGACCTCTCCCCGCAAGCCCAATGGACAGTTTCGCTCGGCTCCTGGACGCGTGCGCGCGCTGCCTGTGCCGCTTCGAGAACCTCGTCGCGGAACGCGCGGTGCTGGCGGCGGTGTCGGGCGGCGTCGACAGCACCGTGCTGCTGCTGGCGCTGGCCCGGCTGCACCGGGACGGGCGGCTGCCCGGGCCCCTGCACGTCTGCCACGTCGACCACGGCGTGCGCGCCGACAGCCGGACGAGCGCGGCCGGCGTGGTCGCCCTCGGCGAACGACTCGACCTGCCGGTGCACGTGCGGCGGCTGTCGTTCGACGGCGTACGGCCGAGCGAGGACACGCTGCGACGCGGCCGCTACGCGGCGCTGCAGCAGGTCGGCTGCGAGGTCGGCGCCGGCATGCTGGTCACGGCTCATCACGCCGACGACAACCTGGAGACGGTGCTGTTCCGCATGCTGCGCGGCACCGGCCCGCGCGGGCTCGCCGGCATTCCGGAATCGCGCTGGCTCGGGCGCGGCGCCCACCGCCTGCTGCTGGTGCGGCCGCTGCTGCGCACGCGGCGCAGCACGCTCGAGACCGTGCTGCAGCAACTGGGCGAGGGCCGAGCGGTGCACGAGGACACCAGCAACCTCGACCTCGGCTACACGCGCAACCGGCTGCGGCTCGAGACCATCCCGCACCTGCGGCGCCGCCTCGGCATCGGCCTGGACGTCGCGCTGATGACGGTCGCCAGCACGGCCCGCGCCGCCAACGAGATCGTCGAGGCCCAGGGCCTGCGCATCCTGAGCCAGCGCGCGCGGCACAAGACCAACTGGCGGCTCGAGCTCGACCTGCGCGGCATCGAACCCGGCAGCGAGCCGTTCGTCACCGAGGCGCTGCGCCAGGCGCACGTGTGGCTCGATGCGCACGGCGAGGCGCCGCTGGGCAGCTGGCTCGACCGGGCGCTGGCGCTGCTCGACAAGCCCGACGGCAAACGGCTCGCCGGCCGCAACGGCCTGTTGGTCGAACGCACGCGCGACGGCCTGCTGCTGGTCGATCCCGCCCGCGCGGGGGCGCCGCCGAAGACCCACGACGGCGGCCAGCTGTTCCACTGCGGTGGCGACCGCCAGCGCTTCGGCGCCACCGAATGGTGGCTGCGCGCTGCCGAGCATCCGTTGCCGCCGCTGGTGCCGTCGCCGGCCGAAGCCGGGCGGTTGCGGGCGCTGCTGGACCCGCGCTCGGCGCCGCTGCCGTGGCGGCTGCGCACGCGCCGGCCCGGCGACCGGTTCCAGCCGCTCGGCCAGGCGACCGACGTCGAACTGCGGCGCTTCCTGCAGAGCCGGCACGTGCCGCGGTTCGACCGCGATCGGCTGCCGCTGCTGGTCGACGCGCGCGATCGCATCCTCTGGATCCCCGGCGTCGAGGTCGCCGAGGGCGTGCGGCTGCAGCTGAACACCCGGCGCACGATCGAGCTGCTCGCGGGCTGCGCCTGATCGACGCGCGCGGCGCGAGGCGGTGCTCGCTCTGCCGCGCCGTCTCTGCGATACTGCGGCGCCCCTCCGATCCCCCGCAAGACACCGCCACGTGCGACTCACTGTCGAGACCGGCCCGCTGGCCGGCACCGTAGTCTCCCTCGACCGCTCGCAGCCCGCCGTGCTGGGCAGTTCGCCGGAATGCGCCATCTGCGTGCAGGAGCCTGGCGTCGCGCCGCAGCACGCGGTCGTGAAGGCGCTGCGCGACAGCGGTTTCGGCGTCAAGGCGCTCGCGGCCGGCCTGCGGCTCAACGGCGAGGCGATCGAAGCGGCGCCGCTGCACGACGGCGACGTGCTGGAGATCGGCACGACGCGCATCGCGTTCGGCGAGCTGCAGAAGCGCGGGCTGCCGCGCATCGCCGGCTTCCGCATCCTCGAGGAGCTCGGCCGCGGCGGCATGGGCGTGGTCTACCGCGCCGAGCAGGTCAGCCTGCACCGCGAAGTGGCGCTCAAGGTGCTGAACCGCGACCTCACCAGCGATCCGGCCTTCGTCGCCAAGTTCGTCGCCGAGGCGCGCTCGGCGGCCAAGCTGCAGCATCCGAACGTGGTGCAGGTGTTCGACGTCGACCACGACGGCGAGACCTACTTCATCACCATGGAGCTGATGCACGAGGGCTCGCTCGAGGACTGGCTGAAGCAGAACGGCGCGATGCCGGTCGACCGCGCGCTGCGCGTCGTCGCCGACGCCGCGGCCGGACTCGCGTATGCCGAGTCGCTCGGCATCGTGCACCGCGACATCAAGCCCGACAACCTGATGCTCGACCAGCACGGCGCGGTGAAGATCGCCGACCTGGGCCTGGCCAGCACCATCGAGGAGAACGACGGTCAGTCGATCGGCACGCCGCACTTCATGGCGCCCGAACAGGTGCTGCGCAAGGACGTCGACCACCGCACCGATCTCTACGCGCTGGGCTGCACGTTCTATCGCCTGGTCACCGGCCGCACGCCGTTCCGCGGCCAGACGGTCAAGGACATCCTGCGCGCGCAGGTCAAGGAGGAGCCGGAGCCGCCGCAGAAGGCGCATCCCGACGTGCCGGCCGAGGTCGGCAACATCGTGCTGCGCCTGATGCAGAAGGCCCCGGCCGATCGCTACCAGACCGCGAACGCCCTGCTCGAGGACCTCGATGCGCTGCTGCAGCCGCCGGCGAAGAAGGGGCTCTGGATCGGGCTCGCCGCCGCCGGCGTGCTGATCGCCGGCGGCGCGATCTACTGGGCCGTGACGAAGCCGACCGAGTACATCGAGGTCGAGAAGAAGTACGACGACCCCGAGAAGCAGCAGTTCGCCGACGAGATCAAGGTGCTGAAGAAGGCCGCACGCGAGGACGCCGCGACGATCGCGCTGCTGACCGCGCGCTGCGGCGGGCTCGACGAACTCGACCTCGCCGCGGCGCTCGACAAGGTGGCCGCCGACCACAGCGGCACCGCAGCGGCCGTCGAGGCCCACGAACGCGCCGAGGCCGCGCGGCGCATCGCCGCCGAGCGGGCGCGCGAGACGGAGCGCCTTCGCACCCAGGTCCGCGACCACCTGGCGGCGCAGCAACAGGCGCTGCAGCCGCTGCTGCAGACCGGAGACTACGGCGGGGCGCTCGCGCTGCTCGCGGCGCCGCCGCCGGCGGCGCTGGGCGACGATCCGGAGTGCGAACGCGGCCTGACGGCGCTGCGCGACGGCGTGCTGACGACCGCACGCGAGCGCCTCGCCGCCCTCGCGACCGCGGTCACCACCGCCCAGGCCGACCAGGACGACAAGGCACTGACCGCCGCCGCCGACGCGGCCGCGGCGGCGATCGCGACGCCGGCCCGCTGGCCGACCGAACTGCGACTCGACCTCGATCGGCTGCAGCAGGCCGTTGCCAACGCCCGCGACGCGGCGGTCGCGATCGCCAACCGCCGCGCGGCCGCGACCTGGCAGAGCTACCACGCGCTGTTCCGCGGCGACGACGGCATCGCTGCCGCCCTGCAGCGCCAGGACTTCGCCGCGGCCGCGACCGCCGCGAACCGCTTCGCCGAGACCTGCGGCGAACCGGTGGTGGCGACGCAGGCGCGCGACTTCGCGGCCGCGGCCAGCCAGGCGGAGACCTTCGCCGCGGCGCTCGACGCGGCGGCGGCCGGCGGCCAGCTGACCCTGCTGCTCGACGACGGCTCGACGCCGACCATCGAGCGTTGGGACCGCGCCGCGCACGCGTTCTCGCTCGCGGATCCGACCCGCAAGCCGCCGCGCGGCCAGCCGCTGCCGACCAGGGACCTGCGCCTCGAGGCGTGGACGGCGCTCGCCGAGCAGGTGCCGGCGACCCCGGCCGGCGCGCGCGAGTGCTTCCTCGGCCTGACGGCGATCGTGCAGCACGCCGCCGCCGCGCGCGACTTCCTCGCCCGCCTGCGCGCCGACGACGACGCCTCGGGCACCGGCGCCGCCGCCTACCCGCTGGGCGGCGTCGTGTTCGAGCAGTTGCTGCGCCGGCTGCCGGACCAGGACGGCGAGGCCTGGTCGCGCGGACTGCGCGGCGAACTGCAGGCAGCCGCCCACCTGGCCGGCGGCCTGCGGGCGCTGTCCGAACGGCGCAATCTCGCCGCCGGCGGCCACATCGACCGCCTGCTGGCCGAGCACCCGCACAGCGGCGTGGTCGCGCTGCTGCCGTGACGGTCGCGTTCGTGGCCGAAGCGACGGGCGTGCGCTTCGCGGTCAAGGTCGTGCCGGGCGCGGCGCAGGACCGCATCGTCGGCGCACTCGGCGAGGCGCTGAAGGTGCAGGTCGCGGCGCCGCCCGAGCACGGCAAGGCCAACGCGCGGCTGTGCGAGCTGCTGGCCCGAGCGCTCGGCGTGCCGGCGCGCGCCGTCGCGGTCACCGCCGGTCATGGCAGCGCCCGCAAGGTCGTTCGGGTGCACGGCATCGACGCCGCCACCGCGCGCACCCGGCTGCTGCCGACGGGCTGACGCACGACTCGTGCGTTCGCCGGCGCGACCCGCTACCTTGCCCCCATGGCCGCTCCTGCTCCTTCGCATCGCGCCGTTGCCCGCGACGTGGCGAAGTTCGTCCACGACCGCACGCCGCTGCGACCGCGCGTGGCGATGTTGCTCGGCTCCGGCCACGCCTCGATCGCCAACCAGCTCAAGGAGAAGGTCGTGCTGCCGGGCGACGACCTGCCCGGGGCGCCGCTGCATTCGCCGCTGCTGGTCGGCCTGCTCGAAGGCGTGCCGATCGCCGTCGCCGACGCACCCCTGGCGATCTACGAGGGCCTGTCGCCCGCCGAGCTGGCGCTGCCGGTGCGCGTGCTGAAGGCGCTCGGCTGCGAGGTGCTGATCCTGTCGGCCGGCGCCGCCAGCCTGAGCCAGCAGATCGAACCCGGCATGATCGCCGTCGTCGAAGACCACCTGAACCTCAGCGGCATGCACCCGCTGATCGGCCCCAACGACGACCAGCTCGGGCCGCGCTTCCCCGACATGAGCGAGCCGTACTCGCGCGAGTGGCAGGAGATCGCCCGCGACGTCGCGCTGCGGGCCGGCATCCCGTGCCTGCCCGGCGTGTTCGCCGCCGTCGCCGGGCCGAGCATGCCGACGCGCGCCGAGTACCGCTTCCTGCGCCAGGCCGGCGCCGACCTGGTCGGCATGTCGCTGGTACCGGAGACGATCGCCGCCGTGCACGCCGGGTTCGAAGTGCTGGCGCTCGCCGGCGTCACCCAGCAGCTGTCGGCCGGCAAGTCGGCGCAGGTCTCGATCGAGGCCATGATCGAGGCCGCCGACCTCGCCGCGCCACGCATGGCGAGCCTGCTGGTCGGCATCGTCGCCGCCTCACGCGATCGATGAGGTTCCACCCATGATGGCGGCGCAGCATCTACGGCCTCGGCTCGGCGTGCTGCTGAGCGGCGCGGGTCGCACGCTGCAGAACCTGCTGGAGCGGATCGCCGACGGCCGCCTGCGGGCGACCATCGCCGGCGTCGCCGCCGATCGGCCGGAGGCGTTCGGCCTGCAACGCGCGATGGAACACGGGCTCGAGACCCGGCTGCACAGCGAGCCGTCGAGCCTCTGGTCCTGGCTGCTCGAACTCGACGTCGACCTGGTCGTGCTCGGCGGCTACCTGCGCATCCTGCCGATCGTGCCCGAGTTCGAGGGCCGCGTGCTGAACATCCACCCGTCGCTGCTGCCGAAGTACGGCGGCAAGGGCATGCACGGCGAACGCGTGCACAACGCCGTGCTGCAGGCCGGCGACCGCGAGTCGGGCTGCACCGCGCATCTGTGCAACGCGAACTACGACGAGGGCAGGATCCTGGTGCAGGCGCGCGTGCCGGTGCTGCCCGGCGACACGCCGACGACGCTGGCGCAGCGCGTGTTCGTCGCCGAGTGCGAGGCCTATCCGGCGGCGATCGCGCTGCGCTGGCAGGAACTGCAGGCGCAGGAACCGGCCACCGGGTGACTGCGGCCATCGCCGCCGGTCACTCGCGGCGACTCGAGCCGAGGATCAGAAACGCCCAGTAGAGCAGCTGCATCAGCGACGCAGCCGCGGCGGCGACGTAGGTCAGGGCCGCGGCGTTCAACACCGTGCGCGCGCCGGCCAGCTCGTCGTCGACCAGCACGCCGCTGTGCTGCAGCGTCACCAGCGCGCGCTTGCTGGCGTCGAACTCCACCGGCAGCGTCACCAGCGTGAACACCGTCGTCGTCGCGAACAGCGCCAGGCCGATCCACGCCAGCGTCATCGAGCCGCTGAACGCAGCCATGCCCATGCCGATCAGGATCAGGATCTCGCCGAGGCCGGAGCCGAAGCCGGCGACCGGCACCCAGGCCGAACGGAACTGCAGCGCCGCGTAGCGGGTCGCGTGCTGGATCGCATGCCCGACCTCGTGCGCCGCGACGCCGACCGCGGCGACGCTGTCGCTGTGGAAGACCGGCTCGCTGAGCCGCAGCGTCTTGCTGCGCGGATCGTAGTGGTCGGTCAACGCACCGGGCACCGGTTCGACCGTGACGTCGTGGATGCCGTTCGCCTGCAGGATCGCGCGCGCGACCTGGGCGCCGGTGACGCCCGAGCGCGAACGGATCTGCGAGTAGCGCGCGAAGGTGCTCTTGACCCGGGCGGAGGCCCACAGGCTCAGCACCAGCCCGACGCCGAGGATCAGCCAGTAGACGGGGTCGAACGTGAGGATGATTGCCAGCATGGTGTCGTGATGCGTGGTGCGGGTCCCGGCCTGCCGGCCCCGCGCGGACCCAGGTTAGTACGGCGCCGCGGCGGCACAAGCCCGCGCACCGCGGTTGCCGGGCGTCGGGCCGGCGCCGTCGGTGTGCTGCCGCCGGGCCCGGAGGCGCTGGCATCGGCGGCCCGGCGCGCGACAATGCGGCCCCGTCGATGCTGCTCACCAGCGTGATCCTCTGCTGTCTCGGCGCGGCCCGGTCGCCGCAGAGCACGGAGGCGTCGAGCCGGCGCGCCGACGAGGAGCCGTGGTTCTCGCCGCCGCAGGCCGAACGCTGCGCCGAGGCCGCCGACCGCGGCCTGCGCTGGCTGGCCGCCCAGCAGGCCGTGACCGGTGCCTGGACCGGCCACGTCGGCCACAAGATGCAGGACGACTACATCCTGCTCGACCAGGCGCTGTCGGTCGAAGGCCAGCAGCGCGAGGGTCGCGGCCACCTCGGCGTCACCGCGCTCGGCGGCCTCGCCTTCCTGTCCGGCGGCCACCTGCCCGACCGGGGGCCGTACGCCGAGACGGTGCGGCGCGCGCACGACTACGTGGTGCGCTGCGGCCTCGAGAACGGATTCCTCACCGACTCCGGCACGCGCATGTACAGCCATGCGTTCGCGACCCTGTTCCTGGCCGAGATCTACGGCATGGCGGCGACCGAGCCGTCGAAGCTCGCGCTGGAGCGCGCCGTCAACCTGATCGTCGACTGCCAGAACCAGTACGGCGGCTGGCGCTACAACCCGTTCGACCGCGAGACCGACATGTCGGTGACCGTGTGCCAGCTGCAGGCGCTGCGTGCCGCCCGCAACATCGGCATCCGGGTGCCGACCGGCACCGTCGACCGGGCGCTCGCCTACGTGCGGGCCAGCCGCGTCGAGGCCGGCGCCGCACGCGGGCTGTTCTACTACAAGATCTACGGCCGCGGCGCCTACCAGAAGGCCAGCGAGTACGCGATCAACGCCGCGGCGCTGACCGCGCTGACCAGCGCCGGCGTGCACGACGACGAGCTGGCCGACCCGGTGCTGGAGTTCCTGCAGCGCGGTTACGGCACCCTCGCCGACTACCAGCCGACCCACTTCTACTTCTGGTACGGCAACTACTACGCGGCTCAGGCCTTCTACCAGCACGGGGGTTCCCGCTGCCGCAGGTTCTTTGCCCGGCTCGCCGACGACCTGCTCGCGACCCAATTGCGCGACGGGCGCTGGCGCAACGACGTGGGGCCCGGCGACGAGTTCGCGACCGCGGTCGCCTGCATCCTGTTGCAGATGCCCAAGCAGTACCTGCCGATCTTCCAGCGCTGACGATTGCCCTTGAATCCGCCCCCGCCGTGGTGAGGATTCGGGCCGGTCCAACCAACGGTCAGACAGGGAGTATGGCAAACCACACCGCACGTGCAGCTCTTGCTGCGTGCCTCGTCGCCGCGGCAGCCGCGGCGCAGGCACCCGCATCCGAAGACACTCGACTCCGCGGTTTCGAACTGCGCGACGACTGGGGGGCGCCCGGTGCCCAGGCACCGCAGGGCGAGGACTACTCGCTGCATCGCCTGTTCCAGGAACACCACGGCGACTTCATGAACCGCCGCGAGCGGTTCACGCCGCAGATCGATCTGCGCGCCAGCCTGCTGCCGAACCAGCGCATCCGCCACGAGCCCGGCCACTTCGACATGCTGGGCTACGGCCTCGACATCGATGCGCCGATCCTGGTCTCGACGGATGGCTACCTGAAGATCGGCACCTACGCGCACGGGCGGCACTACCAGTACTCGAGCCAGTTCGGCACCCGCGGCAACGCCAGCGGGCTCGGCGACGAGAGCCTCTACGCCATCGGCGTCAAGCTCGGCTTCGGCGTGTTCCTGAGCGACAACGTGCTGCTCGAGGTGGAGTCGGCGCCCGGCGTCTGGTCCGACCTCGACGGAGGCCTGCACCACGAGGACTACGACTATCCCTCGTTCGCGACCGTCACGGTGCGCGCGACCGAGAGCCTCTTCTTCAAGATCGGCGCCCGCTACAACCAGGTCTACGAGGACGCTCCCTACCTGCCCGTGCTCGGCATGAACGTCGAGATCGTCGACGGCTTCCGCTTCGACCTCTCGCTGCCCGAACACCTCGAGTTCTCGTTCTGGCCCTCGGCCGCCACCGGCATCCTGGTCGGCGCCGAGATCACCGGCGCCGAATACCACGTGCGCACGTCGCTGGCCGGCCAGGAAGCCAATCCGCCCGGTCGCGACAACCTGCGCGTGCAGGAGATCGTCACCTACCTCGGTCTGCTGCACCGCATGAACGACTACACGTCGTTCACGCTGCGCGCGGGCGCCGTCGTCGCCGGCGACTACGACCTGACCAGCGGCGCCAACGGCTTCAACAACGCCGAGGGTTCGCTGAGCGGCGGCTTCTTCGCCGACTTCTCGTTCGGCGTGAACTTCTGATCTGCTCGCGCCGCGAGCAGATCCGAAGTCGCTTGCCCGCAGGGCGGCCGGGTGGACAACAACGCCACGAGGACGCACGCGGCCCGGACACGCCCTGCGGCGCCGCTCGCTTCGCCACCTGAGCCAATAGCTGCTCATGGTGGCGTCGCCCGCACGCCACGACCTGCCTCGCCCCGCCGGCGCAGCGGTGCTGGATGCTCCCGATCGCCGGCGTACTGCCACCGCGTGGCGCCGGCACATCGGCAACTCTGACGTGGTTCGCCCTGCGGGCGAACCGCGTCAGAGGATGCGCTTGCCGAACGCGCTGAGGATCACGTCGACGGCGACCTCGCCGGACTGGTTCTTCACGTCGAGGATCGGGTTCAGCTCGGTGACCTCGAGGCTGGTCATGCGGCCGGTGTCGCTGACCATCTCCATCAGCAGGTTCGCCTCGCGCCAGCTGATCCCGCCCTTCACCGGCGTGCCGGTACCGGGCACGTCGCGCGGATCCATGCCGTCGAGATCGAACGAGACGTGGAAGCCGGCGGTGCCCTGGTTGACGAAACCGATCGCCTCCTGCATCACGGCGCGCATGCCGCGCTCGTCGACGTCGCGCATCGTGTAGGCGTGGATGCCGGACTGCTTGATGTTCTTGCGCTCGTTCTCGTCGATGTCGCGGATGCCGATCAGGCACACGTTCTCGCGCGCGACCTTCGGCGAGAAGCCGCCCATCTCGACCAGCCGCGGGTGGCCGAGGCCGAGCACCGTCGCCAGCGGCATGCCGTGGATGTTGCCGGACGGCGAACTCTCGGGCGTGTTCATGTCGCCGTGGGCGTCGACCCAGATCAGGCCGACCTTCTCGTCGCGGCTGCGGAAGTACTCGCTGACGCCGGACACGGTGCCGATCGCGATGCTGTGATCGCCGCCGAGTACGACCGGGATCTCGCCGAGCTCCAGTGAACGGCGCACGCGCAGGCGCAGCCGGTTGCAGACGTGGTAGATCGGCTCGAGGTAGCGCGCGTTCGCGGTGCCGGGATCGCGGGTCTCGGGCGCGGGCACGCCGACGTCGCCGTCGTCTTCGACGCGCAGCCCGAGCTGGCGCAGCCCCTGGCTGACGCCGGCGATGCGGATCGCGGAGGGTCCCATGTCGACGCCACGGCGGCCGGCGCCGAGGTCCATCGGCACCCCGACGAGGCGAACGGTCTTCTGCGTGGTTTCGGTCTGGCTCATGGGCGGGCGACCAGTCTACGCGCCGTCGAGCCGGATCGCAGCGCCGCGCCGCAAACCCAGTGTCACCGCCGCGTTGCCGCCGTGGACCGCGATCTCGAGCCGACCATGCGAGCCTACCACCGCCACCGGTTCGCCGTGCGGCACGTCGCCGTAGGTGCCGCGGATCGGCACCGTGCGGTCGCCGACCACGACGGCGCGTGCGGCTCCGATCGCCGCGGCCGACACGTTGCTGATCAGGTTGCCGTAGCCGTCGACTTGCACGATGCGCGGCGTGCCGCCGAACAGGTCGTCGCCGCGGCGCCAGTCGTCGACGCGCGGCCCGAGCGCCGTGAAGCCGTAGCGCCCGCTCGCCAGCCAGCCGGCGACGGGCGCCAGCACGTCGCGGCCATGGAACGTGCGCGACACGTCGCGCAGGCCGAGGCGGCCGGCGTCGAGGGCGCGCACGGCTGCGTCGGGGTCGCGCGCCAGCACGGTTCCCAACAGCCCGTTGTCGGGCGCCAGCCAGTAGCACCCGTGCGCCGACGCCGCGAGCAGGCGTCGCGCAGTGCCGACGCCGGGGTCGACGACGGCGGTGTGCACGGTGCCGACCGGGAAGTGACCGATCGCCGCCACGAGGTGGAACGCCCCCGCCACCAGGTCCTGCGGCGGCACGTCGTGGCCGAGGTCGACGATCGTGGCCTTGGGATGGACCCGCAACAGCGCGCCCTTCATGACGCCGACATACGGGTCGCGGTGACCGAAGTCGGTCAGGAACACGACGATGCCGGACGGGCGCGGTGGCATGCGCGGACTAGTGGTCGACCGGATGGCCGAGGATCGCGAACAGCTCGTCGCGCTTCTGCACCATCAACGGCTTCGTGTCGGCCTCCAGGCACATGCGCAGGAACGGCTCGGTGTTGCTCGGGCGCACGTTCACCCACCAGGTCGGATACGTGACCGTGATGCCGTCGAGGAAGTCGATCTTCGCGTCCTTGTACTTCGCCTCGACCTGCTGCATCAGCGCCGCCTTGTCGTCGACCTTGAAGTTGATCTCGCCGGTGCCGAAGTACTTGCGCAGCGGGTCGGCCGCCTGCTTCAGCGTCTTCTGCTCCTGGCTGAGCTGGTTCATCACCAGGATCGCCGCCAGCACGCCGCAGTCGGTGAAGTAGTTCTCGGCGAAGTAGAAGTGGCCGGACAGCTCGCCGCCGCCGATGCAGTCGGTGCGGCGCATGGTCTCCTTCATGAACGAGTGGCCGACGCGCTCGCGCACCGGGCGGCCGCCGAGCTTCCTGATCTCCTCGGGCACGACCTTGCTCGAGCGCAGGTCGTAGATGATGCCCTTGCCCGGATGCCGCTGCAGCATGCCGCGCGCGAGGATCACGGTGATCAGGTCGGCGTGCACGGTGCGGCCGTCCTCGTCGACGAACGCACAGCGGTCGGCGTCGCCGTCGAACGCCAGCCCGAGCGGCGCTCGGTGCTTCTTGACCAGCGCGCGCAGGTCGTCGAGGTTCGACTCCTTCAGCGGGTTCGCCTCGTGGTTCGGGAAGGTGCCGTCGAGCTGCTGGTACAACGACACGACCTTCAGGCCCGGGATCGCCGCGAAGATCGCCGGCGACTCGTTGGCGCCCATGCCGTTGGCGTAGTCGACGCAGATCGTCATCGGCTGGATGCCCTTGGCGAAGCTCGCGATGTGGGCGACCCAGTCCCGCATCAGGTCGACCTGGTCGCGCTTGCCCTTGCGCGCGGCCGGCTTCAGGTCCGGCCCGTGCACCAGCTGCTCGATGTCCTTGATGCCGGTGTCGCCGGACAACGGGCGCGCCTCGGCGCGACACAACTTGAAGCCGATGTACTGCTTCGGATTGTGCGACGCGGTCACCGCCATGCCGCCGTCGCACGGCAGCTTGCCGATCGCGTAGTAGACCATCGGCGTCGACGCGAGGCCGATGTCGATCACGTCGCAGCCCTGCGACAGCATGCCGTCGATCACGGCGTCCTGGATCTCGGGCGCCATCGTGCGCATGTCGCGCCCGACGACGAGTCGCTTGCTGCCGAGGTGGTGAACCATCGCCGCGCCGATCTTCTGGGCGATCTTGCGGTCGATCTGGTCGGGGTAGGTGCCGCGGATGTCGTAGGCCTTGAAGATGCTCACGGGAGGGTTCCTTTCACGAGGGCGAGGGAGTCGGAGACGCCGCCGGCACGAACGTGCGGCAGGCATCGAGGCAGCGCTGCACCATCGCGTCGTCGACGTCGCGGTGCAGCACGAAACGCAGGCGGCGCGGGCCGGCGCCCGCCGCGAGCACGCCGCAGCGCTGCAGGTGGGCCTGCAGCTGGTCGGGTTCGCCGGCGCGCAGATCGGCCATGACGATGTTGCTGTCGACCACCGCGGGGTCGACGGCGAGAAACGGCAGCTCGGCGAGCCCGCGCGCGAGCCGCTGCGCGCGGTCGTGGTCGTGCGCGAGCAGCGCCGGGCCGTCGCGCAGGGCCAGCAGCCCGGCGGCGGCGATCACGCCGGCCTGCCGCATGCCGCCACCGAACGCCTTGCGCACGCGGCGCGCCTGGGCGACGAAGTCGGTGCTGCCCGCGAGCATCGAGCCGACCGGCGCCCCGAGGCCCTTGCTGAGGCACAGCGACACCGAGTCGGCGCTGGCGACCAGGTCCCGCGCCGGGCAGCCGAGCGCCACCGCGGCGTTCAACAGCCGCGCGCCGTCGACGTGCACCGCGAGTCCGTGCCGCCGCGCCGCGGCCGCGAGCGCCGACATCGTGGCGACGTTCGCGACCCGACCACCGGCCATGTTGTGCGTGTTCTCGAGCACCAGCAGCCGCGACCGCGGGTGGTGCGGGTCGTCGCTGCGCACCGCGCCCTCGACCTGCGCCGGCGTCGGAAAGCCGCCCGGCGCCGCCAGCAGCCGCACCTGCGTGCCCGACAGGCGCGCGATGCCGCCGCCCTCGAACAAGTAGACGTGCGAGCGGTCCTCGCAGATCAGCTCGTCTCCGGGCCGGCAGTGCACGTGGATCGCGGCCTGGTTCGCCATCGTGCCCGACGGCAGGAACAGCGCGGCCGGCTTGCCGAGCAGGGCCGCCGCCTCCTGCTCGAGCCGGCGCACGGTCGGATCCTCGCCGCGCACGTCGTCGCCGACCTCGGCCGTCGCCATGGCCCGGCGCATCGCCTCGGTGGGCAACGTGCTGGTGTCACTGCGGAAGTCGGCGATCGGTACGGACATCGCGGCGGCTGAGGATGCCCTGGCAGGACCCGATTGCAAGCCGCCGCGAGCGGGCGCGCGGAGAACGTCGTTGCAGCCGTCGCCGGCGGCGGTGAAGGTGCCCGCTTGTCGCCCCTCGACCGGCAACTGCGACTGCTGCGCGCCTACGCGCTGGTGACGTACCCGTTCGCGTGCGTGCCGTTCCTGTTCCTGTTCTTCCGCCACCATGGCATGGGCGAAGGCGACTACGGCGAGATCGTCTCGGCCTACTACCTGGCGATGTTCACGGCCGAGGTGCCGACCGGCGTGCTGGCCGACCGCTTCGGCAGGAAGCGCATGCTGCTGCTCGGCCCGCTGCTGCTGGCCGCCGGCTTCGGCACGCTGGTCCTGGCGCCGACGTACGGCGGCTTCCTCACCGGCGAAGTGCTGCTCGGACTCGGCCACGCGGTGCTGTCCGGGCCGCCGACGGTGATGCTCTACGAGACGCTGCGCGAACACGGCCAGGAGCACCGCTACCTCGCCGAGGAGAGCCGCATCGCCGCGCTGCGCATGCTCGGCACCGGCACCGCGTTCCTGCTCGGCGGCGCATGCGCGCGCTGGGGCAACGCCACGCGCGACGCCTACGCGGTCTCGATCGTGCTGACCAGCTGCCTGTGCGTCGTCGCGGCCGCGATCGCGCTCGGAGTGCACGAACCGCCGGCGAACGCGCCGATACGACCGCGCGACTTCCTGCGCCACGTGCGCCGCGACCTCGCGCGGCCGGCCGTGGCGTGGCTGCTCGCCTACTGGGTGGTGCTGTTCACGCTGCTGCGCTATCCGTTCCACAACTACCAGCCGTACCTGGCCGCCGCCGGCCGGCAGGAGCCGCTGCTGCTGGACCCGCTGTTCGTCGGCGTGCTGTTCGCGGCGATGAACCTGGCCGCGGCGCCGCTGAGTTCGCTGGTGCCGCGCCTGGTCGCCACGGTCGGCCGGCGCGTGCTGTTCTGGGGCATGCCGCTGCTGCTGTGCGTCTCGCTGCTGGTGATGGCCGGCGAACGCCACGCCAGCGGGGCTGCCGACGCATCGACCCGGCTGGTCTGGCTCGGCGTGGCGATGTTCTTCGTCCAGCAGGTGCCGTTCGGCATGCACTGGGCGCTGCTCTACGAGTTCGTCAACCACCGCATCGGCGCGTCCGTGCGCACCACGGTGCTGTCGGCGCTGTCGCTCGGTACCCGCTGCTGCTACGCGGCCTGCAACGTCGCGCTGTTCCACGCCCAGGAACGGAACGGCCTGGCCGCCACGCTGGCCGTCGTCGCCGGCCTCGGCATCGCCGCGACCTGCGCCGTCATGTGGCTGCGCCCGCGCGGGCTGCTGCGCGGCACCGGACCGGCGGCCTGAAGGACCCCCGCCGAGGCCGACGACCCGCTCAGCGGCCCATGTCGATGAACACGCCGCCGTTCTCCTGCGCGAGCTGCTGCAGGAACTCCTTCTGGAACTCGCCGATCGCGATCGCATGGATCACGATCCGGTAGATCTCGTTGTGCTTGCGCACTTCCTTGAGGATCTCGTTGGTGTCGACGATCTTGCCGACCGACGGTCGGCCGTCGCTGAGGAAGTAGACGGTGTCGAGCGGTCGCTTGATCGCGGTCTTGTCGAAGCCGGTCACCGCCGCCTTCGACGGCTTCTCCGGGTCGACGCCGAATGGGTAGAGCAGCGCCTTCAGCGTGTTGGTCTTGCCGGCTTCGAGGTTGGCCGAGCCGCCGAGCCCGGACTGTGCGAGGTCCTGCGACTCGGAGCCGCCGAGCGGCTTCAACCCGCGCACGAACGACTTCGCGGCCTCGCGGTTGACGACGTTGGCCGGCACCAGGCGCTTCTTCCACACGTTCAGGTCGGTCGCGAACGCGACGATGTCGAAGTTCGTATCCGACGTCAGGCCTTCGATCGTGTTCAGCAGCTCGGTCTGCACGATCGTGAAGCGCCGGCGATCGCGGTAGCCCTGGAACTTCTCGACCTCGACGACCAGGTCGTCCATCGAGCCCGAGACGTCGATGATGAACAGCACGTTGGTCGACGTGGTCGGGATGCCGACGAAGGTGTTGGTCTCCTCCTTCTTGCCGTAGAACGCGTCGTACTTCTTGCGACTCTCGGCCTTCTTCGCCAGTTCCTCGTCGGTCGGGATGCGGTAGCCCTCGATCGAGGTCAGCGTGTGCCACTGCTCCTGCCAGCGCTCGGGATCGACGCCGAAGTCGAAACCCGTGATCTGGAACAGCGCCTCCGCACACTCCGTGCGCAGGCGGCCCGCCTTGCGCATCAGGTCGATCAGCGGCTGCACGGCGGCCTGCGGTCGCAGCCTGGACACGCAGGCGACCGCGGCGCTCTGCACCTGCCATTCGTCGTCTCCGAGCAGGCGGACCACCGCGTCGGCGTGCTGCGTCAGCTTCAGCGCGCCGATCGTGTCGGTCGCCGCCATGCGCACCACCGGATCGCCGTCGGCCACCAGCTGCCCGAGCAGGTCGGTCGTGCCGGCCGAGCCGATCCTCTGCAGCGCCCGCGCCGCCTCGAATTTCACGACCGACGCCGCCTTCGGGTTCGCCGCGACCTCGGCGATCGCCGGCAGGGCGTCCTTCAGCTGTGCGCGGCCCAGGACCTTGATCAGCAGCGCGCCCTGGTCGGCGTCACGGATCTTCGGCAGCTCCTCGATCCACGCGGCATAGGTCGCCGGCTCGCGATAGCTCTCCAGCACCTCCAGCGCGGCCTGCTGCACCGCGGCGTTGGGGTGCTTCAGGACCTTGAGCAGTTCCTCGGCCGCCGGCACGCACTCCCTGCCCTTGAGCATGTGCACGGCCTCGACCAGGACCGCTTCCTCCTTGGCCCGCTTGAAGAAGCGCGTGAACTCCTTCACGTCGTCGAGCCGGGCCGCGAGATCGGACTGCGCCGGCAGGGCGGCAGCCAGCAGCAGGGCAAACAACGAGCACAGGGCGGCGGTCGGGTTCGATGGCATCGGGGTCCGGGCGGAAACGCAGCGCGTAGGTTACCGGTTCGGCTCGTCGCCCGCATGCCGCCACCACCCCAGCCGCCGATCCCGCTCGACGTGGCGCCGCAGCGGTTCGAGGTCGAGCCGGGCCTCGCGCACGAACTCCGCGGCGACGGCGCCGCCGCCGTGGCGCGGCTTCAGTACGAAGGCGAGGTGCCGCCGGTACTCGACCTCGACGATCCAGTGGCAGCGCAGCGCCGCAGCTCCGAGCTGCAGGGACTTCACCAGGTTCTCGATCTGCTGCAGGGCCCGGTGGTCGGCGACCCCGAGTTCGACGAACGGCAGGGTCGGCGGCGCGGCGTCACCGTCTCCGGCATCGCGCACGTGCAGGCCCGGCAGCTGCTCGAGCACGCGCACCAGGGGCCAGACCAGCGGCGGCACGCCGCGCTGTTGCGCCTGCTCCTGGTCGGCGAGCTGCTCGATCGCCCGCCGGTCGCCGAATCGCGCCCCGCACAGGCCACACTCGTGGATGGTCGCGCCATCGGCGGTGCGCACCACCATGTCGCGGTTGCCGCAGTCGGGGCAGATGTGCACGCGGCACACCTTACCCGACCCGATCAGCGCGGCGACTGCGAACCCTGCGGCGGCGTCGGCGGCGTCGGCGGCTCGGCGCCGGTGCCGCTGCCGAGCTGTCGCTCGATCAGGCGGCGCAACCAGTCGTCCTCCTCGCGCGTGGTGTCGAGCCGGATCGCGGCATCGCCCTCGCCCTGCACGACCTGCCCGACCAGCGCCTTCGGCAGCATGACGCGGTTCTTGCGGAACTCGAGCACGACGTGGTCGTCGGCGATGCCGCTGAGGATGCCGCCGACCAGTCGGTTGTTGTTGGTCAGGCGCACGAAGCCCGAGGTGACCTTCTGCAGGTCCTCGTAGTCGGCGGAGCCGAGTTCGGTCAGGCGCGCGATGGCGGCCCGCGGGATCGTGACCTCGCCGTTGTCGACGCGCAGCGTGATGCGCTGCGCGTCGGCGGTCTTGACGTTGCCGATGAAGAAGTTGCCGTTCTGCAGCTGCGCGAACGCGCGGCTGCCCGGCGCCACGCCGTCCGCGCTGCGGGTGCGTCCGTCGAGGTCGTCGGGCTCGCCGATCATCAGATCGTCGCTGACCCGCACCAGGCGGTTGCGCTGCTGCGGCAAGCCGTCGGCGCCCTTGGGCGACGCGGTGACGGCCGGCAGCACCGGCCAGCCCGGCAGCTCCGGAGTCGGGGCCGTGACGACCGGCAGGGCCGGGTCCGCCGGCGCCGGCGGCTCGACGGCGACCGGTGGCACCTCCGGGGACGGCGGCTCGACGGCCACCGGCGGCGCCGGGTCCGCGGGCGGCGGTTCACTGACGACGACCGTCGGCGGCGTCGGCTCGACCGGGGCCGGCGGCGGCGGTTCGACCGGCGGCGGCGTCGGTGGCGCCACGGGTGGCGGCTCGGTCACCGCGACCACGGGAGCCGGCCCGGCCGGCGTCGGCACCGGGACCGCGACCGTGGGCCGCGTGATCTCCGCCTGTTGCACGCGCTCGGGCTGCAGGCGCAGGCCGAGCCACTCGGGCCGCAGCACCACCACGGCGCCCGCCGCCAGCACGGTCAGGGTCGCCGCCAAGGGCAGCAGGACACGGAAGCCGCGGCCACCGCGTTCGCGGGCACCGATGACCTCGTTGTCGTCCTCGTCCTGGACGTAGATGTCGTGGCCCTCGGCCTCGGCGGCGACCCCGACCAGCTCGGGTTCGGCGCCGTCCGCGAACGCCTCGCCGTAGACCGGGTCGGCGTCGGCGTCCGCCGCCTCGTACGGCTCGTCCGCCTCGGCGCGCGCGACTTCGCCGACCTCGGCGAGGTCGTCGACCCTGGCCGCCGGCAGCGGCTCCCAGCCGGGCTCGGGCGCCACCTGCTCGTCCCCGCTGGCGGCGCCGAGCGGCACGCCGAGTTCGTCGCCGCTGTCGGCGGACTCGTCCTGCCACATGCCGTCGCCATCGTCGAGCACGAACGGTCCGGACTGCTCGAACTCGCTGATGCCGTCGCCCGCGCCGGCCGCGCCGGCACCGATGACCTCGAGCTCCTGCTCGCTGTCGAGCGCGAAGTCGTCGTCCCCCTGCAGCAACGAATCGAGTTCCTTGGCGAACGACGCCTCGGCAGCGGCCATCGCCTCGGGCGGTGCCCCCAGGTTGCTTGCGGCCTCCGCCTCGAGGTCGAGCGCGTCCCCGTCCCACGTGCCGGCGGCGCCCTCCGCGAACTCGGGACCGCCCTGGAACGTGGTCGGCGCTGCGTAGCCGAGCTCCGGCTCGGCGAACAGCACGTCCTCCGCGTCGGGCTCGGCCGCGGCCGCACCGGCCTTCGAATGGCCCGGGGGCGTCTCGAACAGACGATCGAGGTCCTCGTTCTTCGGCGCGATGTCCTCGATCACGAAGTCGTCGTCGAGGAAGTCGTCGTTGTCGTCGTCGCGTTGGCTCTCGCCGGTCATGCTGCTCTCCGTTCCGATCGGGGACCTCCCGGTTATCGGCACGTGGGTCCTGCGGACTGATGCCCGCGCGCACGCGGCTCCGGCCGATGGTATCGGCGGCTGCCGGGCGGGGCCGCGATTCAGGAGCCTTCGGCGGCCAGATCCCGGCTCAAGTCGGAGGACCGCAACAGGCGCCGCACGCCGCCGCGCAGCACGGTCAGCCCGAGCGCGTCGACGTGCTCGAGCAACGGGATCAGGTACTTGCGGCTGGTGTCGAGGCGGTCGCGCAGCGACGGGATGTCGAGCACCTCGTCGTGCGCGAGACAGTTGTTGCGCACCTCGCGCAGCACCGTGCGCACCACCGAGGCGCCGTAGAAGTGGTCGCCGACGCGATCGATGCGCCCTTCGTCCTGGGCCCGATCCAGCAACGACAGCAGTTCGTC